>JAJPIL010000026.1 GCA_021324755.1 Pseudomonadota bacterium
CCGATAAAACGGATGCTTCTTTCGACCTCGCCCGAGGGTTACGCGGGTTGTTGCATGGCGATCCGTGACATGGGCCAGCGCCAATCGATTCGTTCGATCAAGCTTCCTACGCTAGTTATCGCTGGCAGCCGCGACCCGTCGACGCCTCCCGAACGCGCGCGCGAGATTGCGGATGCGACCGCTTTTAGGTTTTTGGATTAAGAAGTTATCGGCTTGAGCGAGACGACAAAGTCGGCGATCGCTTTAACCACCGTATCGGGCTTTTCTCGCTGGGGAAAATGCCCGCATCCATCGAGCACCAAACTTCTAACTGGTACGCGGGCACCGCGTTGGATTGCATCGACTTGAGCGAGCGTTGCGTACTCGTCTTGATCGCCTTGAATAACGAGAATAGGAACGCGAATCTTTGGAATGTATTCCTCGATGTTCCAATGCCGAAAGTCTGGGTGGAGCCAAGAATCGTTCCATCGAAAAAACGCGTATTCGGTATTTGTTCCGTGCCAGACCCTCAGCTTTGCCGCAAGTTCCCCTTTTTCGAACGCTTCTCGCGCCTGAGCGATCGATCTTAGCGTTACTGGTTCGACGAATACGTGGGGCGCGATTAACGCTAAGCCCTCGAGATTGCTCGGCTGCGCATGACCAGCATAGATTATGGCTATCGAAGCGCCGTCCGAATGTCCCACAAGCGCGTGCCTTCCCACATGTAACTCCTTCAGCACGCTCGGCAAGACGTCCAACGCCTCGTCATGCATGTACCGCACAGAGGATCGCGGCTCAACCGGATCGGACGCGCCGTAACCGGGCCGGCTATAAACTACCGCCGGTAGTCCGGACTCATTGGCCACGCGTTGCGGGAAATCGCGCCACAGGCTGCAGCACCCGAGCCCGTCGTGGAGGAAGACTAGCGCCAAAGTGTCGGGCGCAAGAGTGCCGTAAATTTCAAATTCAATTCGTCCGGTACGTAGCTTCAAGAAACGCCTATCGTTAGACATCGATTTGAGCTCATCCGCGAGGTTCAAGCATAAATGATTCCTAAATTTAGCTGAAAAAAACGGAAACACGGGGAACATGCGGTCAAGGCCGGCTTACTTTTTTGATGCTTCGCTATCAAAAGGTTGCCTTGGGGCCCAGATTAAGCTGCCTTCTAAAAGGTTGACCGTAGAGTTAGACTAAAATAGCCATCACAAGGGTTCCAGCGTGCCGAGCGGGGACGAGGGGGCAAGTTAGAGCGCGCGCGAAAAGTGGTGCAAGTTTTTTGCGAAAGTCGAATGGAATTAAAAGTTAGCCCCAACATACGCGGCTTGTAATTCGGTTGGGGTTCTAGCCTGGCAGGGAAGTTTTGGGAAACCGCGATGATCGATTTTCAGACCCAGCCTTCGCGCTACAAACATTGGAAGCTTGAATTCGACGGTCCGGTGGCGTGGCTTTTGATGGACGTGAACGAACATGGGGGGCTCCATCCGGGCTACGAACTTAAGTTGAACTCGTACGACTTGGGCGTGGATATCGAGTTGTACGATGCCGTGCAGCGGCTTCGTTTCGAGCATCCGGAGGTCCGTTCAGTCGTGCTGACGTCAGCCAAGGACCGCGTGTTTTGCGCGGGGGCCAATATACGGATGCTCGCACAGGCAGATTATGCCTTTAAGGTAAACTTTTGTAAGTTCACTAATGAAACAAGGTTGGCCATGGAAGACGCTTCCGCCTTCTCCGGCCAAACCTGGATTGCGGCGATAAACGGACCCTGCGCCGGCGGCGGTTATGAGCTCGCACTGGCCACCGAGTATATACTGATGGCGGATGACGGCAACACCTCGGTGGCCTTGCCTGAGCTGCCCCTGCTGGCCGTCTTGCCGGGTACCGGAGGGCTCACGCGCTTGGTCGACAAGCGAAAAGTCAGGCGCGACTTGGCAGACGTTTTCTGCACCACCGAGGAAGGCGTCAAAGGAAGCCGGGCGGTAGAATGGCGCTTGGTTGACGAACTGGTTACCCGCAGTAGACTGCGGCAGACGGCCTTGGCGCGGGCGCGAGAGTTCGCAAGCCGCTCTGATCGTCCCGATGGGGCGCAGGGGATCGTTCTTACGCCGATCGTTCGCACGGTCGAGCAGGACCGGATCGCCTACCAGGACCTTACCCTAACTTTTGACCGGTACCGAAAAGTGGCGAGTTTCGAGGTGCAGGCACCCGCCGTGGCACCGCCTGCCAGTGTCGAGGCGATGGTCGCCCTGGGTGCCGACTTTTGGCCGCTGCGATTGGCACGCGAGCTCGAAGACGCGATCCTCCATTTGCGCTTCAACGAGGACGCACTAACAACGTGGGTTTTCAAAACGCGCGGAGAGCTATCCACGGTCGCCGCCTATGACCAGTTCTTGTGGAAGAACCGAAGCCATTGGCTCGTGCGCGAGATCGTCCTTTACTGGAAGCGTGTGTTGAAACGTCTTGACGTTTCCTCGCGCTCGCTGTTTGCGGTGATCGAGCCCGGATCGTGCTTCGTGGGGATGCTGTTCGAGTTGGCTCTGGCCGCTGACCGCTCGTACATGCTTTCGGGAACCTTTGACGGCAGCCAAAGCGAACCGGCTCGTATTGCGCTCAGCGAGTTAAATTTTGGGTCGTTACCGATGGCGAACGGGTTGAGCCGCTTAGAGACGCGGTTTTGGCATGACCGCGAAGCTTTGCGCCGGCTGCGTGAAACCGTGCTGGGCCACGAGCTCGAAGCCGAGCAAGCATTTGAGTTGGGCTTAATTACGGCGGCTCCGGACGAAATCGACTGGGAAGACGAGCTTAGGTTGGCATTGGAGGAAAGGGCCGCTTTTTCCCCAGACGCGCTTACGGGGCTCGAGGCGTCGCTGCGGTTCGTCGGTCCTGAGACGCTCGAAACTAAGATTTTCGGGCGCCTTTCCACTTGGCAGAACTGGATCTTCCTGCGGCCCAATGCGACGGGGGAAAAGGGAGCACTTAGGCGCTACGGCACGGGACTGCGCGCTGATTTCGACGGGAGGCGAGTATGAGCAGTGTCAATTACTCCGAGCGTATTCCCAATAATGTAAACCTTGCTGAGGACAGACGGCTCAGGCGGGCTTTGGAGCAATGGCAGCCGCGTTTTTTGGATTGGTGGCGCGAGATGGGGCCTCAGGCGTTTAAGACCAATGAAGTGTACTTGCGGACGGCAGTATCGGTCGACGCGGCTGGATGGGCTCAATTTGGCTTCGTGCGGATGCCCGAGTACAGATGGGGGATTTTCTTGGCCGAGCCACAACCTGGCAGGACGATCGCCTTCGGCGAGCACAAGGGCGAACCTGTATGGCAGGAGGTCCCAGGAGAGTATCGCGGCGCTCTGCGGCGCTTAATCGTAGTGCAAGGCGACACCGAGCCCGCGTCGGTGGAACAACAACGAGCCCTCGGCCGGACGGCGCCATCGCTTTACGACTTGCGCAACCTATTCCAGGTCAACGTCGAAGAAGGACGCCATCTGTGGGCGATGGTCTACCTCCTACACAAGTTCTTTGGCCGTGACGGACGCGAAGAGGCGGACGAGCTTTTGAATCGGCATTCGGGCGATAAAGACAAACCCCGGATCCTGGGCGCCTTCAACGAAGACACGCCGGACTGGCTTTCGTTTTTTATGTTCACGTTTTTTACCGACCGCGACGGTCGCTTTCAGCTCGCCGCGCTCGCTGAGTCGGGTTTCGATCCGCTTGCTCGCACCTGCCGCTTCATGTTGACCGAAGAGGCTCATCACATGTTCGTAGGCGACACCGGCGTGGCGCGGATCGTTCGGCGAACGTGCGAGCTTATGCGTGAGCATGATACTGACCAGGTTGGGAAATATGGCGGGATCGATCTAGCGCTCATCCAGAAGTACCTCAACTTCCATTATTCGGTCTCGCTCGACCTTTTCGGTTCGGAGCTTTCCACGAATGCTGCAAACTATTACGCGATGGGGCTCAAGGGGCGGTATCAGGAAGAAAAGCTCGCCGACGACCATCGTTTGCAAGGCTCAACCTATCCAGTCGTAACTCCCGAGGGTTCAACGATTGACGTCAAAGAGGTGCCTGCCCTGGCCGCACTTAACGAGAGGCTTCGCGACGACTATATCGCTGATTGTCAAAAGGGCGTGGAGCGCTGGAATCGAATAATTCGAGCTGCAGGGATCGATTTCGAGCTCAAACTGCCGCATCGCGGTTTTAACCGCAAGGTGGGGCATTTCGCCGGCCTATGGATAACGCCCGAAGGTCGAATTGTCTCGGAACAGGAATGGCGCAGCAACGAGGCAAAATGGCTTCCGACACAGGCCGACAAGGAATTTGTCGCCTCACTCATGCGCCCCGTGATCGAGCCTGGTAAGTTTGCAGCCTGGATTGCACCGCCTGCCAGAGGTATAAATGGCAAACCTATCGACTTCGAGTACGTGCGTATAGATTGACCCAGGCAGATGAAACCTTGCTCTGGAAGGGACTTTTAAAGGAAATTTTTCGAGATCATCTTCAGGCGCTCGGCTGAGCGAACAATAAGGCCGGACTCTTAAGTGTGCCCCAGACGTTTCCTAAATCGTGTCGAAGGTATGGGGGACCCGAAAGACGGGCTTTGAAGTCTGTCGGAGTGCTTTGGAAGGTTATCTACAGGTAGCGAGAAGTGTCTTGCGAAGTTAGTCATCGTTTTGTGCACACCAATGGAATCAGGATGCACCTCGCCGAGATGGGGGACGGTCCGTTGGTGCTTTTGTGCCACGGGTTCCCAGAATGCTGGTACTCGTGGCGTCACCAATTAAAAGCGCTTGCGCAAGCGGGCTTTCATGTCGTCGCACCAGACCAGCGAGGATACGGCCAGACGGACCGACCGGCGGAAATCAGAGCATACAGCATTTTTCAGTTAGTGGGCGACATGGTGGGCCTCGTTCAGGAGCTTGGTTATACCTCTGCCGTGATCGTCGGGCATGACTGGGGCGCGCCTGTGGCCTGGTATAGCGGTTTGCTCAGGCCAGACCTGTTTACGGCAGTTGGCCTGCTTAGTGTGCCATACATTCCGCGCCCGTCGGCACGACCGAGCGAGCTGATGCGCGCCTTGGCGGGTGACAAAGTGTTCTACCAAGAGTACTTTCAGGAGCCCGGCAGGGCTGAGAGCGAGCTCGAGGCCGATTTAGAAAAAAGTCTTTTGGCGATTTTCTACTCGGCTTCGGGTGAGGCTTCGCCAAAAGAGCGGTGGCGCTACCTCTTTGACCGTGACGAACCACTTTCGCGAACGCTCAGTGTGCCAGACAAACTTCCGCAGTGGCTTAGCGAGGAAGACCTAAAATTTTTTGCTGCGGAGTTCCGTCGGACGGGATTTAGCGGAGGGCTCAACTGGTATCGGAACATAGACTTTAACTGGGAGCTTACGCCCTTTCTCAACGGGGCGAAAATACTTCAGCCTGCGCTGTTTATCGCCGGTGACAAGGATCCCGTGGTCGAATTTTATCGCGACGCGTACCAAAAGCTTGAGCATTTCGTCCCCAAGCTGCAAGGCAAGTTTCTGCTGCCGGGCGCAGGCCATTGGATTCAGCAGGAGCGGCCCGATAAGGTGAATCAACTGCTGTTAGACTTTCTGAATCGTCTCGGACATCTTTCGTCTTGACCCAGCGCAGCGGAGTAGAAAATGGCATCGGCTGCTTTTCTGCTTTAGAAGCTTTCTGGTCGTTTCTGAGAAACAGTCGCGAATCAGTTGCTCGCGCAAGATCAACGCTCCTGGCGGAGCTGGGCCAGAAGCTTTTATGGCTGGGACAGATAGGGTTTTCGGTTCGTCCGATGTGCCATATTACGGCCGAATTGGCGGCCGAATTCGGGTGCGCAAGTTTTTGTGGAACCCTCGTGCTGCGGACAGGCATTCACTTACGTCCTTTGGTCGACTGGCCTGGCGAATTCTCAGCCTTGGCGTAACGCCGGGGCGGGCGCGCGGACCGCTGGCGGCTTGGCAGGCTTGGGAGCTATTGGCGAATCGTTTGTGGCCCAAAACGGAAATTCCCAAGGCCCCTTACGGCCTTTTAAGCCTTCGCCTCTCGCCGTACCGGGGAAGTCCGCTGCTTTTGCCGGACGGAACGTTAATACGAGACGGCTTTTTGGTCGGGGAGTTGCACTGTAACAACCAAGCTATTTTGAGCCTAGTCGCTTCCGGTCGCAAAAATCCGTTCGCAGCCTGCCGGGAAGATTTGCGGCGGCTTGCCAGTTGGTTGGAAGAAGTCGACAAGGAACGCGCAATTCGAGCGATTTGTGGATTTACGATCCTCGTCAAGGCAGCTCGGCGTTTGGGCTTCGTGCCGCGCAATCCAGAAATGGGGCTTCGTAGGCGGTTCGAGAAGTTTTACATGACAGGCCTGTTAATACTCTATAGCATTCAGGGCTCGAGGCGCGTGTTTCAGGGAAGCACGCCGACGACCTTGCCGTGCGAGGTTTGGATGTCGCGCGACGAACTGTTGAGACGCTACGGGCCGAGGCAGCGAGATGAGGCGCGGCAGAACGCGAGTCTTGAACTTTGCGATTAAGTAACGCTGCTTTGTTGCCGCGCTGAGCTGTATAAGTCGGTAATAAAACACTGACGCCTGCGGCGCAAAGCAGCGAAGGCAACGAATCAAGTTCTACGTGGCGGCAAAAGTTAGCGTGTAGCGACTAATGTCCAGTGCGTCTCTAGTTAAGTCTCTAGCAAGAGCTGGAAGAGGCAGCTTGACCAATCTGACGCGAATCGGCCCACGGTCTGTCGCCTCGCGTATGGGTCAGCTTTGAAAAAAATCCCGCGATTCTCACGCGACAAGCTCGCCACTATTTATGGCAGTGTTGTAGCGCCTATGGGTTCTGCCTTCAAAGGAATTCGTGCACCGAGTAGAAATTTTGAGGTGCGAAGGAACCGCTATGGGGAAGACGAGTGCCGGTTTGCTGATGTTTCGCGTGCGCGACAAAGGACGACTCGAAGTTTTGCTGGTCCATCCAGGTGGACCCTTCTGGGCAGGCAAGGACAAGGGGGCTTGGTTCTTGCCCAAAGGAGAGCTCAAGGCTGGGGAAGAGCCACTAGCAGCGGCAAAACGAGAATTTACCGAGGAGACGGGTCTTTCGCCAAAGGAGCCGTTGATTCCCCTTGGTACTGTAAAACATCGCGGCGGCAAGACCGTTTACGCGTGGGCGTTCGAAAGCGATTGCGATCCCTCGTCGGTAAAAAGCAACACGTTCGTGCTGGAGTGGCCACCAAAATCGGGCCAAAAGAGAGAATTTCCAGAAATCGACCGCGCGCAGTTTTTTGACTTGGAAGAAGCCAAAGAAAAAATGCATCCGGCCGAACTAGACTTTCTCGCGCGACTTTATGAGTGGTGCGCCGAGCGCGGACTGATAAAGCCTTCGTCTTGACGCTCGCATGCCCAAAGCTCAGCCCACCATCGTTAGACCGCCACTTACGCTAAGCACTTGTCCGGTGACGTAGTCAGAATCGGGCGACGCGAAGAAAGCTACAGCGCCAGCGATCTCATGAGGTTGGGCGAAGCGTCGCATCGGGATCGAGCGCTTCATCGCCTCGAACAGTTTCTCCCGCCCAACCATCGCGTTCTGTAGCAAGGCGGTTTCTGTGGGCCCCGGGCATACGACATTTACATTGATGTTGTCTCGAGCAAGCTCGCGCGCCAGAGTCTTGGAGAACGCGATAACCGCGCCCTTGCATCCGGCATACACCGCCTCGCCCGTCGAACCGACTCGACCGGCGTCGGACGAGATTGAAATTATCTTGCCGCGCGAGCGCTGCCGCATTCCGGGAATAACAGCTTTGCAGCAATTGAGGACGCCTCGATAGTTGATCGCAATTACTTTTTCCCACGTTTTGGGGTCACTTTCGACAAACGGCTCCACGATGTCCCATCCCGCGTTGTTGACCAGGATGTCGATCGGGCCGAGTTCACGCTCGGTTTTAGCAACGGCATCCAGAGCATCGTTCAACTGCGTTACGTCGAGACGGATTGAAACAGCCTTGCTTCGCGCTTGCTGGGAGATCTCCTGAGCCGTGCGAGCAGCGCCGTCCTCGTCAATGTCCGTAACGGCTACTTGTGCCCCTTCCGCGGCCAATCTCATCGCGATCGCTCGCCCGATACCTCGAGCCGCCCCAGTCACGAACGCAATTTTCCCTTCCAGTCGTCGCGCGTGAACGTCCATCGTCATTATGGTTCCTCTCACTTTTAGTCTAGTTAGTTAACAGGCATCGAGCGCTACAACAACAATTTCGGCCCGGACAACGCTGCTATCGGCGCTCTAAACGGTCTCATGAGTCTCAGAAGCTATGCCGATTTATAAATTGTTCACTCTCTACCAAGCCAAACGGTACTATCCAAGTCCCTTGCTTCATTGAGACAGTCTTGGATACACGTCTTGAATCAGTCGCTCCATTGTTTCAAGGACTTCGCTAAAGTTGCCCGTGCGGCAATCGAAGATAGCATCCGTGGGCCGAAGCTCCCAAATAGGTTTAAGCTGTTCGACGACTTGCGCTGCCGTGCCCACAAATACGCGGCCCGGTTCTTCCCCAGGACGGCGCGAAGTGTCGGCTCCGTTGCCAACGATTCTCACGCCGTAACGCACGCTCAAGCCGCATTCGGAAATGTCGCGGCCCCGCTCGGTCAATTTCTTTCTCAAAAAAGCCAGCAAGCCCGTCAGCTCCTGTGCAGGCACTCTAAAGGCGTGCCAGCTTTGCCCGTATTTTGCGGCGCGTCTAATGGCTGGCTTGCTGTTGCCGCCGACGTAAATTGGCGGATGCGGCTTTTGTATCGGCTTGGGAAAGCATCCCACGTCCGAAAAGCGGTAAAACTTCCCCGCAAAGCTTGCCCGCGGTTCAGTCCACAACTTGATAAATATCTCGAGCCATTCGTCCGTCACTTTGCCACGCTGCTCGAAGGGAGGAGAACCGACCGCGACAAACTCCTCAGCAAGCCATCCCGAACCGACGCCTACGAAAAATCGGCCGCCGGACAAAAAGTCCATCGTTGCTAGCATTTTGGCGGTCAACACCGGATTACGGTAAGGGACCACAAGCACGCTTGTCCCGAGCCTTATTCGCGAGGTTGCGCCTGCCACATACGACAGCAGCGAAAGCGGCTCGAGGTAGTTGTCGGTAGCGTCGATACTGAATCGACCAGTTGCGTTGTAAGGATAGCGGGACTGAATTTGGTAAGGGATAACGATATGGTCGGTCACGACGATGGAATCATAACCTAACTCTTCTGCTTTGCGCGCAGCCTTTACGATGTTCTCCGTGGTAGCAAGCGGGCCGGAGTTAAGGAGTTGAAATCCGAGTTTTACCATTGCTTGTCCCCCAAAAATTGGAACGCAAAAACCGACTGCGAAACGAACGAAATATATATGGCCGTGGAGTTATGAGCAAAGCCTACATTATGTCTCGGCTCAAAATTGTCTTGACGCCCGCGTTACGAAAGTCATCTCGAGTGGCATCTAGCCCTTTGCCGGGGTCGACAGCTCTGCACGCATCTTCGATTACGTAGGTTTCGAATCCAGCGTTGACCGCGTCCAGCGCCGAGTAGCGGACGCATACGTCTAGGGCCAAACCCGTGACAAAGATTCGCGAAAAGCCGCGTTCCTTAAGGTAGCTTGCAAGCCCGGTGGGAGTTTTGCGATCGTTTTCGCGAAAGGCGGAATACGAGTCCACGTTTTTGCGAAAACCTTTGCGCAAGATAAGCTCAGCGCATGGAACGGAAAGCTCCGGATGAAACTCGGCACCGCGACTGCCTTGTACGCAGTGGTCGGGCCACAAGGTTTGCGGGCCATAATCGACCGTGATGACCTCGAACGGCTGTTTGCCGGGATGGGACGAAGCGAAGGATAGATGGCCAGCTGGATGCCAATCCTGCGTCAGTACGGCATGAGTGAAGCGCCGCGCAAGCTCGTTTATTACCGGTACCACGGCGTCACCCTCTGGAATAGCTAGTCTTCCGCCTGGGCAGAAGTCATTTTGTACGTCGACTACGAGTAGTAAATCTTGGTCGCCAATTTTCAACTTATTGTCCATTGCAGCCTCCTTTATTTTGCGCCGTTAGCGTTCGTTCAACATATGCCGACCGAGTAGTTGACTCTTCACGCTCATTTTGAGGTGCGTGAAGTTGGCGACATGAACGTTCCCAAGCGCTGATCGTCACAGCCAGTTCCTGACGCACCCTAGACACGCCGCAACCATTTGCTGGTCTCTACGTGTTCGAGGACCGCTCGGTAGTCCTCTGGTGTGTTCACGTTCCAAAACGCTTTAAGCTCAGGGTCGAGCTTTCGCAGTTTTTCCTCCCCGATCACTTTTATTTTGAGCTTGGCGATCAAAGCCTGAAGGCTTCGCTCGCCGTTTGTGACAAGCTCTTGCGCCACCAAACCCACACGTTGGCGGTAAGCTGCTACCAAAGGTTGAAAGCGTCCCTTGACCAAGGGAATCGCTGCGTCGTGTGTTTCAATCCAATCGCACAAGGCGGCTGCCAATTCGGCGCGCAAAAAAGGCAAGTCACATGAGCACGCGAAGACGACCTCGGCGCGCGAGGCTCCCAAGCCCTGCGCGAGCGCGGACAGGGGACCCTCAAACGGTCGAAAATCGAAGATCACGCGCGCTGCGACGTTCGGCAAACGGTAAGTTACCGCGGACTCAGGTGCCGCCATCACTATCACGTCGTCGAACAGGCGGCGCAGCTCGGCAACTGTTCGCTCGAGGAAAGTCTGCGAGCCTAACTTGAGCAGCGCCTTCGGCTGTCCCATTCGCCGGCCACGTCCCCCAGCCAGAACAACGGCGCTTGACATCATCTTACCAATTCGCGCCTTTCGCTCCGCGTGACCTTTTGCTGAAAGTGATACCCGAGCTTTCGCGACCCTGAAGCTGTGTCGGCGCGGTGTAGTTAACGAGCACAACGGCGACACTGCTTTTATTCTAGCACGAGGGTAGTTGAGAGTGTGCACGTGCTAATCGGCAATGCAAATTTTCTAACGTTAAGAGCTTTACGCGTAAGCCAATTGGTAGCGCGGGTAGTTCGAATTTGATTTTGGTATCTTGGTAAAATTGGGCCGGGTAATTGTTAACTCGGCGAATGTCTGAAGGTGGTTGGGAAACGAAAAGTCGAAATTCACTCCTAAAAGATGTAGATGGAGCGAGGCAGAGATGTCGGTACTGTTGTTCGAGAAAAAAGGTCATATTGCTTATGTCACCCTCAATCGACCGGAGGCCAGAAACGCGATAAGCCCCGAGTTGGCAGTACGTCTTGCTCAGGCGTGGCGAGAGGTACAGTCGGACGAGCAGATTCGCGTTGCGATCGTGACCGGGGCCGGCGACAAAGCATTCTGTTCCGGAGCCGACTTGGCGCGCTTGATTCCGCTTTTTAGCGGCGCTCGCCCTGCCGAAGACGAATGGGATCGTCAGGTGCTCGAAGACCGAACAATAGTGGGTACCGCCCTTTTGCGCAACTTTAATCCGGACAAACCGATTATCGCTGCGATCCGGGGTTTCTGTATCGCCGGCGGACTCGAACTTGTCCAGGGCACTGACCTGCGCGTAGCTTCCGAAAGCGCGAGTTTCGCTTTGCAGGAGGTTAGATGGGCGATCTTGCCTGCGGCGGGCTCGATGGTGCGGATGCCGCTTCAGATGCCTTACTGCAAGGCGATGGAAATTCTGCTTACGGGCAACCGAATCGACGCGGCAGAGGCTTACAGGCTCGGTTTTGTCAATTACGTTGTGCCTGACGATCAGGTGATGGCCAAGGCGCAAGAGCTCGCTGAGCGTATTGCCGAAAACGGCCCCCTTGCCGTACGGGCTATTAAACGCACCGTGCTCAAAGCTTTGGGTCGTCCGTTGGAGGAAGGCTACAAGCTCGAGGATGAGGCGAGTAAGGAGATTATGCGGACCGAGGACGCCAAAGAGGGTCCGCGCGCCTTTATGGAAAAGCGAAAACCACGATACGTCGGGCGTTAGACGAGTAGCGTGACGCTTAAGGCGCGTCGCTTTTCAAGCACGCTGAAGCGTCGTCGTGCGGGGTTGGCCGGTCGGCCGGTGGGATGGCAGCGCCTCGGTTTGATAATGACCCGGCGATCGCACCTAAGCCATCGGATGCCTTTTGCGACAAAAGCCGGGCGTCGAAGGTTCTCGCAGTTTTTCAAAGACGCGTCGACTTGACCTGACTGAAAGTTTGGTTGCTGACCGGGGACAAAAAATTGGCGAGCTAGGTCCCTCAGAGTGACGAGGCGTCTCGGCCCCGCCCATGCACCATTGGGGACTTTGAGGGGAAACACACTCGGCGAGGATATAGATACCGCCTGGAGGAATGCAATGTTCGGTGATTTGCAAGAGCGCGAGCTTATACGCGAGTTTGTTCGCCAGCTAACCGCGAAATACGGTCGTGCCTACTGGGTCGAGCGCGCCAAAAGCAAGGGCCATCTCGACGAGATTTGGCACGAACTAGGAAAGGCCGGCTATCTCGGGGTAACGGTTCCCGAAGAATACGGCGGAAGCGGAACCAGTATGACCCGGCTTGCAATTCTGATGGAGGAGCTATGTACGCAAGGAGTGCCGTTGCTTTTTCTCGTGATAACCACGGCGATGGCGGCGATTCCGATTGCGCGGCATGGAAACGAGGAGCTTAAGCAACGTTATCTGCCAGCGATAGCCGATGGGAGTAAGAAATTCTGTTTTGCAGTTACCGAGCCCGATGCTGGAAGCAACAGCTTCAATATCCGCACGTTTGCGAAGCAAGAGGGAGACTACTACGTGATCAAAGGCCAGAAGGTTTTTATCAGCGGATATGACCAAGCACAGCATGTTTTGCTCGTTGCGCGCACCACGCCAGCCGATCAAGTGAAGGAAAAGCGCCACGGAATTTCGCTTCTGGTGGTCGATACGAACGCCCCCGGCTTGAGCGCTCATCCTATGGACACTCAGATATTTGCGCCCGAGCGACAATTTGCACTTTATTTCGACGAGGTGCGCGTCCCACGAGCCAATTTGGTGGGCGAAGAAGGACGCGGCTTTCGGGCATTGTTCGACGCGCTTAACGCAGAACGGATCACCGTAGCGGCGATGGCGGTCGGCTTGGGGCGCTTCGCCCTGCAAAAGGCCGTTGAGTATGCTAAAGTGCGCAAAGTTTTCGATAAGCCGATTGGCGCCTACCAAGGCTTGGCCCATCCGATGGCTATCGCGAGGACACATCTGGAGCTGGCCTCGCTGATGACCCATTACGCGGCCCACGTTTTCGATGCTGGTCAGGACGCCGGTATGTACGCCAATATGGCGAAATATGCGGGCGCCGAAGCCGGGATCGAAGCGGTGGACATCGCAATCGAGGTGCATGGAGGAAGCGGTTTTACAGGAGAAGTAGACGTGATCACCGTGTGGCCTATGGCGCGGCTTTTGCGCACAGTGCCCGTTGCCCGGGAAATGATTCTCAATTACGTGGCAGAACACGTGCTTGGGTTGCCTCGTTCTTATTAATGAATGCCTGTGGCCTTAGTTTTTTTCTTCTCAACGTGTTCGCTCCTCTCTTTGCGACTGCCCAAGCTGCTTAAGTCCGAAAGTTTGTGGACTTTCCCAAGTCGCGATCTGGTGTACTATCTGATTACATCAGGTGGTTTTTTCTGCCAGTGTGAGGATCAAAGGACCGGGCGCAGAGCTCGTAAGGTTGGCTGAAATGCGTCGTTTAGAGCTTTTTGCCGCAGCGATATTTAGTTTCGCGCTACTCGCGAATGCCCACGTGAGTTTCGGAGCAAGCGGCGATGACAATTTTGGGATTGCGAAAAAGCAGAAACTTGGATCGGGGCAGTCGTCGAGCGCTCAAGAGAAGACCTTTGGCGGCCTTAGCGATTTGATTTTAATCGCCGGCGGCGACTTAGGCGGAACGATTTATCATGTTTTGGAAAGCGCTCTTTTCGTCGCCTCGACGTCGGAAGTCCATATTTATCTGCCGCACCTCGGTCAGTTCAAAAAGCTTGACGTCGCCTTGCGCGAAAGCCGCGAGGTCGCGACGGCAACCCGATTGCCCAACGGCAAGATACTCATCGCCGGAGGTTGCAGGTGCGAAAACGGCACCTTCGGACCGCGCTGTGAAGCGCTGGATACGGCCGAGCTGTACGATCCAGCCGCTAACACATTTTCGATCGCGGGATCGGGCAGTGGTTTCAAGATGACGTCGCGGCGGGCAGGTCACACCGCAACGCTAATCCGTGGGTGCAATTGCCCGTTGGACGGTAAAGTACTGCTGGCCGGAGGCATCAATGGGAGAGTCTCAACGGGCGTAAATGGAATCATTTCTCGTACTGCCACTGATACGGCTGAACTGTATGATCCTGTGACGGATAGTTTTATTCCTTTGAAAGCGAGGATGGCCAACCGCCGAGTTCACCACGTGGCTGCTCCACTGGCTGATGGGCGGGTGCTTATCGCCGGAGGCGACGATACGGGCTTCTTTGAGCATGCCCTTCGCACGGCGGAGCTTTTTGATCCTCGAAGCGGCTCGTTTCAGTCGGTCGGATCGATGGCGACGCCTCGCGAGCTAGCGCAGGCGACGTTTCTTGATCCGAAAGTCGTGCAGGGTCCTTTGGCTGGCGAGGTGTTGATAAGCGGTGGACTTGTGGCTAAGGCCCATCTGAAAGGAGCTTCGGATGCGACGGCAGAGTTGTTCGATCCCAATAGCCTTACCTTTCACGAGGTTACGTCGCGCATGAGTTCACCGCGGGCTGGGCATTCAGCCGTGCTAGCTTTCGATGGTCCGCTCAAAGGCAGGGTGCTCATCGCGGGTGGCGTGGCGGCCACGGGAGAGGGGACGGTCCTGACCACTCGTCAGATCAGCCAGAAGACCGCAGACCTTTACGACCCCTCCGCTGGACCAGTGGGTGCTTTCAGGCCCACCGGCAGCCTGCACGAAGGCCGAGGCGGACATCTGGCTGCGTTTGTTTTTGACGGGCCACATGGAGGGAAAATTCTCGTAGCTGGGGGAGAGAACTGTAACGGCAGCGCGCCGTCGGCGTGCTACGTCGTCGGGTCCGAAGCAGACCGCAAAGCAGGTAATCCTGGAATTTCCGTCGAGATGTACAATCCTCTTACCGAGTCCTGGACCCCGCTTCTAGTTTCCTCGGTTGCGGCTGTCAATGCTCCGGCAGGACAAGGTTCGGGCTCGCCGTAGCGAGCTCTAGCTTCTGCCTGGCAAGCTTAGGTTCGGCACCGAGAAGCGCGCCCCCTGAGTTTCTCCAGCCCATTTTGCGACTCATTCATAGAGGCTTGGCCGAGCTATGGAGGAGGGCAAGCTGCGATGAGTCAAGTTGCCTTTTCTAGTGTATCCGCGTTAGGAACTCTGCAGTGATTCGAGCGGGGCATTAGCAGGGGATCAACACTAGATAGTTTCTGCTGTTCACGGCCGGACACACGTATCCAAGTGCTTTTGCGCTGACGTTTTAGAGGAGGTGTAGAATGGCAAGAATTTTTCAGCCAAACGAGGTCGACAAAAGTGTACTCGCAGGCAAGACTATCGCGGTTATCGGCTACGGCAACCAGGGCAGAGCGCAAGGGCTTAATTTGCGTGCGCGGGGCTACCGAGTGATCGTTGGAAACCGCCAGGACGAAAGCTATCGGAAAGCGCAGGAGGACGGTTTTGAGGTTTATTCGATGGACAGGGCGGCCGCTTTGGCCGACGTCGTTATGTTGCTCGTGCCGGATGAGGTGGCACCGGCGATTTTCAAAGATGCCATCCTTCCAAATCTTGCCAAAGGGAACGCGTTAGTGATGGCGAGCGGGTACAACGTCACGTATCGCCACATCGTAGCGCCAGAAGGAGTGGACGTAGTGATGGTGGCGCCTCGGATGATAGGCCAGGGCGTGCTCGAGCTGGCGCAACGAGGCGAAGGCTTCCCCGTCTTAATTGGAGTTCATCAGGATGCGACCGGCAAAGCGCTTGCTCTGGCTTTGGCGCTCGCCGACGGTATAGGCGGCTTTTTGCCTCACGGGGTAGTGGTCGAATCAAGTTTCGAGGAAGAAACGTTGGTTGACTTGTTCACCGAACACACGTGGGCAGGTGCTTTTCTCTACATGCTGGAGAAAGCGTATCAGGTTTTGGTTTCCGAAGGTGTAAGCCCAGAAGTTGCGATTTTGGAACTTTATGGCTCTGGCGAGATCGGCGAGATCGGTCGCGCGATGGCAACGCATGGGCTATGGCGCCAGCTCAAGTTACATTCGCATACTAGCCAATTTGGCCAGCTGACCCACGGCGCCGCTTTCGTGGGTCCGGAAGTGGAAAAGCTTATGCGCAAAGCGATCGAGGAGATCCGCAACGGCGAGTTCGATAAGCGCTGGACTGCAGAACAAGCGGCGGGCCTCCCCACATTCCAGCAACTGCTCGACAGCGTGCTTTCGTCGCCGCTTTCGAAGGCTGAAGACCAGCTGTACGCGAGACTTGGTAGACGCTAAGCAAAGCCTCGCGGGCTAATAAGGCAACCTGGTTGACGCTTTTGTCAGGTGTGCCGGCGCGCTTCTGCAACTGGCGGCTACAGGAAAACGATTCCTCCGTCGACTGCGATCGATTGTCCGGTAATTGCCGCCGAGTCGTCCGACGCAAGAAAGCTTACAAGCCCCACGATGTCTTCGGGCGTCTCCGCTCTCTTAATCAACGCCATTCTTGCGAACCTTCGCAGTGTCTCTCCGGGCTGAGCGCCGGTTATCTGCGAGTACTGCGCATCCATCGCCTCCCACATCGGCGTCTGGACGATTCCCGGGCAGTAGGCGTTTACCCTTATCCCGTAGGAGGCCAACTCTTTGGCGCATGCTTGCACGATTGCGCGCACCGCGAACTTCGACGCGCAGTAGTGCGACAGCATCGCATAGCCTTGATGCCCGGCGATCGAGCATGCAGCGATTAGTTTGCCAGGCCGCTGGCTCGCGATCATATGCTTGGCTGCAGCCTGAAAAGAAAAGACCACGCCTTTTACGTTGACCGCCAGCATGCGGTCCCAGTCGGACTCGTCGAGGTCTAAGAACGAGCGCACCTGGCAAATGCCGGCGTTGGCCACCATTATGTCGAGGCCACCACAAGCTTCAACAATTTTGTCGACCGCGTTAAAGACGCTTGCGCGATTGCTCACATCACACCGGACAACGATTGCTTCGCGTCCTGCCTCGGAACACTCGCGCGCCACCGCTTCGGCCTTCGCCTGGTCGAGATCGATGAGCGCAAGTCGTGCCCCGTCCTGATACAAGCGGCGCGCAATGGCGGCGCCGATTCCCTGTGCGGCGCCTGTGACGGCAGCCACTTTCCCGTTAAGCTTCATCGCCCCTCCCCTCGATTGGCTTGCTTTATCTGCATTTTCTATTTGCAAGTGCGAAACTTGCACTAAACAAAAAGCAGAGGCAAGGTTTGCGCAGGATCTATCCGTTGCGGTTCGCGGTTGCAAACCGAAAGGGCTCCTCTCGCACACCCGTACGCATCAAAAAATCGAGCCAGCATCGAAAAGCACGAGTACATTATGATACCTGCAAAGGCTAGCGCGAATAGATCGGTCGTTGAACGTCAAAGTTACTACACCTCTACTTTTCCTGCTTTTACTCTTAAGTGGGGGAACAGCTTGTCGGTAGAGGAGCAGCTTGTGAGCTTGCAAAATTAGGGCGGAATTTCTGGGCTCAGAGCCTGTGCGGCGGCTTTGTCACTTGACGGGAGAAACCGCTTTGGAGCTTTCGCCTTGGCCGTGTTGCGCCGCGCCGGATGTCTCGACTTGTTCGAACAGCGCGCGCTCTTGCTCGCGCAGGCTTCGCCACCGGGCCCAAAGCTCGGAGGCTCTGGCGAGCTGTTGGGTCGACATAATCTTTCGTGCTTCGAGCGCGAATCTCACGCGCGCGTCAACTAAAGCTGCCTGTGCTTCCTTTAGCTTTGTTACCTCAGGAGTGGGGTCGATCGTTTTTTCAGGGGAAAGGAGTTTCGTGATAAGTGCCCATCTGGCTTGGCGTAACTGTTCGTGTAGCAAGTCGAGGTGTGCTCGGTCGCTCATGAAAAGGGCGTGAAGTTGCCTGCGTTGCTCGGGCTCGAGCACGGACATAAGCGGCGCAAGCTCAATCGCGTGTGCACCGTGCTTTTCCAGGTGAAACGCTGACGCTGCTAGCGCGCCGAACGCTGAAGTCCCGACAAGTGCCAGAAGCGAAAGTTGCACCAAACGTTTCATTTGCGGCTTCCTCCCAGACCCAGGAAAACGTTACGACGAGAGCGCGCGCTCCATCCGGTAATCCTCGTGCCCGGCTCAGCCAAGTCTTTCGTACCACTCCGACTCATCACGGTGTTTCCCCAGAAAACCAACTAGACGAACAGGCGGGATCGAACGAATTGTCCCGGCTTGCGCAGCTGTCATCCTGCGAGAACGTATCCTCAAGGAAATTTACATAAGACAAAGCAACGGGAGTTATTGGATCGGATGCGCTGAGAGATTCAGAAGAACTGGCGAGCATTGTTTCACCAGGCATCACCCGGGCGACCGGCTGGGCCGTTGCTTGTGGAAGATGGCGTGCTAGCTTCTCTCCGCCGCGCATTTGCAAACTTTCGCCTATCCACATCCCGGCCATAAAAAGAAAAAGCGCACTCGCGCAAACCGGCGCGACAACCGCAAGTCTTGACCAAGACCTAGAACGTTCCGCCGCCTTCGGTGGCCGGCCGCGCAAGACGGCGCTGATCACCTTCATGTCCCCCGCTAATTTGCGATAGCGGCGGCTACACGGCAAGCATGCCTTGACGTGGTTTTGGACCGGCGCCGAGGCTTCGTTTAGGAGAAGCTCGATCAAGTCCTGCTCTTTTAAGCATCCGCCCACGGTAAATCTAAGCCAAACCCTTTCTAAGATTATCTATGGCCCGAGTGAGATGGCGTTTAACGCTTCCTGGGGTCAAGCCTAATGCCTCGCTTACTTCCTGAGTGGACCAGCCTTCTATGTAACGCAATGCAAAAACCTCTTGCTGGCGTCGAGAAAGCTTGCGCAGTCGCTGCCAGATTCTCTCGTACTGCTCGCGCCTTATGACTTGGTGCTCGACCGCTGCGTGCTCGTCCGGATATTCGCGCTCGTCGAAGTCATCGGTCGACTTAAGCCAACGTTTCCACCAACTTGACCGCCTTCGGTCGCGGCATGTGTTGATAGCGACCGTCGTAAGCCATCGCGGCCACGACTCCGGCATGCTGTTGTTGCCCCAATAGTCCAGCGCTTTAACGAAAACCTCCTGAGCTACATCTTCGGCCTCCTCGGGATTAGAGAGAAGAATGCGACATAACCGCAAGATGCGGCCATGATGCTCCTGGTAAAGCTTTTGATAATCGGGGCCGAAGCTGGGCGGCTTGCTCAAACTTGTCCTCACTACCTCGGTAGACGATAGTATAGTCGGCTAGGATGACTCTGGTTTACCCAAACGGCTCGATTCTTTGGTCTACTGCACGTTTGCACCAGCGGCTTAGGGAAAGAATTCGACGTTTTTAGTCGGAGCTCAAGGCCAACGCGCATAAAATTTTCATCGAAGGCGAAGAAGCGCAACTGGTGGGCTTGGTTGCAAGATGATAATTTAAGACTAGCTAAAACGACGGGGTTGAACGATGAAATACGGAGTTGCCATTTTCCCCACACATTATACGATTCGTCCGGCTGAAGTCGCTAAGGCTGCTGAAGAGCGCGGCTTTGAATCGCTTTTCTTCCCGGAGCACACCCATATACCCACCTCGCGGCGCTCCCCCTATCCGGGAGGTGGCGAACTACCCAAGGAGTACATCCATACTTTCGACCCCTTCGTGGCTTTTGCTACGGCGGCGATGGCCACGAAGAAAATTAAACTTGCCACTGGAATATGTCTTTTAGTCGAGCGCGATCCTATCGTTACAGCCAAGGCGGTTGCCAGTCTTGACGTGCTTTCTGAAGGGCGGGTGATTTTCGGAATCGGCGGCGGATGGAACGCCGAAGAAATGGAAAATCACGGTACTCCCTTTAAGGCGCGTTGGAAAATCTTGCGCGAACGAGTGGAGGCGATGAAGGAGATCTGGACCAAGGACGAAGCTCAGTACCATGGCGAGTTCGTCCGGTTCGATCCGATTTGGTCATATCCTAAACCCCTTCAAAAACCCCATCCCCCGATTATCCTCGGCAACAACGGACCCGGCGCAGTCAAACGCGTTGTTCGTTACTGCGACGGCTGGCTGCCTCACGCCGCTCGGGTTGGAAATCTCGCGCAACGTATGGAAGACCTAAAGCGCGAGGCCGAGAAAGCAGGTCGCGATCCGCGCTCGATTTCGGTCAGTGTATTCGCAGCACCTCCGGACAAGGCGAAAGTAGAAGAATACGCCAAACTCGGCGCTGAAAGAGTTGTGTTCTACCTGCCCTCGGAGAACCGTGACGTCGTGCTGCAAACGCTCGATAAGTACGCGAAGCTTATCGAAGCTTGAGCAGGCGCGAATACCTGGAGCAATTAGGCGCAGGCTAGTGCAACTGTTCGTCGCGGCGCTCGGCACGCAAAGCTTTGCCAGCTACCTTGGCTGTCGAGCTTCTTCTAGAGAGTCTAACGAGTGCGCGGCGGTCTCGACCGAGCGCTGGCGGTTTGAAAGTCTTTGGCGCGGGATGATGAGCCTGTAATCTTCGACCTATGGTAGGCGTCAAGCTAGCTTGGGTGTGGGCTACTTTTGTTCCTGCAGTGCCGCGTTAAGAAGCTCCTTAGGCATTAGTCGAGCCGGTTGAGATTGCGGGCGGATAGCCTGCCAGCTGAAGGCAGATCCCAGAGAGCGTCTAAGCCGTGGTCTTTTGACCTCCGGTTCGAAAGGCCCCGTTAGGTACTCGAGCGGCATCGTGAGCAGTAACGTCGAAGGTTACTTCAATTATGCCGGACTTTCTCCGATGTCTCCGTCGGTGCGCGCGGCAGTCTTCCAAGCGCTGGAAGAATTCGGCGGACTTTTGTTCAGTGAGCCTGGTCTTTGCGTTTACTCACGCTGGCTCGAACAGTGTCGCGCAGCAGTGTCGAGGCTTCTGGGGGTCGACAAGTTTTTCCCGCAGGGCGTGGCGATTATTCCCAATGCGTCTTTTGGGCTGGGTATCGTACTTAATGCGCTAGGTCTTAGGCCCGGAGCATTGGTCATTACCTCAACCCACGAGCATTTCGCCTTGTCATCCCCGTTGCGCTTGCTCTCGCAGAAAGGTGTTGAGGTGGTCGCACTGGATCAACCCACGCCGCAGGCTTTTCTAGATTCAATTAGACGGGAACTGGAGCGCCCAAGCGTATCGCTTATCGCCGTATCGCACGTCTCCTATAAGGATGGTCGAATTTTTCCAATCGAGGACATCTGTCGCCTTGCGGCGCAGTTTGAAGTGCCTGTTTTGGTCGACGGAACGCAGGCTGTGGGGCAAGTTCAGCCGATATTGACCAGATTTACGCCTCTAGCTTACGTCTTTTCGGCTCACAAATGGTTGTTCGGTCCGATGGGCACGGGCGCGATGTGGGTCAGCCGAGAGTTTGTTGAAAGCTTTGCTGGTGCGTGGGCCTCTCCGACCCCAGAGGACGTCATCGACGCACGGCGGTTTGAAGGAGGAACCGTTAATGTCGCGCTTGTATGCGGCCTTTGCAAGGCTGCTGAAGACGCTACGAACAAGCTCGAGGAAAGAATTGCGTCGCTGAGGGCGCTTAGACGACGCATTTCCGAAGTGATTAGCGAGTCGTTGCCGATGCTCAAGCCTTTGGGATGGGCCGGCCCTCACGCTCCAGGGATTTTGTCCTACGAACTGCCAGCGGAAATTTCCGCGGCGGAGTTAGTCATGCGTCTGGGGGCAAAACACGGAGTGTGGGTTAAAGCGTTCAAGCCGCCGGAGACGCCTAACGCGATCCGAATCTCCTATGCGCCGACAACCTCAGACGCTTCGTTGGAGAGACTCATCGCTGCGCTTAAAGCCGAGCTTGATAGCTGGCAATGAACTAGGCTTTAAGTGCGATCCTTAAGAAGGCTTATTTCGAACTTTGGCGAGCGAGGAGTGCGATTAGAGATGTACGGTTTTATCGGTCTGGGTAGCATGGGATTGCCGATCGCGATGAACTTGCTCAAAACGGGTCATCGGCCGCTTCGTGTATACAATCGCACGGCGCAGAAGGCCGCCCCGTTGTTGGAAGGCGGGGCCGAGAAGGCTTCCACACCTAGAGACGCGGTCGTTCCCGGAGGGATCGTTTTCACGATGCTTTCCGACGACCGAGCGGTAGAGGAAGTGGTTCTGGGCGATGATGGCATCGCCGGTCGCCTGGGGCAAGACGGGATTCATGTATCGATGAGCACGATCTCGCCTGAGACGGCAAGGCGCCTGTCGGAAAAGCATCGCGAGTATGGTAGTGCCTTCGTAAGCGCTCCAGTCTTTGGTCGACCGGAAGCTGCGGCCGCCGCCAAACTCTGGATCTGTCTTTCCGGTCCCAGGGCTGCGAAAACGCGTGTCGAACCGATTCTGCGGCATCTCGGGCAAGCGGTCTACGACTTTGGCGACGATCCGGGGGCCGCTTGCGTGGTGAAGCTTAGTGGCAATTTTCTTATCAGTGCCGCGATGGAAGCGATGGCGGAAGCGCTGGTGTTCGCTGAGAAAAATAACGTCGACCGAGTCAGTCTCATCGACATGTTGTCGGAAACGATTTTCGCCTGCCCAATTTACCGGAACTATGGCAAAGCGATTGCCGAACGTCGCTTCGAGCCCGTCGGCTTCAGGCTTGCGCTGGGCTTTAAAGATGTTGACCTTGTGCTGAAAACCGCGATCGCCTCTCGCACCCCTATGCCAACGGTTAGCGTCGTGCACAATCGGTTAATGAGCGCGATGGCCAAGGGCCGCGGTGAAATGGACTGGATGGCGCTTGCGCTGGGGGTGGCTGAGGACGCTGGAATTGAAAACGATAAACGATAACCGAGGTAGGAACTAGGACGGATATTAGCGGCATATTAGATGGCTTGAGTTGTGGAAGATGGCGGAGACGAGCAAGGCTTTTGCTTAAGCGAAAAGTCTGCTTGCGAAAAAGTGGAGCACAGCCACCCTAGCAATAGCAGGCCAGCTTTGCTGTCAACTCCAGGGGTTTTGCGCGTCGCTAAGCTGGACGGCTAATAACACGGTTATTAGCCGAACGTCGGCCATCCTACGGTTGCCGATACGAGGCGAGCCATTATAGCCTTAAGCCTAGACACACTACCCGAGCTTTCGATGGCTTCGCTTTTTGAAACTTACAGACTTTCGTGGACCGAATTGCTGGTTCCGGAGATAGTGGCGAGTGACGCTAGCAAATTGAGGTGACGAATGCTTGAAGTGGGACAAGAGGCTCCCGATTTCGCGCTCAAAACACATCGGGGCGATACTTTGAGGCTTTCGAGCCTTCGCGGACAAAAGGTGCTACTGTGGTTCTATGTAAAAGCCGATACGCCGGGATGAACGTTGGAGGCTCGCGGGTTCCGCGACCAAATGGAGTACTTTAGGCAGCTCGGTATCGCGGTTGTCGGAATAAGTTTCGACTCTCAGGAGGAGAATGCTGCGTTTGCCGACAAATACGCCCTCCCTTTCCCCCTGCTGTGCGATACGGAGCGCACTGTTGGCCTGGCCTACGGGGCATGTGATGACTTGAAGGCGCGCTATCCCAGACGCATTAGCTATTTGATAGATGAGCAGGGACGGATCGAGCGCGTATATGCTCAAGTGGATCCCCGGGATCACCCTGCGCAGGTTCTCGCCGATTTGTGGAAGGAATGAGAGTATAGTATGCGCAGCTTGTGGCGCAGCTCGCGTCTCGGCTTTGGGGCGGGCTCTCAAGGCGGCAGAGTCGCGCGTATGAGGCTTTGAAGGAAAAGTGGCGTCAATTGCACTAACCATCGCGGGATCTGATTCGTCGGGTGGCGCCGGAATTCAGGCCGACCTGAAAACGTTCTGTGCGATAGGGGTTTACGGAGCAAGCGTGCTCACGGCAATAACCGCTCAGAATACCCGCGGCGTGAGCGCAATCGTGGAGCTAGAGCCGAGCTTTGTTGTAGCTCAGTATAATGCGGTAGTCGAAGACCTCGCCGTTCAAGCTGCGAAAACGGGTATGCTCGCTAATGGCGACATAATCCGGGCGCTCGCAGGTTGTATACAAGCGCGGCCGATTCCGTACCTTGTGGTTGACCCGGTGATGGTTGCTACGAGCGGGGACGTGCTGCTTAAGCCCTCAGCTGTCGAGCTGATGAGGTCGGCTCTTTTGCCGCTTGCAACTGTTGTGACCCCTAACATGCGCGAGGCAGAGGTTCTGACAGGAATGGTGGTTCGGACGGTAGATCAGATGCGCGACGCCGCCATGGCTTTGGTGCGCATGGGCGCACGTGCCGCGCTGGTTAAAGGGGGGCATCTCGAGGGTGGCGAGGCACTCGACGTTTTCTTCGACGGAACGGAAATACGAGAACTTCGTTCGCCTCGCCGCGAGTGTAGTCCTATCCACGGGGCCGGATGTACGCTTTCAGCCGCGATCGCCGCATACCTCGCCAAGGGACAGCCGTTGTTCGAGGCGATCACGAGCGCCAAGCAGTTTGTGACGCGCGCGATCCAAACCGCTTCTCCCGTGGGTCACGGCGCGATGCCGCTGAACCATTTGTTTGCTTTCTAGGGCGTCGGTTGCGCTCAAACCGCCTGCGCGCGGGATTATCCCTCATGCCTTTTCAGGCCTTTTCTCCCGACAATCAACGATCCACCAACGCTCTTTAAGACGACCGAGCCGCAGACAAGTTCCGCTTCGCGGCGCCGTAAAGGTCGCATAATTGGCTATTTAGACGAGTTTGAAAGCTGTCGGACTAACCGATAATTCTTACGCACGAAATCAAAGGCTTGCGCCTGGTAACCGTAAGCTCCTCTTGTCGGGTAGAAATGACCTGTTTGCGTTGTTATGGGGACCTCTAACTCGGTATGCTAAGATAGTAAGCAGATTAGGTCTTTACTTACATCACGCCGTTGGGAGCGATTTATGGAGCGCGTTGAACTGACTCGCGACTGTGAGGCGACGCAAATTCCCGCTGGCCATCCGGTTGTTCTTCCGAAGGGGATCGAGGTTTTCGTAATACAGGCTCTCGGTGGGTCTTTTACGATCGAGGTGCCAGCCTATGGGGGCCTGTTTCGAATAGCCGGCAAGGATGCGGACGCACTGGGTAAGGAGCCGCCAGCCGAAGTTGCCGCGGTAGCCGAAGGCGCAGACCTGCAGGAGATGGTGTGGCAGACACTGAAGACCTGCTACGATCCAGAAATCCCGGTTAATATCGTGGACCTAGGGCTGATTTATGACATGCAGATCACACCCCAACCAGACGGAACCAACAAAGTCAACGTCAAGATGACACTTACGGCTCAGGGGTGTGGAATGGGGTTTGCGATTGCTTCCGAGGCTAGGCAAAAGCTACTCGAACTGCCTGGCGTTAGCGACGCGGAAGTCGAACTCGTGTGGGATCCTCCGTGGAATCCCCAGATGATATCGCCCGAGGGACGCCAGCGGCTCGGTCTTGACTAAGCCCTGTGTGCGTTAATCTCTACTTCGTGAGTTCTGGCCTTTGGTCTTGTGCGAGTTGGCAGTCGACAATAGCAAGGATTGTTTTTAACTCAGGAGACGTTACCCAGAACCTTCGTGTTGAAAATGGTTTCGCGCGAGTCACAGAAATCCTCTTCTCGCGTCGCTGTTGAGTCTCGCTCTGTCTCGGGCTGCCGTCGTCGCAACAGAGACTGGCTTTGATCGGTTTGGTCAGTCAAGGCCCAAAACTTCTTGCGCAAGCCCACTAGGATGCTCAAAACGCGGCAGCGCTACCCTTAAACAACCTTTGCGATCGGCGAGGAAGCTCGTCTCGACAGCTAGATGCAAACGTCAGTCTTAAGCGGGTCGCGGCTTGTCAAAGCAGAACTAGCCCTGTGAAATAGTCTGTGCGGCGGTCTCTTAGCATCGCGGTTCGCAATCATCCGGCGAGCGAAGCGGGGCTGAGATATAAATCGGGCACGTGTTGGGCTTCGAGGCACAGACACATGCTTTCTCCCTTCCTGAGGTGAGGCAGCAAACCGTGCAGACCCGTTGCGTGCTTTAACTGGTATTCGGGTAGCTAAAAGTTTTCGGCCAAATCAGTCCGCCATACTTTCTAAGGCACGCTGAAACTCTTTTAATGCGCTGTCGTCGTAGAGCACCAATTGAATTTGTTCGGGATAGGGGTGAGTACGCAAGTGATCTCGGATTTCGGCTAACATCACTTCGGCGCATCGTGCCATCGGAAAACCTGCGATTCCGGTCCCGATCGCCGGGAAAGCGACGGTCTTTAGTTGGCGCTCGCTTGCTATCTTTAGCGAGTTTCTGGTTGCGCTACGGAGGCTCTCCTCTGTGGTCCGCCCTCCAAGCTGCATGCTTGCGGCGTGGATAACGAAACGGGCTTTCAAATTACCGCCGCTCGTAATTGCGGCTTCACCCACCTTGATTGGCCCTATTCGGGAACACTCTTCCTGTATCTTCGGGCCTCCTTTTTTTCGTATGGCTCCCGCGACCCCGCCGCCCAAAATAAGGTCGTTATTGGCGGCATTGACGATTGCATCGGTTTCCGCCTCAGTGATATCCCCTTTTTTTAGAACTATGCGAGATCGCCACTCCACGGAGATGAGACCCCTCCCGTCGTGTAAACCTCGATTCCCCATTCATGCTTATTACCACACGAACGAGACCGATGCCATTATACTCGCGCCGGGGAGCTATTTTTGAGCCTTAACACGGGTAGCCGCAGCAAAATAGGGTCAAAGCTAGTAGCGTTGTTCTTGGCGTGCCTGTTCGGATGCACGTCTGGAATCCAGCGCTCCAAGCAAAGCGGTCGCACCCTGACCGTTGCGATCGAGTCGACGCCTCTAGCCATCGACCCTCGCTACGCGACCGACGTCATCTCTAGTCGCGTCAACGAGCTTATCTACGACTCCTTGGTTCGGCCTGACTCGCGTGGCGGTTTCGATTGTGATCTGGCGCAAAGCGTAGAGCTTGCGACGCCTACGCGCTGGATTTTCCATCTTCGACGAGGGGTTCGCTTCAGTAACGGAGCGCCGCTGAGCGCGCGCGACGTCAAGTACACTTTTGATTCGGTCCTTGACCCACGTTTCGCCTCGATTAAACGCGGCGGGTTTGAAGTGCTCGAGCAAGTCGAAGCTTTGGACGACTTCACTGTTTGCTTGACTACAAAGAAACCGTTTCCTGCAACTTTGGAGCTAGCTGCGCTTGGGATCGTTCCTCGTAACTGGCCAGCGGCTGAAGCTCAAGCTGCTCCGCCAGGAACTGGGCCATTCAAACTCGAGAGCTTCAAGCGCGACGACAGGATCGTTCTTGGCCGAAATCCTTATTGGGACGGTGCCAAAAGTAATATCGAGCGTCTTGTGTTCAAGGTGATTCCTGACCCTATCGTGCGCGCGCTCGAGCTGCTAAAAGGCGAAGTCGATCTGGCTGAAAACAACATTCCGCCCGAGATGGTAAAGTACTTGAGCCTTCGGCGCTCACTACAAGTCATAACAGCTCCAGGAGTTAGTTATCAGTACATCGTGTTTAACTTCCGCGACCCGCGACTTCGCGACCTGCGCGTTCGTCGAGCGATTGCCATGTCGATTGACCGGGCAACGATCGTCAAGACGATTCTCGGCGGTACGGCTCGCCTTGCTACAGGGATGTTGAGTCCAGAGAACTGGGCTTACGAACCTGAGGTCATGACCTATCCCTACGATCCGGTCACCGCTGAACGGTTGCTGGACGAAGCCGGCTACAAAGCGGCGCCGAACGACAAATCGAAAGTACGTTTGACGCTCGTGTATAAGACCACCGGCGACGAGGAACGCCGTCGTCTGGCGCAGGTGTTCCAGGCGATGCTGGCAAAAGTGGGGATTCGTTTGGATATTAGAACCAACGAGTGGGCAACTTTCTACAGCGATATCCAACACGGCAACTTCGAGCTGGCCTCGCTGGCCTGGGTGGGGATCAACGATCCCCATCATTACTACACGGTATTCGACTCGAAGATGACTCCTCCGCGTGGTTCTAACCGCGGTTCTTACGCGAACCCGGAGATGGACAGATTGCTCGAACGCGCCGAAAGCGAATTAAACCCAGAAAACCGCAGGCGCCTTTACAGCGCGGTACAAAAACTGGCAGCTGCCGACTTGCCCTACGTCTCGTTATGGTGGCAGGACAACGTGGCGGTTTTGAATCGGCGGGTCAAAGGCTTTAAACCATGTCTCAACGGAAGTTTAAGGTCGCTTGTCTTAGTAAGCTTCGCCGGCAATGACCAAGCGGACGGCAAGTAAATGATTCGCCATGTAGCGCAACGCCTGATCGCGCTCGTGCCGGTTGCCCTGGGCGTGGTAACGTTGACGTTCGCGCTGATCCATCTGACCCCGGGAGATCCGGTGCTTGCGATGCTTGGTGAGAACGCCACCCCCGCCGACGTCGAGGCTCTGCGCCACAGTTTGGGTTTGGATAAACCTTTGCTCGAGCAGTACGTCACATTTTTACGCCGATTGGCTCACGGAGAGCTTGGACGGTCGATCGTCACTGGTGCTCCGGTTGCACGGCTGATTGTCGAACGCTTCCCAGCCACGTTGGAGCTTGCGGCCGCGGCGATGATGACAGCGGTTCCGCTCGCCTTTGCGCTGGGCTTCGTTGCGGGATTGCGTCCTGGCAGCGCGTTAGATACGGCGACGATGGCTTTCGCGGTAATGGGCGTATCGATTCCCCATCTTTGCCTCGGGCCTATGCTGATGATCGTTTTTTCGGTTTGGCTTAAATGGTTACCGCTGAGCGGTCGCGACGGTATCGCACATCTCGTGATGCCCGCAATGACGCTCGGCTTTGGAATGGCGGCTATTCTCGCGCGCTTATTGCGACAGAGTCTGATTGTGGTCGCCAAGCAGGATTACATACGCACGGCCGTGAGCAAGGGCTTGAGCGAGCAGCAGGCGATGCTTCGGCATGGGGTGCGCAACGCCGCGTCACCTGTCGTCACCGTACTCGGCCTGGAGCTCGGCTCGCTTTTGACTGGGGCGATAATCGTCGAGCAGATTTTTTCCTGGCCGGGCGTGGGTCGGCTTCTGATCCAGGCGATAGGAACCCGTGATTATCCAGTGGTTGAAGGCTGTGTTTTGGTTTTTGCCGTAACTTACGTAATTGTCAATCTCGTCACCGACTTGGCGTACGCAATTCTGGATCCACGGATAAGGGTGAGATGAGTCGCACGTCGCATAATCTATCCTTGCCAGTCGGAGGTGCGATCGTGGCGAGCTTGGTCGCCATTGCCTTGTTTGCTCCCCTGTTTGTGACTAGGGACCCTTTGGCGATAGACCTTAATAACGTGTTAGCGCCTCCCGGTTGGTCCCATCCATTTGGCTGCGATGAGCTCGGACGGGACGTACTTGTTAGAATTGTGTGGGGAGTGCGGCTTTCGCTGTTGGTGTCGACGATCGTAGTCGCGGTCTCCGTCGCGATCGGCACGTTGGCCGGTGGTTTTGCCGCCCTTGCCAGCGGGCCCGTAGACGAGCTTGTCATGAGAACGATCGATGTGCTTCTGGCATTTCCGGGAATTCTATTAGCGCTCGCGCTGGCGGCGATTCTGGGACCTGGGCTGTTCGACCTGGTGATCGCTCTTTGCGCTATTGGTTGGACGGGTTACGCACGACTGGTGCGTGGCGAGATTCTTTCGCTCAAGGAGCGCGATTATGTGGTTGCGGCGCGCGCGCTCGGAAGCAGCACGGGGCGCATTTTGTGGCGCCATCTGATGCCCGCGCTTATGGGGCCACTGATTGTTCGCGCAAGTTTCGGAATAGCTGGGATAATCGTAGCTGAGGCTGCTCTCTCTTTTCTCGGCTTGGGCGCTAAACCACCTACTCCCACTTTGGGCAACATGCTTGAGGAGGGACGTGCCTTTTTGTTGGTTGCTCCGAACCTGACGCTGGCGCCAGGTGCGATTATCGGGCTGTCGGTGCTCGGGTTCAACTTGCTGGGTGACGGCCTAGCCAAAGCGTTTGGTGAAGTCCGATAACGAAGCCGGATCGCGTCAAGCCAAGTCGCACCACTTTACCTCGAGGAAGCGTGTACTGGCAGGTACAGCGTGCCTGCTAGCTCGTAGCCGCCACAGCGCGAGCCGTGCCCAGGGACTTTCGGCTAGGAAATAGTTGGCGGCGAAGGACTTGAAGATTACGAGATAGAGGCTGGCGAATAATCCCCTTTTCGGTGATTATGGCAGTGACGAGCTGTGCAGGCGTCACGTCAAAGGCCGGGTTGAATGCTTTGACACCCTCGGGCGCGATCCGTGATCGATGGAACGTTAAAATCTCATCTTCTGAGCGTTCCTCGATTGGAATTTCACGACCGCTTGCGCACGTGAAATCGATCGTGGAGGTCGGGGCGGCCACGTAAAATGGTACTCCGTGACGCTCGGCGAGGACGGCCAATGTATAGGTGCCGATTTTATTTGCAACGTCGCCGTTTGTCGCGATTCGGTCGGCGCCGACGATCACGCAGTCAGCGCGCTTGGAAGCCAGGACGGTTCCGGCTGCACTGTCTACGATTACTGTCACGGGGATTCCCTCCTTGTGCAATTCCCATGCAGTAAGGCGCGAACCCTGCAAAAAGGGCCGAGTTTCGCTAGCTATAACACTTATCCTTTTTCCAGCTTCTTTTGCGGCGCGCACGACGCCTAACGCAGTGCCGTAGCCAGCCGTGGCAAGCGCGCCGGCGTTGCAATGGGTCAGCACGGTACAAGGGTCAGGTAAAAGTTCGGCTCCGAGCCGGCCCAAAGTTCGGTTGGTATCGATGTCCTCTTGGCAGATACTCAACGCTTCTTCCCGTAGTCGACCAAACAGCGCTTGACTTTCCAGGTGCAGATTTGCACGAAGAACCCGTTCCATGCGCTCCAGCGCCCAACGAAGGTTCACCGCAGTTGGCCGTGTTTTTCTAAGGGCGGCTGCAACCTTAGCGAATTTTCGCAGTGCATTTTCACCCTCGGTTCCCTTAAGGCCGAGTGCAACCGCCATCGCCGCTGCCACACCAATTGCCGGCGCTCCTCTCACCACCATCGCCGAGATCGCGCGTGCCACAGCTCGAAAATCGCGGCACGTTCGCATCACCTCTCGGTTCGGTAAAAGACGTTGATCGAGCAAATAAACCTGGTCGTGACGCCACTGGACAGGTTGAATGGTCATCCGATTGCTCCAATTCAAAACGACACGGATTCGGCAACAAACGCCTTCGCCAATTGCTATTTCTCTGTTTGCTTAGTAGGTGAAGGGTCTACGCGATACGCTCGTACAACCCACGTGCTTTGCGTTTTACCATCCCCGCCTCGATCCAGCGCGTAACGGCCGCGAAAATCTCCGAAGGCCTCTTGTTTTGCATCCCAGGGATAGCGCGAATGTGCGAGGCTTTGAATTCTTTCGGCAGTCGCGTAAGCACGGCGCGCCAGTCCGTCCTAGCGCTGTTAGAACCCATGCTTCTCGCGACAGTAATATCGCCCGTGAGAATTCCGAGTCGCCGCTCCTCCTCGCGCAATTTCTCGAGTTCCTGCTCCTTTATCTTTATTTCCTTGCGCACTTCGGCTAGAAGCGACCGCGCCTGTTGCTGGATTTGGCGAATCGCGGAGGACACGCCGGGCCTTTCCCGACTAGGCATTTGACTTTCTCCCAGGTGATTAATGTGATCGCTAGCTAATATTACTATTTTCGCTTACTGGTAATAGCTTTAGCTGATTGCACAAGCTTAATTCAACTACTTTTAACGACTGCTTATTAGTGGTTTTTACCTTTTGAAATCGCCGAATCGTGTTACGGCTCCGCCCGTTTAAGGCACCTCTCTTTAGCTTGTCGGCTCAAACGGCTTATTTGGGCGCCATATAATCTTCTCCATTGCAAAATCTCTGCTAACTTATACTTTTTCGGATGACTTTCCCCCTGTCTGAGTTGCAAACGGTCGGAAGGATTGGTTTTTTACCATGGATGCATCGAGTGTAGTTATGATCTGCCTTAGCAGAGCATCGGCGAGCTATTGAGTAAGAAGGCAACTTTTACCAAACACGTTATATCGCCAACGAAGTACGTTTGCTGGCGAAAGCGAGTTTGGGTTCAGTCCGCTGCATAGGTGAATTGGATTTATTTGAGTTCGAGCGTTGGTTTTTAATCGTAAACGTTCGGTTTGCGTGTACTGTGACCGCGATAGGGCGCGAGGATTTTTGCGCTTAGATCCCGCGCAAGAAGAAAACGGCCTTTGGCGCTGCTCGGCCAGTAGCGATTTAACCAGCCTCGTGGTGAATTGCTCGCTTTGTGAATAGAACTAAGGTGCAGACGAGCCCATACGACAAGCTGGTAGCGCCATTTTTAGCGCACCGCTTTTCAAAACAGACATGGCTTTTTGATCGGATTTGCATGACGCCTGCTTTTTTGTGCTAATATAGGGCATCACGGACGCCGTAGGCGTGGCTTTGTGTGACGAAGCCCGAACCCAAGTTGATTGAACGTGTTTGGATTCGCGCAGAGGCTTGATGACGCCTTCGAGCGTTGCGTGAAAGACTGAAGGAGTGTTGCATGTCTCGTAGATTGTATGTTGGTAACCTTGCTTGGGCGGTGACCGATCAGGACCTCAAGGACCTGTTTTCGGAAGCTGGCAGAGTCAAAAGTTCGCAGGTGATTGTGGACAGGGATACGAAGAGATCGCGAGGGTTCGGCTTCGTTGAGATGGAGACCGACGAGGCGGCCGATGCGGCCATTAAAAAGTTCAACGGTCGCGAGCTGAAGGGCCGCCCGATTCGGGTCAATGAGGCACAGACGCGGGCCTCCGGCGAGAACTCTGGGGGATCGCGACGAGGAGGCTCAGGTCGCGAGCGTAGTTAGTCGTTTTTCCGTAGCCCGAACCGCGTTGCGCAAGCCGCCCGCGCCACACCGACAGGCTCTCGAGTAAGAAGTGTGGCGGGCGGGAAAACTAGCGAAGAGGCGGCAAAGGTCGAAGCTCTCCGGGGGGTGGGCGAAAGTACTCCCGGAGAGCAAAGCTAGGCTTCTCCGAGCGCTTTGTTCGTCTTGGGTAGTCGAGAGTTGCCCCGCCTAGCCCCGCTTGCGCCAACCTGACGGGTAATTTTCCCCACAACGTTGAGCGCGCGATACTGGCCGAAGTGCTGGCGAGTCGGCCCGTGCGCTTTGAGGCCTTGGCGACGGACAGGAAGGTCCGATTCGCTTGTTCGACTGCCTTGTGCCGTGCCTTGAAACATGGCGAGTCTATTTGCCAAGTAGGACCGCTTCGGTATAGGACTGCCCCTTGCTTACGTTAGTGGCTTGCCTTGGACGCACACCGTGGTAGCGCGCTAAAATTTCTTCTTGGAAGCTTTGTTCCTTCGACATCGCCCCTAATTCGCTAGGAGGTTAGCGGGGGCGCTTGTCATAACCGTTAGTCGCGCTGCTGTAAGCATGCAGGTCTATCAGGATGAGTACCGGTACTGAGCATCCTCTGACCGGGACGCTGGTGGAGTTTCTCCACGCGGGCAAATTACACTTTGGGCTCGCGCTTAAAGAGCAAGGCGAGCTAGTGACCGTTCTCGAGCCGAGCGGTCAGCGGGCCACGGTTAAGCGCAGCTTAATTTTTGTTTCCCACCCAGAGCACAGGGCAGACGAGCGCACGTTCGAAGCTGCCTTCGAAGAGTTGGCTAAGGCGCGAGCGGAACTGGCCACTGATTTGGACTTGAGGTTGCTGTGGGAGATTACCCGCGAGCAGAGCCGCGCTTACACAGTGGCCGAACTGGCCGAGCTATACTTCGGGCGCAGCTCTACAGTGGCTGAAGCTGTCATGTGGGAGGCTCTGTTGAGCGACAACGTTTATTTCAAACGGCGTCATCTCGAGTTTTACCCCCAGCCGGAAAGCCATGTAGAGCGGGTCATCTTGCAGCAGGAGCGCGCCCGGTTGCGCAGTGAGGCGGTCCGACGCCTCGAGACTCTGCTCAAAGAAGTTCTTGCAGGGCAGGCAGAAGTAGACGCTCAAACGCGTGAGGGACTGGTCGCAGACCTTTGGTCTTTTCTGAAAAACCCTCATGGTCGAAGTCGCGAACTGAGTGCTTTGCTTGAGCAATTGATGCCCGACGTTAACCCGTTGGAGACCGCCTATGAATTGTTGGAAAAGCTGGATGCAGCGCCACTCGAGGGGCGGTTCGTCACAGTCGGGGGTCTACCTCTGACGTTCAGTTCGGAAGCACTTAAAGAGGCGTCTTGTTCACGGCCATCATCACGACCCGAGATCGCCGAGCCCGCAGCGGTGGCTATCGACGACGAGGAGACGCAGGAAGTCGATGACGCGATAGCAGTTGAACAGCTTGACGACGACACGTTCCGAGTAAGGGTGTTTATCGCTTTGGTCGCCGACTTCGTCGAAAAAGACAGCGCCCTTGATCGTGAGGCGGCTTCCCGCGGTGCGACTGTGTACTTGCCAGAAGCGACGATTCGGATGCTGCCGGATGCGATATCTTGCGACGCCGCAAGTTTGCTTGCCGGGCGCAAGCGGTCAGTCTTGGTTACTGAGGCAATCCTGAGTAGAAGTTGCGAGCTGTTAAAAGCCTCTATCTATCCCGCGCAAATCTCGGTTCGAAAGCGGCTGACATACGAGCAGGCTGATGCCCTACTTTTGCAAGACAAAGGCGAGGGGTCGGAAGAACTGGCTTCCCAGCTACGTGTTCTTTATGAGCTTGCGATGAGGCTGCGCGAGCGTCGGTTGCGAGCCGGGGCGCTTTTGGTCCAGCGGCGAGAGCTCAAGGTGAGGGTAAGAGACGGCGAGATCGAGTTGCGGACGATAGACACGGGTTCGCCGTCGCGCCAGATGGTGGCGGAGTACATGGTGCTCAGCAATTTTGTCGCCGCTCGTTATGCCGCCGACAACCAGATTCCGATTATTTACCGAGTACAGCCGCTGGCTGGTTCGGATCTAACGATTCAGCGCCCCAGACTGTCGCTTTATCCGGAATTTCATGCTGGAATCGGGCTTAGCGTTTACGCCCAGTTGAGCTCACCCATCCGACGCTACGCTGACCTCGTGTTGCAACGCCAACTTGTTGCAGTGCTCAGCGGCGATCGTCCCGTATACGGGAGCGAGGAGCTCATGCGGGTTCTAGCTGGGGCCGAGAACTGCGAAACCGTGGGCAAGGAACTCGAGCGACGCGCCAAGCGGTATTGGGCTCTCAGATACTTAGAGCGCCACTGCACCGACAGACCACTCTTAGCTCATAGCCTGCGAGGAGGTATGAGCGCAGAACTGGCCGAACTGCCGATCCGCGGGGCTCTCAAGGGCGCGCCCTCCCAAATTGGCGAAGGCCTAATTCGCGTCGCAGTTGCCAAAGTCGACCCGCTTCGTGGTCAACTTACGTTCGAGTACCTGGGCCCTGCCTAAAATTGAGAGGGCGCCCAAGCTTAGCCAGAGTTTGGCCGAACACGACTGGCGTTTTACGCCGAAATGCTGCGTCAGCTGGCTATTGGCTGCTCTGTACCTTGCTGTCCTGTTCTAGGCGCCAGCGGTCGATCGATTCCACGTTGAAGCGCCAGTCGCTTCCTACCTTGAAAGCTGGTAGCTTGCCTCGCTTAAGCTGCCGGTAAATCGTCGAAGGATGAACTTTAAGATACTGAGACAGCTCCTTCACAGTTAAAACCTTGCTTGTTTCGGCCTCCATCGCTTTACGAACCTCCTTCTTGGTAGCGCTCGGCTATAGCTCGCTATCCTTTCAGCATCAACTCGCCTAAACAAATGGCGCGCCAAACGCCTAGCCACCAGAAATTACCAACGTTTGTCCATATTTTGCGTAGACCACGTCTAACCCTTCGGCACCCGGAATATGGCAACTTGGGACACTAGCGTGGCTATATGGGACTTCGTAATGCCTTGTTTTGCAACATTGGTCGCTACATTCCCCGTATTTTCAATAGTTAGACATATTCGCTTAAGCTAGCTTTTAGCTGCCCTAAAAATCCCGCGGTCAGTTCGTGCTCAAGCCAAATTCTTGCCGCTGAAGGCCGCATTTTTGGCACGCTCGGGTAAAACGTCAACAACTACGATCGCACCAGCATCAGCTGTGGCTTAAGACCGGATTCTTAGCGGGCTAAGCTAAAACCGGGTGTCGCGCCGACTCGGTATATTTGAAGCTGCCGTCGGTGGAAACGCATGCTGTCAGGCGCTGAGCCGAAAAGAGACCTTTTTAGGCTTGCGAGGTGGGTCTAACCAGCGGTGTTCTTCAAACGTTAAGGGCTTTCCGGGCAAAGTGGGCTCCGTGGCTCTGTCGTCGCGCAGACGATAGCATGTGGGCTCATGGGTAGGATGCCAAGTTTTCGGCACGAAAAGAGGGCTTGGCGGCAAAAATTTGCCGCCGTCGCTGGCGTGGATGAGGTAGGCGTGGGCTCGTGGGCAGGTCCGGTCGTGGCGGCGGCGGTGATTTTTCCCCCCGAAGCGAATGAAAGCGAGCTTGCTGGTATCAACGATTCAAAGCGCTTGACCCCGGCCTCGCGCGAGCGTTTGTGCGCAATGATTGTGGAGCGGGCGCTCGCGAGCGCCGTAGGTATCGTCGAGGTCGAGGAAATCGACCTACTCAACGTCTTGGCCGCCGCTCTTTTGGCTATGCGTCGAGCGGTTGAGGCTTTGCCTGTTCGTCCTCAGTTTCTACTAATTGATGGTCGGGGGCCGTCGCCGGTGCCCGGCCTGCCGTATTTGCGACTCGTCGGGGGAGACAGCGACTCGGTTTCGATCGCAGCGGCATCGATCGTCGCCAAGGTTACCCGAGATAAGTTCATGTGCCATTACGACCAGCGCTACCCGGGCTACGGCTTTGCCGAACACAAAGGTTACGGCACTCGCAAGCACCTCGAGGCGCTAAGGCAACTGGGCGTCTCGCCAATTCACCGCAAATCGTTTTCCCCAGTCGCTGCGCTGTGCGAGAAGTGATCTTGCGTAAGCTTTGGGGCGATTTCCTCTTGGCCTGATATCTTCGAAATGTAAACATAAGCGGGTTTCGAGGAAGTTTTACGCCTGAAGGGTAGATGCGCTCGTAACTATCTTGCGCGCTGCCTGACCAGTGTCGTGAAATTGAAATTGAGTGGACCACTAAAAGTGAGTTTTACAAATACAAAAATTGAGTTTTACTTGTAGTCGCGCCTAAGATCAGGCTATGGCCGGCTGAAACGAGACGATATACGTTCAGCCGATGGAGGAAAACCGACAATGGCCTTGGAACGAGAAAAACACTTGGCCGAGCGGAGTTTGCTCACACTGACCGAAACCGAGCTTCAGGACATGTACCGCATGATGGTTCTGATTCGGCGATTTGAAGACAAAGTCGCCGAAATGTACATGCGAGGCAAGATCACGGGCTTCTGCCATCTGTATGCCGGCGAAGAGGCGGTCGCAGTGGGAGCGATCCGCGCGCTCTACGACAAAGACTATGTCGTATCAACCTATCGTGAACACGGCCACTGCTTGGCCAAAGGTGCGTCGCCTAAACGGGTGATGGCCGAGCTGTTCGGTAAGGCGACCGGCGTGTCGCGCGGTCGAGGCGGTTCGATGCATCTGTTCGACGCCGAGTTGCGATTCATGGGTGGGTACGCGATCGTTGGCGGTGGATTGCCGCTGGCTGCGGGGCTTGGCCTCTCGATCCAGTACAAGGAAGAACCGGAGATTGTCTGTTGCTTTTTTGGCGACGGCGCGATACCCCAGGGTGCCTTCCATGAAACGCTGAACTTGGCGTCGCTGTGGAAGCTTCCCGTGGTTTTTATTTGCGAGAATAACTTTTATGGAATGGGCACGCTGACGCAGAGGGCGATTTGTCAGCAGGAGCTCTACCGCTTTGCGCAGCCGTACAACATCCCAGGCGTGCGGGTCGACGGTATGGACGTTCTCGAAGTGTACGCAGCTACGGTCGAGGCTGCGGCACATGCGCGCGAAGGTCACGGTCCCTATTTAATCGAGGCGGTGACGTATCGTTTCCGAGGACATTCGATGTCCGACCCAGCCGAGTATCGCTCGAAGCGTGAAGAGCGAATCTGGCAGGAGCGTGACCCGATAAAGCGTTTCCGACGAAGGCTAATTGAACGCCGGATAAGTGCCGCTACGCTCGATCAGATCGACCGGGAGGTAGACGCCGAGATCGAAGAGGCGGTGCGGTTTGCCGACGAAAGCCCGGATCCGGACGTAAGTGAGGTAACAAAATACGTATACGTCGACGCTTAACTGGAGCATAGTTTTGTATGGCACAGATGTCTTATCGCGAGGCTTTGAACTTGGCGCTCAGAGAGGAGATGGACCGCGACGAGCGCGTGTTCATCATGGGCGAAGAGGTCGGTTACTTTGGCGGAGCTTTTAAAGTAACGGACGGGCTTTTAGCCATCTTTGGCGAAAAGCGCGTCCGCGATACGCCTATCTCGGAGCTTACGCTGGTCGGAGCGGGAGTAGGAGCGGCGATGGGTGGCTTGCGCCCGATTGTCGAGCTGATGACGGTTAACTTCGGCCTGCTCGCCATGGACCAGATCGTCAATCATGCGGCCAAGATTCATTACATGTTCGGGGGCCAAGCTAAAGTGCCGCTCGTTATCCGCGCCCCCCAAGGCGGCGGCCATCAGCTCGGCGCCCAGCACAGCCAAAGCTTGGAGGCATATTTTCTGCACTGCCCGGGCCTGCGGGTCGCTATCCCAGCAATGCCGGCTGACGCAAAAGGACTGCTCAAGACAGCGATCAGGGACGAGAACCCGGTCGTATTTCTTGAGCACGAGTCCTTATACAGCGTCAAGGGCGAAGTGCCAGAGGATGAAGACTATTTGGTGCCGTTCGGCAAAGCGAACATTTTGCGGCCGGGCTCCGACGCTACAATCGTCTCCTACTCTAAGTGCGTTCACGACGCGCTTAAGGCGGCCGAGGAGCTGGAGGAGCGAGGGATCGATGTCGAGGTTATAGACCTGCGCACTCTAAATCCACTGGATATCGACACGGTGGTCGAGTCGGTCAAGAAAACTGGTGCGGTCGTGGTGGTTTACGAGGGTTGGCGCACGGGCGGCGCAGGAGCCGAAATCGCTTCGCGGATCTACGAGGCAGCCTTCGACAGCCTCGACGCTCCGATCGAACGGGTGGCGAGTCTTGACGTTCCGATGCCGTACAATCGATACCTTGAAGCCGCTGCACTACCCAAAGTGGAGGATATCGTTCGGGCCGTTGAACGCGTTGTTTAAGCCTTGGATTGGAATCGTCAACCTGAAAGCTTAACGCGCGAGGAAATCCGCAATCGCCTTTAATCTCAGCGGCTAAATCGCGTTTTGAGAAAATCCGGTAAGCGGGGTAACAGTCGAAACGCGAATTTTTCCGCGCGCAGTTATCTCTGGAGAAAGGCAGTTACTACTATGACCAGCGAGATTACGATGCCAAAGCTCTCCGACACCATGGAGGAGGGAAAAATTCTCCACTGGCTCAAGCGGCCTGGCGACCGCGTAAGGCGGGGCGAAGCGCTCGCTGAAGTGGAAACCGATAAAGCGGACATGGTGTTGGAAGCCTTCGAAGATGGGATATTAAAGGAAATTCGGCTTAAGGAAGGGGAGACCGCTCCCGTGGGTGCGGTGATCGCTATTCTGGCTGCCGAAGGAGAAGAGCTGCAAGCCAGCGGCGGAGACGCTCAGCCGCAAGCTTCGGGAGTCGAGGCTGCCGGTCAGGTGGGTCAACCCGAAATCGAGCACACCGATCGTGCTGAGGGTTTTGGCGAGCAAGCCCCTGTCGCGCCGTCCGCATCCGAGACGGTTGCGCATCGCCAGGGCGAAGGCGACCTAGCTGAGCGGCGCCCTGCAGAATTTGACGCTACTCGAGCAGACGCCGAATTTGCGGCGGACATGGCGCGCGCGCACGAGGCAGCGCAAAAACAGCCCATCCGCGTTCACGCCGCGCTCGGAGGCCATCGGTCGTCGGCTCCCAGCGCCATCATAGCTCCACCTGCGGCATCGGAGGCTTCCCCGAATGAGAGCGCACGCCGCGAAAGCCAGCCCCAGGTCCACGCTCCTCAGCGCATCAAGGCTTCGCCACTTGCGCGCCGAGCGGCGGAGGAAGCTGGCGTAGATCTAGCGCATGTGCGTGGAACGGGACCTGACGGGCGAATCACCAAACGAGACGTCGATCGGTACCTGCGCGAGCAGCAAATGTTTCGTCATCGAAGGCTCGTCAGTCCCCATGAGGGCACGCTCGGCAGCTTCGAGGAAATGTCCAAGATGCGCCAGACGATTGCGCAGCGCATGGCGGCGTCCAAACGCGAGATTCCCCATTTCTACGTCACAGCCGAAATCGACATGGATGAGGCCGTGCGCCTCAAGGAGTCGATCGAAGCTGCCGAGCTGTTTGACGAGGATATCACTTACAACGATATCATAATCAAAGCCTGCGCATTGGCCCTGATGAGGCATCCGCGCCTCAACTCGAGCTACGAGAACGGCGGCATCAGGATCCATCCTGACATCAACATAGGAATCGCAGTGGCGGTCGAAGACGGGCTGGTCGTGCCGGTGATCAGGGAGTGTCAACGGCTGTCGCTAGCAGAGATCGCGCAGGCGGCCCATCGTTTGGTGGCGAAAGCGGCTCAAGGCGGATTCACCAGCGCCGAGCTGTCGGGCGGGACCTTCACGATCTCGAACATGGGGATGCTCGGGGTCGAGCATTTCGCCGCGGTGATCAATCCGCCCCAGGCGGCAATTCTCGCGGTCAGCGCGATTAAAGAGCGCCCGGTTGTACGCAAAGGCCAGATCGTGGTGGGTAAAACCATGATGGTTACCATCTCGTGCGACCATCGCGTGGTGGATGGCGTGGTGGCAGGCCGCTTCCTGCAGGAACTGCGCCGGTTTCTCGAGAACCCGGCAAGTCTGCTTTTGGAATAACGTGCACAAGCGTGTCGCGTTGCCGGGCGCGAGCGCGATTGCTCGTCCGGTGGGAAGGCCCATGCCTTTTGAAAAGGGAGGATCTAGTTTTGCCAGCTGCTCGTTATGACCTGGTGGTAATCGGTTCCGGTCCTGGTGGTTACGTCGCTGCGATCCGCGCGGCACAGCTCAAGATGAAGGTCGTGGTGGTCGAGCGCGATCGTCCGGGAGGCGTTTGTCTTAACTGGGGATGTATTCCATCCAAGGCGCTGCTCGATTCGGCTAACACGCTCGAAACTATCCGCGCAGCTGCGCAGGAGCACGGAATCGAGGTTGGCTCCGTCCGCGCGAACTTCGACCGCGTAATAGCGCGCAGCCGCGAGGCGGCAGAGAAACTTTCGCGCGGTGTCCGCTATCTGTTCCGCAAAAATAATATCGAACTGATCGAAGCGACGGCTCGTTTGACCGGGCCGCATACCGTCGAATTGAGCCGTGCCGACGGCGCGAAGCCTCCGGTCGACACGCTCGAAGCGGAATACATCCTTATCGCTACGGGTTCGAGCGAGAAGCTTTTTCCAGGAATGAAGGTGGGAGATGGTTTGCTTACCAGTCGCGAAGCTCTAACGCTGACACATCTGCCCGCAAGCATGATTATTATTGGCGCTGGCGCCGTTGGACTCGAATTCGGCTATTTCTATCAAGCCTTTGGAGTGCGGGTAACGATCGTCGAACTAATGAAGCAGCTCCTTCCCGGGTTTGACGCGGAGGTAGCCGAAGAGCTTCGTCGCGCTTTCGCCAAGCGCAACGTGGAGCTTCTGCTTGGCCATGGATATCGCTCGATTGCGCGCACAGCCGACGGCTGGGAGGTCACGGTTTCGAACAGCGAAGGCGTCAAGAGTTTGAGAGCCGAGATGGTTTTAGTTGCCGTCGGGCGCCGCCCGCTCAGCGCAAATCTCGGTCTTGAAAAGGCCGGAGTCGAAATCGGCGAAGGCGGCTTTATCAAGGTCGACGAGTGTTTTCGAACCACGCGCCCCAACATTTTCGCGATCGGCGACGTGGCCCGGCCGCCGCTTTTGGCGCACAAGGCGTCGGCCGAGGGCGTGGCAGCAGTAGAGGTGATGGCGGGTATAAGGAATACGGGCGTGGATCTCGCCAATATTCCAGCGTGCGTGTACTGCGAACCAGAAGTTGCCACGGTCGGCCTGACAGAGGCTGAAGCGCGAGCGCAAGGGATCGACACGATCGTAGGAAAATTTCCGTTTCGCGCTAATGGCAAATCGGTTGCCACCAATCACGTCGAAGGCTTCGTGAAGTTGGTCGCGAGCAGGCCCTACGGCGAAATAATCGGATGCCAGATCATCGGCCGGGGAGCAACCGAGATGATCTCCGAAGTGACGCTTGGCAAGACCCTAGAGGCAACCACAGCAGAGCTGGGCAAAACCGTCCATCCCCATCCGACCGTATCGGAATCCTTGATGGAGGCAGCATTGGCGGCCGAAGGCGAGGCGATAAACTTCTAGGCGAAGGAGACTTCGCCGTGCATTCTTATGCTGCTTAGTGCCGGGTATCTTGGAATTGTCAGTTACGAAGTCGCGCTAGCCTTACAGGAGCGCTTGGTCGAGCTGAGATGGCGCGACGTCATTGGCGATACCCTGCTCTTGCTGGAACATCCTCACGTATTCACCCTCGGACGGGGCGCCCAAGAAAGCGATTTACTCAGCGTGCCGTCAAGCGTACCGGTGTACCGTGTGTCTCGCGGCGGCCAGGCCACTTACCATGGGCCAGGACAATTGGTTGGCTATCCTATAATCAAGCTTGAGGAGCGCTCTCGGGATGTTCATGCCTATTTGAGGAGCTTAGAGGAGGCGATTATTTGCTCGCTGCAACGCTATGGCATCGCCGGTGTCCGCCGCAAGGGGTTTACTGGCGTATGGGTGGGGGAACGCAAGATCGCGTTCATCGGAGTAGGCATAAGACGCTGGGTGACGATGCACGGGTTTGCGGTCAACGTTTGCCCCGATTTGAGCTATTTTCGCGCGATCGTTCCATGCGGTATAAGAGAATGTGAGATTACGTCCATGGCGTGCGAAACCGAACACGCGAGCATCAGCACCGCTGAGCTTGCCGAAGTGGTTTGTGGCGAGTTCGCGCGAGTTTTCCACTACGATGCCTACGCGCCACTTTGCACAGAGGCCCTGGCCGTATTGAGCGAGCTTAATTCGTCGAGCCCAACCGAGAGTTTCGAGCAATGGACCAAGTAAGCACGAACTCCGTTAACCGACGGCATCCTGACTGGATCAAGGTACGCGCGCCTGGGTCGCCTGAGTTTTTCGCCACCAAAGCGTTGTTGCGCGAGCTCAATCTCCATACCGTGTGCGAAGAGGCTCGATGCCCGAACATCGGCGAGTGCTTCTCCCATCGAACGGCGACCTTCATGCTGATGGGCGACGTGTGCACGCGTAACTGTCCGTACTGTGCTGTGGCGCACGGCAAGCCCAAACCGCTCGATCCTACCGAGCCTTTGCGCGTGGCATTGGCCGCAAAACGGTTGGGACTCGTACACGTCGTGGTCACGTCCGTCGACCGCGACGATCTTGAAGACGGTGGAGCCTCTCATTTCGCCGCGACGGCGCAAGTTATCAAAAAGCTGATGCCGAGCACGCGAGTCGAGGTCTTGACGCCTGACTTCAAGGGTCTGCGCTCCAGTATCGAAACTGTTATCGCGTCGCCAATCGACGTCTTTAACCACAACGTCGAAACGGTGCCTTCGCTTTATAAAAAGGCTAGACCAGGCGGCCGGTACGAGCGGTCGATCGAGGTCCTGCGTTATGCCAAAGAACGAGCGCGGGCGTTAGGCCGCGAGGTTTTGACCAAGACGGGATTGATGCTCGGACTAGGGGAAGAGATTGAGGAAGTCTTGCGAGTGTTGGACGACCTGCGCGCGGTCGAGTGCGATATTTTAACGCTCGGCCAATACTTGCGCCCAAGTCCAGACCATCTGCCGGTTGTTCGCTATGTCCCGCCTGCGGAGTTTGCCGAGTTGCGGGAAAAGGCACTGGCGATGGGTTTTAGATACGTCGAGTCGGGGCCGCTCGTCAGAAGTTCGTACCACGCATGGCAGCACGTTGGCTAGTTTGTTTGTCCTTTTGCGTGCTGCTGCTACCGTTAGGCTGAACGTCCAGCGTCTTCTTTTGATTGTATTCCAGCGCTTGACGCAAAAGCTGCTGGCGGCGTTGGATGTACGCGTCTTGAACTGCGCCGTAGAGGTCTACTGAGTAGCGGTCGGCGTCCTCGAACAAGTCGAGGTGTTGCGATTCGTAGTTCACGCTCGAGGCGGCGATTACTCCGGTGTAGATATAAACCACCTGTACGAGCGAAAGGAGATAGTCGATCGGGTTCATCGCCCCGTCGACCAAGTAGCCGACTCCATCGCGCAAGTCAAAAGGCCCGAAGAACGGAATCATCAGGTACGGACCCATCCCCACGCCATAATAGCCAAGGGTGATGCCAAAGTCCTGGGGATGTTCCTTGAGACCGAACCAGCTGTCAGCTGGGTCGAAGAAGCCGGCCAAACCGACGGTCGTATTGATCAGAAAACGCGCAACTTCTTCGCCGGCGTATTTAAACTTGAGCTGGAACAAGTTGTTAGCAAAGCGCGGAATGACGTTGATATTGTCGAAAAATCGACCGATGGCTTTCCGGACCGGTAGCGGTGCTACCTTCGCCCAACCCTTCGATACTGGTCGTGTAACGTAGTTGTCTAGCTCTAAGTTAAACTTGAAAAATTTCTCGTTTAGTGGCGCCAACGGGTCGCTGTAGGCATATGACGATGCGGACGAGTCAGCGGGTTTATTTGCTGCCGCAACCTGCGCTACAGCGCGTCCTGGAAGGGCTAGTAAAGTCAGGCTATACCAGACCAAACATAAAATGGCGAAACTCGCGCCGGATGGGACAAACAAAAGACGTCTACAAGACGCTAATCTGAGAAAAATTCGAAGTTTTCGCTGTACCAAAGATCTATCCCTCGAACAGCTGATCGAAGCCTTTAGCAGAGCTTGACCTTCAATTTCGCTTCTTTTCGCTCTCTTGAGGGAAACTATTTACTGTCGAACGAAGCGTCAAGCTGTTGAATTTTGTTCTTCACAAGCTCGACGAGCTTCGGGTAACCGTCGCGGTTGATCACGCGATTAAACTGGGTCCGGTAGTTGGAGATTAAGCTTATCTCGTCAACTAAAACGTCGTAAACCTTCCAGTCATTATCCTTAAGCTCAAGGCGGTAAGTAACCTTAATCGGGTCACGGCCAGGTTGAATTATGTTCGTGTTCACTTGAGCGTAGTTAGGGCCCTCGTTGTAAACGTTGAGGAATTCGACTTTCTCGCCTGAGTAGTTAGCCGCTTTGCCAATATAGGTGTCTTCCATAAGCCGTCTGAACAGGTTGACGAATTCTTCCTGATCGCTCTTAGAAAGCTCGCGCCAATGGGGTCCGAGAGCCGAGCGCGCCATTGCAGTAAAATCAAGGTGGCCCTCCACTATTTCGCGCAAACGGTCGCGCAGCTTACGAGGAGAGTTTTTATAGGCCGGGTCATTGAGCACCGCAAGCACTTGATTGACGGTGTTTTTTACTTCTGTCATCGGATCTGGGGCAGCTAGAGCGACCCGCCCGTTTGCCCCTGCGAAATAAAGGATAACGACCGTTGCCACGCTCAGCACGGTCCATCCAAAACAGCCAAGGTTAACTTTTTGCGAACCGCCTAACTTCGGTGGTTCGATCCCTTCTAAACCGACTCTAACCATCGCCAGTATCGCTCCTAGAGAGTGAAAGTAGCTGCAAGGTCGGCAAGCGTGACTAGAGAAAACGGCCGTGCAAATTGTCTGCTTTTCTCGCTGCCCGAGCTAGTAGCTTTAGGTAACATCCAGAAAACAGAGCACCAAAGGGCTTTGCCCGAAACGCTGCCGCTTTGAGAAACCGGAGTCAATGAGTATGTGCTTTTAGTTTCGCGGTCACTGAGCCTCGCTAGCCGTGCGAGCAACTCTTTCTTCAAGACTCGCGATGTCGCCTTTGCCGCTTGCCTACTTTGATTTTGTGCCGCCGGAACCCGTACTGCTGGAACCAAGATTGCTGATAAACTGTCCAATGGCATTCTCTAGAACGAAGGCCGACTCTGTCTGTCGTAGAGTATCGCCATTGGCCAAGTAGTGATCGCTTGCCCCGGGTGATATGGCCAAATATTTATCCCCGATTATACCACGCGTTCGCACAGCTGCCACGGCATCATCATCGACTTTAACGCCGTCTCTTAGCCATATCGCCACACGTGCCCGTCCGTCTACTAGCTGAATTCCAGCGACTTTGCCAACCTGCACGCCAGCGATTTCGACCGCGTCGCCATTTTTCAGACCGCTTATATTGTCGAAATTCGCGTATATTACGTAACCTTTGGGCGAGAATAACTCGACATTACCCAAGCGCAAAGAAAGGTAGGCCAGAGCCGCGATTCCTACGAGGACAAAGATTCCAACAATCAGCTGCGTGGTCCGAGTAACGTACATCTAGCGAGCTTCCACCCGTAGCGTAGGTTTAGTTTGGAGTGACTCTTCGTCTTCAGCGATCTCCTCGCCGGCGAGAAATGCCTTAAAAATCGGATCGTCGGCGTGCGTCACGTCGCCGACGTCACCATAAAGCCTAATTTTTCCCTTGTACATAAAAGCAACTTTATCGGAAATGTGAAACACTTGTGGCACGTCATGGCTTACTAGTACGGCGCTCAAGCCAAGCCGCTGCTGAGTTTGTCTAATCAGGTTGTGAATTGCTCCCGAGCGGGTAGGGTCGAGTCCGGTCGTGGGTTCGTCGAGAAGCAAGATCTGAGGATCTTGAATTAGCGCGCGCGCCAGAGCCACTCGCTTTTGCATCCCACCGCTTATTTCCGACGGGTACTTGTGTTCTGCTCCTTCCAATCCCACAGCAGCGAGTTTCTCGCGCACCCGCCGCTCGATTTCGCTTCTCGGCAGCCTAGTTCGTTCGACCAGGGGAAACGCGACGTTTTCGAAAACCGTTAGCGAGTCAAACAGCGCTCCAGCTTGAAAAAGCATCCCGAACTTCTGCCGAACGCGGTCGAGCTCGCGCCACGAAAGACTCGTTACATCTTCGCCGTCGATAAAAATTTTTCCGCTATTCGGGCGCAGCAGAAAGTTAAGATGCTTGAGCAGCACCGTTTTTCCGCACCCGCTAGGCCCCACGATCGTCGTGATTAGCCCACGTGGGCACCTAAGCGTAACCCGATCGAGGACAACCTGCGAACCGAAGCGTCTAGTTAGCTCCCAAACCTCTATCGCGTAGTCAGTCGAACGATTGGCGTTGTCAGCAGACGGCGACGTCATCTACAGAAAGACCCTAAACAGTAAACCTTTGCCCTACAAAAGAACAGATGTCAAAAAGTAGTCCCACAGAAGGATTAACACGCTGGAGAGCACCACAGCCTCGGTCGTAGCCTGGCTGACGCCGGTTGCCATACGGGCAGCGTGATAGCCCTTGTAGCAGCATACCCAGGCGACGGTTAGGCCAAAGACCAGCGACTTCCACAGGCCCGTTGCCACATCGTGCGGGGTGAGATTGTCGACGATGCCGTTGAAATAGCTCGCCGCCGGCGCTCCCATCAGTCCCACACCTACCGCATATCCTCCGAAGATGCCAACTACGTCGAAAATCGCAGTTAGAAGTGGAAAGCTTATCAAAGCGGCAACGATACGAGGCGAGACGAGATACTGGATCGGGTTTATCGCCATTACGGTCAGCGCGTCTACTTGCTCGGTTACTTGCATCGAGCCGAGCTCGGCCGCCATCGCCGACCCCGCTCGCGCTGTTACCATCAAGGCTGCCAGTACTGGGCCAAGTTCTCTCACCAGCACCAGGGCAACTACGGTCCCCAACGCCGCCTCAGAACCGAAGCGTCGCAACGTGTTGTAACCTTGAAGCCCTAACACCATGCCGGTAGCCCAAGCGATTAGCGTAATCAAAAAAACCGAATCAGCTCCAATCAGTCGAATCTGCCGAATCGCGAGCCGCGGCTTGTACGGTGGCAAAATCGCATACGCGGCAGCCATGGCGAGAAAAATTCCAAAGCGTCCCAGGGCCGCTACGGATTCAATAGTCTGTGCGCCAAGTAGCCTAATCGGTTCAGTTAAGAAATTCATTGGCGAAAAGAGAGAAGCTGGCCTACGTAATTGAGTGCAGCAGGGTCGTCGCTTTCGAAGAGCTCGGACTGATTTCCCGGGGCAAATAAAGCGCCCTTAAATGTCGAGTCCTCGCCTTGTAGTGGCCCTTTAGAAAGTCGCTCAATTAATACTAGCGTCATTGCTCCCGTTTTCACCTTCGACCCACTGGCCCCTATTTAACCGATACGCGTCGACTCGCTTACGAGGCTTGCAAAGTTGCGCGGAACCGGAAAAGCCTCGGTCTTCTGCCTTACGGTAACCGGAAACACCGATGCTGCTCAATCGCCAAGAAGACCGAGCCTCGTAAGCTCGCGAAACGTGTGACCTGCGCTTGCGGCTTGAATAAACTGAGCGATATCCTCGGGCCGGTCGAGATCGAGTGCGGCACGCCAGCAAGGAAAAATCACTTGCTCCACTCCTGCAAGGCGGCACTCACCGATGTGGCGAGCGAGGCTACGCGGCCCGAATCGCGTCTTGATTACGTCAGGCGGGCGCCTAAGGACCATGTTGGTCCCCGTGCCTTCACGCGACGGGGTCAGAACCACGCAGCGCGCTTTAGCTTGGGCCGCTTCGAACATCGCGTCAATATCGTCGGGTGTCACCAAGGGAATATCCGACAGCACGACGGCAAGCTCGCGCGCACCGGCTGCTGCCAGATGTGCGGTTGCAAACTTGACGGCAGCATTCAAGCCGCGTGGAAAACGTTCGTCAAGTGCAATCGCACCCATTTCTCGGGCCGTAGATAACATTTCTGCTTCAGAGCTTACAACCGCTACCCTGTCAGGTGAACGCGCGGCGAGTGCCGCTTCAAGTACGTCGAGGTACATCGCTCGCGCCAGAGCTCGACGTTGAGCATCCGAAAAACGTTTGCCTAATCGCGTCTTTGCGACGCTTAATGCTTTTGCAGGAATTAGCACAACGCGCACAAGCTCCTCATTATAGTCAAACTGCTATGCGTGTCATAACGCCCGAGCGCTGCCCGTGAGCCTCTCGCCAAAAAGTTTGCGCCTTTCTACCGTGTGAACATTAAGCCTGGCCGATCACCATTTCGACGCCGACTCGCCTACCTTCGCCATAATTGTGGCTAGCGTTAACTTGTGGTGTGAGGTAAGGTTTACGAGCTCGAGAAGGTCGATGCGTGCCGCTTGGATCATGCTTATTACCGCTGGGTTATTGTTCTTTTCGTCGTGGCTCGCCAAAACTTCTAGCCGTATCCTTGCTCAAGTTGCAGCGCCTGCACCTCCAGCTCCGCTCGCGCCCTCGCAAGGAGGTGCACTTCGGTTGGCGCCGGGGCAGTATCAAGGTCTTGGGGCCGAGAACACGGACCAAAGCTTGGAAAATCCGTATCGCTGGAATGCCGCGCCGCCAGTAACTCCTTTCGTTTTTCCGGTGACTCCGATCCCTATGTTAACTCCCCATCCATAGCGAGGATGCATCTGCCGCCTGTGCCGGAATACGGGCGTCGTGCAAATGGCTCGGTTTGGCTTCGAAGTTGCGACATCTCTGGGAGATTGTAGAAACGCGGAGGTTAGGTCGTAGCGCACTGGCGGAAAACACGTCAAGTTTTAGTGGTTTCTTCGCAGCACTCGAAATCCTTTTCCGTTGCTCGATTCAGCCACTGGGCTCCGGTTACGTTTCGTTTTTTAAGGCCTTGTCACTGTTAAGGATGGTGTGCAGAGTGGGAAATTTATAGGCGCCCAGTTGCGAGCGCTTGACTAAAATTCGCTTGGCGTCCAAAGTTTCAGTTGGTTGCAGAAGCACTGTCGAGAGATCAACCGCGCAAGTTTATCCCTTTGTTCGCTATGCTACGAGGGGGTTAATTTGCACCCTAACAATGTTGGGCGAATTTCGTAACGCTTCTGCGAGTTCGACTATGATGCGAGAAGTACCAGTGAAAAAGTACGCAAGATGGGTGTCGTGGTGCGGCCGCGTTTTGGCGGCGGCGTTGTTGGCGGGTGTGGCGGTCGGATGTCATCGCGACTCAGTGGGGAGATACCTGGAGGCTGGACGGGAGGCGATGCAGCACAATCGCCTTGGGCAAGCAGAGCAAAACCTGAACGCTGCGGAAAAACTCGCCCCATCCGATCCGAAGGTTCATCGCGCGCTCGGGGAGTTTTATGTATTGAAACACAATACAGACGCGGCTCGCCAAGAGTTTACGCGTGCGATCGAGCTAGATCCCAAAGATATAGCTTCGCGCCTGGAACTTGCTCGCTTGCTTGTCCAATTGTCGCGGATCGGGTCCGCGCAGGAGCAGTACCTGGCCGTAGTAGCCTACGATCCGGCTAACGTCGACGCTCATTTCGGCCTTGGCGAGATCTACCGCTCCCAGGGCAAGGCCGACGAGGCCGAGCGCGAATTGCGAACCGTCCTGGGTCTGGCTCCCAAGGACGCAGAAGCCCATTACGCACTGGCGATGCTCTTAAGTTCTCAGAGCGGGCGCCAGCAGGAAGCCCAGGCGGAGCTGATGACCGTACGCGCGCTAAATCCGAGCCTGTTGCCGCCTACGACGGTTGTCAATGAGGCCAATCCGGCTCCATCCAACCCAGCCCAAGCTCAGTCGTCTAAACCGCAGCCTAATGCTGCGGAGGCCGCGGCTGAAAAGATAAAGTCAGTCAAGCAAAAACGGTTTTTGCTGTCGCACGACTCGCCCGTCTATAACGACCCCGACGAGAAAAGCAAAGTGGTCGCGCGAGTTCACCGCGGAAAGTACGTTATGGTGACTGGCGTCGGCGACAAGTGGTTGAGGGTAAGATTACGTACCGGTATCGTGGGCTTTATCCCCATTACCGCAGTCGAATAATTAAGCGGAGCGGTCGGAACGATACCTAGAAAACAAAAGGGATGAAGGATATGGTCGAGGTTGAGATCGCACAGGAAATGTTGAGTTTTCCCGGACCTGCCTGCGAGCTCGAGGCCTGGATTGCGAAGCCTGTTCAAGGCGGGCCGTTTCCAGCGGTCGTGGTGATCCAGGAATGGTGGGGACTGAATGACCATATCAAGGATGTTGCGTCGCGGTTTGCTAGAGAGGGCTACTTCGCCGTGGCGCCCGACCTGTACTCGCGGCTTGGGCACAAGGTTACGGCCGATCCTAATGAAGCAGCGCAACTTATGATGTCGCTTCAAAAGCGCGACGGCGTGGCTGATTTGAAGAGCACCGTGGAGTGGGTGGGCCAGCGCAAGGAGGTTAACGGCCAGAAGGTTGGAGTGATCGGGTTTTGCATGGGCGGCAGCTATGCGCTGCTTCTGGCCTGCGCGAGCGATAAAGTAAATGCGGTAGCGGCGTTTTATGGAGAGGTCCCCGACGACGCGGAACTCGCAAAGCTTTCCTGCCCCGTCCTTTATTTCTGGGGCGACCAAGATCCCTGGATCAAGCGCCAAGACGTAGAGCGTTTAGCCGCAGTCCTCAAGAAGCGCTCGGTGCCCGGTGAGGTGAAAATCTATGAGGGGCGCCAACACGCGTTCTTTAATGATACGCGTAAGGACGTCTACGATGAGGCAGCGGCTAAGGATGCATGGGCCCGCGTGCTTGACCTGTTCGCGCGCCACTTGCGGAGCTGACAGCATCAGAGCCGCTTAAGGTTTTCGACAGTCGGCCAAATCAAGCAGCTCGCGTGCGGTCTTCAGACCGAGCGCGCGGGCGCGATCGAGCATAAGCAAAAGAAGCTGCGCGGCGAGATGTGCGTCGCCATAGGCTCGATGGCGTCGGCCCTGCTTTAAGTTGAAAGCGCGGGCGAGGGAGTCGAGGCTATACGAGCCTAACCTGGGGAACAAAGTGCGCGAAAGTTTTAACGTACAAAGGACGGGGTTTTTGATGCCCAGGTGAAACAGGCGACGAAACTCGAGATCTATGAACTTTACGTCGAACGCCGCATTGTGAGCGGTTAACACGTCAAGGCCGAGAAATTGTCTAAAAGATGGTAGAACTTCCTCTATGGGTGGGGCACTTCTTAGGGTTGACTCGCGAATGCCGGTCAGACGGCTTACGAACGAACTTAGTTTACCTTCGGGTTTCACAAGGCTCTGGAAGCTGGCGGTAATTTTGTAGCCAATTACTCGAAAGGCTCCTATCTCAATAATTTGTCCTGCTTGCGTCGCTAGACCATTCGTTTCGAGATCGACGACAACAAAACCAGCCTCGTCGATCGGTGCCTGGGCGCTATCGAAGGATTGCACGCGCCATTTGCCTGATGTCGAATCGAAAGCAAAATTCGGATCGGCACCGAGCAGCTCGTGAAATATAGCCCGTGCGATTGGCTTCGATCGGGGCGGGTTCGAAAAAAGCAACTGCAGAAGTTCGTCTTCGCTTTGTCCCGAAGGATGGCGGCGAAGATGAGCGTACAAACGTTCTCTGAGCGAGAATGGGCTATCACCGAGTGACGCTGGATCGCTAGTTGGGGCCGCGGGGATGCTTTTTTGGAAGAGCATACCTAGGTCTGTTCAGCAACCTTATGGCGGCACGCAAGGGTTGCGGAAACGGAAGAGTCCAGTTCCGATGCGCTAATTGACAGCCTGCGTTGCCTGCTATAGCCTCAAGGTAAGCAGAATCTGGTCTATGTTTGCAATTGTAAAGACGGGCGGCAAACAATACCGTGTAAGCGTTGGTGGTCAGCTCATCGTCGAGCGGATCGAGGGTGAAGTGGGGCAGGAAGTCACCCTTGACCAAGTGTTGGCTATTGACGGTGATGGTCAGCGGCGAATTGGAACACCCGTAGTGCCCGGCGCTCAGGTGCGTGCGAAAATACTTGCGCAGCCGCGCGGCACGAAGGTCATTGTATTTAAGAAGAAGCGGCGCAAAAATTACCGCCGCAAGCGAGGCCACCGACAAGAGCTTACCGTTTTGAAGGTTACGGAGATCTGCTGTGGCTCATAAGAAAGGTCAAGGTTCAACTAGGAACGGCCGAGACAGTCCAGGGCAGCGTCGCGGCATAAAGCGTTTTGCGGGCGAATTTGTGCGAGCCGGGAATATTCTCGTACGCCAGCTCGGGACGAAGATTCATCCGGGCCGGAACGTCGGCATGGGCCGAGATTTCACCCTGTACGCGCGCGTGGATGGGATCGTGAAGTATCGAACCCGAGGCGATGGGCGTAAGGAGGTTGAAGTGTTGGCGTTGAGGCCCGGCGAGATTCAAACCTCAACCCAGGAGGCTGCGGGGCTAGCCTAGCCCTGGCAAGTTTACATTGCTCTCTCGTCAAGGTGCGCACGTCCCTGCCGCGCCTTGAAGGTCTTGTTACGGCGCGCTACAACGCTTTGTCGCGTCTTCCGGCGTTCTTTGCTCCCTTAGGCTGTGGCGCTTTGTCATAGCCTGTATAATCCCATTCTAGAGATGGCTCGTTTCGTTGATGAAGCGCGAGTGTTCGTACGCGCCGGCAAAGGCGGGGACGGAGCGATCGCGTTTTTGCGGGAGAAGTTTCGCCCTTTCGGCGGACCCGCCGGAGGCGACGGGGGCAAGGGGGGCGACGTAGTGTTTGAGGCCGACGAAGGCAGCCTCACCCTGCTCGATTTCAAGTATCGTCCAGTGTTAATTGCCAAAAACGGCGAAAACGGGCGGGGTAAGGGACAGCACGGTCGCTCGGGAGACGACCTCGTAGTCAAAGTGCCCGTCGGAACGGTCGTTCTGGATGAGGCTACCGGAGAGGTAATTGCGGAGCTTCTGGCAGACGGTCAGCGGGCTGTCGTCGCCAAAGGCGGCCGTGGAGGCTTGGGTAACAAACATTTCGCTACCCCAACTTGCCGTGCACCGCGAATAGCTACGCCCGGACGTCCGGGAGAGGAACGCTACCTGCGTCTAGAGCTCAAGTTGATAGCCGACGTTGGGCTGGTAGGGTTGCCAAATGCTGGCAAGTCGACCTTGCTCGCTGCGCTAACCGGCGCGAAGCCCAAAATTGCACCTTATCCGTTTACAACTCTGGTGCCGAATCTTGGGCGCGTAATTACGGATTTAGGTCAAGGATACACCGTTGCTGATATACCTGGATTGATCAAGGGAGCTCACCTTGGACAGGGTCTGGGTATTCGATTCTTGCGCCATTTGGCGCGCACTCGAGCTCTCGTCTTTGTCGTGGATATTGCTTCAGATGTCGAGACGGCCCTATCAACGCTCAAGCAGGAACTTGAAGCTTTCGACCACTCTCTGCTCGAGCGCCCATCGATTGTCGCACTGAACAAGGTTGACCTGGTAACTAGCGACGTTGTGGCCGACAAGATTGCGCAGGCAAAACTTATGGGGTTGGGCGATGTATACCCGATTTCGGCGCGCTATCAAAAAGGGCTAGCCGCATTGGTCGAGGCCGTAAAGGCGAAAGTAGCAGGGTTGCTCGCAAGTTCGAATGTCGCAACTGGCGTATAAGGCGCAAATCTTTCGAGGCGTTCGGCGCCTGGTGCTCAAGGTCGGTAGCGGCGTACTTGCTGACGATTATGGGCCGCGGCGCGAGGTGGTTGGACGAATTGCCGCCGAAGTGGCCTTGCAAATGCGCCAAGGCAGAAACGTGATAGTCGTGACTTCAGGAGCGGTGGCGGCCGGAAAGATTCGGCTTGGGACCGCTCGCAACAGCGGTGCCGTAGTTTTCCGACAGGCCGCCGCCGCGGTGGGTCAGATTGAGCTGATGCGGATTTATTCCGAAGAATTATCGGCCCGGGGACTGCTTGCGGCTCAGCTTTTGCTCACCCATGAAGATCTTGCAGACCGCCGCCGGCGCGAGAACGCACTGCGCACGATCGAGACTCTGCTCAAACATGGGGCCGTACCGATCGTGAACGAAAACGACACCGTGGCGGTAGAAGAGATTCGCTTCGGCGACAATGATCGGCTCTCCGCCTTGGTCGCGGTACTTGTTCAGGCAGACTTGCTTGTAATTTTGAGCGACGTTGATGGAGTCTTGACCGGAGATCCTCGACGACGAAGCGACGCGCGTCGGATACCTCTGATTCCTGACGCTCAGGCTGAAATAAAGGGCGTGGTTACCGATGGAGTTGGGCCCAAGGGTACTGGCGGTATGGCGTCCAAGCTTAAGGCTGCGCAAGAGGCGACGCGAGCGGGAACGCCAGTTATTATCGCCTCCGGACTTGACCCTCGGGGGCTTTCGGATGCCCTTGACCCACTGAAGGAGACCGGGACGCTCATCCTGCCCGCGCGCCGGCAGCTTAATCGTCGCAAGCACTGGATCGCGTATGCGCTTAAGCCTGCCGGTGTGCTCACACTGGACCGCGGCGCCACCGAGGCACTCAAGCGTAACGGCAAAAGCCTTCTGCCCTCGGGCATAAAAGAGGTAAGCGGTGACTTTCAAAGTGGGGACTGTGTTGCGCTAGTCGACGAGCAGGGTGATGAATTCGGCCGTGGTTTGGTTAATTATCCCGCAGCGGACATAATTAAGCTAAAGGGCAGGCGGACGGCCGATATCGCGCGCGTGCTCGGTTATAAAATCGCCGACGAAATTATCCATCGCGACAATTTGGTACTGCTCAAAGACGTATGACGGAACTTGAAAACGCCTTGGAAGAAGCGCTGCGCCAAGCCCGGGAGGCCGCCCGCACGCTGGCGCTTGCAACCGGGAGCGCTAAAGACAAGGCGCTTTTGCTGTTGCGCGACGGCTTGCTGCAAAATAAGGAACGTATCCTGGCCGCCAACGCTTTCGATTGTGAGCAGGCCAAAGCCTCAGGGCGCACAAGTGCCTTCGTTGACCGCTTGAAGCTCGATTCTGCGCGGCTCGAGGCGATGGCGCGGGGTGTCGAGCAGGTGGCGATGCTGCCCGACCCGGTGGGCGAAGTAATCGCCGGATGGCGCAGGCCGAACGGGCTCGAAATCATTCAAGTTCGGGTTCCGTTGGGGGTGGTCGCCGTGATTTACGAATCCAGACCAAACGTCACGGTCGACGCGGCTTGTCTTGGGATGAAAGCTGGTAACGCGGTGGTGTTGCGCGGCGGCAGCGACGCGATCCGAACCAATCGCGAGCTTGCAAGCATAATCTCGAGCTCTCTCGCCGGGGCGGGATTGCCGTCATGTGGGGTAACCTTTATCGATCAGACTTCGCGCGAGGTTATCCAGGTCCTCAAACGCCGCAGCGACCTAGTTGACCTGATTATCCCGCGTGGTGGCAGCGAGCTTAAGCAGGCGCTGGCCGGCTCGGCCGTGCCCGTACTGCCCCATTTCGACGGCATTTGCCACACCTACGTGGATCGGTCGGCTGATTTAAAGATGGCCGAAGAGATCTGCGTCAACGCCAAGTGCAGCCGCCCGAGCGTATGTAACGCGATGGAGAATCTTCTGGTCCACCGCGACATTGCGCGGCCGTTTCTCCGCGCCCTCGACCTAAGGCTCGAAGCCTTTGGCGTTGAAGTTCGAGGCTGCGAGCGCACGTGCGAGATTTTACCCAGGGCAGTTCCGGCCACCGACGAGGACTGGCGTACCGAGTACCTCGATCTGGTGCTTGCGGTCAAGGTGGTGGACAGTCTGGACGAAGCGCTGAGCTTCATAAACCGACATAGCTCCGGCTTGGCGGACGCTATTGTCACCAATGACTTAGCTGCGGCGGAGCGCTTTTCGCGCGAAATCGATTCGGCTGCGGTATTCATCAACGCGTCGACGCGCTTTACGGACGGTTTCGAATTTGGTTTCGGCGCGGAAACGGGAATCTCGACCCATCGCCTGCATGCCCGGGGGCCGATGGGGCTGCGCGAGCTGACGACCTATAAGTACGTGGTTCGCGGAAGTGGACAGGTCCGCCTCTAGCTGACGTCGCAATCCACCTAACGGCGGGGAAGACGATGCGCATCGGGCTGTTTGGAGGCACGTTCAATCCGATCCATATCGGTCATTTGCGAGCAGCTGAGGAGGTTCGCGAGGCGATGGGCCTCGATCTCGTTTATTTCATTCCATGCGGCAACCCGCCTCATAAGTCCGATGACGATCTGGCACCGGCAGATCGTCGGCTCGAGATGGTGCGGCTGGCGACCAAAAACAATTGGCACTTCATGGTCTCCGACGTCGAGATCAGGCGTGGCGGGCCTAGTTACACGATCGACACTGTACGCTTTTTTCTGAGCAGCTTTCGACACCGCTCAGAGTGGTTTCTGATGATGGGTCTCGATGCCTTCCGGGAGCTCAGAACTTGGAAGGATGCCAAAACCCTGACGACGCTATGCAACATCGTAGTTCATACGCGGGATTTTGGCGAAGAAGGGCAGTTACCCGAAGGCGCACTTGCCGAATTGAATTACTTTGGCTACACAAAAGTTGATGGGCATTACGTTAATTCGAGCCGACGCGAGCTTCACTTCGTCAAAACGACTTATCTGCCCATCTCCGCTACTCGGATTCGGGAAACGATCCGACAGGGTCGCTCGATTCGCTACCTCGTTTCCTCTGAAGTTGCCGAATACATTTTGCACCATCGTCTGTATTAGTTGCATTCGGCGTTTTATATGAACGCGTTTGAAAAGGCGCTGCTTATCGTTGAGGCTGCGTTAAACAAGAAGTCACACGATGTAGTCGTCCTTCAGATAGAGCACCTGGCATCGATCGCAGATTACTTTGTCATCGCAAGTGGGCTTTCAACCGTGCAAGTGGCGGCAATTGTCCAAGGCATCGAAGAGCGCTTGCAGCAAGAGGGCATCGTGCCTCTGTCCGTAGAGGGGCTGCCGCACGCCCACTGGGTTGCGCTCGACTACGACGACGTCGTAATACATGTCTTCTACGAGCCGGTTCGTGAGGTTTACCGCCTGGAGAGCATCTGGGGCGATGCTTCGTTTGTCGCCTTGCCCGAGCCCCTGCGTACTCAAGCGCAGAGTTTGAGTTCGCGCCTGGTTGCGCCTCGCGCGTAGGAAAAGCTCTCGGCCCGCAGCGTGGAGCATTTTCGCTGTCGCTTGGAACGTCCAGGCAAACGAAAGGGGATAGCGACAATCGCCTCAGGAAGGTTGGCTCATTCGCTTGCTGAGCACAAAGACCGACGCTCGAGTCCCCAGAATCTCTACACCTAGTTTGGCAAGGACGCGCAGCCCGTGCTTTTTGACGAGTTGTTCTGTCATGTAGTTTGGGTTAGCCAGTATGGCTAGCAACCCCGTGGGCCTGATTACTCTGGCGAATTCCGCCATAAGGCAAGGGTATAGGCGAGGAAGCTCAGAGGGCTCGCCGAGTTTTTTGCCCCATGGCAAATTGGTGACAATTTTGTCGACGCTTTCGTCGCGCAAAGGCAGTGAGGTCGCATCCCACAACGCAAGTGCTCTGGGTTTGTGACGCGGGCCAAAGTTAGTTTTTGCAGCGACGACAGCGTCGAACGCTTTGTCGCCGCCGAGTAGCAACCGATAGCGGCCTAAAAAAGCACGCTCGATCAGTATCGTCCCGGCACCGCACAGGGGGTCTAAAAAGATATCGTCCGGTTGCGGCTTTGAAAGCCACGCAAGCGCTGCTGCGACCGACGGTCGCAAGGTGGCTGGTCGGTGGCTGACAAGATAGCTTCGATGGCGCATCGTGGCGTCGCTCAAGCGCAGGGCCAGTAAAAACTCGTCGCCCAAAAGTGTTGCCCAGAACTCAAGCGCATTGTCGTCCTCGCTTGGCCGCCATCGATAGTCATTGCGGGCCACGATACCGCGCTCTACCGCCTCTGAAAAGACGCGTCTTTTAAAAGAATGGGCGCCCGCCATCCTTGTGATTACCCGAAAATCCAAGCGCCGTTTCGGGCTTGCTCCGCCGAATATGCGAGAACGCAGTAGCAAAGCCTCCTGCACGCCTTTGGCCGCCTGAGCGATCCGGCGAACGTCATCAAGGGCTTTAAAACCGCGGTGCACTTTTTCAAACGCCAACACCGCAAACAGGTCTTCGATTGTGCGCAGCTTCGCTGTCTCCGCAGGCGATTCGGTACGAAAGACGACGATGCCGGCGCGCCCTTCGAACCGCCGGATGGCGAGGATCTCGGGTGCGCCCAGCCTAGCTACTATCTCTTCTTGAGCCACACGCTCGAACCCAGGCTGAGTGTGAGCTGAAAAAACGGCGCCGGAAGCTTGCGCTTTAAGCCTAAGATGAACGCGCCTATCGTGCTCTTTCTGCTCGCTTCGAAATCCGCGACGATCCAAAAAGGGCCAATCGGCAGGCTGGCTACTGCGGTATGCTGAAGGCGCCGCGACCTGTCGCAAATGAGAAAAGTTCAGCTAGAAAGCCCACATTCTAGCGCGCGAAAAAATTTCCGAAGGCTTAGGCCTTACCTTATTTCGCGCGCGCCACGTATTCGCGTGTTTCCGTGTTTACGGTGATCACATCACCCTCGGCGATAAACTGAGGGACTTGTACGGTAAGGCCAGTTTCCGTGACAGCTGGCTTCAAAGTGTTGGTGGCGGACGCTGATTTTATTCCCGGTTCGGTTTGTACGACCTTCAAGTTGACGGTCTTGGGCGGGGTTATATTTATCGGGTTATTCTCGTACATCTCTACCTGTACCCGCAAATTGGGGACCAAAAAGGGTATGACGTCTTCGACCAGCTCGCGGGCGATCGCGATCTGGTCGTAGGTTTCAGTGTTCATGAAGTAGAAGTTGTCCCCGTCCTCGTAAAGAAATTCCATCTCGACTTGGTCGAGGATGACGCGCTCGACGCGATCCTCGGAGCGGAAACGTACCTCAGTTTGCGACCCGGTGCGCAAGTTGCGCAACTTGGTCTGCACCATTCCACGCCAGTTGCCCGGCGTGATGTGCAGGACGGACATCACGCGCCACAGCTCGTTGTTGTTCTCGATTACTACTCCAGGGCGAAGTTGAGTTGCTTGAATCAACATAGCCTTTCGCTCAGTGCAACCTCGTGTATAAAGTGGGAAAGTTTTAAGTTAGCTCTCAAATAAGCTCAAGGTTTCCGCCCAAATTGCGGTGACTGTCCAACACGTGCATGCTTAAACCGGTAGCCTCAATTCCTATTATTACTCTCACGGCTGGTGCCCAGAACCAAAAGCATTAAACCCAATTAATGCTCCGGGCTAGAGGCTGCGCTTAGCGCCGAGGCTCGAGTGAAGCACATAATTCAAGCGCTCCTCTAGACCAACCACACCAATTGGAACAAGCCGGTGCAACAAAATTAAGCGGTCCTGACCCCGGGAGTTACGAAAGAGTACGAAGCGTTTCGGACGTTCAAAAATCTGGGAAGCACTAAAAAGGACTTGCCGACTTGCGAGCAAATCAGCCCGCCCTCTGCTGCTTGTACCGTTCTGATACGGCCTTTATTTGGCGTCCCAGCTTAAGAAAAATTTCACCTTCGTCATAAATAAAAAGTATTAAGGCTCCGGCGGCTCCTATGATCAGTCCCAGAAGAAATGCACCCATCGGAATTCGGCCTCCGAATTTGGTATTTTCTAAATATAGCTCAAAGCTTGAACTTGCTAAAGTTTTCAGCTTTGGGCTGGCATCGTCCTCAGCCTTGCGATTGTTAGCCCTCATTGGCACAGCTAAAATAAGATTCTAGGTTCGGCAAGGTTGCTTACGATCCTTGGTCGTCTCCAATGTTGGAAGCTGAGATCCGCGAGTCTGATCGTTTGTCGGACGAACCGGCGCAACCGGCTCGAGCAGAATATGAGGCCGCTTTATCCGGTGTAGCCTATCGTTTGGCACCCGAGCGCCTTTTGGTACACGTGACGGGCGCCGACCGTGTCGCTTTTCTTCACGGTACTTGCACTCAAAATATTAAAGCTTTATCGCCTGATGCGGTAGCGTACGGACTTATCCTTACCGAGCGTGCTCACGTTTTGGCCGACGCCTATGTTTACGGGCGCAATGAGGAGTTGTTGCTCGAGACCGAGCGAGCGAATTGGGGCCCGGCACGGGCGCAGCTCGAAAAACTTATTGTGGCCGATGACGTAGAGCTCAATGAAGATACGGTCTTGGGTGTGATGGAACTCGAAGGCCCGAGAGCTTTTGAGGCTCTTACGGCAGTCCTTGGGCACTCGCAAATAAACTTAGATGATTGGCGTTGTTGCGAAGTTGACGGCGTTTTAATTGCGTCTTTTCCTCGCCGAGGGTCACGGGCTGGCACTGTCGTCGGTCCCGTTGACCGGGTGAGAGAGCTTGCGAATAGTTTGCCCCAAACGCTCAAAGATTGCGTCGTCGCGCGCGCAAGTCTGCAAACATTTGAGACCTTGCGTATCGAGAACGGGCTGGCTCGAGTAGGTTGGGACACCGATTCCAAGACCATAGCTTTGGAAGCTAGGCTTGAGCGCGGCATCTCGTTCAACAAAGGATGTTACCTCGGTCAGGAAACGATCGAGCGCGTAAGCTCGCACGGTCGGCTTAAGAAGCGGCTGTACGGTCTGAAGTTCGCGAAAGATGAGGCGCCCAAGCGAGGAGCAACGGTGTACCTGGAGGGCAAGGAAGTAGGTCGGATAACAAGCAGCGCAGTATCGCCGCGGCTAGGCGGAATCGCGCTTGCGATCTTGCATCACAGTGCTTGGCAGCCTGGCTTAGAAGTCTCCGTAATCGATCACGCCGGTCATTACAAAGGCTTAGTCAGTGATTTGCCGTTTACAGCGTCAGCGGCAAACTGAAGCTTTTTAGGGCGGCGTAAGTCGCAAACCTAACAAACGCGAAAAAGGGGGTAATTGCAGGGAAATGGCTAACGTACTTGGCAAACGATACATGTGTGAAAAGTGCGGCACCGAGGTGCTCTGCAACAAAGCGGGCGACGGCACCTTCATGTGCTGCGACGTCGAGATGAAAATCAAGGAGGTCAAGCCCTTACCCTCCTCGGACTAGTTGTCTTAAAGTTGAGGGCGCAAAGGGGGTAGTAGTTAGGTCGGTTATAAACCACTCCTCAAAGTTGGCGCACAGCTAACGCGTACTCAGCGCTTTTCGCTGAGACCCGCCCGTTCCCCGGGGATGTAGTGTGTTGGGTAAAGGAGCTGTAGAACGTAGCTGGGGGAGGATGCCAGGGCAATTGCTGCTTCGACTGGTTTGAGCTCAAAAGCCTTATTGCTTTATGGCGGAGTAATCTTTGGGCATAGGGGATGCGATGCTGTTCTTGTAGTGGGCGGCCGGATCGCCGCGCTCGGGCGCTCGCACGAGCTGATTGCGGCAATCGGGGGGAACGGGCGCGCTGTCGAGCTTAGAGGTGCAACGGTACTGCCGGGGTTCGTCGACCCGCATCTGCACTTGCTCGAAGCCGCTTCGCTCGAAGCAAAACTCGACCTTCGGGGGCTTAAGCGACTTCGGCAGGTGCTTTCTGCCCTTGAAGCGTACGCCTCGCAGCTTCCTCGCGGAACATGGGTCAGGGCGTTTGGGTTAGACGAAGCGCTTTTGGAGGAGCGTCGCGGACCGACCCGGGCGGAACTTGATGCTGCGGTTCCCGACAAGCCCCTGCGATTACGCCATCAGACGCTGCACGCTTCGTGGCTCAACAGCTGCGCAATAGAGCGGCTCGGTCTTGACGATCCTTCGATTCCTTTGCCTACGGGCGCTTGCGTTTTTCGAGATCACCACGGTCGAGCGACGGGTCTGGTGGTGGGGCTGGAAAAGTGGATATCACAGCGGATTCCGAAGGTGTCTGCCGATGAGCTCGAATGGCGCGCAAAAGCTTTCAGCAAGCGCCTTGCGGAAGTCGGTGTCACGGCGATCGCCGACGCTGGCGCGCATAACGGGCTTGACGAGGTTAGGTTGTTTGCGCGGCTTGTCAAACAAGGAATTATCCGGCAGCGAGTTTCGTTGATGCTGGGCGCCGATTACGTCGAGCAGGCTCCAGAGGCTGCAAAAGTTGCCGCTGAGTCGGGGCTCAGGCTCGACTGGGTCAAGTTCATGCCGACGTCTGACACCCAGCCCCAGCGGTGGGCGTCGGTTTTGAGGCGTGTTCGCGCGCTCGGTCTGGGTGCCGCCTTTCACGTCACCGAGCTCGAGGAGATGGAGGCGGTCCTTACGACGATTGAACTGGCTCGAACGGAGGCGAGCATACGTCAAAACGGTCTTGCGAGCTTGCGGCTCGAGCACGCGTCGCTGGTCGCGCCTAACTACTTGAGGCGAATTGCACGAAGCGGCGCGTGGATAGTTGCTAATCCGGGGTTTCTTTACTATCGCGGCGCAAAATATCGGCAGGAGCCCGGCTTGCTGCCATATCTTTTTCCGCTAAAGACGTTGTCGAACGAGGGAATTCCCATAGCGGCTGCAAGCGACTGTCCTGTGATTCCCTCTAATCCGCTGGTCGGAATCGCCTCTGCGTGTCTGCGCGAGACCCAAGACGGAGAACCGGTTTCATATGACCAGCGGCTTTCCGTGCGCGAAGCGTATTCGCTCTTCACCGAGCAGGCGGCAAAAGTACTTGGCATCGAGGCCGGGATAATCGCTTCTGGCAAGCTTGCTGACCTTGTCGTTTTTTCCAAAGATCCAACCTTGTTGAGCCCAAAGGAACTTCTCAAGCTTAAGCCTGAAATGACGATAATCGGCGGCGACCTCGTCTACCAACGCGAAAGCCGCGGGAAACCTAGCTCGGTTAAGGAAGTTAATGAGCCAGGAAAAACGTGGTGCGTCGGCCACCGGGATAATTGAGCCTCGTGCGAGAAATTTCTCGCTGGATGTGGGTTGTGCAGGCTTGACGGTCGCGGAAGTTCGAGTGCTTTGCAATGAGACTTGGTCTCTTTTATCGTGGCGCGTAAACGAGCGAAAAACGACGGGTTTTCGACCGTATTGTACGAAAAGCGAGGTCCGGTGGCGTGGATCACGCTCAATCGTCCTGAACGCCTCAACGCGTATAACATGGCGATGAGGGATGAGCTGTTCCAGATTCTGCTCGCGCTACACGAAGACTACGAGGTGCGGGCGATGGTCCTGACCGGCGCCGGGCGCGCCTTTTCAACCGGCGGGGACGTTACCGAGTTTGGCACGGCTCCGTCGCCGATCGTGGCGCGCTGGGTGCGATTTCGTCGCGATGTGTGGGGGCTTTTGCGCTCACTAACTATACCTACGCTGGCTGCGGTTCATGGCCTGACGGTTGGCGGCGGCCTTGAAATGGCTTTGTTGTGCGACCTCGCACTGGCGGCGGACGACACACGTATTTGTCTACCCGAGACCGGTCTCGGTATGATACCTGGTGTGGCCGGCACGCAGACGCTTAGTCGGCGTTCCAGCCCGGCGACTGCTTTAGAGCTCTGCGTCACTGGCAGATGGATCGACGCCGGCGAGGCCTTGCGGCTGGGCTTGGTGGTTGAAGTCGTCCCAAAAGACATGCTCGAGAGGCGCGCCCAGGAGCTTGCTGAAAAGCTAAGCCAAGCGCCCCGGCTGGCACTGGCTGCGGCTAAACTTGCAGTGTGGGAGGGATGCGATCTGCCGCTAGCCGAAGGTATCGAGCTCGAACGTAGGCTTGGGGCGATTCTCAGGGCGTATAATGCGCAACATCGAAAGCGTGCGCCGGCGATGGCATAGCTGGTCTTTTCGACGGTGCGTGACACTGGATTATCGAGATTCAAAGCTTTTAAAGCTTTTTAGGAGGATAGGCGTTCGGTGAACACAGTCAATTTTGTCAGTATCCCCGCATCGATGTTCCCCGACCAGGAGATTCTCGTTTTTGGGGAAAAGCGGTTGACGTACGGGCAACTGTATGACCGAATATGCAGGCTCGCCTCGGTATTCAACCAGTTGGGCCTCAAGCAACGCGACGTAGTCGCGGTGATGGATACGAACTCGGACCTTTACGTTACCGCTTATTACGCGTCCGCGAAGGCCGGCCTTACCTTCTTGCCCCTGAACTACCGCGCCAAGGATCCCGAACTTGAGTACATGGTTAACACGGCCGGAGCAAAGGCGCTGCTCGTTGGACCGCGTTACTACGAGCAGATACGTCGCGTGAGGCCAAAATTGGCTACCGTCAGTATCGTGTTGGCGATGGGCGAGGCGACGTCCGATTTCCCTAGTGTTGAACGGCTCCTGGCAGACGCAAGCCCGCAAGAGGCCGACGCCGAAGTCGAAGACGAAGATATTTCCGTGCTGATGTATACCAGCGGCACCACTTCGCTGCCGAAGGGAGTGATGCTGCGCTTTCAGGATTTTACCGCTTACGTGACGGCCAACGTCGAGATGGCCGACGGCAGCGACCGCGGAGCGGCGTTGGTGTGCGTCCCCTTCTACCATATCGCCGGAATGGTAGCGATGATGACCAACATCTGGACCGGTAGGCGAATAGTCCTGATGCCGCAATTCGAAGCCCGCACCTGGCTTGCGCTCGTCGAGCGCGAGCGAATTACGCACGCCTTCGTCGTGCCGACGATGATGAAGCAGCTGCTCGATGAGCCGAACTTCTCTAAAACCGACTTCTCGAGTTTAACGAATCTAGCTTACGGTGGGGCGCCGATGCCGCTGCCTGTGATCCGGCGGGCGATCGAAGCTTTCCCGAAACACGTCGGCTTTGTGAACGCTTACGGTCAGACCGAGACTACGTCGTCGCTCACCGTACTCGGCCCTGAAGATCATCGGTTGGAGGGCACGCCTGAAGAAATCGAGCGCAAACTTAGGCGACTTAACTCCATCGGGCGGCCACTGCCCGACGTCGAAGTAAAAATAATCGACGAAAATGGAAACCCTCTGCCTCCGGGTCAGGTGGGCGAAATCTGCATTCGCACTCCGCGCATAATGAAAGGCTATTTCGGGCGCGAGGACGATGCGGCGCTGCCAGACGGTTTCCGCGCGACAAGGGACCTTGGATGGATGGATGAGGAAGGTTACATCTACTTCGCCGGGCGAAAAGATGACATGATCATTCGAGGCGGCGAAAATATCGCGCCGGCTGAAATCGAAGTGGTCCTTACCAGCCATCCCGCCGTGGAAGAGGCCGCTGTTATCGGTGTGCCGTCGATCGAATGGGGACAGACGGTCTACGCTTTTGTCGTGCCGCGGCCGGGCAAGAGCGTCAGTCCCAAAGAGCTCGACGCTTTCTGCCGCGCCCGTTTGGCTAGCTTTAAATGCCCAGAAAACTACGAAATCGTCGACGCGCTGTCAAAAAATCCGCTCGGCAAGATTCTGCGCAACGAGCTCCGCGCAAGGGTGAGTGCGGGCAGTGCTTAGTCGCGAGCGCCGCAAGAGAAGTAACCTCTCGGCCGTCAATTGCGCCAGCTGATTTGCCGCTGGTGGGGAGGCAGCCAACGGTCGATACAGTCAGGCGGTCGACGACTGTTGTCTGAAGCAATCCGGCTGTGGGCGGTGTAGCCGCTTAGCGTGAGGTCTGCACGCCCCGCCGCGGGCTCGCCTTTCGCGATGAAGCTTTCGACTAAAGCCAAGCGCTATTTCGAGCGAAGCGGGCTTAAGATAAGCCGACTCGCAAAAGGCGTCCGTGTTGCGATGATATGGGGGCAACAGGACGGTATCCTCAGCAGCCGCGCTGCGACCGCTTTGATGGAGTTGAGCGAAGAGTTCGAAGACGATCAGTCGAGCGTAGTGCTGGCTATCAGCGGGTCCGATGGTAAATTTTGTGTCGGCTTTGACCACGACGTTGATGCGCGACTGGTCGAGACGCTAGGCGCAATTACAAAAGTAACTCTAGGAATAATAAACGGGGACGCGCTCAACGAGGGCCTCGAACTGGCATTAGCGCTCGATATCCGCCTCGGATGGGCTGGAGCGCGGTTTGCGATGGGGCAGATCAATTCCGGCTCGATTCCATCTTTCGGTGGCACGCAACGCCTGCCGCGCGTGATCGGTCAGACGGCTGCGCTCAAGATGATACTTACCGGGGAGACGGTCGAAGCGCAGCAGGCGTGTCGCTTAGGACTAGTTTCAGCACTCGCCTCTTCGCAAAAGGAGCTCGAAAGGATTGCTAGCCAAACGGTCAAAACAATAGCCGCTCGCGGCCCGATCGCGGTCAAGTTTGCCAAGGAAGCTGTGCTCAAAGGGGTCGATATGACGCTTGCCCAAGGAATTCGCCTCGAAGAGGACCTCTACGCGCTGCTTCAGGTGACGGCGGATCGAGCTGAAGGAGTGCGCGCCTTTCTTGAAAAGCGCAAACCTTTATTCAAAGGTGAATGAAGTTATTGTATCGTAATTTAGGAATCTAGAAAGGCTTGTCGGGGTTCAGGATGGCTAACCAACTGGGAAAGGTCTACATCTGCAACAAGTGCGGTTCTCAACTTATCGTCACCAAGGCGGGTAGCGGTACGCTCAAATGTTGCGGCCTTCCGATGGAGCAGAAGAAATGAGACGGCTTGATGCGCAGGCCGGTCGTTAAAGTTTTTCCGTTTTTCGATAAGGACGGTCGCCAACGAACTAGCAGCGCCAAGGATTGGGCCGCTAATCCAGTAAAAAGATCGATCTCGTCTCGAGCTCGCCGTCTAGGCGAGCGTAAGTTGCTTTTAGGATCGGTCATAGCGGCGCACCAAAGCGTGCGCACAACTTTTGACTATACGGCGTGCTTGCCAGTCGCTAGCACGTGCTGCTAGGACCGAACCTATAGTGATAACAGGGCGCGCTACCACCAAAGCTCACAGCTTTGGCCGCAGGCCGTAGTCCGCCCAGAGCTCCAGGAGCGGGCGAATTTCACGACCGCGCTCGGATTCGACCGGGCATCCTCTGACACAATACCGTTGACACAGTAACGCTTCAGCTTTTCCACGTTTTCGCAGTCGCGAAAAACCTAGAATTAAGAGTGGAAGCGGTGGCTGCCGGTTTTAATGGTACCGGACACCTGCCTAGATAGCGTTGAAGCCAGATTGGCCAAAAAGAACGCGTTGCGAGCCTAGATACGCCGCCATCGCATCTAACAGAGAATGCGCTGCACGCGGGTCCATTGGGTCTTCGTAGCCCAACCTTCGATATAACTCTTCAATCCCCAGCCGACGCGAACGAGCCCCGTTAGCGCCATCGCCGAAGTAAGTATCGATCACCACGCGGTCTGCGACGTCGGCAACCAGCTTGGCAAACCGCTCGGGATTGTTCGGCAGCATCGGCGCCACTGCAATCTGGACATATACGCCCGCTGCCTTAAGCCTGCGCGCGGTCGCAAGTCGCCTGGCCACGCTCGGGGACGTTGGCGTCAAGGCACGCCTTACGTTTTCGTCGTCGGTCTCGAGCGTGAGCGACACGATGACCGAGTCTTTTAACGCGCGCAGCACGTCGAGGTCCCGCTCGATAAGCGGACTTCGTGTTTGAACGAGCACCTTGCGAGGAGTCCTGCGCAAAAATTCAATTAACGCCCCGCGGGTGAGTTTTAATTCGCGCTCGATTCCCTGGTAAGGATCGGTCGAGCTTGCCATAAAAATTCGCGCGCTTTGGATCTCCCCGCTCTGGTAAAGAACGTCCAGTTCAGCCGCTAAGACTTTCGCAAGATTTATCTTCGCAATGACCCAGCTTCCCCAGAGACCTGGGTAGGCCTTGGCGACGGGCAACATCCTGACATAGCAAAACGGACAACCGTGGCCGCTGCCGAAGGCGCATCCCACATACGGGTTGAGCGTGTGGGTGAAATTCGTTAAAAAGCCGCCGGTCCGCGTCAAAGCGCGGCTGACTTCGCGAAGGATGTAGCGCCTCGACCCGACGCCTTCGACACCTGCGTCGTTCATCCCATTTTTACCACCCGGAAAAAGAGCGAGCGCGTCGACATCTTTGGATATGCCACGAAAAAAGCCTGGCGAGCGGGGTCGTAAAGCCCGCTCGCCAGGTATTTTACAAAGCTTAAGGTTTGGCGGCTATTCGAGTTTGATCGGCGCGATCGAAAAAGTGTCGACGTCAGGCTTCTTGGCGAGCAGCACCTCGAGTTTATCGCGTAGAGCGTAGACGGTTCCGTCGGGAAGGATCACGCCTTGCACCTGAGTTTCAGGGAAGAGCTTGTCGGCGACGACCCTGGCGGTGCGCCAGTTGTCTTTGCTTTCCAGAAGTGTCACCGCGTTGCGCCCGCGAGGAGTGCCGAGATGATTTTGCACCACGTAGAGGTGGCCATGGCTGTCGAAGAACATACCGTCGGCTCCGGGCATTTTGAGCGGTACGCGTACTAGAGTGACTTTACCGGTCTTCAGATCGATTTTATAAAGCAATCCCTTATCGTAATGGTTTACGATTACAAAGCCCTTGGGGGAGTATGCGATGCCGTCAAGTCCTACTTTGCCCTTGGGTGCTCCTAGCCGCTTATCGTGCGCCAGAACCGAAACTTCGCCGTCGGGCGTAACTTTGTACACGTAAGGCGCCCAGCTGTCGGTCACATAAGCGTTACCTTCGCTATCTGCGACGACGTCATTGGCGAAATGGCGTCCCGGAATCGAGGCGACAAGGTCGACAATACGGATCAGTTTGGCATTTTCGATGTCGAAGACCGCAAGCCGCGCTGTTTTGTCGATCGTGCTGGGCGACGAGCGCGGGCTAAAACCGAGGTCGGCCACGCACACCAGCAAGCGTTTGCGGCCCGGGTCCTGATTTACGCCGAAGGTCGAGATAAGTTGCGGATCGTCGTACCACGTCTGGTAAGTACCGTCCATACTGACGGTGCCTATTTTCCCGTATTTGACTGAACCGACGAAAAACTTCTGGGCTGGTGCGTAGTAGGTAAGGCTTTCAGGGTAAAGACCGGGCGATTTAAAAACGATCTCGGACGCTTGGGAATATGCTCGATAACTCAACAGAGCAACTAACCCTGCGCTGACGACCAGGAAAGTCAAATATTTGACGTAACGGTGCTCAGTTCGAAGCCTAAGGTTTCGTACTGCTCGTTTCATTTAGTAACCTCCCTTCTATTCAGCTTCGTCGCCACGATGTGGCTCAATCACTCGATTTCCATCCCTATCAAGAACCTGCACTGGCATAGTCGGCAGAGCACCTTTGTGCGCGTGTTGCTCCTTTCAGCCCGTACTACACGTTTTGATACCGCCTCTTTGGCCTCAAAGTAGTCGCCAGCGCGTCGGCTAAAGGCTAAAGTACCCTCCCCCCTTTGGCCGCTGGGCTTGGCGTGGACAGGCAAATCTTAAATTCTGATCTAGCCGCGGCTAGCAAACCCGCAGTAAGTTTAGCGGTTAGAAACATCCGGCGTCGACAGTTTAGCAACTCCTTTTCTGCCTAGCCGCATGGCTTGAGCTTCTAAAAGTTAGTCTTTGCCTAGCCTTCACGTTTGTCCCAGGGCCGAATGTTGTTTTTTGACCTACCCCAAGCCGCAGGCTTACGAATTGAACCGTTCGAACCAGGTAAGTCGTTGTTCCCACAGACGCCCCTTGAGTCGACTTCTGACGGGATAGGACGCAACGGCTCAAGGCGGGCGTAGAACGCATCTTGCACGTGTGAAAAAGCCCGGTTGCTGATTGACGAACCGCATCGCGAGCTCGAATGCCCCAACACCCAAACGTACTTGTCCGGTTATTGGATCTCCCTCCACCATCCTCCACAAGGCGCGCGTTGCGACAACCCGCGACATCACACTCTCATGCATTTTAAGCGCTGGCTGATTGCGCTCACCTGCTTCCTCCCCAGCAAAAAAGATGCATGATCTCCAAAGCTTCGCAGACAGTTTTGTGAGTTGCCATATTCTCGTGCAGGGGCAGCGATGTATACGGGTGAGGTACGGTCCCTTCAAGGGTAATGACTTCGGGGGATAATCGTTTTTGACCGCTTTTTTGGAACGCCAGTCGTCTGCTAAATACGCCAGCGAGTAAGAGGCCGACAGCAAGGCTTCCCAAAACCGTGACAGTGGTCGAAGGCGGCTGTGTGGTGTGGTACAGTGTTGGCCCGAATCACTCTGAGGCGCGTTGGAGGCTTGTGAAATGTTGCAGGGCGTTCGAATTCTTGACCTCGGCTGGGTGCTCGCCGGTCCTTTCGCGGGCCAGATCCTTGCACAGCTAGGCGCTGACGTGATCAAAATTGAGCCGCTCGAGGGCGACATGGCGCGGACGATCCCGCCCTACTTCGTGGACGGCGAGTCTTCTTTCTTTTTGGCGGTAAACCGGGGTAAGCGCAGCGTGGCGATCAACCTCAAGCACGAGCGCGGGGCTGCGGTGCTCCGGGATTTGGTTCGACGTTCGGACGCGGTGATCTCTAACTTTACCCCCGCAGCCAGTGCGCGACTCGGCCTGGATTTCGCTTCGCTCACCAAGCTGAACCCAAAAATCTGCCTCGGACAGCTCATCGGATGGCACGACGAAGGCGCGTATGCAGACGCCCCCGCCTTCGACCTTGTCATTCAAGCAGCAGGGGGCGTAATGAGCATAACGGGCGAACGCGACGGAGAACCGGTGCGCGTCGGTTATCAGATCGCCGACCTAGCTGGAGGCCTCTACCTGGCCCTCGGCACTTTGGGTGCTCTGGTTCATGCGGCGCGTACCGGCAAAGGGCAACAGGTACAAGTTTCCCTCTTCGATTGCCAGCTTGCGTTGCTCACCTGGCAAGCTCAGAACTACCTCATATCTGGGGAAATCCCGCAGCGAAACGGGTCGAGGCATCCCATGATCGCGCCGAGCGAGGTTTTTGCGGGCTCCGACGGCGAGCGGTTCGTGATTTCGCCGACCGGTGAGCAGTTCTTTCGTCATTTTTGCGAGGTGATCGGTCACCCTGAAATCGCCAAGGACGAACGCTTCGCTACAGCGGCAGCGCGGATAGAACACGTAACCGAACTAGCCTCCACCCTGCGCGCCATTTTTTCTAAGCGTCCCGCTCGTGAGTGGTTGGAACTATTCGAACAGAAGCGAATCCCGGCGGGACCGGTGAACAATGTCGCTCAGGCGCTGCATCATCCGGTTGCGGAGTTGCGGAACATGCTTGAAACCTTGGTTAACCCGGCTACCGGCAACTCGTGCCAGTTCGTGGGAAATCCGTTTAAATGGTTTGGGGCGCCGGTGCTCGGATATCCGCCACGCCTAGGGGAACACACGCGCTCCGTGCTCGAGGAAGTGTGTGGGTACGAGCCGCAGGTCATCGATGAACTAGTGCGCTGCGGAGCTGTTGGGGCAGCGCGTGAACCATGAGGCGTACAGAGTACTGTCGTAACGTGGTGATTAGGCGTCGGTTGTCATACCTAATTGCCCCTTGAACGTTACGAATAACTGTCAAGGAGAGGGAGAAGGGGGCGTGCCAAAGTGACTCTTGATATTGTGGCAGGCTGTATCGAAACAAAAAGTCGCTCAGGGTGCCGAGAGAGTATGTTCGTAGGTGGCGCCCGCGACCTGGTTTCATCATCTTAAGAGCGTAGGGTCCGGCTGCAACGCCCTCTTAGGATCGGGATCAAGGCGGCGACAAGGGCGCACAAAAACGTCTAGAGGTATAAGCGCATGAGATGTATCGATCAGAGAGAGTGGATCGCCATGCTTGAGGAAGCCGGTGAGCTGGCGAGGGTACGAGCGCCAGTGGATTGGAAAGGGGAGATCGGGGCGATCTCGCGCCGAGTGCTAAACGCGCAGGGTCCAGCGCTCTTGTTCGAGAACATATTGGGCCACGAAAAGACTTGGTGCAGGAAGCTTTTCACCGGTAGTCTCGGGACACCCGCTCGCGTCGCTCTGGCGTTCGGACGGAGCAAGAGTACCTCGCGACGTGAGCTCGCGGAAATGTTCCGTCGCGCAATGCGCGGCGGTGTCCCACCTGTAGTGGTTCGAAGCGGCCCCGTTAAAGAGAACATCCTTCGCGGCGACGAGATCGATTTGAACGCCATCCCGGTGCCGGTCTGGCATCCCTACGATGGTGGCCGCTATATCAACACCATGTGCTCGGTGGTCACGCGCGATCCCGACACCGGCTTTATCAACGTTGGCACCTACCGGGGTATGATCGTCGATGCGCGACGAATATCCGTACTGCTTCTGTTGGGCGCTGGCTGGGGTGGACATTTCGTCAAGTATGCAGAGCGTGGGGAAGAAATGCCGGTGGCGGTGGTCTACGGTTGGGATCCCTTGCTAGACGTGTGCGCAGGGAGTCAGGTGCCGCACGATGTGTGTGAATACGACGTGGTCGGCGCGTTGCGTGGCGAGCCAGCAGAACTGGTGAAGTGTGAAACGTCTGAATTGCTCGTACCAGCCAGTGCTGAAATCGTGATCGAGGGATTCATATCTCGAGACTCTAGAACATTCGCGATGGAGGGTCCCTTCGGCGAATACTCGGGCTACTACGGTGAGCCCCGCCCGCGACCAGTTATCAGGGTCGAGTGTATAACTTATCGCGACGACCCAATTTACCGTGGCAGTCTTGAAGGCGTAGCACCAGGAGCGTTAAACGAGGATGCCGCAATCTACAGCATCACGACCAAAGCCGCGATCTTGGATGTCTTGGAACGAGCCGGAGTTCGTGGTGTGTTGGACGTGCGTCCCGGTCCGGTAACCGTTGTGCAAATCCGTCAAACTTACAACGGACAAGCAAAGCAAGTCGCTTGCGCGCTGTGGGCTAGCGCGTCCGCCGAGCATTTTTGGAAGGTGATAATGGTTGTCGATGAAGACGTTGATATCTACAACGATCGAGCTCTCCACTGGGCGCTCTGCTACCGAGTCAACCCCGCTTCTGACGATTTAGTCGTTATGCCGGCAACACGCGGTGGGGTGCTCGATCAGAGTATCCCCTTGGCGCGGCGCGATGACACGATGTTGGGAACCGGGAGCTGGAACCGGCTTCTTATCGACGCAACTCGAGACCTAAGTCAGGCAAAACGCGACCACCTCGGTCGGCCCACGTGGCCTCCGATGTCAACCGAGGTCGATCCAGAAGAGATGGCACGCGTGGAAAGGCGCTGGAACGAATATGGTATCGCACTACCTCAAAAGAGCGAACGACGGTAAAGATGTCCGGCCAAGACCTGTCGCGAACAGTAGGTACAACTGCAAGCTTAATTGAGCCTTTACTCGTTACTGATGATGTGTCCATGTAGCTGTTCCGACACAGAGAAGCTACGTTGCTTCACGCGCACAGCGCGGCTAACAATACTACGAAGCTTCGCAGCGGCACGAACAATTTGGCAACAGTCGCTCGCTGAATAAAAGTGGGAAGCCAGGGAATTTTTCAGAGGATGACCGAGTCGCCAAAAGCCAGGAAACCCGACGGAGAGAAGAACTTCGTGCACATTAGGGCGCGACGGCTGGCGACCCGGCGCCATTCGAAGCGACAGCCTCAGTGCCGGAAAATTAGTGCCTTGTCGCGCTGGGTCGCATCAGGTATTTCCGCCCTTCGGCAGCCTCTGCCGTACATCCTGGAGATTTGTTGACAGGGCAAGGTCTTACCAAGTGCTCACTAAGCTCGTTGACTTCGAAAGCGTTCAGTCAGCATCACTCACGTATCTAAGACGCATCAAGCCCATAGCTGGCTAGGCGAGCTCGCGCTTGCGTGGGGTACAGGCTTGGGGTGAGCGCCGTACTGCCTCTGCTCGCGCTTGGACATTGCCCGAGCGGATATCCGGATGAAGGCTTTCTGACCGCCGCGCTGTCGCTGTGGGCGGGATTCCTTCGGGCGCGTGGTGTGGTGCAAGCCTGCGCTCTTAGCCCAGGGGGTGGGGGAGACGGTGCGCGACATCCGGCACGAGGAGCTGCGGCTAGGCCTTTGGCTCGATAACCGGTGAGCGGGCCGGCGGCCGCCTCTTCCAGCGTTCCGCGATACACAAAGATCTCAGAGCTATCCTTCGCGATTTCGACGGCGCTGGCCCATACCTCCGCGCCTTCCACGTTAAACGTATCCGGGAATATAGCGCGCCAAAGGATACGCGCTATACCAGAGCGATGCCACACAGTGTCACTGTGTTGCTCTAGGTGTCGACGATAAGCCAAAAGCGGACGGTCAATGAGCCCTACATACCTTGATCGATCGGAATGGCATAGAAAATGAAAAGGTCGTGTTGGGAAAGACTGTCCTCGTACGCGTAGGGTCTCGGTATTATCAAGCGCACACATCCGCGCCTAAAAGGCATCGAGCAGCCTAGCACCGGTAATCGAGTTCGCTCGCGCTATAAATCAATGACCGCATGAGGTGCTTTGAATCTAGAAAGACGCCAAAGCGTGGGGGGGCAAGAGGATTATCGTCCTCGTCGATTCGCTGGGGCGTCGCTTGTGCAAAGCGCCGCCAGCGGATCGACTTCCACGCTCTCAGCATCCCATCCCATTCGTTGCGCGACCTGCAGCATCTCGCCATTGCCGCAACCGACGTCCAAAACTCGTCCCTTTTTTCTGCCGTGAAGGTAACGGTACGGTGCTTCGAGCTGCTCTCGAAACGGCGGCAGCATATTTACCGCTAAACAGGCGAGCTTGCGGCGCATACCTGGCGCAATTTCGCCACATCCAAATTCTTCCGCCAAATACGCGGCCTTCATCCAACGCCAGGTTCGCCTAACGGGACCCAAATTTACGGGTCGTCGGGGCGGTGTAAAATCCTCGTGAGTGTGGTAGTTGGCATAGGCCCTGGCGATGTCGCTCTCGAGCGGCATCGGATTAAGCCAGGCGAGACCGCGCAATACGCCGCTGGTGTGGGCACTGAAGCTGCTTCCGAGCCGCAGGGTCGGAATGCCGTGCAAATTCGCCTCTTCGGCGATGTTGCGCGTGGGCTCGACCCCCAACAGCGCGATACCCATTCGCTGGAAATACCGCAGCAGGGGCCGTCGTTGCTGCCGATTTCGCGCACGAGGCTCTTATCGCCGAGCCCCATCTGGCAGCTCAATCTTCAGCCACTCGCCGCGAATGTTCGAGGGAACTGTCGAAAAACGAACTGAAATATAAAAAAATTCGGAGAAGAGCTTTCCGGCGCTATTGTGTCCGTCAACTGGACCATGGAGCAATCCGGATAGAATGCAGTTGCGAGAGAGAAGATCTCCTCTGTCCCATGCGCCTTCTGCGCCCGCAAAAAGGAACTTGCAGGTGGCGTTCGCCCTGGCTCCGGAAATGGCGCGGGCAAAACGGTCTTACGTCCGCGCCGTCTGGCCGCAGCCGGCCGGTTAGTCGACCATCCGGCCATTACTGCTCCGATCCAATCAGCTGCTGATAAAAGGATATTTGATGGCTGCTGAAGGCAAACATATCGGCACTGGTTCTGGCCGATTCCCGATACCAGGCGAGAGTCATATCGAGCGCTTGCTCAAGCCGAAGGCGAGGACGCCAACCTAGGATCTGGCGCGCCTTGCCTGCGTCGAGCCGCAGATAACGCGCCTCGCGCGGTGCTTTTTCGGTCTCGCGCGGCTCGGCCGCTCTCCACGAACCGTCGCCCCACATCCTGACCACTAGGTCCGCAATTTCGCTCACCGTTACAGCACCGTCTTCGCTTGGACCGAAATTATAAGCGCCGGAATAATTCTCGGCATCCTCGTACAATCGTTCCGCCAGTAGCAGATAGCCAGCCAGCGGTTCGAGCACGTGCTGCCAGGGCCGGATTGAGCGAGGGTTGCGCACCACAAGGGGAACTCCCGCCTGCAAAGCGCGGATCGCGTCGGGGACAAGGCGATCGGTCGACCAGTCACCGCCGCCTATTACGTTGCCCGCGCGCGCCGTAGCGAGGCCGACGTTGTGAAGAAAAGAGCTCCGGTAGGCCTCAGCCACAATCTCCGTGCAGGCTTTGCTTGCGCTGTAGGGATCCCGGCCGCCTAAGGGATCGTTTTCCCGATATGCCCATGGCCATTCGTGGTTTAAGTAGCACTTGTCACTGGTGATGATCACGACTGCACGGACCGATGGCGTCACGCGTATAGCTTCGAGCAGGTTAACGGTGCCCATTACGTTGGTTTCGAACGTTAGGCGAGGGACCTCATAAGAGCGACGCACCAGCGGTTGCGCGGCGAGATGGAAGACTACCTCGGGCTGCGCCTTTGCGAGCGCCGTGCGTAGTCGCTCCAGATCCCTGATATCCCCAATCTCGGAGCGCAGGCGCAGCCCTAAGCCGCACCGCTCAAAAAAGGAAGGTTCCGTATCCGGCTCTAGCGCATAACCCGTAATCTGAGCTCCGAGCTTTAGCAGCCAAGTTGCGAGCCATCCGCCCTTGAATCCGGTGTGACCAGTTACTAGTACTCTGCGATCTCGCCAGAACTCTCTTAAAGCCATGACCTAGTTCCACACCTTCCACTGCGCGCGCCTTTCGTTGCACAGATCGTCGAGCGTCTGCAACTCGCGGTACGTGTTCATGCACTGCCAGAAGCCATCATGTTGGTGCACCGCCAGTTAACCAGCGCCGGCAAGCTTGCCAAGCAAGCCCGCGTCAAGGGTATCGGCGCCGCTCGTCAATCAGCTCTAGAACCTTCGGCTCGAACACAAAGAAGCCACCGTTGATGCGTCCTTCGTGCACATAAGGTTTCTCACGAAACACCTTGACTGCGCCGTTTTGCTCCTCCAGCTCGCCGTAGCGCGACAAAGACCGAAACCTGGTCACGGTTGTGAACTGTCGGCGTTCCCTGCCTCAGGCGTAAGCGTCCTTTCTCGCCCCGCTTCGAGCTTGGGTCGGCGCGCCAGTCTAATCGAGTTGTCCAGGCTATCCATCTCCCATTCCCGCGCCACGACCGTAAACGGGTGTGAGAGCAAAGCCAGATAGATCCTGATGCTGCTGCCCGACATTTCGCGCGCAACCTGGGCGGCGACAAATTCGGAGTCGTGCTTGGGCTTGATCGCGGCAAGGTCCATCTCGGCGAGCTGACTCGCCACCAGCACTTTGGCGTTGTACCGCTCGCGCCCGTAAGAACTTGCGCGGGCTTACCCCAGTGAGGTAGCTCTCGAGCGCCTCGTGCAGGGTCGTAGCCTCAGCCTCGCGGCGGTCAACAAAGCGTCCACGCGCCATATCGCCCTCGACCTCGGCTGCCCACGCCTGGACTTCCTTGCGGCCGTCGAGCGCGGCGGTCTGGGGCGGGAAGCCGTGCGTGCGGGTGCGCACCTCCCAGTTGTCCGAGCGGTTATGGTAGATGCTTGCCATCTTCGGCGCTCAGGCGAGCCAGCTCAATCTTCATTGGCGGAAATTTGGCGGAAAATCAGCCGTAAATCAAGCGTCGCCGTTGGGATAATGCCAAGAAAGCCTTAATTCGGCTAACTTTTTCGCGGTGAGCCTTGCGCGAGTCGAACCCGCGACTTTCTGACTGCGAGTCAAACGAACCACGGGTTAAACAGTCGTCTGACCATACGAAATTTGCGGTAACTTCCGCAACTCTAGCGTAGGAAGTTTCAGGACAGGTAAACTGCTTGATTCGTGACGTGACGCTTAATGGAGGAACGATGAAAGTAGAAACACTTTTGCCGGTGGGTAAGCTCGATCCTGGACTGCGTCAGGTTTCCATGCGCCTGGATTTAGCGAAAGTGCCTGACATGGCGCGTGAAGTCGAGGAACTCGGCTATGACGGGCTGGTCAGCGGAGAGACAAAGAACGATCCGTTTTTGCCACTCGCATTAGCTGCAAGTACAACTTCCCGGCTTCGGCTTACGACCGCCGTCGCTATCGCTTTTCCTCGTAGTCCCACGGTAACAGCAATGATGGCCTGGGATCTTCAGGCGATGTCGAGGGGGCGATTCGTATTGGGCCTCGGCTCGCAGGTTAAAGGGCACATTCAGCGCCGTTACGGAATGTCTTGGGCGCCGCCGCTGCCGCGTTTGCGCGAGTATATCGGTGCTGTGCGCGCGGTCTGGAATTGTTGGCAAAACCGGGTGCCACTCGACTTCGGCGGGAAGTACTATAACCTTTCCCTGATGGTGCCGTTGTTTGACCCGGGGCCGATCGAGCATCCCAATATCCCCATCCAAGTCGCCGCGGTCAACACAGGCATGTGCCGGCTGGCTGGCGAATTATGCCAAGGTATACGCCCGCACCCTATCTGCACGCCGAAGTATATCGCGGAAGTGATGATGCCGGCCGTGAAGGAGGGAGTCAGGAAGGCTGGTAGACAACTTGATGGGTTCGATGTGGTCCCCAGTCCACTGGTAGCAGCCGCACCCACCAAGGCACTGCTCGAAGAACGTGTCCGCGATGTTCGCGCGCGGGTGGCTTTTTATGCCTCGACGCGCAGCTACCGAGCGGTCTTCGAGCACCATGGCTGGGGAGCGCTCGTGGACGAACTTCATCGTTATTCGGTTGAAAAGCGCTGGGAAGAAATGCCAGAGCGAATCAGCGACGAGGTGCTCGATACGATCGCGGTAATCGGCACCTACGATGAGATCGCCTCCAAATTGAAACAGCGCTACGGCGCTGTAGCAACCAGAATAGAGTTCGGCATTCCGCTGCAAACTGCAGCCGACCGCGAGGCTTTGACGGCAATTATTCGCGAGCTCCATCGTTGACGCTTAAGCACCCTCTGGCGCTAGCAAGACATTTAACCTTTTAACGACGAGTAGAATTACATCGACAAGCGCGACTGCGCTCGGGGATGCGACTCGTTTTCCAGTCGCCGCTATGCCAAAGCCTTGACCAAGCATGAGTGCTGAAACAACGGGGATGACCCCGCGAGTATTCACTCGAAAAGTCTTACCGTGTGGCGGCAAATTCTCGCCGAAGGGAGAGAATTGGTGTTTCCTTCATGAAAGCTTAAAAACGAGCTCGACGCAGACTGGAGTTAAAAGCTTGTTTCCCACGCATCGTCCGAGAGTTAATTTCGAAAGTCATTGCGCCTTTGTCACGTCGATGTTCTTTTGTTAAGAGCCGCGGCGCGGATAGCTGACGAGGTGATAATGAGATGCCATTTCGCGACTTACGTGATTTTATCGACGCAGCAAAGAAACTGGACGAGCTCAAAGAGCTTCGAGGAGCTCATTGGGAGCTCGAGATAGGGTGCATAACCGAGCTCGTAGCTGAAGGATGCGGACCGATGTTGTTGTTTGACGACATACCCGGTTATCCGGCGGGATTTCGCGTCCTTACCAATTTCTTATCTACACCTCGTCGTTTCGCCATGGCCGCCGGGCTTCCTTTGGATGCTACGCGGTTAGACATGCTTCGAGCTTGGAAGGAAAAACTCAAAAACCTCCGACTAATTCCGCCACGTTATTCCAAGGAAGGGCCGGTTGCCGAGAATGTACTGCGCGACGATCAGGTCGATGTCGGGCTCTTCCCGGCTCCGAGATGGCACGAGCACGATGGAGGAAGATATATCGGTACCGCCGATATGGTCATAGTTAAAGACCCTGGAAGCAAATGGGTTAATGTCGGCACTTATCGGGCCTGCATTCAAGGGCGTGACCGACTCAGCTTATGGATGATAGGCGATCGCGACGGGCGACGCATCGCAAGCCAGTATTGGGCATCTGGTAAGAGCTGCCCCGTGGCAATCGTACTCGGGCACGAACCAGGGACATGGATGGCCGCGCCGATGAAGCTTAAGCCAGGCGTATCCGAGTACGACTTTGCGGGAGGTATACGAGGGGAGCCCGTCGAGGTTATCGAGGGTCCTATCACCGGACTGCCGATTCCCGCTTACGCCGAAATTGTTTTCGAGGGCGAGATTCCTCCTCCGGAAGAAGAGACGGTCGCTGAAGGACCCTTTGGTGAATGGCCGGGATATTACGCACATGAGGGAAGAGAGCCGGTGGTGCGCGTGAAACAAATAATGTATCGCAACAATCCTATTCTTCTCGGCTTTCCCCCATTGCTGCCAACGACGATGGACAGTGGTATCCCCACGAGTGCCGCTCGCCTCTGGGAGCATCTCGAAAATTGCGGCATTCCAAATATTCGCGGCGTATGGAGTCATTGCCGCTACCTTTTGGCTGTGATTTCAATCGAGCAGTCTTATCCAGGCCATTCGGCTCAAACTCTCCTGGCGGCAGCGAGCATACAGTATGGCCCTGGGATGGATTCCTATTACGTTACGGTAGACGAAGACATCGACCCGACCGACTTGAGGCAGGTTCTTTGGGCGATGTGCACCAGGGTCGATCCCCGGACACAAGTTCATATCGTGACGTCATGCACTTCGGGGCTTGACCCTCGGCTTTCACCTGAAGCCAAGTCGCGAGGAGACCTTACTATGGGCCGCGTCCTGATCGACGCCTGCAGACCGTACCCTTGGCGCGAAAAATTTCCGCGTCCTAATCGCTTTAGCGAAGGGATGCGGCGTCAGATCTTGGAGAAATGGGCTCAGGAACTGAGGTAACGAATCTTGCAACCGGAATTGCGATTGGCCGGTTTTGGGGGATACATGGGACAACAGGCACAAGAGGTAGGGGATAAAGTAGAGGAGATATCCAAGGCCCAGGTCTTCAAGGCGGTTGCTGCCTCGGTCCTGGGTTGGGCACTGGATCTTTTCGACCTTTTCATAATTCTATATCTCGCGCCTTACATTGGGCCTAACTTCTTCCCTTCACAGTTCCCGATGCTATCTCTGGCGGGTGTATACGGCGCTTTTGCGGTTAGTCTCGTAATGCGTCCAGCAGGATCGGCGATTTTCGGCTGGTTTGCCGACACCTACGGGCGCAAGAGAGCGATGGCGCTAGCCGTGGTCGGTGTGGGTGTTGCGACTGCGTTGATGGGCGCGGTGCCAACCATACAAACGATAGGGTTTCTGGCGCCGGCAGCTTTTCTCGTGCTGCGGTTGTTGCAAGGTATCTTCGTTGGAGGGGTAGTTGTCTCAACGCACACGATAGGAACGGAAAGCGTGCCCACGCACTGGCGAGGGATGCTTTCAGGTCTCGTGGGCGCGGGAGGTGCGGGGCTAGCAGGACTGATTGCTGCCGGCGTGTTTTACTTCTTTTCGGTGGTGCTTGGCGCAGCCGCCTTCGCCTCATGGGGCTGGCGGCTGATGTTCTTCAGCGGCCTTCTTAGTTCGTTTTTAGGTTTATTCGTTTTCCGCTCGCTCGAGGAATCGCCGTTGTGGAGCAAGCTTGCCAGAGCGCGCGTGGGCAGAAGGAAGGCGCCCTTGAAGGCCGTATTCGGAACGCAGTACGGCGGGGTCCTTCTACTTAATATTTTGCTGTGCGCTGGTGGCGCAGCTCAGTATTACCTCACTTCAGGTTTTTTGCCGACCTTTCTCGCCGTCGTGAATCGTCTACCGAAGCCTACGGTCGGAATCATAATGGCGCTGAGCAACGCTTGCGTACTGCTCACCGGTCCGCTTTTCGGCCAAATAAGTGAGCTTCTCGGGCGCCGGCGAATGTTTCTTTTTGCGGGCCTTGTCAATCTTGCGGTGCTGCCACTTGCGTACCTAAGGCTCGCGCCCTTGCGTCATGAAGCTGGCGAGACCGCTTTGGCGTGTCTGCTAGTAGTGGTGATTGCGGTTCTTGGCAATGCCGGTTGCACGCCGATCGTTGCCTTTCTGAATGAGCGTTTTCCAACCGAAATCAGGGCGACTGGGACCGGGGTTTCCTGGAACGTAGGCTTTGCCATCGGCGGTACGATGCCCGCTTTAGTCACGCTTGCGAGCCGGCAACTGGCCGATCTTCCCCATTCGCTGGTGTTTTTTCTGTCCACAACGGTGCTAATTTACGTGCTCGTAGCTTTCAACATACCGGAGACACGGGGTCGCATGATGTAGCTGTTTTTAGTGGTGCCGAGGTCGACCTTCTGGCCTTGGGAGAAGTCGGTGAGGAAACGCTCTTTGAGTATCGGATTGTCGTTGCAACCGGGGATTACACAAGACCTGCACAAATTACGCGTCAGCTGTAATAACGTTCAGCGACTGTCTTCAAGCATAGGAGGACACTCGCACCTATTCGCGCAAGTTAGCAGTGAGACAAAAGGCGCTTGTAACGGGTAGGGACGCTTTGCTTAAAATGTGGGCCGATGCAAAAGAAACGACTGATAGTAGGTCTTAGCGGCGCCAGCGGGATAATCTACGGCGTGCGCTTTCTCGATTGGGTAAGCCAGATGCGTGACGTTGAGGTACATCTGGTGATGACCAGCGCGGCCAAGATCACGCTATCCCATGAGATGGGAATAACCCCTAATGAGGTCGAGCGTAAAGCCGCCGTCGTTTACGACACCCGCAACATAGCTGCTGCGATCGCGAGCGGTTCCTTTAGGACCTGTGGCATGGTGATAGTGCCATGTTCGATGAAAACGCTCGCGGCGATCGCAGGCGGTGATTCGAGCAATTTATTAACCCGAGCAGCGGACGTGTGCCTGAAGGAGCGCCGCCCGCTGATCCTGGTGCCGCGGGAAACACCGCTACATCTCGGACATCTTCGAGCGATGGTCAGGGCTGCTGAAATAGGTGCGATCATTCTGCCGCCTATGCCTGCCTTTTATTTCCGGCCGCGAACTATCGATGACCTGGTCGATCACACGGTAGGTAAAATTCTCGATCAGCTCGGATTCGAGCACGCGCTTTTCAAACGCTGGGGCGAAAGTTAGACCCGTGCAAGTTCATGTTTGACGAGATTTTGCGAGCGCTCGACTCGCTACAATTAACCGCAAAGCCACAAGGTCCGGACACCAGCAAATCGGAGACGTGGTGAAGATGTGATCGTCGGCGGCTCGGTCTCTGGTGATGAAGCGAAGAAGCGTTATCCGCAAGGGTGAAAGACGTTGGTGCCGTACCTCGCTGAGCGCCGTCACCAATGCCGTTGTTTCCAGCTGACCGAGGCCTTCGACTTTGATAAGCTGTCAGCACAACTTCGGCTTCTGAAGCCGACCGATGCGCTAGTCGTATAACTGCAGACGGGCATCGAGTGCCCCAACCGCTTGACCATCCAGTTCAAAGGTTCGCGCATAACTCCGCTGAGGTCCTTGCCGCTATACTCCACGATTCCCCACTCGCCTGTTCGGTTGTTTAAGCCTGTCCAGTTTTTCCGCTACTTGCGACTCGAATGCGCACGCTTCTGCCAGCACCTGATCTCTGCTCACGTTTTAAGTGAGCGAGCGAGTTGGGCGCAGTCCGGAAGAAGAAGCGAAGGGCCATTGTCTCTTCGAGATTTCGCTTCTCAGCCGAGCTTGTGAGCTAGGTGCTATGCGTGCCTATAAACTTAACGGTCAAGAATTTCTGGGTCTTGCGCTCGACAACCGCCGCCGCTTCCTGGATCCGTAACGCCGCTTAAAGAGACGGCGTGTCGCGTCGTCACGGAGGCCGTGAAAACTACGGGTTGAAATCTTAACTCGGTGCCATGCTCGCTTGAAAACGCGCGCGAAAAGATAGCTGTCAGTCCAAGGAAAAGACGCGATTCTCAAGAGGTGCGCAGAGTCCGTAAGGCTTCCAACGCTTGCGAACTCGCGAGATCGTTTTCGGAACCGTTTCAGTCTCTGGCAGGCTCGCGCTGCGCTGGCTTAAATCGGTGTTCTCCCGGCGCGGCGAGTTTAACTCGGAGCGCTGCGTAGCGATCTTAAGCGCCGAAATAATAGCCGCCCAAATCTCCGGGCAGGCATCTTATTCGCGCGTGTCGGGCCTAGCCGTGCCGAACGATAGGACCGCTTGGCGCTTGCGTCACACATTACGCATCAACTCGACGTTAGACTTCGGCCGTCGGGCCTTAGGTTTACGCTTGAAGCCGCTGTACTGTTTAAGCAGTCGCGCATCCTCTTGCCTGGATGTCACTACATCCCACCACGCCGCCCGCGTGCCGCTCGGCAAACTAACTGTCCTCGACGCGTCTGCCGGCAAGTGCCGGTTACCGTTTGCCCTTCCCAAGAAAACGAGCAGGACGCACCAACGGATTTGTTAGCGCACGCCTGAACCATCTCCTGACGCATCTCGCGCCACTCGCCCCGTCCACCTGAGAAGGGCTCGTTAGTTTGCGCTGACACTGACGGTACGAGCGTCGTCAAGGCCAAAAAACTCGCTGCTATACTTGCTGCTAAATAGGTATGTCCTTTCAAAGATCTCTCCTCCTCTCCGGTCATGCGGATTGTCGTATCAGAATGCGAATAGTTGGTTTCGGATCCGAATATTTGGTTCTCTTCTGCTCAACGAAGGAAACTCGGCGTTTAAGCTCCTGGGTCTCGCCGCCAAGACCTCACACAAGCTTATGAAATGCTCCTTGACTGGGATCTGTTTGCGCAAAGCACGCGTCAACCGCGGCGTGTTCTAGCTAGCGACGTTGCACCGCAGTCGACGCGCCGCGCCATAGCTAACAGGCTAAGCCCCTTGGGACAAATCGTTATCCCTCAACCTTATTTTTTTAAAACTTGTTGGAAGAGCACCTTACGCTGTTCCTCACGCTGTCGTTAAAGACGGGGCTTGAGCCGAAGCGGATGACAACCGACAGAGCCCGCCACGATCGAGCAGGGAGATGAGGCTTAGCGCTGCTCGCTTTGTGCACATCTCCTGCAAGTTCTTCAGGCAGCCTCTGCTGCGATCGTGACCACTCATCGTTGCCAGGAGCGATTTCGCGCGGGTTTGTCGAACGCGCCAACGCCGACGATGCTTGGCACGACCCTTGCGTTAACCTGCCAAAACAGCGCCCTCTAAACTGAAAGCACTCAACAGGGATAACGTGCCTCGATGCATGACTACTTGACAAATTGTTAAACAACGGTTCTAACACTAGCTTTTAAACCAAAGTTGGAGGATGGAACTCAAATGCCAAGGACTGCGTTTAAAATTGACCTCAAAAAGCCGCCAGAATCGGCCGAGATAAAAACGATGAACCGCTGGCACCCTGACATCCCGATGGTGGAGATGTTCAAGCCGGGCGATTGGTTCCGCGTAGAATGCTTCGATTGGACTGGCGGTCAGATTAAGAACGATGACTGCGCCAACGATGTCCGGGACGTTGACCTCACTAAGGTTCATTATCTTAGCGGTCCGTTTGGAGTCGAGGGCGCGGAACCCGGCGATCTCTTGGTGGTGGATCTGTTAGACATCGGCTACCTACCAGATTCGCCCTGGGGATTTACGGGTATATTTGCCAGAGAGAACGGGGGCGGTTTTTTGGTGGACCACTACCCTAACGCTTGCAAAGCGATTTGGGAGTTTAACGGCATCTATACCAAGTCACGCCACGTTCCGGGCGTGCGCTGGGCCGGAATAATCCACCCAGGCCTTATCGGATGTTTGCCGGATCGCGCGCTGCTCGAGCGAGCCAACAAGCGCGAGGCCGAGTTGCTGGCAACCAATCCGAATCGCGTCCCACCTCTTCTGGCGCCCCCTTATGCGCCCACAGCGTTGATGGGGCAAATGACCGGCAAAAAGGCACAAGAAGCGGCTGCCGAGGCCTGGCGCACCGTTCCACCGCGCGAGCACGGCGGCAACTGCGATATCAAGAACCTCTCCCGCGGTTCGCGTGTTTACTTCCCGGTTTACGTGAAAGGAGGAGGGCTCGCGATGGGCGACATTCACTGGTCGCAAGGCGATGGCGAGATCACCTTCTGCGGCGCTATCGAAATGGCGGGATGGATCGATATCGGCGTCGACCTGATCAAGGATGGTGTTAGAAAATACGGCATCACTAATCCCATTTTCGAGCCTAGCCCAATCGAGCCACGCTTTTCCGAGTACCTGGTCTTCGAGGGTATTTCGGTGGACGAAATAACCGGGAAGCAGTACTACCTCGATGCGCATATCGCGTACCGTCGCGCATGCCTCAACGCCATCGAGTATCTGAAGAAGTTCGGCTACAGCGGAGAACAGGCCTATATAATTCTGGGCACTGCTCCCGTGGAGGGTCGCATAAGCGGCATCGTCGACATTCCGAACGCCTGCTGCACACTGGCGATTCCAACTGAGATCTTCGAATTCGACATCAAACCCAGCGCAGCTGGGCCGACGGTCAGTGTTCCGAAGGGTACGGATGTAGCCAGGACGAAATAGCTAAAGCGAGACGCCGGCAGTGTTGCAATGCAGCGCGCTGCCGGCAGCGCGCTGCAACTGTGTCTCTAAATGAGGAATTACGGAACGTACACCTATGCTTCAAGGTTTAGCATTGTTCTGGGTTGGCGCGGTCCTTTTTCTGAACGGCATATGGCTGATGGGTAAGATTGGGGACCGTGAAATCGGGATTATTGACATCTTCGTGGGTTTTATCACTGGGATGGTTGCGTTATACCTCGCGTTCGCACCTGGCGCGGATGGCGCGACGATCAGAAACGCAGCGCTACTGCTGATGTTTACGTTTACCTATTTTTGGGTGGCGTGGAATCGATGGAACGGGGCTGACGGACGCGGCTTGGGCTGGTTTTGCTTATTCGTGGCCCTAACTTGCGTGCCAATTTTCCTACAGGGTTTCGCTAGCGCCAGCAACCCATGGGATTACTGGTTAGCCTTCAATTGGGTTTCCTGGGGTGTTTTATGGTTCCTCTTTTACCTGATCCTGGCGTTGGGTCGCACCGAACTGACCAAGGGAACCGGGTTTTTGTGCATGCTCGAAGGAATCTACACCGGTTGGATTCCGGGCTACTTGCTGCTCATAGGCGCGATGCCTGGCGTTAAGCTTCCGAGCGCCCATTGAGCGAGAATATCTCCACTGCTGGCGCAACAACTGCTGGCGCAACAACAGCCGTCGAACAGAGCGTTCTGAGCGGAGGAAAGGACGATGCCCCTATACGACTACCTGTGTCAGAAGTGCGGCCCGATTCGAGCGTGGAATGCCATACACGAGTCGTCCAAGCCAATTCGTTGCACCAACTGCGGAGGGCAGGCTCGGCGCGTTATCACCGCGCCGAACCTTGCGCTCCTGGATAGGGTGAAAAAGGCTGCGCACGAGCGCAACGAACGAAGCGCTCATGAGCCCAAGGTGATGCGCCGCGAGGAGCTAACTGGTACACCTATTAGGCACCTGCGTCACCTGCCGTAACAAAACCCAACGCACAGGCGTCGTCGAGTACCCGCTAATCACGTATTCCGCTCTCCAGACGCCTGGAAAAGCAGCGATACTTCGACTAACCCAGCAATGAGCCCACGCCCTGGTGGGGTCGGAAGAGAGGTATGCTTCCTCAGCTCCCATTAATCGCCTGACTGGTTCGGCCGCGACTAGCCGTTGAGGTAAGCGTCATGCCCTTTCGATGGAATCCGCGCGAGCACTTGACCCTGGCTGCTTTTTGCCTCAAGTGGCTCGCGATAGGTGTCCCCACCGGCGCAGTTGTCGGTTCTGCCGTGGCCCTGTTTTTGTGGGCGCTCAATTTCGCGATCGAGACCTTTTGGAACAACTCTTGGCTGCTGTTCCTGCTGCCCTTTGGAGGGATCGCCATCGGAGCTCTTTACCATTTCTTCGGCAAATCGGTCGAGGCTGGGAATAACCTGGTGATGGAGCAAATCCATGAGCCGGGCGGCGGAGTGCCTGCTCGGATGGCCCCGCTGGTGCTCATCGGCACCGTTGCGACGCATCTGTTCGGCGGCTCGGCGGGACGCGAAGGGACGGCGGTGCAGATGGGCGGCAGCATCGCTAGTACGCTTAGCCGAACGCTGCGGCTAAGCGACGTCGATCATCAGACGCTGCTGAGCGCTGGCGTCGCCTCAGGCTTCGGCGCGGTTTTTGGTACGCCGTTAGCTGGAGCCTTTTTCGGAGTCGAGGTGCCGGTTGTCGGGCTCGTAAACTTCCAGTTCTTCTTGCCATGCCTGATAGCGAGCATTACGGGCGACTACGTAACCAAATGGTGGGGAATCGAACACACCCGATATTTCATTCGATCGTTCAGCGAGATGCGCTTGATCCGCGAACTGCCGGCGCTAAACCCGTGGTTGCTGGTTAAGGTCGCTGTCGCGGGCTGCTTTTTTGGATTAGCGGCGTTTGTTTTCGCCGAGATGGCACACGGACTTCAACGCCTCTTCAAGGTGCTCGCACCCTCGCCGATCTTGCGACCCGCGCTCGGTGCCTCGATCCTGATAGTCCTCGCTTATTTGGTGGGATGGGACTACCTAAGCCTCGGCGTTACGGCTAACCCACATTATCCGAACCAGGTAAGCATCCTTTCCTCGTTCAATCGAGGTGGCGCCACTTACTGGAGTTGGTGGTGGAAGACGGTGTTTACGACGGTCACGATTTCCAGCGGCTTCAAAGGTGGCGAAGTGACGCCGTTGTTCTACGTGGGGGCGACGCTTGGCAATGCACTCGCCAGACTATTACATGCGCCCTTCGGACTTTTCGCGTGCTTGGGTTTCGTCGGCGTCTTCGCCGGCGCCACGAATACGCCTATTGCCTGCACGATAATGGGAATCGAGTTATTCGCCGCCGGTGGCAATCCAGACCTGTTACGCTCGGGTTTGGTCGTGTACCTTGCCACGGCCTGCTTCGTTGCCTACCTGATGAGCGGCCATTCAGGAATCTACTTATCGCAAAAGATCGGTATTCCTAAATCGCTGTCCCCCACGATCCCGCCCGAAACCACTCTGCGTAGGGCGCGCGAACTCAAGCCGCCGTTAGGGGGAGCGCTGTTTGCTCGGTTAGGGGGAAATCTGACTGCCGACCAGCTTGCGCAGCTTTCGAGCAACGACCGCATTGAAATGAAAAGCCCATCCAGAGCCGGCACGGCAACCACAAGTGTGATGACTGATACTGACAACGGAGACACCACGATGAGCGACCGAGGGTACAACGATCGCGAAATTGGCCGCGTGCGGATCTACATGGATCTGGCGGAACGGGCCGCAAGGTGGAGGCTAGGCGGACTATTCTCGCCGCCTGTCTACCAGAAAATAATCGCGGCCGCGCAAGCGGCGGGCATCCCCATCGCAGTGGCTCAATATGTTCATAAAGGCTATAGCCTTAGCGGTGAGCTTAACCTGAAGGAACCAAAGACGAGCCATCGCGAGCTCAACCTTTGTGTCGAGTTGATTGGCGAACGTATGAAGCTCGAGTCGTTCTGTCGCGCTCACGAAGATCTCTTAGCCCAAAAGCTCATCGTTTATGAGCGTATAGAACACTGGGGTTCAGCGCACGGGTTGGACGAAGCTGAGGATAGCGGCGCGCCGTCGTAGCGCCCGCAGCGTCAACACCTGACCATTCGATTGCCTTTCCTGCGAGCGAAATTGCCTGCCGGGGTGGCGCGACGCTACTGGGGGAATATTTTTGGCGCTACCATACTGCAAAAACAGATTCCTCAGGAGTAAAGTTCGGCACCAGCGCGGTTTGGCTTGACTGCAGCGCAAGAGCACATTAAAGGGTTACGGGAGAATCCGTAAGTAGGCTAGGGGGGAGGTGACTAAGAAAATTCACGGCGCTCGACGTCCCCAAGGTCAGAGCGACTTGGCTAGCGATGTTGCGCGGGTTTTTAGATCCGCATAACTCGAATCACAATGACTTTAATGAAAACGCTTACACCTCGGCCTAAAGCCTTACGCCGTGCCGTACAGGTAAAGGCGCTTTGTGGCCGCCTTGCGCGTCGCAGAGCAATGCTACTCGCTAGCCGGCGTAACGAATCGGGAGAAATAAGACACGCGGCAGTAGACTTGATAACACTGGGCTCCGGTTCGACAGCTTTCGAGGCTGTCATGACCATTCGTCTGGTAGCGACCGTCGAAGAATTCGCCAAGAGGATTCATATCCCAACGATAGCTTAGGCGCTCGAGATCGTCGCGCTGGTCGTTCATCAAAGACCTGTCCAAGCCGACCAGTTGCGGCAATTAAGAGAAGGAATACCGGTTCGGTGAAAGAATAGTTGTCGTTGAGATTGACCGCTCCACGACCGGGAGGGAATTAGACTTATGGCTGATCAGGACGCGTTCACCTTCGAAACGGATTTCTGGAAGGACGAAAGCATTCGAAAAGCCTGGGACGATATTATCCCTGGAGAGCCGCGCAAAACGATTCCCTATGTTCTCACTAAGGAAGCGATCCAGAAGTTCGCGCGGGCAGTCGGTGAAACCAATCCGCTTTACTTCGACGAAGAGTACGCCAAGACAACCATATATGGCGGTTTGATCGCTCCGCCGTCGATCCATATTTTGTTGATGTTCGCCTGCACCCCGATTGACGACTGGATGCGAAGTCCTGGGACGATCAACGCTGGGCAACAGTGGTACTACCATACGCCAGCGCGCCCTGGCGACACTATTCGATTAGTGGCACGCGCCTTGGACAAATTTATCAAAAAGGACCGCTTGTTTGTGGTTCACGACAACGTGTTCTTTAACCAAAAGGACGAGGTAATTTGCACGGGCCGTGGCTGGACGATCAGACCAAGATGACGCTTCTACCATTAATGCGCCTGGGGTATTCAAGATGCCGCAACAGACGTTCGATACCATCGATATAGGAGAGCTGATCTCTGGACCGTCGCTCTCGATCAGTCGGGAATCCATCCGCGAATTCGCCGAGGCGTCCCTCGACTTTAACCCACTACATCTTGACGACGAGTACATGAAGAAAAGTTCTTTCGGGAAGACCCGATTCCGCGGCGTGATCATGCACGGGATGACTAACTACGCTCTACTCGTCAGGATGATGACCGACTGGTTGTCTACCAGAGGCGGCGTGCTTCGTCGCCTCGAGGCGCGTTGGCTCAAGCCCGTCTATCCCGGCGACGCTATTACAGCTCGCGGGACTGTGGCCCACAAACGCGTGACCCAGAAGAGCCGATGGATGCTCTTCGCGGTTGAGATTCGAAATCAGAACGACGAGCTTATCGCAACTGGGGAAGCGATGGCAGAGTTCCCTTTGGTCTCGAGCTGACCTTAGGCCGAATGGCTACATAATCACGACGGGGCTTAGCCGCATCGAGCCACGTAAACGGAAATCCCGCCGTGGGCGAATATGCTCGACCGTCCCACCTAACCGGTCGAGTGCCGATAGGTTCAGAATGGCGGCGACACTCCGCTCGGTTACTTTGAGCGGGTCGTGTCGACAGGTCTTGAGCTTCGGCAGCTTTGTCAATTGCCGCCTGCGGTAATTCGCGCTGTTCAAGGTTATAAACGCGGTAGAATCTTCGCACGAGCCTGCGGCGTGCTCTCTCGTTTTTCCCTCAATGCTCTCGGGCTAGTTCTCGTCTTCCTTCTCTTAACCGTTGTCGGCTTTTAAAAACGACAACCTCGCCGTAGGCGCCCTTTTAGGCGTTGGCCCGCTCAGTTTCTCTGCCCGCCGGAACGTCGCCCGTGGTTGAGTGACGCCGGGCGAATCTATGGTCAAGGGGGCGCAGGATAGCTATTGTGAGCGCGGACGGTTCCTTGCATCTCCTAAGGCGGATGCCTAACGCACAGTTGGGAAGGCGGGGTTTGCCTGTGGCAAACTTAAAAATGGGCGTGACGGGATATGATGCGGCAAGACGGAGTTGTGCAGCAACGAATGGACGGTATTAGGTACATCTTGCGGCCTGATGTTCTTAGGCGCAACTGCTTGCTTGCCATCATCGTGGGATGCCTTCTTACGGCGGCAAACCAGTTGGACGTCCTCCTGACCGGGCCGTTCACCTATCGCTTGGCAATCAAGATTCTCGCCAATTTCCTGATTCCGCTAGTCGTGTCCTCCATAAGTGCGCTCATAAACCGGTCGTGAGTTCCTAAGACGTACCCGCCGCTCCTATCATCCGAGACTTGAGGCTCACGCTCGCAGAACCGCATCAAGAACTTGCGCTCATCTCTCGCGGCGGTTGCCATCGGCGCGGGTTTTGCCGGTTGGCAAAGCTCGAGCACGATGAGGTGGCTCTCGGCGCGGCTCAGCGTGTCGCTTAGGCGAGCGAACAGTACCACGGGGCTTTTCGGCTGGTCATTTCAAGCGCAAGCGCTACGAGATTGACGATAAAAGTTCGCCTTTGGTAGCGTCGGGATATGTTCGCCGCGCCAGCCGGGGATATCGCGTCTAATCGCAGCCTTGGACCGTGTAGCACGAGAGGGATTAGGCGGTGCTAACGCTTGCGCGCTACAGGGTAATCTTCGAAGCTTGCGAGCCGTTGGATTTGCCACCTTACCTCGGCTCGACGATTCGTGGCGCATTCGGCAACGCGCTGCGCGCCGTTGCCTGTCCTGCGCCGCGTAACATGGAATGCCCGGCGCCGAATGAATGTCCGTACCATTTGCTCTTTGAGACCTCGCCGCCGCCCGACTCCGACGCGCTTAGAACGCACGAAGAGATTCCGCGCCCATTCGTGCTCGCGTTTACCGAGGATTCGCCCGAGGCCGCTTGCGCAAGCGAGCGCGAAGCGCGACGGCTTTTGCAGCCCGGCGACGAGCTTGCGTTCGAGCTCGCGCTGGTGGGGCAGGCGCAAAGGTTCTGGCCGCACCTGGTGGTGGCGCTGCGCGAAGTGAACCGAATCGGGCGGAAGCGGCGCGCGGTTGCGCTCAAGCGTATCGAGGCGCTTACGCTTTTCGGCGAGGCAAGCCTGGTGTACGACGCGTCGGAGAATCTCGTGCGCGCGGGCGCGCCCAGCGTCACGCTCGAAGATTGTCCCGCGATGCCGGCGTCATGCCAGGCGCTGGAAATACGCTTTCTTACGCAGACGCGCCTCAAGCAGGAGGGCTTCTTTGCCCGCCGTCCGGACTTCCAGCTCCTCTTCAGGAGACTGCTCGGGCGCCTATCGTCGCTTGCGAGGTTCCATTGCGGCGCACCGCTGGAGCTCGATTTTCGCGGGCTTATCGAGCGAGCCGGTACCGTGCAACTGATCGAGGACGCCACCAGATGGACCAGCTGGCGGCGTTACAGCTCGCGCCAGGACCGGCGGATGGAGTGGGGAGGGATCGTCGGTCGCGCGGTCTATCGGGGCGAGTTCGCCGAGTTCTGGAAATATTTGTGGTTCGGACAGTTCGTCCATGTCGGGCATGGGGCGACGTTCGGGCTGGGGCGCTACGCGCTGGGCATTCAAGAGCGATAATCCAACCCTTTGAGAGCTCCTTTTCGAGCGCGGCAGGCTAAGGTTTTACCACCTTTAGCCACATCGCTTCGGTGCGCCTTACAAAGCGCGTCCAGTGATTCCGCGCTCGTCGCTTGTCTGCCGCTTTCAGTCCCCTCCTCATCGGGGAATGGAGTGCATCAGCTTTACGAACTACCTCTTCGGGCTAGCTTCGGTTCTTTCAGTCCCCTCCTCATCGGGGAATGGAGTGCATCAATTCGATCGGTGTCGGTACCTCGCCATCCGGTAGTGCCTTTCAGTCCCCTCCTCATCGGGGAATGGAGTGCATCGGAACAACTTCCAAAAATTCGCCGAACGCTACTGCGCTTTCAGTCCCCTCCTCATCGGGGAATGGAGTGCATCGCGCTTTGGTGCTTGCAAGCGGGGAACAAGGAACTCTTTCAGTCCCCTCCTCATCGGGGAATGGAGTGCATCCCGCGTACGTCGATTTCGCCTACCAGAACACGAACCTTTCAGTCCCCTCCTCATCGGGGAATGGAGTGCA
>JAJPIL010000022.1 GCA_021324755.1 Pseudomonadota bacterium
TGGGTGAGTATACTGAATAACGACGCTTTGAGGTCGATCTTTTCGATCCCTTCGCACGTCGTTCCAGTTGCCTATTTATGTGTCGGTTACGCGCAGGAGTTTGCCCCGCGTCCTACGTTGGAGATAGCAGGTTGGGCGCCTCGGCTCCCTTTGGAAGAAGTTGTCTTCTGCGAGCAATGGGGAGAGATTGGCGAGAAGGGTCCAGAATTGGCTCGGCTTGCCCAAGACGCCGCCAACTGGAGCGGAATCCTTGCGTGAAAAAGTCAGTTAGCGGTGAGCGATGGCGCTAAAAGGCTTTGCGCCAAATAACTGGTAAGCGTGGGCTTAAGCCCAACGGGCTCGATTTCGCGGTGTTTTGCTCGCTCGCCGGAATCTTTTTTGCTCCTGACAAGCTGTCCCAGACGTTCGATGTAGTTTTCGCACTGCGATGCGAAAAAGGCATCGGCGTGTTTGATCGCCGCGAATCCTTGAGCAGATGCGCGCCTGAGGTTTGAATGCGGAAAACGAGCGGGTTGCGACGTGACGGAGCCTTGGGTGTCTGTTTTCTATCAGCCGGTTTCGCTTACAGCATTGGCGTTGCTTGCCGACTGGCTTTTGGGCGATCCATCTTGGATTCCCCATCCGGTCAGGGCGATTGGGTGGGCGATCGAGCAAGGCGAGAGCTGGCTTTACTCTGGGAGTCCGAGGCAGGATCTCGTTAACGGGGCGGTATTGGCTGTTTCTGTCATTGCACTTAGCGCCGCTGCCGCTTACGCTCTGCTTTTGAGCGCTGCTCTTTTTGGGGAATTTGTTCGAGAAGGCGTTGCCGTGGCGCTCGGATGGACTACGCTTGCTTTGCGCGGGCTTGACGAAGCCGCAAGACGCGTCGAAACCGCCCTGCGCTGCAACGATTATGCAGCTGCTCGGGCCGCTCTGCCCTCGCTGGTGGGTCGCGACCCTGAAACTTTGAATCTGGATGGAATTGTGCGAGCCACGGTCGAGTCGGTTGCGGAAAATGCCTGCGATGGCGTCATTGCGCCTCTAATTTTTCTTACGTTGGGCGGTCCGGTGATGGCGATCGCCTACAAGGCGATCAACACGTTGGACTCGATGATCGGGTATCGAGACCGTCGCTATCTTTTCTTTGGTCGTTTTGCAGCAAGGCTGGATGACGTGGCCAACTACATACCAGCGCGATTTACGGCGCTTTGTATCGTCGTCGTAAGCGCGCTTATGGGGCGCGGTCGACAGGCTTGGGCGGCGGTGCGGATGAGCGGTAGGTGTCATCCTAGCCCTAACGCTGGATATCCGGAGTCTGCGATGGCGGGTGCGCTCGGTATTCAACTGGGAGGGCCGGCTAGTTACGACGGCGAGCTCGAGATGCGGCCGTTTCTCGGCGTTGCCGAACGCGAGGCGGGCGTGAGCGACATTCGTTCTGCTCGCATGATGCTTCGTGCGGCGTCTTTGACCGCATTTTTTGTGCTGGTTGTCGCCCGCTTGCTTATACTTGGCTAGCGCGGCTTTTATAGCCCACAGTTTTCGTCGAGAAAAAGACGGGTCGCTACGGGTCCAGATTACGTTTTGCTAGCAGAGCACGCCTATGGGGCTTTTGGCAGAGACAATTGCTTCGATTAAGCCCGCAGACGAAAAAGCCGCGCGCGCCGTGGCGGCGCGATGGGATACGCTGACCAAGCCCCGAGGAAGCCTCGGGCGTCTGGAGGAGATCGCCTCGCGTTACGCGGCAGTGCGCCGCGACCCCCAAACCAGAACGGGTAAGGGCGCGATCGCGGTTTTCGTGGCAGACCATGGTGTCAGCGAGGAAGGAGTGAGCGCCTACCCAAAGCAGGTGACGGTGGAGATGCTTCGTAATCTGGCGCGAGGTGGCGCTGCGATAAGCGTTCTTGCCAGACACCTGGGGCTCGAGCTGGTACTTGTCGACGTGGGCGTGGAAACCGATACGAGCAGCGAGGGACTGCCCGCAGTGATATATCGGCGGCTCGGAGCTGGCACTCGCAACTTTGCGCGCGAGCCCGCGATGACGGCGGAACAGGCGATAAAGTCGCTCGAAGTCGGGATCGAGGTTGCACGGATGATGGCAGCGCGCGGCGTAACGTTGCTTGGGATCGGCGAGATGGGTATCGGTAACAGCACAGCTGCCACTGCTGTGCTAGCTGCTCTTGCAGGCATAGCTCCGGGGCTTTTGGCCGGATATGGAACGGGTCTCGATGAAGAAGGAAGACGGCGCAAGGTTGCGATCGTCGAAAAAGCGCTAGCGCTCCATCGCGACCGGCTCGGTGATGCGTTGGGCGTGCTTGCCTGTGTGGGAGGATTCGAGATCGGAGCGATGGCTGGCGTGTGCCTGGGCGCTGTCTCATCAGGTGTCGTGCCTGTTGTGGATGGCTTTATCGCTACCGCAGCGGCGGCACTGGCCGAGCGCTTGTCGCCTGGGATAAGTTCGCAAATGTTTTTCGCTCACCGATCGGCCGACGGTGGACATCAGGCGGTCCTGGATTATTTGAGGGCCCGACCGATTCTTGACCTTGAGATGCGGCTTGGAGAGGGAACGGGAGCGGCACTGGCGATCGCCGTGATCGATGCTGCGCTGGCGTTGCTGAATAATATGGCGACCTTTGCAAGCGCGGGCGTCTCGGACAAAGTGCGATGAGATAGGGCGCGAAGCTGCGCTATGGAAACGTCAGAGGAGCATTCGCACGCAAACGTGTGGGGCAGTTTGTGGTGCGAGGCCAGGCTTGCCGCAAGCTTTCTCACGATCGTGCCGATGGGCGTGGCGGGGCAGGCGCCTAACCGCTGTCTAACTGGTTCGTTCGCGTTTTTCCCGCTCATCGGTTTCTTGATAGGGGCGACTTTGGTCATCGAGGATTTCGTTTTGACTCCGGTCTTTAAAGCTCCGATACGATCGGTGGGCCTTGTTCTTTCGTTAGCTTTGTTGACCGGATGCGTTCATCTTGACGGTCTCGCTGACGCTGCAGACGCCTTTGGCGCGCGTGGCGACCGCCAACGCGCGCTCGATGTGATGCGCGACAGCCGAGTCGGCGTGTATGGAGCGGTTGCCTTGTTTTTTGTACTGATAGTTAAGTGCGCGGCACTAACGGCGCTCGACGGCTGGACGCGCCGCGTGGCGCTCTACGCAGCGCCCGGGCTCTCGCGTTGGGCGATGGTGGCGACTAGCGAAGGACTGAAGTATCTGCGCGCTGAGGGTGCGGGAGGAAAGCTTTTGGCACCGTGCCCCACGAGGTTCGCTAGGGCAGGTCTAATGACGCTCGGCGCTCTTTTGCCGGTGATCTGCGGTCCTTTGCTGATCGCGCTTGGTGCAGTGGTGCTGCTCGCGCTGGCTGCCAAAGCGTTTTATCGGCGATGGTTGGGTGGGGTTACAGGCGACCTTTTAGGTGCGGTGTGCGAGCTCAGTGAAGCTCTAGCACTTGTGATCTTTTGCGCCGCCGCTTGATTTTCTCGCCTTTGCCGACCGAGTGAAGGTTGTGCTCGATAGCGTTCGCTTGCTTCTTATTTAACTTGCACTGGATAGCCTGCCACCATCAGAATTACGCGGTCGGAGGCTGCCGCAATACGCTGGTTTACCTCTCCCAGAAGGTCGCGGAAACGGCGGGCGAGCGGATTTTCCGGCACGATTCCCGAGCCGACCTCGCTACTGACGACAACTGTGAAGCACGGCGCCGAACGAAGCGCCTCTGCCAGTTTGGTGGCCTCCCGCACTACGGCCTCATCGCTGGCTTTGGCGAACAATAAGAGATTCGACAACCAAAGCGTCAGGCAGTCGATAACTGTAACGTCCGCGATCGCGCCGAGTCTCTCAAGTTTAGCCGATACCTCGAGCGGTTCCTCAACCGTCTCAAAACAATCGGGCCGAGAAGCTCGATGGCGCCGAATTCGCTCGGCCATTTCCTCATCGAGCGGTTGAGCGGTTGCGATAAAGAAGGCACGACCGCCTCGGTACCTACTCTGGGCAAGCTTAATCGCATGCCTGCTCTTCCCGCTCCTCGCTCCCCCCGTAATAAGAGCCACTTTGTCGTTTGATTCGCCTGACTTCATTGCCTTTCGCTTCCAGGCATACTAGAGCGCTATCCTGTCCAAATTCATATGGAGATTCGATGGCTGCCCTTCCTCTTTCAAATCGAAGCCTCTAAGCTCACGCCCGATTGAGTTCTGACAGAAATTGGTTTTGACCACGAAGCTGCCTTTTTCAAGCGCGAAGTCGTCGCTCGATCCTTAGTTGAAGCTCCACTTATCGGTTAGACTTCGCGCTCTTCTTCTCGCTGGAAGTAGCGTTCAAAGCACTCTCGTACCTCGCGCCGCCGCTCTTTAATTTCGTTCAGAAGGCGCTCGCCAGCATCGGCCGACTCGAATCCCAGTTTGCGCGCCAACGGGGTCAGTTTTGCGGGGTCTGTGGGGATAGCCCACGCCGGCTGGTCGCTTTCGATGCGCAGCAGATGTTCGACTAAGGAGAGGAACTCGTAATGGGAGATCAGGCGCTCGCAATCGTGTGGGTCAACCAGCCCTGCCTCCCGGAGCACGGCTAGCAGTCGGCTAGCGGCTCGTTCATTTTGAAGCGCCGGATAGGTTTTGCCGTAACGCAAGGCGAGCATCTGTGTCAAAAACTCGACATCGACCAGGCCGCCAGGTCCGTGCTTTAAATTGAGTTGGCTGTCGTTTTCTGGGCTTACTTCATGCTCGATTCGCACGCGCATGTTTTCAATTTCTTTGACCTCGGCACACCTCAACGAGCGAGCGAAGGCGGCCTCTTTGCGGCAAAGTTCAATTTTTTCACGCAAGCTTAGATCGCCAGCAACGGCTCTTGCTTTGACAAGCGACTGACGCTCCCACACAGCGGCGCTTGTGCGGTAGTAATCGCGCCAGCTTTCGAGCGCGGTTACAAGCGGTCCAGCGTTGCCCGATGGCCTAAGCCTCAGATCGACTTTGTAAACGTACCCTTCGCGGGTTTTTGTCTCGAGCACGGCGATAACCTTTTGCGCGACTCGCGCTGCGGCTTCATGACTTGCGAGCGGGTTTTCTGCGAGTGGTTCGTAGATGAAGATAAGATCGAGATCGGAGTTGTAAGACATTTCGGCCGCTCCAAGTCGGCCCATCGCCACGATCGCCATCGCTACACGCTGCGCCGTCGGAATTTTTGGGGCGCACTGCTCGCGCGCAATTTCGAGGGCGAACTCCAAGATAGTCTCAGCAAGCACGGTGAGCTCGCGCTGGACTTCGCTGAATCCGATTTGCGCGTTGAGGTCGGCCATCGCTATGCGCAAGAACTCCTGATGGCGAAAACTGCGCAGCATGTCGAGACGGCTTTCGTAGTCCGGGCACGCGCTGAGCAGGTCGCGCAGTTCGTCGGCAAGTTCCCTCGGTAAGCGGCTTACGCGCGCTAGATCGGACCGTACGAGTGTGTCAAGAAGCTCCGGATGACGGATAAAAAGCGCGGAGAGATAGCGACTGGAGGAAAACAGCCGCAAAAGCGCCCGGCGTGTCGGTTCATGGGTGTCGAGAAGCGAGAGAAACGAGGTTCGGGCTCCCACAGCCGCGATAAACTGGGCGAGATTAGCAAGCGCCATGTCCGGATCGGGTTCATGTCGAATTTCGTCCAATAGCCGCGGCCCAAGGCTTTCAAGTAGCGCCCGTCGCCGTGGCGTCGAAAGCGCGTACTCAGGGCCTCGAGCAAGAAGCAGCAGATGGTTTGCGCTCTCTTCGGGATTCTTAAATCCCAGCGCACCGAGCACCGGAGCTGATCGCTCAGGTTCGAGCGCAACGGCCCAGGCCTGTCGCGCGGTTGCAGAAACGGCTTTCGCGTAAGGCCGTTCGTCCGCGCCCAGAAGTTCGGCAAAGATGCTAGACACTTCGTTGCGGTGCTTCTCCAGCAGCTCGTTGAATCGCTCGACCGCCTTGGGGCTCTTGCCTAGACCGAGCCGAGCGCTCAAAACGCGCATTGCCGAAACGTCAGCTGGAAGCGTGTGGCTTTGCAAACCTGCCGCTACTTGAAGCTTGTGTTCGACGTCGCGGAGAAAAACGTACGCCTCGCTAAGTTTGCGGGCGCGTTCCCCATCGATGTAGCCCGCGCGCGCCAATCGTTCAATCGCCTCGAGCGTGCGCGGTGTTCGTATCCTTGGGTCTCGTCCTCCATAAACCAACGTCAAAGCCTGAACGATAAATTCGAGCTCGCGAATTCCGCCACGGCCAAGCTTGATATTGCGCGCGACCATCACGGGTTCGCGCATTTCGAACTCTATCTGACGCTTCATCGCCCGCAACTGGCCAAGCGTCTCAAAGTCCGAGTAACGCCGGTAGATGAAGCGTTCTAGTTCTGCCAAGAACCGGGCGCTCGGAGCTCTGGGACCAGCCACCGGCCGGGCCCGCAACAACACCGCTCGCTCCCAGGTTTGCCCGAAGCTTTCATAAAACGCCAACGCTTCCTCAAAGGAGGCCACCAAAGGTGCAAAGCGTCCGCCGGGTCTTAGTCTCAAGTCAATTCTGAAGCCGGCGTTGCGTAGAAGCTCGGTGGTGAGTTCGGCCCGTTTGGTCGCGATCAGTTTGTCCGTGTGGGGATCGTTCCCGACAGCGTCGAAAAGATAGGCCAGATCGAGATCGGAGCTCAAATTTAGTTCGCCCGCACCGAGCTTGCCCAAGGCGAAAACGCAGAGCGAAATATCCGGCGCCGGTCGTTCCTTTGCAAAGCGGGTAGCTCCGAAAAGGGCAGCTTCGATACACCGGTCGGCCAATGCCGACATCGCGGCCATCGTTTCCGTTACGTCCAAACGATCGAGCAAATCACCGACTGCAATCTCCAGAAAAATCCGCTGCCTACTCAGAGCAAGCCGCTTTTGAAACTCCCCTAGGTCGTCAATTTGGTCGAAGTTGAAATCAATGCCGAGTAGAAGCCTTCTTAGGTCCTGAGCACGCACCCGGCGAAAAAATTCGAGCCATCGCTGGCCCATCGTGGCTAGCCCGGTTGCGACTAACTCCGAGGCACCTAGGCAAAACACTAGGTCTTGCGCGACATCCGAGTCGGCTAAAGCCTCTCTGAGTAAGGATGGTGTTTGCTCGGCAAGCTTAAGGAGGAAGGAGCAGGCCAGACGTTCGTCTGGCGCTTTTACCTCTACAAGATGCCGTCCAAAGGCCGCAAGCCTTTTATCGCCCAGCGCCGCTTCTAGGCGCGGCTGAACGGCATCCCAGTGCACGCTACCGCCGAGCAAAGTTGTAGCCATGCCACTAGCATAGCAGACACGCAACAAGGCGCAGTTGGTCTCGCCGCACCAGTTGCCTAACTGAGCGGTCGAGCCGCTCTCAGGAGGGCGTTACGGTGCAAGAAGATTAGGTTCGTTTCGGCGGTGCGAAGAGATTATCCGAGCGAAACAACTTCCGATAATTCGGATGTGCACGAAAAGCAAGACCTAGGTAAACAAATAACTTTTTTCCAGCCACGAACGAAGAGCAGTGCTGATAACGGGATGGACCATCTGCGGCCAGGCTCAGTTACGCGGGGTGCTCTAACGTTAGGCGAACCCTGGCATCACGCGGGAGGAGCTTTTCTTTTTCTTTAAGGCTTGGTTTCGAAAATAAAAGCCTTTGTGGAAAAGCTTGGACTTAAGCCCGCCGCACTGGCGCGTGATGGTGCCTGTGGTGGGAAGAGCCACTACGGCCGTGACGATGGCCAGCGTGGTGACTCCTTGGATGCCATACGGCATGGTGCAAATAGCTATGCCGCGCGCTCGAGGACACCGTGTAAGGACCGCGCCATACGCTGGGCGTAGGGGGTGGGTCGGCCATAGCAATCTCCGTCTCAATGCCCGGGAAGTACTTATCCCTGTTCCGGCTGACCTCGAGGGCAGCTAAAAACTCGGCGTAATAATTGCGGGAAGCGAAGCCGAAGTGGGGTCCTCGGTAGTATTTGAATATCTTTTCAAAGTCGCTTCCTTCAGCAGCGACGGCGTCGTCCATGCCAGCCGTTCCATAAATGTACGCCGTAATGGCGAGCGGCCAACTGCCGAAGTGCTCATAGTTGCGGCGAAGGATTCGAGCTGCAGCCTCCGTCGAACGCTCAATATCGAAGCGCTCATCATACGAGCGATTTACCACAAGGTCGTATTCCCGTGCTGCTGCTGCAGTGAGTTGCCAAAGACCCACAGCGCCAGCGTGCGACCGCGCTCCGGCGTAGAAGCACGATTCAACCCCAGGCAATACGGCTAATTCCAGAGGAACGCCCGCTATAAGTAGTTCGCGCTCGATTATCGCCTTATAGAAGTCTGCCCTGACCAAACCCGCTCGGAAACGCTCTCGCATCCCTTGTTGAACTCTGAGGTTGTCTGCAGCCTGAGCGTAATCTGGAAACGGGTCATGTTCGAACAGAGAAGCTACATGGCGCTCGTCGTAACCCAACGGTGGCCATCCTTGGCGCAGATGGTCAAAAATATCGCGGTACTTGGCCTTCAAATAAGCGTTGACCCACTCGATTTCACTCGGCGTTGGATCGCCGTAGCCGTCCAAATGAAAAACTTCGTAGATTCTCGAAATCTTATCCCGGTCATGAACGATAAAGTCGCGCGTCGAATACCGGGTGAAAACGTCGATCCAAAAGTTCACGTTCGGCTCGATACTTGGAAAGCGCGGGAAATTCTCGGACGAGTAAGCGCGAATTGCGAACAAACAAATCGGGCTTAAAATTGACAAGAGCAGAAAGGTCTTGAACGATCTCTTCAGCCAAAAGTGTGCGCGTTGGCTTCGGGCCCGCCGGTTCTTTACTTCCTCTGCACTAGCTTCGTCTAGGTTTTCTTGTCTCGAGGTCATCGGCCTTATCCTCCGCGCTCGTGGCCTGATCGTCTCCCTCAACTACAACAGCAAGTATGCAGAGTTTGGCTGAAAATACAAGACTTAACAACTACCAGCATAAGCTAATTCCCCGTCTTGGATCTAGCTTCGCGTTGCGACCCGTCCGACGCTTTCTCATCCGCTTATTGCGTTGAAAAGGCTCGAAACCAAAACTGGAACACTACAACTTGGGAAAGCGAGGAGCCGTAAAGCAATCTCGTTCCCCATTCTCAACGAAAGAAAGTCCGATGTTCAAAACAAAGTTTTCGCTGATAAACTGTGCTTCGTGCTTTTTTAACAGGCCAAATTCAGCGCTTTAAGGTCAGTGAGGGGCGTGACTTTTCGTCGGCAATGGCGGTAGGCAAGCAAATAGTTTCGGGCGGAATTTACATGACTAGGTTGTTATTCTTAGGAAAATCCAGCAGGTTAGCTCGAGTTGCATAAACGTAAGCGAAGGACTTCCGTGTATTTTTCGTCTTTTCGACGCCCTGGCGTAGGCTTTTCGTAGAGATCCTTGCGGCGGACGAGCTTGAAGTGATGTCACGCCGTGGCGCTGTCGGGTTATCTTAGAATAGAGACGATTTTTAGAATGCGTACGTTTGGCGAAGAGATCGAGATTTCAGCCGTTGGGCGGTTCGACGCAGTTATAAGAGTGCCAGGCTCAAAAAGTCTTACGAATCGCGCGCTTTTGCTGGCCGCGATGGCCAGGGGCGCCACCCGCATCACAGGAGCGCTTTTCGCCGACGATACCCGTGCGATGGTCCAGGCGCTACGACAGCTCGGTTTTGACGTGGTGACAGACGAGCATTCATCCTCGATAGTCGTGGAGGGGCGCGGGGGGGCCATTCCAGCCCATCAGGCAGATCTTTTTGCGGACGGAGCGGGAACGGTCATGCGCTTTTTGGCCGGTTTCTTGACGCTCGGTAAAGGCCGATACCGGCTCGATGGGAACTCCAGGATGCGGCAGCGGCCGATTGGTCCGATGGTTGCGGCTTTACAAAGCTTGGGGCTACGAGTGTCTTTCGAAGGAATCCCGGGGTATCCGCCGATTGTTGTTGAAGCTGGACCCGATTCGTTTCGCGGCGGCAGCTGCACGATTAATGCTGCTATATCTTCCCAGTTTGTAAGCGGGCTTCTTCTGCCGGCTCCGCTTTGGCGCGACGGGCTTCGTCTGACTGTTACCCAGGCGGCAGCGCAGCCGTTTATCTGGATGACTGTCGCGCTGATGCGGCAATGGGGTGCGCAAGTCGACTACTTGGGACAGCTTGTCAGCGTGCCCGGAGGACAGAACTACAAGTCAGCTGGTCGTTTCGAGATCGAGCCGGATGCGTCGAACGCGAGTTACTTTGCGGCCGCGGCAGCCTTGTGCGGAGGCCGAGTGAGATTACCGGGAGTTTTTATCGGGCAGTCGGTGCAGGGAGATGTGGCGTTTTTGAAGATTCTAGAGAAGATGGGAGCTAAAGTGCGGCAGTATGAGCAAGGAACGGAAATCTCGGGCACCGGCAGCTTGTGTGGGGTTGACGTTGACATGAGCTCGATACCGGACATGGTGGCGACGCTTGCGGCTTTGGCTCCGTTCGCCAGCACGCCGACCACGATTCGCAACGTGGGCTTCATTCGGCATCACGAAAGCGACCGTTTGGCGGCTATCGGTCAAGAGCTTAGGCGTTTAGGTGCCGTTGTGTTCGAGCGGGAGGACGGGCTTTACATCGAGCCGTCTAAGCTTACGCCTAGACAGGCGGTTGAGACATACAACGACCATCGAATCGCGATGGCCTTTGCGGTAGCTGGGCTTAAGCTTGGGGGTCTTCGGCTCAAGAACCCCGCTTGTGTGACCAAAACTTACCCCACCTTCTTTGACGACCTGGCTTCGCTTGCGTAACGCGCGATATCAACCAGTCGTATCGGGCGAAGTAAGCTAGAAAACCCTACCGCGGCAGGAAAAAGAAAGGCCAGGTAGGAACAAAAAGGCCCGAGCCCGCCTCAAAAGCGCAAAGTTAGACAGTGGCCTTTAAGTTGCGAGCTCGGGCTTCAAGGAGGTCTTAACGAAAATCTCGGCTTCTCGCCGGTCTACGAATCGGTTCTCCTTAATTCGTAGTATCGCTACTCGATTGTCGGCGCGCCTTGTTTTTGTTCAATGAGTTCGACCTTATAGCCGTTAGGATCCTCGAGGAACGCTATGACTGGTCCCCCAAATTTCATTGGTCCAGGTTCGCGAACCACCTTGACGCCTTTTTTCTTTAGCTCCTCGCACGTGCGATAGATGTCTTCGACCCCGATTGCAATATGGCCGAAAGCGTCGCCAAGGTTATAGCCGGACTTACCCCAGTTGTAGGTCAGCTCGAGAACAGTAGAATCCCGCTCATCCCCATATCCGACAAAGGCCAGAGTAAATTCTCCGTTCGGATAGTCCTTTTTCCGTAAGAGTTTCATACCGAGTGCGTCGCAATAAAACTTCAAGGACTCGTCCAGATCGTTTACCCGCAGCATCGTATGTAGTAGTCTCACTGTCCACCCTCCATAATCTAAAATTTCTTGGCGTGGGGCTAAGACGGCTTCCACGCTAATGTAAATCAAACCTTTGGGCCGCGATCTTAGTCCGTCTGATCCTCGGCGCAAAAACTTCTGATGAAGGCAACGATGTCTGCTATCTGTTCGTCAGTAAGCCTTGCGCCGAAGGCCGGCATGTCTTTCATCCCAGCCCACCGTCCGCCGTTTTTTATAATGCCATAGAGCGTTGCATCAGACATCAATTTCATCCAGCGGCAATCGGTAAAGCTATGAGCGACGCGCATGGAGGGCAAAGGTGGGCTATCATCGGTGCCGTTGGCATTATGGCACCGTGCACAATAGGTCATGTAGTTGGCCCTTGCGCTGGCGCTTGGCTCAGCGAAGCAAGCTTTTGCTGTAACTGCCGCAAAAAGCAACGCCATGCTCAGCAACCTGGCACAGCGAAAGGCTAACTTCAAAATTTGGCTAGCTTTTCTGCGCAGAACGATTCTTTCAACCACCTTTACGAGGCTGCAGCCTGACCCGTTAGGGATCCGATCACAGGTCGCCTCCGTCTTGGCGTTCTTCGCCCTTTTCTGAAGCATAATTTACGTACGTTTTTTCCCATAAAAAGTAGCCCCTTGGAGCAGACCGCACCAATTAATTAGTCGTGAAACTGAATCAAGCGTGCGCAGGAGCCCACTTGGGCGCGCAGCATATGTTTTACGCACAGTTTTTATGCGATAGGCAGACCAACTGCTATCCTAAGCCCGCTTGGCGCTCTATTTCTGCACCGAAAAGAGTTCGACCAATGAGACTTTTTGAGGCCGAATTGCTAGAAAAGTTCGTTCGTCAGATTGGCTCGCTTTCGCCGGCGGCGAGCGGCAAACTTCGTGTGATCGGGGCGCCTAGATTAGCTCGAGCTAGTATGGGTTAAGTGAAGGGTCTCTGCGCGATAGGATATTTGGAGAGGTTCGGCGGAAAGGGTCGCCTAATTTTCCGTTTGAGTGCGAGCTTAATTTGGTGTGAGTTTACGTCAACGTCCGCAAGCTTGAGACTCAACATCACAGCCGCCAATCCTAGCTCGCCTTTTTTGGCCCTTTTACGCTCGTTTCTAGAGACTGGAATCTGTTGAGGGAAGCTTGCTTAAGGTAATCGGCGGCACAAATCGAGGGCGCTATTTGAAAAGTCCCCGTGGTCTTGCTACCAGACCCACTACCTCCAGAGTGAGAGCTTCGATCTTCTCGCGGCTTGCAGCTCGCATCGACTTTGAAGGCCGGCGGGTACTTGATCTTTTTGCGGGCAGTGGGTCGCTGGGGATCGAGGCTTTGTCTCGTGGCGCTCAAAACGTGGTTTTCGTGGATTCCAGCCGGGCCGCAGTGGAATCTATAAGGCGCAATCTACAAGCTTTGGGCTTAATTCGGCAAGGTCGGATCGAACGTGCCACCGTCGCTCGCGCGCTGTCACGGCTTGCGGCTCGAGGCGAGAAGTTCAGCCTTGTTTTTATGGATCCGCCCTATGGTTACGGACTGGCCGATCAGGCACTAAGAAAGCTTGTCGAGCTCAATTTGCTGGAAAACGGTGCCTGGATCGTAGTAGAAATTTCAACCCGGGAAGAGGCACCGTGTGTGGCCGGCCTTGAACGTGTCGGCGACTATGCTATTGGTGACCATCGGCTTTTGAGTTATACCTTTGGCTCGGTTGCCTCGTTAGATCAGGATTCAAGCGGCCATTCAGGTGGGGAGGCCAATGGAGCAGAGCCAAACTAACCGCAAAACGATTGCTGTGTACCCTGGTACTTTCGACCCGATCCATTACGGACACATCGACATCATTCGGCGCGCTGCCAACATCTTTAGCGAAGTGATTGTTGCCGTCGCGTATAACCCGCATAAGGACCCAGCGCTGTTCAGTGCTGATGAGCGAGTGGAGATGGCTCGCGAGGCAGTTGCTGACCTTGGTCCTCGAGTACGAGTCGATAAGTTCACGGGTTTGTCCGTAGATTATGCCCAACGGGTAGGGGCCTGCGTTTTGATTCGCAGCTTACGGGCGGTGACGGACTTTGAGTACGAGTTTCAGATGACCCAGATGAACAAGTATATCCGCCCGTCGATTGAGACCGTATTTTTGTTTGCCAGTCCCTCGCTGTTTTTTTCGGCTTCGCATCTTATAAAGGAGGTTGCTGGGTACGGCGAGCGTCTTCCAGACCTTGTGCCACCTAACGTAATGGAGCGTTTGCGCCGCAAGTTAGGCTTGAATTAGACGTTTTAGCGAGGATGAAGTGCGCCGGTGGCTGGTTGGTAACAGGGCCACCTTCGCGTATCTGCGCGTAAACCGGGTCGTGAGGAGCTAAGGGCTTTCGGGATTCAAAAACGTATGGGGCTTAAACTAAATCGGCGCGTAGCCGCAATCAAACCGTCTGCCACGATGGCTGCTGAAGCGCGCGCTACGCAGATGCGCGAGCAGGGAGTGGACGTAATCTCGCTGGCTGCCGGAGAGCCCGACTTCGACACACCTGAACGGATCAAGAACGCTGCCCGTAAAGCGTTGGAGGCAGGTCTTACTAAATATACGGCCACTACGGGAACTCGGGAATTAAAAGAGGCGATTCGTTTCAGGCTCAAGGCCGACACCGGCTTGGAGTACGAGTTGTCGGAGATTGTTGCCTCGGCCGGAGGCAAACAAGCTGCCAGTAACGTAATTAATACGCTGTTCGATGAGGGCGACGAAGTGATTATTCCCACGCCCGCGTGGGTAAGCTATGCGGCGATGGTCGAGCTTAGCGGTGCAACGCCCAAATTCGTGCCAACTCGGGAGGAAGACGGCTTTATCCTAACGCCAAACCAGCTGCGCAGCGTGCTTAACTCTAGGTCTAGAGGCATCATACTCAATTCCCCCTGTAATCCTACGGGCGCGGTTTACAATGAGGAGCAGTTGCGCGCGCTGAGCCAGGTTATTTTAGAGGCCGGGTTGTGGGTTATCTCGGACGACGTTTACTCCAACATGGTCTACGACGGCGTCGCCCCTCATCTATTTTGTGTCGAACCGCGGCTTAGAGAACGTGGAATAATCGTAAACTCTTTGTCCAAAACCTATGCGATGACAGGATGGCGAGTGGGCTTTGCCGTGGGGCCACGAGAAGTGATGAGCGCGGTTGGGCGCCTTCAGTCGCAAAACAGCGGTAACCCGAACTCGATCGCCCAGGCGGCAGCCGTGGAAGCTCTTACCGGTCCGCAAGACGAAGTTAAACTTATGATGGAGGAGTTTCGCCGTCGCCGCGCCCTAGTGGTCGAGCGAGTCCGTGCGTTGCCTGGTTTTGCGTTGACCCATCCTCCCGCAGGCGCTTTTTACGTTTTTCCGAAAGTCGCAAAACTTCTGGGAGCGGTCTGGAATAACATCACCTTGAACAGCGGGGATCAGCTGGCCGACATGCTTCTCGAGCGAGCGCACGTAGCTGTGGTCGGCGGTACCGACTTCGGATTTCCGGATCACATTCGGATCTCCTATGCAAATTCGATCCCCAAGCTTAATGCCGCCTTTGACCGCATCGAGCAGGTGCTACGTACCTTAGGCTTCTAATTCTCTGGCGGCGTTGAAAAAGCAGCTCTTCGGTCGCTGCCATCGGTGGCGCAGTGCGAATAGCTCGCGAACCACGCTGGTCGCTCACCGTCTCTGAAGCTATCGATTTGCAAAAAAGGATGGCTTCGTGCCTAAGCCTGCGAGGCGGCCCCCGTAACGCTCGCCTCGTCGCTGGTGCCGACGTGGCTTACGACCCATCTGTTCAACGATGTTTCGCTGCCGTGGTGGTGCTCGAGCGACCCCACCTTGAGGTCGTGGAGGAGGTCACGGCTGACGCAACGGTGAGCTTTCCATACGTTCCGGGTTTGCTTAGCTTTCGCGAGGGGCCGGTTATTGTCGAGGCGTTCTCAAAACTGAAGGTGAGACCACAGGTCGTGTTTTTTGATGCTCACGGGTACGCCCATCCGCGACGCTTCGGTCTTGCCTGCCATATAGGTTATCTGCTCGACATCCCCTCGGTTGGATGCGCCAAGTCTGTGCTCGTTGGAGAACCACAGAGGGCTTTGCCAGAGAAGGCGCTGTCATGGGTTTGGTTGATCGATAAGGGCGAGCGTGTGGGCGCTGTGTTGCGCACTCAGACGGGGCGTCGTCCAATCTATGTTTCGCCCGGCTACCGTGTTGGGTTTTTAGCTGCGATACGGCTTGTCAGCGAAGTTCTGGGAAAATTTAGAGTTCCCGAGCCGACGCGTCTGGCCGACATTTTGGTTGAGCGGCACAAACGAAAATATTTACAGCAGCGAGGCGTAAGAGAACGATTGACCTCATAGTACCGGCCGGTTTACAAGCGGCCGGTTTACAGATGCTCTTTCGAAAGCTTGACTTTTGCTGGCGCAGGCGGGCGGCCGGTGCGCAAAAACTCTCTGTAGTCAGCTATGACTTGGGCATGATCGAACGCGAGCGGCGTAGGCGGCTTGTCAGCATGAAATAATCCCACCTCCTTGGCGTCGTCCTTTGCTTTCGGTTCGCCGCAAGCGCGCCCTACGTACACGACTGTGACCGTATGGCCCCGCGGGTCCCGGTCAGGGCGAGAGTAAACGCCAAGTAACGCCGTAAGTTCTACCTCGAGCGAGGTCTCTTCAAAAGCTTCTCGCACAGCCGCAAGTTCGACTGACTCGCCGACTTCGACAAAGCCACCAGGAAGGGCCCATCCCAGCGGGAAATTCCGGCGCTCGATCAATACGATGCGATCCTCAACCTCAATGATGACGTCTGCCGCGAGAAGCGGGCAAATAGGTTTCATATTCATTCATAATACGACCGGTACCGTCCCGAGGGTAGAGCGTTTAACCCAAAAACTCGGCGCATGGCGAATTGACGCCTGCGCATCGCATGGCGCGCGCTGAGCTTGCCATTTTCACAAATGTTCTGATAAGACTTCGCCTTGCCGAACACCAATCGTTCGACTTTGCGCGATCAGTTAGACTTGCAATTCGTCGCTAAGTTTTAGTTGCCCAAGGCGAAAGCTTTAGCTGCGAGAATTTTTGGTGGCGATGAATCGAGAGATCCTGGGCGAACGACCGCTGTTCAGTGTTTGAACAATGTTAGCTGCGAAAATCTACGATTTTGGTGATATCAGGCTTGAAGAGATGGAGCGGCCGAGGGTGGGTGCCGATGATATCCTTGTGCGCGCAGTTGCGTGCGGGCTCTGCTCCAGCGACTTTTTGCCGTGGTACGTCAAGCGCAAGGCACCCTTTGTACTCGGCCATGAGCCAGTGGGCGTGGTCGAGGAGATCGGCGAAAACGTCCGTGGCTTTTGCCCAGGCCAGCGCGTTTTCGTGCATCATCATGCGCCTTGCTGGCAATGCGCGCCGTGCCGCCGAGGCGAGTACGTCCAGTGCCCCACGTGGCGCTCGAGCAAGCTTGAACCGGGAGGAATGGCGGAATTCTTTGTCGTTTCTCCGATAAATCAGCGCGACACGCTCGTGTTGCCAGCAGAGATGTCCGACTTAGACGGAGTGCTAATCGAGCCGGTGGCATGCGCCTTAAAGGCGATGCGCAGAGCGGATATTAAGCCGGGAGAAACCGTAGTGGTGCTTGGACTTGGTATCATGGGCATTATCAATGTAGCGCTGGCACGCCATCTCGGAGCGGGATTGGTCATCGGTGTCGATCTGGTCGAGCAAAGAGCCGTACGCGCCACGCGCTTCGGCGCTGACCTAGGTTTGACGGTGTCCGAAGATAACTTTGTGGCGCAACTTGCGCAGGTTACAGGCGGCGCGATGGCTGACGTGGTGATTGTGGGACCTGGTACAGCTAGCGCCCTTAAAATGGGCCTTGCCGCCGCTGGCGCGGGTGCACGCGTCGTTCAGTTCAGTCCCGTCCCGCCACAGGAAACGATCGACATCTCGCCCTATGAGATGTACTTCAAGGAAGTCCGACTTTTGCCGAGTTATTCGTGCGGTCCTGACGACACGCGAGAAGCGCTAAAACTCATTTCTTCGGGCGTACTTCGAGCAGCTAGTCTTGTAAGCCATACGTTTCCAATCAGAGAGGTCGCTCGCGCCTACGCTGTGGCGCAAACGCCCGAGGCCCTAAAAGTCGTGGTTTCGTTCGACAAACAGTAGCATAGCAATGACTGAGCGAAACTGGTTCGAGAAAGTGTATGGCAAGCTCCTTGAAGTCAGGCACTAAGAACTTACGCGTCCAGCAAACCGCGAAGACGCGACAAAAGCCCCCTACACTTCGCCGCTTTAAACCGAACTTCCGATGGGAAGAAACCGAGCTCGAGCCGTATAAAGTGGCTTCAGGTACCGTGGGCGATTTCCGAGGGGCGTCCCGCCAAGTATTAATCGGTAAGCGCGGCGAACAGGTCGCATTTCACGTCCGCTACTTTGAGCTAGAACCTCAGGGTTTTACCAGCTTAGAACGCCACCGACATGCTCACGTGGTGATAGCCGTCAGAGGGCGCGGCTTTGTGAGGGTGGGAGATCAAGAGTATGACGTGTCGCCAATGGACTTGGTCTACATCGGGCCGGACGAGCCACATCAGCTTAAAGCCAGTGCAGACGAAAGTTTTGGATTCTTTTGCATCGTCAATGCACGACGAGACAAACCGCGACCCATCATCTCAAGGGTGTGATGCTCAGAAGTACAGCGGCGTGTTGCGCGTACCTTCAGCTAGCTAGGGAAAGTCAATGCAAAAGCTACGGCGTTCCCAGCCAAGATTACTTTGAACCAGTATCTTGGCCGCGGCTTACGAAAAGCGGGTTTTCGGTCCAGGGCTTTCAGGTAGATTGAGAAGGCGGACCGGGAGCCTTGCGGGCCCTAATGCGGCTGGAGGTGACTTAAAACGGTTTCCACTCAGCTCTTGAAAAAAGCACACCTTGTGCCGGTAGCGAAGGCTCGGTACGGCAAGCTCACTGAAATTGGCAGTCAGGGGCTTGCGCTAACCCGCCCAAGACAAATTTGAAGTTTGGGCGGTTGGGCAGGGCGGCGCAAGCCCAACTCCTGCCGATAATTTCCTTATGAGCTTGACTTGGCCTTGTGAGCCCGACGATGGCGGCGATGATGCGACATGGCTCTACGTCGCGGCATCGAGGCCGACGTTTTCTCGGCTATAGCCTCAGCACGCTCAGCCGCTGCTCGAGCGTCGTTAGCGGCTTGCTCAACGCGGCTTGCGGCAGCTTGCGCTTGCGCGGCAGCCTGTTGAGCCTGTGAAGCAGCTGCATCTGCGCGTGAAGCAGCTTGGTCAGCGCGGCTCGCTGCGTTCATCGCCTCCTGAGCCGGGTCTGGCTTGTTCGAGGCACATCCGGCGAGCAAGCTCAGCGCCAACGCTGCTCCCGCTACCCTGGCAACTTTCGAGTGACGCGTAATGAACTCGTGTATCATCCTCTATCCCTCCTTGAAGTTTTAGCGGCCACAAAATCTATTTTTGGTGGTCCGGTTAAACACAAACTAGGTTTGCTGCAATGCTGGCACAATGTTCTCTTACCTGCAAGAGGAAATCGAGTTTTCTGGATGGGGAAAATGTCCTCACGTTTGCTCGATTCCACCCTAGGAGTTAGAAATCTTCGTCGCCGAAGTCCTCAAGTCCGTGGCTATGGTCGCCGGCGCCGTGAGGCATCGGCGTCTTCTTTTTCGGTTTTTCCGCTATTGTAGCCTCGGTGGTGATCAGCAACGAAGCGACGCTTGCAGCGTTCTCGAGCGCGGTGCGCACGACTTTCACGGGATCGATCACACCCGCGGCCTCGAGCGGTTCGAGCCTCTCGGTCCGAGCGTTGAAGCCAAAATCGCCTTCACCCTCTAGAACGCGGTGGTAGATAAGCGACGGGTCGCTGCCGGCGTTGTAAGCGATCTGCTTGAGCGGTTCGGCCAAGGCGCGCAGAACAACCTCCGCCCCGCTCTTTCGATCGCCTTCTAGTCCGAGCTGTTTGATTTGCTCCTCCAGGTAGTTTTGTGCTCTGACCAAAGCGACACCGCCTCCGGGCACTACGCCCTCCTCGACCGCCGCTCGAAGCGCGTTCACCGCATCTTCGACTCGAGCCTTCTTCTCTTTAAGTTCAGGTTCAGTTGCGGCTCCAACCTTGATGACTGCCACGCCTGCAGCGAGCTTGGCGAGCCGTTCTTGAAGTTTTTCGCGGTCGTATTCGGAAGTCGTCTCTTTGATTCTGTTACGAATCTGTTCGATCCGGCCCTGAATGTCTGCTTTCTTTCCGGCGCCGCCCACGATAGTGGTGTTATCTTTGTCGATAGTGACCCTGCTTGCGCGGCCAAAGCTATCCATTTTGACGTTCTCGAGCTTAATCCCAAGTTCCTCTGCGATCAGCCTGCCTCCGGTCAGGATCGCGATATCTTCGAGCATCTCCTTCCGACGCTCTCCGAAGCCAGGTGCTTTGACCGCAGCCACTTTTAGCGTGCCGCGCAGCTTGTTCACTACAAGCGTGGCCAATGCTTCGCCTTCGACGTCTTCCGCGATGATTAGCAGAGCTCGACCTTCACGCAGCACGAGCTCGAGCACCGGTATGAGCTCGCGCACGTTGGAAATCTTCTTTTCGTGGATGAGAATCAGTGGCTCTTGAAGCTCGACCGTCATTTTTTCTGGGTCGGTCACAAAGTAGGGCGACAAGTAGCCGCGGTCGAAACGCATTCCTTCGACCACCTCGAGCGTGGTCTGTAGGCCTCGCGCCTCTTCCACCGTGATGACGCCCTCTTTGCCTACCTTCTGCATCGCCTCAGCTACGATCGAGCCGAGCGTCTGATCGCCGTTGGCCGCGATCGTGGCCACATGTTCCATCTGGCGAGGCTCCTTCACCTCTTTTGCCATTTGCTTGAGGTACTCGGAAACTTTCTGGACCGCAAGGTCGATCCCGCGCTTGAGCTCCATCGGCGCGGCGCCCGCCGCCAGCAGTTTAATTCCTTCACGCAAAATCGCCCTGGCGAGTACAGTCGCCGTAGTTGTACCGTCGCCGGCAACGTCTTGGGTCTTTTGTGCGACCTCTCGAATCAGCTTGGCGCCCAAATTCTCGAACTTGTCCTCGAATTCAAGCTCTCTGACAACTGTGACACCGTCCTTCGTAACCAGGGGTGCGCCAAAGCTCCGCTGTATCAGAACGTTTCGCCCTTTAGGGCCCAACGTTACTCTAGCTGCTTCGGCTACCAAAGTCGCTCCTGCGATAATCCCAGCACGCGCCCGTTCGTGAAGTTCAACAACCTTGGCCGGCATCGGTCTAAGTTTACACCTCCTTACCGATTGGCTGCGGAATCAGTATTGCGATCGGGCAGGCCAAGATAATCCTGCCCCAGACGAGCCGTTCTTAAGTTAATCATGAATTCAAGCTTTGCAAGGAGAATTTTCGACTAACTTTGGAACTCTCTTCCAGACGCAAGAAATGATTCTCCATACGCTCTTCACAGGGTGTCGGACACACTTGCACCTGTTCTCATCCAGCTTCTCGAGGTAAGACCAAAGAGCGAAGCTCGCTCTGAATCTGACCCAGTCGGCGGTCAGATGCGCGTTTGCCTAAAAGAGCTGGTAAAAGCGCGCCTTGAGTCTAGGTGAGCGAAAACTACGCGATGGATTTGCTGACAGCTATGCGAATAGCAGATAAAGCTAACAGAAAAGCAATACCTGCCAGCGAATATTCCGCATGCTCTGGGTCGAACAAAAAACTCGAGCGAGGTGTCGATGCGTTAATGCCCCGCCGAGATTCCCAGTTTTTCGCAACTAATTAAACTTCTCACGGCGCAAAAGGCGGAAAAAGATAATTTTCCGCCTTCTGCCCCAGGGCAAACAGTGCTTACCTTCGGCTTGGAGCTGCGGCTGCGCGCTACTTCAGCACTGACGTCCTGAATCCTGCCTCGAGGCGAGCCACCGCATCGCGGGCTCGTCGCGCTGCGTCTTCAGCGCTAGCCGCTTGCTGCTCAGCGCGCTGCGCTGCAGCCTGCGCCTGCTGGGCAGCTTGCGTAGCCCGGTTAGCGGCTGCCTCCGCATTATCGGCGCCAGCCTTGGCGCGCACCGTTGCCTGATTGATTTGCTCCATGTTTGGTCCGCACGCAGCTAACAAGGTTGTTACCCCTAAAGCTGCGAGCCAACTAAGCGACGACCTCTTCATCCGCGTACACCTCCCTGCGTAGGTCTAAAACAAGCATTCCAGAACCCGATCCCGAGCGAAGCGAGACCGCCCACTTCGACTGCGCCCATACTGACAAATCTGCGCCGCTAACGCAAGCATACCAGCACTTCCAAGGTACAAGGCTTTTTCCCACTTCGCATCGCCTCTCCTTCCTATCGCGAGATGGAGGTAGCGGCGAAATTCGTGGGTGGCGGTAAACCGTGCGTCCCAAGTGCGCGGGTGGTCGAGCTTTGCGCTTTACAAGTTATTCCGAGCGAGCAAGCGAAACGCTATCATTTATCTGAGTAGGTCGGGCCCGTATTCAGCGGTTGCAACGAGTAAGTTAAGCGTGGCGCAGGACTTGGACTGTTTATGATGGGGGGCTTGCCTGGGTCGGTCGAGATTTTCGACGCAACCCGTGATGACTTGCCTGAGATTGTGCAGATTGAGCGACTTTGTTTTCAGCAGCCTTGGAGCCGAGGTTCGTTTGAGCGCGAATTAACCTTGCCATTCTCGCGGCTCATAGTCGCACGGGTCAACAATTCAACGGTGGGATTTCTGTGCCGCTGGCTGATTGCGGGCGAGATGCACATCCTCAATTTGGCTGTCCACCCGAAGCTTCGTAGGTTGGGCATCGCCAGCCGCCTGTTGGGGTACGCGTTGGAGGAAGCACGGACAAAAGACGCAACGGTAGTCACGCTCGAGGTCCGTCGCACGAATCTCGCTGCGCAAAACCTTTATCGCAAATTCCAGTTCGAGGAGAGGCGGCTTAGGAGAAACTATTACGGCCCTGGTGAAGACGCCCTCGTTATGGAGCGACGACTGCGCTCCGAGAGCTAGGTAAGCCGATTGCTGCAGTAGCTGCGGATGCTCTTGGTTTACGACATTTCGCCGCTGCGTCTGAGCGATTAACGCGCCAAGAAAAATACTAGCTTTGATTAGGTCAACGTACTATAATTTTGGGGAGCAGCATCCGGACGCGTGCTTTTTCGGCAAGCTAAGAGGGTAACTTCCCCACATCGCAATCCGTAACTTTTGGCGAAGGTGTCACATGGCCCTAGTGTTTAAGAAGGGAGAAAAGGTTGTTTATCCGGCGCACGGAGTCGCCGTAATCGAGGGTATTCAAACGCGAGCCATCTCTGGCACCGAACGCAAGTACTACCTTTTGCGTATCCTTGACACTCAGATGACCATCATGGTTCCAACCGACAATGTCGACGCGGTTGGCTTGCGCCGGGTTATCGGAAAAGACACGGTGCAAAAGATCTACCGGATTTTGCGCGAGCGCAAGGTTCGAGTAGACAGCCAGACGTGGAACCGGCGATATCGGGAGTATACAGAAAAAATCAAGACGGGCTCCCCTTTGGAGATTGCCAAGGTACTGCGCGACCTTCTCGTGCTCAAGGCGGATAAAGACCTTTCGTTCGGTGAGAGGAAAATTTTGGACACCGCGCGAAATCTATTGGTCAAGGAACTGTCGATTGCACAGGACCACCCTGAAGAGAAAATACTCGAGGAGCTAAACGTCTTGTTCAACAACTAGCGGCGGTTGCTATGGTGGGTTGAGGGCTTTGCCTGGGTGTTAAAAAGCAGTAGGCCGCGTTTTGCAACTTTTGGCCCTCAGACGAGCTAATTCCTCACTTTCCCACCTCGCTGGAAGAGCCGTTCAGGAGATTTCTGGCGGCGTGTGGCTTGGCTGGCTGGTGCCGTGCCTGATCAGGGACCTTTTTGGCGCGCTTCCGCGATAATAGTGGCTGCCGGATGGGGCAGAAGGCTTGGTTTAGGTGTCCCCAAGGCGTTTGTCGAGCTTTGTGGGCGGCCGCTTTTTTACTACCCGCTTCGTGTGGTCGAGACAATCCCGGAAATCTTTGAAGCTATCTTGACGGTTCCGGCAGGCTTGGAAGCTGCTGCTGAAGAATTGCTGGCCGGGATGGAAGTTAATCTGCCGGTCAAGGTCGTTGCGGGAGGCGAGAGGCGGCAGGATTCGGTCGAGGCGGGCCTGCGGCTTGTGAGCGCCGAGAGCGAGCTGATCGTCGTGCACGACGCTGCTCGTCCCAATGCTCCGAGTGAGTTCTTCCGCTCCTGTCTTGCGGCGGCAGCACAATGGGGCGCGGCGCTTTGCGCGATTCCAGTCGCTGACACGCTCAAGCGTGTCGAGCATGACGTCGTGTTGGGTACCGTGCCGCGCCAGGGTCTATATCAGGCGCAGACTCCGCAGGCGTTTCGCGCCTCGCTGCTCAAGGCCGCGCACGATAAGGCCAAGGCGCATGGATGGGAGGTGACCGACGACGCCGAGCTAGTGGAGCGTTTAGGTGCTCAGGTGCGCGTCGTTGAAGGCTCAGCACATAATTTAAAGATTACGACCAAACACGACCTGGTTATAGCGGAGATTTTGCTGCGGGAGCTCAAGAGTAAAAGTTGACGAGCAAACTAGAATTGAGCGATTTTTATCGAGTAAGAGGAGCGAAAGCTTTAACCCATTACTCGCGAGCGTCAACTACTGAAGCGTTTGGCACAACGATTCCCTCGTTGAGCGAACCTGAACGAAAACCCTTTAGGTCCAAAGCCACAAAGCGAAAGCCAATCTGGTTGAATTCGCGAGCAATCACCTCGCTTACTTGTGGATCGAGCGCGCGAGCCATTTCGTGACGCTCGAGCTCGAGGCGCGCGACGTCTCCGTGATAACGTACGCGGACGACCTTGAAGCCAAGCTGGCGCAAGATTCGCTCGCCACGTTCGACCTTGCTCAATGCTTCCAGCGTAATTCGCGTGCCATAAGGAAAGCGCGAAGAAAGACATGGAGAGGATGGTCGGTCCCAGGTTTTGAGACCTAGCTGGCGCGAGAGTTCGCGTATCTCCGCTTTAGTCAGAGACGCTTCCACCAGCGGGTGGCGAACTTGCTTTTGTTCGGCAGCCTTAATTCCGGGGCGATAGTCGCGCAAATCGTCAAGATTAAGGCCATCGACAATATTGCGAATCCCAAGCTTTTTCGCAGTCGCCTCGCACAGCTCAAAAAGATTGCTTTTACACAAGTAGCAGCGGTTTATCGGGTTAGACGCATAACCTGGAATTTCCAGTTCGTTAGACTCGACAACCAGATGACGGACACCTAGCAGCCTAGCCAACTCGCGAGCCGACTCGAGGTCCTCTCGCGGCATGGTGGGCGAGCTCGTGGTCAGGGCAACGACTTTATCGCCTAGCACTTCGGAGGCGACTTTCAGTAGAAAACTTGAATCGACGCCACCCGAAAAAGCGACCAGCACCGATTCCATCGGTGCCAAGAGGCTACGTAAGTGAGCGAGCTTTTGCGCTAGACCGTCCATCCGTGGCGCCTTCCGTCACACGCAATTCTGATTGTGCTTAATGCTCACCACCATGTGCCACACGATTTATTTTGATGCGATCCCCATGCGATTCAACGCGGGCTTTCTGCCTTTTAGATACCCTCGTACTGGAAGAGGTCGGTGGTCAAGTAGCGCTCGCCGGAATCGCAGAACACTGTGGCAACCACCTTGCCCGGTCCAAGCCTGCGTGCGATCCGTACCGCGGCACAACAGTTCGCGCCGGCCGATATCCCCATCAACAGTCCTTCTTCCCGAGCCAAGCGTCGCGCCCAGATCGCGGCTTCCTCGTCGCTGACCGTCATGACCTCGTCGTAGATTTTTTGGTCCAAAATCTCCGGAATAAAACCGGCACCGATGCCCTGGATCTTGTGAAACCCTGGCTCTCCTCCTGACAGCACCGGGGAATTTTCCGGCTCGACTGCCACGATCAGCACGTCATCTTTGAACCGCTCGCGCAGGTAATGCCCCACGCCAGTGATAGTTCCGCCTGTTCCCACGCCTGCGACGAAAGCGTCAATCCGTGGCAGCTGCCGAACAAGCTCGGGGCCTGTAGTTTCATAGTGTATTTGAGGGTTTGCGGGATTCGAGAACTGTTGCGGCATAAAGTAGTCGGGATGCTCCTGGACAAGCTCGTGGGCCTTCGCTATCGCCGCGTGCATTCCGCGACTATCTGGCGTCAGAATGACCTGGGCGCCGTAGCCTGCCAAAAGCGAGCGTCGCTCTTCGCTCATCGTATCCGGCATCGTTAAAATTAGGCGATAGCCCTTGACGGCCGCAATCATCGCCAAACCTATGCCGGTGTTGCCGGAAGTCGGCTCGACTATCGTGCCCCCGGGTTTGAGGCGTCCTTCGCGTTCGGCGCGCTCGATCATGGCAAGGCAGATACGGTCTTTGACGCTGCCGCCGGGGTTGAACGTCTCCACCTTGGCCCACACTTCCGCGTCTTGCGCGCCCACGACGCGGTTAAGACGCACTACCGGAGTTCGTCCGATGAGCTCCGTGGGTGAATGTGCAACGCTTATCGGCATCGGCAAAATTAAATCACACTTCTTAAGCCTGTGCGATACGGTTGCAAAATCCTATTGAGCCAAAAACATGCTGCAAAGCCTTAAGCTAGAGCTAGCTCGCGCGGCTTCGATCTGAAAAACGATCCGAGGCGACAGCCGGTAGGTGCGTTGCACCTTAAGCTTGCGATGTACGAACAGACAAAGGTTTGCGACACCGGTTTTACAATTGCGCAAGACCGATGTGTTTACGGATGCGTTTATGGATGAAGGGCGCGAGCGGGTCTTGGTGATTTTCCCAGGTGCTTTGGGAGACCTTGTATGTTTGCTGCCCACGTTGAGGGGGATAGCCCGCCGACATTGTGAAGCTTTTATCGAGCTTATGGCTACGCCGTCGGTAGGCAACTTCTTCGTGGGGCGGGCGGTTTTGAGACCCGAATTGTCGTGCAACTTACAAGAGGCGGGCCGTGGCATGTTCTTCTCGGTTGCTGAAGCCTACTCGATTGACCGTCGCGAGGTCACGAATCTTTTTACCGGCAGTCAAGACGGGCTGCACTATTCACGTGGATTCTTTAACAAATTCGCCCACGTTTACTCATTTTTTGCATCCCAGGAGCCTGTTTTCCGACGCTCCTTGCTTCAGGTGGTAGGCGGTCGGGCGAGTTTCGCGCGGTTTTGTCCGGCTGACGGTCGTCACATAGCTCAGGCCTATGCGGCGGAGTTAGGCCTAAACTTGAACGAAGATGAGCTTTACGGTGGCCATCCATGGGTTATCGCAACTCATCGGGACCGCCAGCTGGCCAGGCAAGCGCTAGAATCGTCGAAATTCGAGCATAAGGATTTCATTGTACTGATGCCCGGAAGCGGGAGCCCGAATAAAAACTGGCCGGCGGAAAAATTCGCTGCTCTCGCACGCGAGCTCCATCACCGCTTTGGCGTTGTCGCTTTGTTAGGACCAGCCGAAAAGGGAATCAGAACAACTTTCCAAGGCACCGCGTGCACAGTTATGGAAGGTCTCGAGCTCTCGACGGTGGCCGGCCTTATGAGCCTCGCGAAAGCCTTTGTCGGCAACGACTCCGGTGTGTCCCATTTAGCGGCGGCTCTCGGAGTGCCGGGCGTCGTGCTATTTGGCCCCACAGAACCATCGCGATGGAGGCCGCTAGGTAACGTCGCAGTGCTACATTGTCGGCAGCTCGAAAGTCTAGGCGTAAGCCAGGTTTTGCTAGCTTTGGAGCAGAAACTAACATCAATAGGCCCTCTGGGCTAAGTCTTTCGGCTTGTCTACCCGACCGTTTAGGTTCAACCGGGTGAACTTATCTTCGCGTTGACTATAATCTCAGGCTGACGTAGCGTCAAAAAGAGAGCCTCGGCAACACTTGTGGACCAGTCGGGTAAGCTTAGACGGACTTTCGTTGATTCGGTCAAGGGTTAAAATACAGAAATAGAAAGACTTGGGGCTTTGGTGAGGTAGGCGATCGCGCTTGGATGCGCGAGGTCGAGGACGGGTAGTTATGTGGAACACCGTAAAGACGACGCTTCTTTTGGGGCTTCTAACCGGCTTGATAATGCTTATCGGAGGCGCGCTCGGTGGGGAGCGCGGCGTGGTTGTAGCCTTCGCGTTTGCCGCAGCAATGAATTTTTTTAGTTACTGGTTTTCCGATAGGCTGGTTTTGGCTGCCTACGGTGCTCGTGAGCTCAGTCCTGAGCAGGCGCCCGAGATATACGAAATAGTCCAGGAGCTTGCGCGGGAAGCGAATATTCCAACGCCTAGATTGTACCTTATCGATAGCGACACGCCCAATGCTTTCGCGACGGGTCGCAGCCCCAGGCATGCCGCGGTAGCGGTAACGCGCGGGATATTGCGGATATGCGATCGGCGCGAGCTCAAGGGTGTTCTGGGTCATGAGCTTTCGCACGTTCTTAACAGAGACATTCTCACGAGCTCGATCGCTGCGACGCTCGCAGGCGCGGTGATGTTGCTTGCGAGCTGGATTAGGTGGGCCGCGATTTTTGGCGGCGTTGAGGAGCGGCGCGAGGAGGGAGAAGGCGGCATGCTGGGCTTGCTGGTTATGTCGATGCTTGCGCCGTTGGCGGCCTCGCTGATTCAATTGGCCGTGTCGCGGACGCGCGAATATCAGGCAGACGCCACTGGAGCGCGCCTTGCAAGAGATCCCTTGGCGCTGGCCAGCGCGTTGCGCAAGCTAGAAATTGCAAATCAACGGCTGCCGCTCGACACTACGCCAGCTACCGCACACCTTTTCATCGTCAACCCGCTTTCGGGAGAGGGCTTGATGCGGCTGTTTTCAACCCATCCGCCAATCGAGGACCGCATACGCCGCTTAGAAGCGATGGCCCGGGCACAACAAGCGTAGAGGTCGAACGCAAGTGACCGAAGAGCAAGAGAAAACGCGAGGATTCAAAGTCGAGGACCGGCGGCGCTTCTCGCCCGAGGGCGAACCTCGGCCGGAACACGCCGACAGGGACGAAACTGAGACACAAAGTAGCGAGTCGAAGGCCCAAACTACCGAAGCGCGTCGAGCCGAAAGAGAGCGACCGAAGCTAGATCCGACGGGTGCCGAGATCAGCTTTTCGGCCTTCATAGTAGGCCTGTCGACCCAGGCGTTGGTGCACTTGGGCGAGATTCCCGACCCTTCGACTAATCTCGTGGCTCGCGACCTCAACGCGGCTTCTCAAGTGATAGATATCCTGGGGATGCTGGAGCAGAAGACGCGGGGCAACTTAACGCCCGAAGAAGAGCGCCTGTTAGCCTCGATTTTGTACGATCTGCGTATGAAGTACGTGGAGTTGACCCGCGCCGGACTCAGCTAAAAAGAGGCTTGTGTCAGCAGGCCCGTTCGGGCAAGAACTTAGATGCGGCCTCGGTGGTTGCGCAAAAAAGCTTTTGGGGTTGCTGGCTTTCTTCTGGTGAGTTTGTTTGTTTTCAAGGCCGAAGCCAGCAGACTCTGGAGTGAAACCGCGCCCCGACAAACCCGAGGGTTGCAGACCCTTCCCGAATTCGTCGAACTTTCGTCTGAGCTAGTCCCGACTGTTGTTAGCATCGCTATCGAGTCTGAAAAAGGCTCTCATCTCTCTACGTTCTGGTCGTTCGATAGCGCAAGCCCCTTTGAAGAACTTCCACCACCAGGCCATGGTTTACCTCAGGGCGACGTACACAGCTTAGGTTGTGGCTTTATAATCGACAAACAGGGCTTTATCGTGACGAACCAGCACGTGGTGGCCGAGCCAGGTCGTATTGTGGTTACCACGCAAGATGGTGAGCAGTACAAAGCAAAAATTATTGGGCAGGATGAAAAAAGCGACATCGCCCTGCTCAAGATAAATGCTAATCGTCCGTTGCGCTATGCGCCGCTTGGTGACTCTGACAAGCTTAAGGTCGGCGAATGGGTTCTCGCGATTGGTAATCCTTTCGGCTTCGACCACTCGGTCACGGTCGGTATCGTAAGCGCTGTCGACCGCGTCATACCTGGTAGCTACGGAAAGTTCATACAGACCGACGCTTCAATAAACCCCGGCAATTCCGGCGGGCCGCTGATCAACACTCGAGGGGAAGTCGTGGGCGTAAACTCAGAGATTTATACGCGCAGCGGCTCCAATATTGGAATTGGCTTCGCGATCCCCGTAAATCTTGTCAAAAGCGAGCTCGACCAACTCGAGCGCTTCGGCTACGTAAGCCACGGCTGGCTCGGTGTCTATTTGCAGGACGTCACCGAAGAGCTGGAACAGGCCCTAGGCACGCATAACACCCATGGCGCGCTTGTGGCGGATTTGGTGCCGGACAGTCCAGCCAGTCGGGCCGGCGTCAAACGTGGCGACATCATCCTTGCCTATGACGGCAGGCCGGTAGCCAATTCTTTGATGCTCCCAGTCATGGTTGGCGAGACACCTGCTGGCCGTCAAGTAAGACTCACGGTGATGCGCGACGGCAAGGTGCGAGAGTTAAAAGTTACGATCGACGCGGCCAAGGAAGCGAGTTCGCCTAAGCAGGCGCCGCCCGTCACGCCACGCAAAAGCGCCGCCCAGCGCGATCTCGGGCTTGAAGTGGAAGCGCTGCCGCCTGAATGGCTGCACAAGGTGCGCCGCTACGACGCCAGAGGCGGAGTGATAGTGACGAACGTGACGCCCGGCAGCCCCGCTGAGGAAGCAGGGTTGCATCGGCGTGACGTTATTCTAGAAGTCGATCGCCAGCCCGTTACAGATTTGGAAAGCTACCAGCAGGCAGTCAAAACAGCGCATGGGAAGCCCGCGGTCCTTCTGCTCGTCGTGCGGGGGCAAAATACGATGTTTTTGGCGCTTAAGCCATAAAGTTAGCTTTTCCCTAAACCCTGCTGGCCTGCTACCATCTGGTAGAAGTTTTTAAAGACGTCCCAGGGGCTTGTCGTATCATGTCGCTGAGGCGACTTTTTGTCCTTGTCACGCTCAGCGGTGCGGCCTTGCTGTTGGCGCTCGCGCCTCTCGCCCTGGTTTCTTTTTTTCGCTACTACCGCGAACTGGAAAACCAGGTGGTCGAACGCCTGTCCAGTCGACGATGGAACATCCCGTCGCGTATTTACTCTGACTCGTTTACCATTTACCCCGGTCAGAAGCTTTCGGACATAGGCCTTTTCGAGCGTCTTGCGCGCCTCAACTACCATCGAGTCGAAGGACGTTTGCCACAAGTACGCGGCGAATACCGCTACGAAGCGGACAAGGAAAGGCTCGATATTTTCCTGCACAGCTTTAGCTATCCCTTTCGCTATTTCGACGGTGAATTGGTCGAGCTTAGAGTTGCGCGCGACGGCACGATTAAGTCGATGCGCGACTTGGGGACAGGCAAACCGATCTACTCGCTCGAGCTCGAGCCCGAGCTTATGGGCGGAATCTACCGTGGGGCGTGGGAGCAACGCCGCTTGGTGCGCTTATCGCAGATACCGCCGCTACTAATTGACGCTATCCTTGCGGCCGAAGACCATCGCTTTTATTCACACAAGGGCGTCGACCTTATAAGGATCATCAAGGCCGCATGGGTTGATCTGACCAGTCGGCGCGTCCGGCAGGGCGGTTCGACGCTTACCCAGCAGTTGATGAAAAATTTTTTCCTAAGCCCCAAGCGCGACTGGCGGCGCAAAATCAAAGAAGCGCTGATGGCCTACATCGCGGAGCGGCGCTTTAGCAAAGAGGAAATCCTAGAAAACTACGTCAACGACATCTATCTTGGCCAGCGCGGCCAAGAAGGCATCTACGGCGTCTGGGAAGCCTCGGAATTCTACTTCGCCAAGGAGCCACGCGACCTGACGATAGCCGAGATGGCGACGCTTGCCGGAATGATAAGCTCGCCCAACCGGCTTAATCCACTGCGCCATCCGCAAGCCGCCATTCAGAGACGCAACGAAGTGCTCAAGCTGATGCTCAATGACGGCTACATCAGCAAAGCAGCTTACGATGAGGCCGTCGCCAGCAAGCTTCAGGTCCGCGAATCCTTTACCGAAGGCAACGATGCGCCCTATTTCGTCGATTACGTCAAACGCGAACTGTCCGAGCGCTATCCGCCAGAGGTGCTGACCGGCGAGGGTTTGCGTATCTTTACCACCCTCGATGTTCACACTCAGAAACTTGCCGAGCTCGCCGTAGAACGCGGTCTTGAAGCGCTGGAAGCGCAGTACCCGAATTTGAGACGTAAGGAAGCCGAGGATCGGCTCGAGGCTTGCCTGGTCGCGATCGAGCCTCAAAGCGGCAAGATACGTGCGATGGTGGGAGGGCGCAGTTATTACCAAAGCCAGTTCGACCGGGTCGTGCAATCCAAACGCCAGCCGGGTTCCGTTTTTAAGCCGGTGACCTATCTTGCCGCGCTCGAGGAGACGCTCTCTGGCGGTCCCGATCGCTTCTTTCCAACCACTCGTATCGAGGATGCGCCGTTTACCTGGTACTTCGACAACCAGTCGTGGACGCCAAACAACTACAAGGATCGTTATTACGGGCAAGTGACGTTGACTTTTGCGCTCGCAGAGTCGCTCAATGCCGCGACATCGCGCTTGGCGTACGCAGTGGGTCTTGACCGCGTGCTGGAAATGGCGCGCAGACTGGGCTTCGGCGAGCTTCCTCATTATCCGTCCGTGGTCCTCGGCGGCATCGAGGTTTCTCCGATGCAAGTGGCAAGTGCCTACTCCATCATCGCCAACGAGGGACTGAAAGTAGCCCCGTTTGCCGTTCAAGCCGTGGTGGATGCCAATGGCAAAGTGGTCGAGGGTCACGAACTAAAAGCAGAACAAGTGCTTTCCCCAGCTCTGGCTTACGAGATGATCTTCATGCTCAAGCAGGTGCTGGATCATGGCACAGCAGTCGGAGCTCGAAAAGCCGGCTTTTGGCGCCCGGCAGCCGGAAAAACCGGTACCACGAACGACTCCAAGGATGCCTGGTTTGTGGGGTTCACGCCGAATCTCTTGAGTGTCGTGTGGACGGGTTTCGACAAACGCGAGGAGCTCGGCCTTACGGGCGCGCAAGCTGCTCTGCCTATCTGGACGCGTTTTATGATGGGCGCGACCGCCGCCTATCCAGCGCTCGATTTTACGCCGCCTCCGGACGTCGTGATCGCGCGCGTTGATCCGGTGACCGGCGGACTTGCCGGCCCAGGATGTCCCCATTCAATCGAGGGAGTTTTTCCCAAAGGCATGGAACCCGCGCAAACCTGCCCACCGCTTTCCGCTCAGGCGACTTCGGTGTATGGCGGGCCAAACTATCCGTCAACGCAGGCACCAGACGATCCTGCCGTGTCGCCCAGAGAGTTCTTTTCGTTACCAGGCGCCCGTCGTTAATATCTGGGATAAGAAAAGAAAGTAGTCGGACAAACTCTAAGCGGTTCTGCGGCTCTAATCTTCTTAAGCCGACAGCTCCGTCCAAAACGTAGCCAAAGAGTTTCTCGGCTTTGCGTTCCTGCGCTTACATGAACGCTAGCGAGTCGAGGCCGCTCCTTTTTACCTTACTGGCTTCAAGACTCGTAAACCTTGGCAAATGTGCTCAAGTAGGTTCGCTTCGAATACGCGGCCGAGTTGAGGTAAGATACTCCTGTAAGAAGCCGAGTACGGTTTTCCCAGTCGGATGAATTTTTGGAACAATCGCTTGTTTGTCTTGGTAGGTGCGGCGTGCGCTGTTCTAGGCGGATGCTTTAGCGCCACTTCGACTATAAAGCCTTTGCCACCGTTACCACCACTCAGCGAAGAGTCGGCGCAGCATTCGGTCGAAGCTTCGCCGGAAACGCCGCAACCCGATCGCCTAAGCGAGTCTGCGGGAGTGGAGGAGCAAACGCTCGAGCCGCCGGCGCCTTCGGCTGAAGCGTCAACAACGCCCAATCCCTCGTCGGCTGAGGCTCAAAGCAACACTGACAACACCTCTGGCGCACAATCGGCCGCGGAGAGTCCGCCACTTGGGCCGAGCACGATTCCGAGCGCGACGGCGACGCCGGGAAGCGATACTTCGACAGCCACGCCGAGCGACGAAAAGACGTCTGCCAGCGAGCCGCCATCCAAGCCGAAGACGACGCCAAACTCCGCCGGCGAAAGGGAAACGGTCTCGGGCAGCGAGACGAGCTACCCGCAGGCGGGTGAATCGAGCTCAGCTGAGGCCACGTCGAATCCTGCGCTTGCAACTGCAGCGCCTGGTCGCAGCACGGAGGAAAGCTTGGTCGGTGGCCCGTCTGCATCTTCTGGTGGCCCGTCTGGATCGGCTACAGAAGTTGCACTACTTTCCGCGGTTTCGGATTTTTCCGCCGACCATGACTTGAGTAATCGTTCGCTTAGCGGTTTAATTTCTGATTCGCTTCCTGCGGCGAAGGCGGCCTCGATGCGGATGGTCGAGCAGGCTCGGGTGCGGTTAAAAGCTAACGACATAAGCGGCGCAATGAGGCTACTTTCGCGGGCAATCTCGATCGATCCGACCGATTCGTACGCGTATTTTTACCTGGGGCGAGCTTATCTTGCGAAAAAGGATGCTAAGCAGGCGCTCACTTTCTTCCAGCGCGCCGCGCTTGGTTTCGCTGCCAATCCCCAGTGGTTGGCCGAGACGCAAGCCTTCGAGGGCTGTGCTCAAGAGTTGCTGGGCAATGTCGCAGAGGCTCGGCAGGCGTACAAGAGCGCTTTAGCGCAGGCGCCCGACAACTATGTCGCTCAACTGGGGTATGCGCGGGTTGCTTCGGTAGAAGGTGGAACCGAGGTAAGCACGCCTGATGTCGCGCCAGAAAGTGGTTCCACCTCTCTCGGTAGTCCAAATGAGGTGCAGGACGACCCTGCGGCGTCGTCCGACAATATCGGGCAGTAGTGAAGCAGGAGCAGAAGCAAGGGTATAAGCGGAAGGAGTTATGCTGATTCTAGGTATTGAGTCGTCTTGCGATGATGCTGCCGCGGCGGTTCTTGAGACCGCGACGCCTGGCAAAGCTGTGGTGCGTTCGAGTGTGGTTGCCAACCAGGAAATCGTTCACAAACGATTCGGCGGTGTGGTGCCGGAGCTCGCTTCACGATACCACGTGAGAACGATTTCGCCTGTGATAGAAGCGGCCTTGGAAATTGCGGGTTGTTCGCTCAGCGATATCGACGGTATCGCGGTAACGCGTGGGCCAGGGCTGGTAGGCTCGCTTTTGGTTGGTCTCATGTGTGCTAAGGGGCTTGCGCAGACGCTCGATCGGCCCTTGGTCGGAGTCAACCATATCGAAGGGCATGTGTTGGCGCCGCTTTTGGAACACGAGGTCGCGATACCGTATCTGGCGCTAGTAGTCTCGGGAGGTCATTCGGCGATTTTTCTCACCGAAGATTTCGGCAAGTACCGCCGCCTGGGAAGCACTCGCGACGACGCGGCGGGCGAGGCCTTCGACAAGGTCGCCAAGATGATGGGGCTCGGTTATCCGGGAGGCCGCGTGATCGACGAGTTGGCTCGCACTGGCGACCGCAAGAAGTTCAACTTCCCGCGCGCGAAGGTTCGCGGCAATGGCTTCGACATGAGCTTCAGCGGAATCAAGACAGCCGTCGCGCTGACGTTAGGCCGGTGCGGCAACGGTAACGCGCCTGCCCCTTCCGATCTTGCCGCAAGCTTTCAAGAAGCCGTAGTCGATATGTTGCTCAAACCAACGATGGAGGCTGCCCGCCGTTACGGCGTCAAAACAATCGCCCTTACCGGTGGCGTGGCTGCCAACTCTCGATTGCGCGAACGGTTGACTGCCGAAGCCGAAAATGAAGGTTTTCGCGTAATCGCGCCATCGCTCAAGTACTGCACCGATAATGCCGCGATGATTGCTTTGGCGGGAAGCTACCGCCTTTTGAAAGGCGAACGGGACGCCGACGATATCGACGCCCAAGCTGCGCTAAGCCTCTGAGGACGTTCTTTTGACGCTTGCTAAACGTAAGAGAAGAAAGGCGCCGGTGCTATCAAAGGCGTCTGAGTTTATTAGAGGCTTGTTGGTCTAGCGGCCAGTCGCTTTTTGTCGGCGTCCTGAATTGTCTTTAGCTGTGCGGGTTAAAGTCTTGCAAGCCATGACGGTAGGCGCGACCGGAAAGCCGATTTTCGAAAGGCTTAAACCCAGCAAGGCTCGTGGCCAAAATTTTCTGATTCAGCCAAGCTTGGCTCGGCGTATTGTCGAGGCAGCCGAACTGAACGTAGACGACGAAGTGGTCGAAATCGGCGCCGGACTTGGCGCTCTGACCGATTGGCTCGTGCCGAGCCCGGCTCGCCGCGTCGTGGCGGTCGAGGTCGACTCGCGCCTCGCTTCGTTTCTGCGGGAGCGGTTTTCGGCCACAAACAAAGTTGAAGTAATTTGCGCAGACTTTCTCGCTTTGGACCTATTCGAACTTGCTGGACGTAGGCCCATCAAGGTGGTGGGAAACTTGCCGTTTTGCGCCGCAACCGCGATTCTGTTGCGCCTTGGGCGCTGGCGCACGCTTATCTCGCGCATGGTGCTGATGTTTCAGCGCGAAGTCGCTGAGCGAATTCGTGCTAAACCAGGAGAATCGGCATACGGAGCACTGAGCGTGATCAGTGCGATCAATTTTTCCGTCGTCGACCACTTTCGCGTAAGCTCTGGCAATTTTTACCCGCGCCCGAAAGTCGATGCCGAAGTTCTGGTGATGACCCCAAAGCAACACACTGGGACGACGATCGGCGAGGGTTTAGAGAAACTCGTGCGCGCTTCCTTTTCGTGCCCGCGCAAGAAACTACGTAACGCTTTGAGCCTAGCCCTCAAAGTGCCAAGCGAACGCATCGAATATTGGCTCAAGGAAGGCGGGATCGATCCCGCCGCGCGGCCATCCGATTTGACTTTAGACGACTTCATTCGTCTGGCAGCCGTCTGTTCTGGGGCGAGTTCGTGAGGCGTCGGCTAGGGAAAGCACTGTGCCGGAACTGCCAGAGGTCGAATCGCTCCGTCTAACGCTCAGTTGTACTGTCCTTGGCAAGACAATCCGCGCGGTCGAAATCCGAAGGTCAAGTCTGCGTGAGCCTATCGCTTGCGAGCTCAGCACCGCCCTTGTCGGTCAGCAAATAAAAGCGCTGGCTCGCAGGGGGAAATATCTTTTGTTGCGCCTCGATAAAGGGACGTTAGTGATCCACCTCGGAATGAGCGGAAGTCTCACCCATCGTGTCGCCGCGCGGGGCGAGAATTCGCTTGCCTGCGGCGAAAGGCGAAGCGAGCTTGCCACGGCGCTGCCGCTTGACCCCAAGCACGACCATCTGCAACTTTCGCTTAACGACGGCACCGAGCTGGTATACAACGATCCTCGTCGCTTCGGACTGTTCAAGTTCGTCGAGGTCGAGGACGCCAATTCTTTGCCAGAACTGAAAGTCCTCGGTCCAGAGCCGCTAACCGACGAGTTCAACCAGGCTTACTTAGCTGCAAAGCTGCGCAGGCGAAAAGCAGCGATAAAGAACGTTCTGATGGACCAACGAGTCGTCGCCGGACTGGGGAATATTTACGCATCCGAGATCCTGTTTCACGCTGGTGTGCGCCCGACACGCAAAGCGTTCTCGTTGACGCTTCGCGAAATAGGTCGCGTCGTGGACGGTACCAAAACGGTTCTTGCTCGCGCGATCGATGCGGGCGGGACGACGTTTCGCAACTACCTGGACAGCCGTGGGCGACCGGGGCGCTTCGCCTCGAGCCTTAGCGTTTACGGCCGAGCGGGCGAGAGCTGTCCTCGATGCCTCGGCAAAATCCGGTGCATCGTCCTGGGACAGCGATCCACGTTTTATTGTCCGCGCTGCCAGAAGTAAGCTTTGAGAGTGGCGCCGGTTGGTGGTTTTGCGGCGACTAACTAAGCTTGTATGAAAGCCATGACGATTGGTTCGGTTTGAAGATCGATGGATGACGCGGTGAGGCCGCTGGTAATCAGTTCTTTTGCCTTTGTCGTTGGTGCTTGCCTCGGAAGCTTTGCCGCCACCGTAGCCTATCGCCTGCCGCGCGGCCTTTCCTTGCTCTGGCCTGGTTCGTTTTGTCCCACTTGTCAAAAAAGCCTTCCGTGGTGGTGTAACATTCCTGTTTTTTCTTACGTTTTTTTGCGGGGGCGATGCTTTATGTGTCAGGCCTCGATTCCCGCGCGCGATTTCGTGGCCGAGGTGGCTCTCGGAGTTGCAGGCCTATATTTAAGCTTAAGCTTTCCGATCTGGGACGCGCTGGCGCGCTTGCTACTGGATAGCGCTTTGATGGCTATAAGCTTGATCGACTTGGAGTGGCGGATAGTTCCCGACGTCCTGTCATTACCGGGAATAGTATGGGGCGCTTTTTGCGCAACCTTTCTGATGCCTGAGATTGGTTTTCGCCAATCGATCCTCGGTGCGCTGGTAGGCAGTGGGTTTTTGTACGCGCTGGCTAAGGGCTACGTGCTCGTAAGAAAGCGGGAGGGACTTGGCCTTGGCGACGTTAAACTGATGGGCATGATCGGCGCATATTTAGGTTTGCCGGGCGCTCTGTTTACGATTTTTTTCGGCGCGCTGTTAGGCTCAGCGGGAGGGATTGCACTCGCTTTGCTTACCACCGCTAGAACTGAAATGGCAGCCGAAGGGTCCCATGGCGCGGCCGCGCAAGACGACTCAGCGTCAAGCTCGGTTTCTCTGCTGACGATGTCGGTGCCATTTGCGCCGTTTCTTTCGCTCGCCGCCGCCGTATATGCGGCTTTTCAGCCGCAATTGGTCGGCTGGTTTTTGGAGAACCACGGATGAGTGATGGAATTTTAATCACGTTCGAAGGCATCGAGGGCTCTGGCAAAACCCACCATGCAGGCCGTTTGGTGGAGTATCTCAACCGCAGCGGTCGCAAAGCGATCCTTACTCACGAGCCGGGCGGGACGAGCGTAGGCAGCAAAATTCGCGAAATCTTTTTGAATCCATACCTCGAGTTGCATCCGCGGACCGAGCTTTTCTTGGTGCTTGCCGATCGGGCGCAGCACGTTGCTGAAAAACTTAAACCGGCGTTGGCTCGGGGCGAGATCGTCGTGTCCGATCGGTATGTAGACTCGACTACAGCTTATCAGGGTTATGGTCGAGGGTTCTACTTCAGTGAAAACGTGCTTGAAACGCTCAATAATCTTGCTGGTGAGGGGCTTGTGCCCGACTTGACGATTTTGCTCGATTGCCCGGTTGAGCTAGGGCTTGCGCGAGCGCGCAACCGAACTGGGGACGAGGGCGGCGAGCTCGATCGCTTCGAGCTCGAAACCGTCGAATTTCATGCTCGCGTGCGAGAAGGGTTTTTAACTATCGCCAGCAGGTGTGCGGATCGGATCAAAGTGATCAAGTCCGACGCGCCGCCGGACGTGGTACATCGCGAAATCGTTACGCTTGTGGAAGATTTTCTGCGCACGCGATGTCGCTAGAAGCTGTCGAGCACAACCGAGAAATACTGTCGCGGCTATGCGATGAGCTTAGTCTTCGCCCTGCCCATGCGTATTTGCTTTGCGGGCCGCGCGGCTCGGGCAAATCACGAATTGCGCGCGCGCTTGCGTTGACCTTTTTATGCGAACGCGCGCAAGGCCTTAACTTTTGTTGCAACCTTGCCGATTGTCCGTTGCGAGAGAAAGTCGCTGGAGAAGAAAACGTCGGCGCTGCGATGCGTCAGTGCTCTTGTTGCGCGGGATGCGTCCAGGCGGCACTCGGAATCCATCCGGATTACCATCTGGTGGAGCGCGAACACGGTCGTACCGAAGTCAGAATAGAGCAGGTACGGGATCTGATCTCGCGCCTGGGGATAAAGCCGCTGCGTGCGCGCAGGCGACTGGCGATTATCGATGATGCTGAGACGCTTAGCCACCCGGCGCAACATGCTCTGCTGAAAACGCTCGAGGAACCGCCCGGTAGCGCTATAATTTTCGTGGTAACCGCCAATCAGCGTGCTCTTCTTCCGACCGTGCGCTCGAGGCTCCGACTGGTGCGGCTACGGCCAGCGCAGGTTGCTGTTCCAGCGAGCAATGTTTCGAATTCGGCTTCCTCGATGAAGCCGGAGGGCGATGCCGAAATTGAGGCGCTTTTCGAGGCGCTCGTGGAGGCGCAGCGCATCGGAGCTGTTGAAGCTCGCAGCTTGGCAGAAAAGTTTTTTTCTGGCGGGCGCGAGCAGGCGACGGTCTATCTCGAATGGCTTGCTCAGCGGCTCGCAGAGGTGATGCGAGTCGAGGTGCTCGGCGAAGAGGCGTTGAGCGAGGTTCCCCCTCATTACAGGGCGCGCGTACTCGAGATTGCGCGCGTCTTGAATTTGGCTACTGTGCTAAAAGCACTCGAGCTTGCGTTAGACGCTTTGGACGCCGTGAACGCGATGGCGAATCCGGTCGCACAGGCTGAGAGTTGGTGGATTTCACTCGGCGAACTTGCCAGAGACGAGCGGCTTTAGACGATAATGCGGGATCCTGGATTAGGCAAAGCCCTCGTAATCGCGCTGGTAACAGGCTAATTTCATAGCAACAGATGACGTGGTACGAGCTCGCACAGATGAAAAAGTCCAGGAGCGAGAAAAATCTGGGCTGCGCATAGTGCGACTTAAACCGGTGAGACCCATTGTGAGGTTTCGATGAGCGAAGCGATTCACATTACCACCGCGATTTTTTATTGCAACGCACCTCCTCACGTCGGGAGCGCCTACGAAGCGCTCGCCGCTGACGTTTTCGCTCGCCACCAACGGCGCAAGCGTGGCAAGGACAAGGTTACTTTTCTTACCGGCACCGACGAGCATGGCGACAAACTCAAACGCGCTGCCCTTGCGCACGGGATGGAACCCAAGGCGTTCAGCGACCGCATGAGCGCAGTATTCCGTGACGCCTGGCGCAAACTTAATGTAAGCTTCGACTTCTTCGTGCGCACCACCGATCCGTGGCACGAGCAGTTCGTACAGCAAATGCTCAAGCGAACGTATGAGCGGGGAGATATATATTTCGCCGATTATCAGGGGCTCTATTGCGTAGGATGCGAGCGTTTCTACACCGAAAAAGAGCTGGTCGATGGCAATCTATGTCCCGAGCACAATCGACCGGTCGAGTTTATCAGTGAAGGCAACTACTTCTTGCGGTTGGAGAAATATCGCGAGCAAGTACGGGAGCATGTCGCGCGCGTGCCAGATTTCATTCGGCCCGAACGTTACCGCAACGAAGCGTTGGCCATGCTGGCCGAGCCTGTCGGCGATTTATGCATCTCGCGGCCGAAAGCGAGGCTTGATTGGGGTATTGAGCTCCCGTTCGATCCGAACTATGTCACGTACGTGTGGTACGACGCGTTCTGGGCCTACTTTAGCGAGCCGTGTCGTACGGAACCCGACTTCGCATCACGGATGCTGCCATATACAACCCACTTTATCGGCAAAGACATTCTCAAGACCCACGTCGTCTATTGGCCCGCGATTCTGCTGGCAGCCGGACTACCGCTACCCGGCCACATCAACGTGCACGGTTATCTCATTTTCGGCGGGGCGCGAATGTCGAAAAGCTCCGGCAATATTGCCGACCCGGTCAGTTACGAGACGACTTACGGCCCTGACGTGCTTCGCTACTTCGTGATGCGGGAGTTCGTGTTTGGGTTAGATGGCGAGTTCTCCGAAGAGAGACTGATCGAGCGTTACAACGCTGATTTAGCTAACGACCTGGGGAATTTCACTAGCCGCGTCTTAGCGATGGTGTCGCGTTACTTCGGCGGCGTAGTGCCTGCGGAAATGGAACCTAAGCCGCTTGACACTCACGCCGAGTGGGAGCGAGCTTTGATGGACCGCGTAAATGGCTTGCCGACACGGGTCGACGACCTGGTCACGAACCTGGCGTTCAAGCAAGCGCTGGAAACTATCTGGGAGGCTCTGGATACGGCCAATAAATACGTCGCGGCAACACAGCCCTTCGTTTTGGTGAAAGACCCAGATAAGCGCGGTCAAGCCGCGAGAATTCTTTTTAACTCGCTTGAGGCCTTGAGAATCATCGCCTCGGAGCTCGAACCCTTCATGCCGGTTACTTCGAAAAAGCTTCTCGACCTGCTGAATGTCGATGTTGAAAGCGCAAGTTTACCACCGGGCGAAGGTATTAAACCAGGCCATCGCGTCAAGCCGCCCGTCGCGCTATTCCCACGAATCGGGCAAACAAAGGCTTAGACCGTTTAGCATATTTCGCCACCGACGCTGCGCCCATTTTATGGTCTCGCTCAGCTGCGACGAAAAGCGCCGGCGAGTCCTGCTCGCCGTAGGAGGCTGGCAGTGTGAAAGTCGCACAGTTGCTAAATCGAAATTTTCGCGTTGCTTAAATTACGCCACTACGTACTTAAAATTGAATCGGGCCGAGTTAAGTTAAATGACTGACCTAATCGATACACACTCCCATCTGGCGGACCCTCGTCTGCGCGACGAGCTCGAAGTCGTGCTTCAGCGCGCGCGCGATGCTGGGGTTGTTCGCGTAATAGCGATCGGGGCCGCAGGATCGATCGATACCGATCGGTTGACGGTGGAGCTTGCGGAGTCTTACGCCCCGGTTTTTGCTGTGGTCGGAGTTCATCCCCATGACGCGAAGGCGTTGGACCGAGCTAGGCTTGACGCGCTAGAAGCCTTGATCGCGACGTCGAGAAAAGTGGTCGCGGTTGGCGAAACAGGTCTGGATTTCCATTACAACTACTCCTCGCAGGAGCAACAGGAGAAGGCCCTGGTCGCCCAGCTCGAGCTTGCTGCGCGATGCGATCTGCCAGTTGTGATTCACTGTCGGTTGGCAGAAAAACGTTTGGTCGAGATTCTGAAACAGGTCGGCGTGCCTCCGCGAGGAGGGGTGATTCATTCGTTCACCGGGGATCGAACGGCTGCCGAAGAGTTTTTGTCGTTGGGTCTTTACCTGTCTTTTTCGGGTATTCTGACTTTCAAGAACGCCGAGCAGCTAAGAGAAGTTGCACGCCTGGTTCCCGCCGAGCGGATCCTAGTCGAGACGGACGCGCCTTATCTCGCGCCCCATCCTATGCGTGGGCGGCGCAACGAGCCTGCCTTTGTGCGCTACACACTTGAGCGTCTGGCCGAGGTTCGCAACCAAACCCCTCAGGACCTTGCCGGCCAAATCATGGCTAACGCGGCTCAGGTTTTCGGCATACAGGTGCTATCGTCCCGTTCCGAAAAAGCCGCATCTGCTACGGAATTTAAAAACAGTTAACAGGACTCTGCTTCTCTAATTACTCTCAACACGGGCTGGAAGGACGTTATCTTGCGCAACTAACTTTTCCCCGATCCGCGGCCCACGTACGGAGCGGAGTGGTAGCCGACCCATCTTGCGTTACTGGTTCGGCAGGGTGTATCTGGATGGCACGCTCGTTATCTGAATGGCTCGAGCGAGCCAGGGTAAAGATCTCGCCAAGCCATCGCTTCGCCTCGGGGTAATCTTCGCAGTGCAATATGAATTCTTGTCCTCGCGAAACGCTACGCAAGAGCACGTGATCGCAACGATTTGTCCACCGACGTAAATTTTCGTGGAAAGAGAGCGGACGGCGGCCTGGCGCCGGATAAAACCATGAAGGCAAGCGCCAGATGCTTCGCAAGCGGCCTGGGGCGGTCAAACACAAACGGCGGTCGAACTTCGGAAAAAGGCCCGCGCCTGGAAGGCCTAGAGCGATTCCCTCGATTTCTAGCTCGGATGCGCTGACGTAAAGGATGTTGTGCTTGCGCCTTGGATTGCGAGCCAGGTGTGGATGGTACGCTGCCCAGGGTAGGCGCGACGGCGTCTGTGGCTCTACCGCCAGCACTGCCCCAACCTGAAGCCATCCGAAGATCACGTGCAGATGAGGCGCGCCGGGCTTGTACCGCCACCGTCCGTGGATGAATTCCACCTGTCTAAACCATCCGAAGAAGAGGAATAAATCTCCAACGCCAATTTGATGGCGAACTAGGTGGGCGCCTGCGCTGTGGCTTTGGCCAAACAGAGGCCTCCACCCAGGCATGCGAACCGAAAGCGTATTCGGGTCAAGGTCGGGGTCAAGATGAACCAGGTCGTGAGCTCGAACCCTATTGCGGGACAGGCACTGCACGAGTTTGCCGCCGGGGAGCCCGCGCAGGGTAATGTCCTTGTACGCGATTTGCGAACAAGAATCGGGAATAGGAATAGATACGAAAGTGTTATCGGGAAAAATCGGGCTTGGAAAGCCGCCGTTTGCGCTGTCTACGCCTTTGCGACTTAGAATTATTTTCACGGGCGCAACAGCAAAACCGTCTCCATCTCCCGCGCCCGAAATAGCTACGTGTTCGCGTTAATCAGCATCAAAGGTGATTAACAGAAACTGTGCCTAGCCGTTTGGAAACAGGGCTTCAGCTTCGGTTTGTAACCCGTGATGCTGCTGCGGTAACCAACTAAAGTAACGGCAGAAACTCTATCTCTCTGCAGCGATACTGCACGCAGAACCAGAGGACCGAGGCTACTCGGTTTCGCTTTCTTGCCTGAGTTCTTCCAGCTGTCGGCGTTGCTTTTCGATTTCCTGTTGCTGCTGTTGAATCTGAGCCTGAGTCTGTTGGTTAAGAATTTCTTCGTTTTGCTTTTCGTTGCCAACTAGAAACCCCCCAACAGCCCCCAAGCCAGCGCCTATAGCAGATCCGATCAACGGATTTCCGGTGATTGCCCCGATAATCGCTCCGACAGCCGCTCCGGCACCAGCCCCGACTGCAGTACCTTCCTCGCGGGTCGTAAGCGGTTGCCCGGAGCAACCGCTTACTGTGTAGAGCGCCCAGACTATGCCCACGATGTACAGCAGGCCGCTGCTGCTGAACCGGCGACACTTGCCGCTGATAGTTTTCATAATCCCCCACGGGAGATAACTTGAAATTGGTCGAGGCCTGAACAACCAATCGCGCCTCTGCAGTCAAACGGGCTAAGCGCTTGGCCTACTCGGTCTCGCTCTCTTGCTTTAGACGTTCAAGTTCTCGACGTTGACGTTCGATTTCTCGCTGCTGGGCTTGGATCTGTGCCTGTGTTTGCTGGTTTTGAACTTCCTGATTCTGCAGCGCATTGCCTACGAGAAAGCCACCGACCGTGCCCAGACCAGCTCCGAGCAACGTACCGACAACTGGGTTGCCGGTAATAGCGCCGATCACAGCGCCAGTTGCAGCGCCACCAGCGGCGCCGATTGCCGTGCCTTGTTCGCGAGTGGTCAATGGCTGTCCCGAGCAACCTACGGTCCCGACCGCTAATATCGAAGCCAATCCCAACACGATCGCTTTGCGGCCCAACACGTTGCTACGAGTCCCCTTTCCGCTTTGAATGATTGCCATCGCGCTCATTCCCCTCTCACGTTTCGCTTAATCTAAACTTCGCCCAACCACGGTGAACAACGCGTATACAGTAGCATGCCGTCAAAGGCAAGATGATACCTATTGCTCCACGTTGGAGCCAGTGATTGGCCATGTTATCTAGCGGAGCAACACAGATACCCACAGGTAATCAGTACAGCAAAAATGTAAATTGTGTTCCCATTTGCGTCAAGTTTCGCCTTGTTATATCGCAAAGCGGTTTTCTAAGAACTAGGGAGGCGGTGATCCAGCTTCAGCCGACACGAAGACGCTTACGCGAAGCCGAATGTACGATACTCGGGATAGATGACTTGTAACCTGGCGTACGACTGGAACTTTGGGAGAACGGATGAGCGCCAACGTTTCCCTAACCCGCTTTTCCTGGAATTAAATTCCACCTACTCAGCTATCCAATCCCCATACCCGTCGCTACTATCTCCTCAGCGCAAAACTGATTTATACGCTAGTGCAAATTTTGTTCCCTCGGCCCGACAGTAACAAATTTCGTCGCGTCTCCTAATCGCGCGATACCGATAAACTCGCAATCTTATTGGACAGCTGGCGCGGCTTTACGCGTCAGTGAGCTTCGCCGACAGGCTTCGTGGTTCGCCTGAGCAGCAAAAACCCCGGGATACATAGCAGTGTCATAAAAGAAAGCAGGCGGTAGATGTCGGTGTAAGTAAGCAACAAAGCCTGCGACTGCACTGTGTTATAAACCAAGCCGAGCCCCTGTTTCTGGCCTGACGTTAATTGCTTGATGAAGTTAAATGTTGGAGAGCCGGGTGCGTAGTAGCCGCGATGGCTCAATCGCCACGCTTCAAACGGCGTGAAATGGGCAACAAGGTAGGACTGATGCACCTGGGCGAGGCTTTCTAACAGATTGCTAACCATTGAAACTCCGATTGCGGCTCCCGTATTGCGCACCATGTTGTACAAACTTGCGGCATAGCCCATACGCTCGCGCGGAACGCACGAGAGCGAGGCGGCGGAAAGGATCGGGAACGTCATCCCAGCGCCGAACCCATAAAGCATTATCGGCCCCAGCATCGCCTGACGGCTCAGGTCGAGATTCCATTGCGACATCCACCAGGTTGCCAGTGTAGTGCAGAAGAATCCCAGGGCCACAAGCGGCCTAGTGTTTATGCCGCGTCGCGAAAGTTGTGCTGTGAGCAGCAAGCCCGCCATCGAGGTAAAACCGCGGGGGCCAACCGTAAGACCAGCGGCCCATGCGTCGTACTTCATCAGCTCTTGAGTATAGAGCGGATTCAAAAGGTTAACCCCGAACAGCGAAATGTAGAGGGCGACTGCAAGCACTACAGCTGCGGCGAACGCAGGAATTGTCATGATCCGCAGGTCCAAGATAGGCGTGGGAAAGCGAAGCTCGTGGATCACCAATAGAATCATAGAAAGCCCGGAGATCGCGCTGAACCACCAGACCCACGAGGCCGAAAACCAATCCGATCGCTGACCGCGGTCGAGTATTATCTGCAACAGCCCAAGCCATAACGCCAGCAGCAGAATCCCCAGGTAGTCAGTTTGCTGTTGCGTGGGCTGGCGGCGCAGATAGGGTGGATCTTCGATGAAAAGGAACGCCATCAGCGCGGCCAACATCCCGGTCGGAAGATTGATATAAAAGTTCCATCGCCATGACCAGTTGATAGTGATCCATCCGCCCAGCGTAGGTCCCATGATTGGGGCCACCATCAAGCCTATCCCCCACACCGCCATCGCCATTCCCTGCTCGGCAGGCGGAAAGGTCTCCATCAAGATCGCTTGCGAGGACGGGATCATCGCCGCGCCCGCGGCTCCTTGGAGCAGACGGAACACCACGATCTGCGCGAGCGACTGAGCCGCGCCACAAAGGCCAGAGGCGACAACGAAAACCACGACCGAGGTCAGAAAGTAGCGCTTGCGCCCAAAACGGGCCGAGATCCATCCGGTCATCGGGATCATTATCCCGTTAGATACCAGGTAGCTAGTCAGCACCCAGGTTATTTCGTCGCGGCTTGCCGCGAAACTTCCTTGCATGTATGGCAGCGCGACGTTCACGATCGACGTGTCGAGCACCTCGAGCGTTGCGCCGAGCATCACAGCAAACGCGACAAACCACTTTTTGGCGCCCGACTTACTCGGTGATGCCGTTTTTTCGGAACTTGTGCTCAACATAGGAAGCCGCATCAAGCAAGGCCGATGCAGTTTATGGCTCGATCTTGGGTCCCAAGAGGACTAACGCGACCGTTTGTTTGCAAAATCAGTATTCAATTAAGAAATTTCTAGACTCAGTTATACACCTCCAAAGTTTTTCCGCGTGTCTCTGGCAACGGGAGTGTTGCAAGTACCATGAGCGAATAAGCGAGTAGCGCAAAAAGACCTATTGCCTGACCGAGCGGCATATGGGAGCTTAGTCGGCCCACCATCGTCGGGAATAACGCGCCGATCGCCCGACCAAAGTTATAAGCAAAACCCTGCCCTGAGCCGCGAACGCGGCTGGGAAAAAGTTCCGTCAAAAACGGCCCGAGGCCGCTGAAGACGCCGGAAGCAAAAAAACCGAGCGGAAAACCCAAAAACAACATCACAAAATCGCTGATAGGTAAGTAGCTGTAGAGCAAGACAATCATAGTCGACGAAACCGCGAAAAGAAAAAAGGTCCGCCGCCGGCCGATCGCGTCGCTCAGGTACGCGGCAGTCAAGTATCCGAATAAAGAGCCCACGATTACCACGAACAAATAGCCACCAGTATTCAACACGGAGAGATGGCGTACGGTCTTGAGAAAGGTGGGCAGCCAAATCGTGATGGCGTAGTAACCGCCTTGGGCACCTGTAACTAGCATCGCGGCGAGCAACGTGGTCGGTAGAAGCGAGGGTGCGAAAATTTCCAGGAAGGTGAAACGTTGCTGGCGTGCTTCGACCTCGCGCCTGGTCGCTTCGAACACCTCCGGTTCCCGCACGTAACGTTGAATGTAAATCACCAGAAGCGCCGGGGTGAGTCCTAGAAAGAACATAGCCCGCCAAGCCCAGCTGACGGGCAGGATGCTGAACACTATGGTGTAGGCTATCGCGGCTGCTCCCCAACCCAGAGCCCATCCGCCTTGCACCACGCCCACAGCTTTGCCCCTGTGGCGCGCCACGATGACCTCGCCCAACAGAACGGCCCCAGCTGCCCATTCACCGCCGAAGCCCAGCCCTTGAAGGCCTCGAGTTATTAACAATTGCCAGAACGAATTGGTAAAACCACTCAAAAACGTGAACAGCGCGTACCATAAAATCGTTACTTTGAGCACTCGCACCCGTCCGAACCGGTCGCTCAGAAGCCCCGCTAACCAGCCGCCAAGCGCCGAAAGCAACAACGTTGCCGTACCCAGCATCCCAGCCTGCGTATTAGTGAGTTTCCAAAGGCCTATTAAGCTCGGCATGACGAAGCTGTAAATCTGAACGTCCATTCCATCGAGCGCCCATCCGCCAAGGCAGGCCCAGAAAACGTGACGCTCATCCTTTCCCAACTCTTTAAACCAGGTCCACATGTCCCCCCTCTGACGCGTTCAAATGCCAGTCGCGTAGTAAATTTCTCGGCAAGCTTTTCGCTAAGTGAGCAGTAATTTTGGTACGCCGCTCAAACTTTCGCTTAAGCCCATGACCTAGGCTCAACTCGCCGCTTAGTTCGCTCTGGCTTTCGCCCGATCTTTTGTTGTGTGTGGAGTCCCTGGATGGGCTTAAGTTAGCTTTCGATTCTTGTATCTCCGACCTTGAGTCTCATCTGTATCGTTCCTCTTCGCGGATTAAGATAGCAAAACGCCAACACCGACGACCTGTTGGCCGAGCGCGTGCCCTTGATCTCAGTGACGATTTCGCTAGGCCGCCGAGATGCGCCATGCCAAGCGCGCGTCTTTCATCTAGGCTCGGCCTAAGTTATCGCACAAACTTATACCCATCGATACCACGCTCTGCGTTTTACTTGCTCCCTTGCGTAGTTGCGCCACGCTACGACCAAAAAGTAAACACAGGTTGGTTAAGAAAGCCGTTCACTTTGCAAGGCTTGGCAGGCGAAGTTGCGAAGATGAGGTTTTCTCTTAGGCGGACTGATAGATGATTTGGCCGTTTTTTTCGACCTTTAGAGCTTCGCCTTTAGCGCAGGCTAATTCGAGATGAGCCAGTGTCTCGAAGGTTGCGGCCATCGTATGAAAGACTGGTCGCTCTTCGTCGCCGAACACTGCGTGCGCCACTTCAAACGCCGAGCAGGGTCGTTCCTTTAGCACGTTCAACATTTTTTGCTTGCGCACCCTATGGTGCTCGATCAGTTGGCGCGCCCGACCTCGATGGTCCCTAAAGACGGGGCCATGCGCAGGTAACACCAGCTGTACGTCCAAGTTCTGGATTTTTTGCAACGAGTTCAGAAATTCGCGTAACGGATTGCCCTCGTCCTCGGGATAAAGACCGACGTGAGGCGTTATCTTAGGCAGTAGATGGTCGCCGGCTATGAGAATTTTTTCTCTTTCCAGGTAAATAACGCAATGTCCAGGGGAGTGTCCCGGGGTCCAGACTATCCTAAGCAGCCGCGTACCCACCTCAAGCTGCAAATTGTCCTCAAGAAACCCGTCAGGGTCCAACATGGGCTGGTACGCCGCCGTTCCCATCCAGCTCGGCCTCATTAGCTCGGGCGGATATCGGTCTATAGGAAAACCGTGCTTTCTGAAGAAGGCTAAACTCTCGGGGCGCTGGGTGATTGGGGTACTGGCGATCGAAACGAGGCGCTGAGCTCGGGCAGCGTCCTTGGCATGAATGTAAACCGTAGCGCCGGTGCGCTCGCGCAGGTAGGAGGAGGCACCGAAATGGTCAGGGTGATGGTGTGTAGCAATTATCAGCTTTATGTCTTGGAATCGGCATCCGACAGTTTCCAGGGAACTTTCCAGAGCCGCCAAACTCTGCGGCGTATTCATTCCAGTGTCGACTAAAACCCATCCCGAGCCGCAGTCGAGTAAATAAATGTTGACCGAGCTCGGACGTGCTGGCAAAGGCAGGCTAATTTCAAAGATACCGGTAGAAATCTCAACCGGCGCGTTCCGTACGTCTTGCATTATGGTCCGATGTGGCGGCCGACAGAGCTGTTGCCGCACCCACTAGAATGCGCGAACCAAGCATGGCGACTGATTTATTTGATGGTGTCATCCCGCGCAACATTACTTTTAGTCAATTCGATTTTTGATTTCAACGTTTGGACCGACGCCGTGGGACCTTGACGCGAAGCAGGGGGTTTGTTTTCCTCAAGCCAGCTTTTGGTTCAGACGTGAAGCGTCGCTATAAAGGCGCGGCATTGAGTGCTGGTGTTTGACTCTTTGACATGGGCGCGGTTGAACTGGCTTGTAAGATGGCAGATCACTCGGTATAAGCCGCGCAGTAGATCACGAGGTGCCTATCGAAAGCGAGCTTGAGCGATTAAGATTAAGGGTGGGGTGAAATTGCGCGACGGTGTTGTCTGGATATGAGCGGCTTTGAGAACACTTACGCGTCCCGGTTTTGCACGACGACGCGGAGCCATAGGTTTGAGGGAGATTAGGCAATGGAAAAAGCGCGAACTACGCTCAGTATCACAGCCGAAACAGCTCTTAAGATGGTCGAAGCGGCGGTCGCCAAAGCTAAAGAGCTTGGAGTGCCCATGGCGATCGCGGTGGTTGACGAAGGAGGAAACTTAAAAGCATTTTGTCGAATGGACGGCGTGGCGGTGATGTGTTCCGATATTGCTCAGAGCAAGGCGTATACGGCCTTGTTTGGAATTCCCACCCACGACTTCTTCAACCTTATCAAAGATGACCCGTCGTTGGTGGCTGGGATTCCTAACATTCCCCGCGTTGCCGCGTTCGGCGGAGGCTTCCCCATACGCGTGCAAAACTCAGTGGTCGGAGCGATCGGCGCAAGCGGCGGCACAGTTGACCAAGACATCACCGTTGTGCAGGCAGCCTTGGCAGCGCTCGACTGACAAGCGTGCCTTCCGCCGGCCGCAGGAACTTACCTCTGACTGTGCGAAGCGACATCCGCGGGTCCTCGGCTACCTAACGCGCGCCTAAGCCGGGATGCCCGGAACAGGGTAGCCTTCAAATCTCTCGCTTATCTGACCGGCAACGAGGCAGAAATGACGCTGCCAAGGTCAACGTTGGCTTTCTTGTGAGGCATGAGCTACAAGATGTGTTGATGGCGTTGGCCAGAGGCGGCGAGGCTTCTTTACTTAGCGCACGGGTTACCTTTGCTTTGCGCAGTAATGTAAGCAAGGCCTCTGGAGGAAAACGATGAAACTACTTTTGGTCCATCCAAGCCCCTTGATGTACAGTGAGATTTACTTGCGGCTCGAGCCTATCGGGATGGAGCGCGTGGCATCGGCCGCGTTGGCTGCGGGCCATGACGTAAGAATGGTGGACCTCCAGATTTTTCGCCATCGAGACCTTTGGCGCGAGTTCGAGGATTTTCGGCCCAATGCGGTCGGCTTTTCGCTGAATTATCTCGCCAATGTTCCCGAGGTGATCGATCTCGCAAAGGCTATTAAAGAGCGGCGCCCCGACTGTTTCGTGTTTATTGGAGGTCACAGTGGCTCGTTTATTGCGGGTGAGCTGCTCGAGCATGGAGCGGGTGCAATAGATTGTGTGATCCGGGGTGAAGGCGAGAGCGCAACGCCGATTCTGCTCGAGGCGATAGGCGATCCCAAGCTTTCGAAGGTACCCGGAATCGTAACCCGCGACGGATTTGGTCCGCCGCCACAACTTCTACCTGACCTCGACCGTTTTTTCCCGGCAAGGCATTTGGCTCGCAAACGGTACAAGTATTTTATCGGCGTGCTCGACCCCTGTGCTTCGGTGGAGTTCACCCGGGGATGTCCGTGGGATTGTTCGTTCTGCAGCGCTTGGACGTTCTACGGGCGCAATTACCGACAATCTTCGCCCGAGGCGGCAGCTGAAGATGTGGCGAATATCAAGGAGCCGAATGTCTTTATAGTCGATGACGTCGCCTTTATTCATCCCGAACACGGCTTTGCGGTCGGCAAAGAATTGGAAAAGCGCAAGGTAAAAAAACAATATTATCTCGAAACCCGTGCCGACGTTCTTCTCAGGAACAAAGAGGTTTTCGCTTACTGGCGCCGTCTAGGCCTGCTTTATATGTTCTTGGGCCTCGAAGCGATTGACGAAGAGGGGCTAAAAGCGTACCGCAAGCGCGCACATCTGGGTACGAATTTCAAGGCGCTCGAGACTGCTCGAGAGTTGGGCTTCACTGTGGCTATCAACATAATTGCGGACCCCGACTGGGATGAGCGCCGTTTCGAGATTATTCGCGAATGGGCTTTGAGTATTCCGGAGATAGTTCATCTGACAGTTGCGACGCCTTATCCTGGCACCGAGCTTTGGTACACGGAGTCGCGCCGACTGACGACGCTCGACTACCGTCTGTTTGACATTCAACACGCGGTTTTACCGACCCGCCTGCCGCTCGACAAATTCTATAAGGAACTAGTCAAGACTCAGGGCGTTCTCAACCGAAAGCATCTCGGCTTTGCCGCTTTGCGACAGACCGCCGGAATAGCTGCGAGATTACTGGCGCGGGGACAGACGAACTTCATTACGATGCTCTGGAAGTTCAATAAGGTATACAATGCTGAGCGCCAGTATCAGGACCATTTCCGGCCCGTTAAGTACGCGCTCAAGCCCCCAAAATCGGTTGGCGTAAAGCCTTCGAGGAGCGAACTTTACATACATGAGGCACGCACAGCTAGCCGAGTTGCAGGTTGAGCACCTTAGCCGTTGCTAATTGGGAGCTGAAAAAGCTGGGCTTTAGCGAAAAAGCCTGCTTTGTCACCAGGTGTAGATACAAATAAAGGTTTTTGCGTGATGCCGGAGACAGGCCGCAGTTTCGAGGACGATTTAAAGGAGCTCGAGAATATCGTCAACCGCTTGGATTCAGGCGAGCTGGCCTTGGAGGAGTCGATCGAAGCCTTTGAGCGCGGCGTCCACTTGGTCAAAAGGCTCAACAAGCGGTTGGATGAAATAGAAAGGAAGGTCGAGCTGCTCGTGCGGGAAGCGCATGGGGAGCTCCGCACCATACCCTTTTCGGTTCCGCCGTCGACTCAATCCAGTACCCCAGCAGGCGAGGACGAAGAAGAAAGCTAGAGGGCGAGTTCAAGCTGCCGCTGGTGGCAAAGCTTTTCGAGCCATTCTGTCCGGCCGCGCAAGTCGGACGCTGTTTTTTCGCCTATTCTTGCCCCATCTAATTGCCGCCCTAAAGTTATACTTGAGGGCAGACGCTTTTTCGGCTCAGTTTTCAGACTGGCAGCGAGTTTGTACGCCAACGAGGGCTAAGACTGCTCATTGCATGACGGTTTACTTTGGACGGAACGAACGCGCACACGGTGTCTTTCGATGGGCCAGAGGCGAACGCGCCTTGATGTCGAGCTGGTGCGGCGCGGACTTGCCAAAAGCCGCGAACGCGCCCAACAGCTTATCTTGGCCGGTCGGGTAAGGGTGAATTCCCGTCCGGCGACCAAGGCTGACATGAACGTGGATTCGTCGGTTCCGATCGACGTATTGCCTTGGGAAAAAGAGTATGCCAGTCGAGGCGCCTACAAGCTTCTGGCCGCGCTCGACTATTTCCGCCTGCATCTGGAAGGCCGACGCGCGTTGGACGTAGGCGCTTCGAGCGGCGGTTTCACTGACGTACTTTTGCGTCGCGGCGTAAGCTCGGTGATAGCCTTGGATGTAGGTTATGGCCAGCTGGCGCTGAGACTACGCCAGGACCCGCGCGTAATCGTCAAAGAACGGACAAATATTCGTTACGTAACCCAAGACGACATTCCTTACGCCCCAGACTTGGTAACGATCGATGTGAGCTTTATCTCTCTGCGTCTTGTGCTGCCTCCGGTACTAAAGCTGATGAGCCGACCAGGGGACGTCATTGCCCTGATTAAACCTCAGTTCGAGGTCGGCAAGGGTAACGTGGGAAAAGGCGGAGTCGTACGTGATCCGAGCCTCCAGCTCGCCGCAAGAGACGAAATCTTAAATTTCGCCCGCTCAATTGGCCTTGAAGTAATCGGTTCGTTAGAGTCGCCTATTCTCGGGGACAAGGGCAACAAAGAGTTTCTGACCTTGCTTCATCTTGAACAATAAAATCTCTTGCTCCTTCGTCATTACATTAACGAGTGCCATCTAGCCGAGTGATTTGGGACTCTTCGTGCGTCCGGGGTACATTTATCGCTTTGTGGGGGCACTTGAAAGGCCCGCCTTTTTGTTTATGCAGGCGGGTATTTGTGGCCAAGACTGATTAAGATGCTTAGTAGGGGAATAAAAGCGCGTGCACGATATCAAGTTAAGGCTGATAAAAGGGGCAAGCTTAGTGCTTTGCCTTTTGTGCCTCGGTTGTAGCCCAGCGGCCAGAATGCGGATGGCGTGTCCGGGCGCGCCTGATGGAGTGTCGGCTAGCTGCAAAGCCTGGGCCCAGCGGACTCTCGAGGCTACAAACGCAACACCGGCTGACCGTGAACAGGCGGAAAATTACTTGAAAGAGGCTACGGGCAAGCCGATGCCTCCGATGCCGATTTCCCCAGTACAGATCCAACAAACCTCCATAGGTTCTCAATGGACTGATGTGACGGGCTCTCTGCACCCGAATCTTTGCAGCAACCTGGGAGGCGGCCACGACTACTGCTTTTAGCCCTTTTTGCCACACCCGGGGCAATACTGCCCCTCAAAGCTCCTAGGTCCAGGAGCGAGACGGTCAGTTGTGCTAACGACCTGAAGTGAGTGCTGTCGAAAGTTCGCTAAGCTTAGGCTGCCTGCTTTAAGGGCTAATTGAACTCATCCTGTTTGCGAAGTCGGTTCGGCAGAGTTTCCCTTGCCGTTAACGTCGGCGCCTGCAGCCTGGCGAGCTTTCAGTTCGGCTAAATCTGTAGTGGTTAAGACTTCGATAAACTTTCGCAACGCAGGCCAAAGTTCGCGGCTACGTTTGTAGATAATCGCCAGCGGGCGAAGAAAGCTTTCGCCCTCGAACTCGATGATTTTTACCCAGCCTTGGGCTGCTTCTCGCTCGACCGAAAGCCTCGGCACAATGGCGATCCCCATCCCGATTTCTACCGCCCGCTTGATCGTCTCAATATTGTCGAACTCCATGACATAGTTGGGCTTGACGTTGTGGGCGCGTAGAACTTTGTCAGTTGCCTTCCGCGTGCTCTGGTCGCGCTCGTAGCCGATAAAGTTCTCGCCTTGCAATTGAGCAAACGACACTTTGCTCTGCGAGGCTAGCTTGTGATGCCTCGGCACAATCAAAACCATCTCGTCGGTCCGAAACGGGATGGCGGTTAACTGGCTGCGCTTCACCGGATAGACGACGATACCCAGGTCAATCCGTCCATCCAGAAGTTCCTCGTATATTCGGTTGGACCGCAGATACTCCAGATGCACGTTCACTGCGGGATAGAGGCGCAAAAACTCGGTCAAATACGGCGGTAACTCATGTAGTCCAACGCTATAGACTGTGCCCACGCGGATCGAGCCGGATACCACTGAACCCGCTTCACGCAGGCTGTTGTCCAGCTCCATAAACAAGCGAACAATCTCCTTGCTGATGTTGTACAACGTGCGGCCGGCCGCCGTCGCCTTGACGCCGTTGCGCCCTCGCTCAACCAGCCGACAGCCATACTTTTCCTCGAGGGTGCGCACCTGCTGACTGACCGCAGACTGGGTTACGAAGTTTTGCGAAGCGGCATAAGAAAAACTGCCGCTTTCGATGATGTCGCAGAAAACCTTGAGCGTTTCTACATGCATCTTCGAGCCTTATGTCAAAGTTAGTATTAGCGAAGCTTAAGTTAAAAATATAACGAGGCGGAACCTTGGTGCAACCCGTCGGCCAACTGGCCATATCAATCTTTTAGATTAAATTAAATTCGGTGTCCTCGCTTTAAAAACCCTTTCAACGTGCCTCTCTTCCGTCTGTTCGGCCAGCTTTAATTGAGGGTAGTTAAATTTGAACCGAACACATTGTTCGTTTTGTGAACAGTAAGAGTAACAATTGTCCAAGACAGTTCAACGCCCCAACGCGCCTGTGAACAGAGAGATCGCATCAATTGGCCGCGTGGCGCGCTCGCCTCTGGTCTTGACACAGGCTAAACTCCCAACATGGCTTTGTCTTCGCTCCAATCGTTTCTACCGAGTGTCTGCGCTTGGCTCGTTTTTGCCCTGCGACTTAAGCCGGGTTTTACGCACCTAACGACGACTGTGGTGCACGCAGCAGAGCTTCAAAGCCTGTTGATAAATGACGTGATACGATTATGTCCCGCCAAGGAAGCATGAAGGGGGTAAGTGATGACTGCGACGTTGTTGCGTGACTTAGATTACCTTGCGCTGGACGAGCTTCTTTCGACAGAGGAAAGAATGACGCGCGATGCCGTTAGGCGCTTTGTTGAGCGGGATGTGCTGCCCGTAATCGAGCACCATTTCGCTGCAAGCACGTTTCCGATGGAGCTCGTGCCGGCGATGGCGGAGCTTGGAATTTTTGGCGCAAGCCTCAAAGGATACGGATGCGCAGGTATGAACGCTATTGCCTATGGCTTGATCATGCAGGAACTTGAAGCTGCAGATTCGGGGTTGCGTTCGTTTGCCTCGGTGCAAAGTGCGCTCGCGATGTATGCGATCTATGCGTTTGGGTCCGAGGAACAAAAGCGCCGGTTTTTGCCAGAGATGGCCAAGGGAAAACTCATCGGATGTTTCGGGTTGACCGAACCGGACCATGGCTCGGACCCGGGTAGCATGGAAACCAAGGCTCAACGCGATGGCGCGGGATGGGTATTGAACGGCACGAAGCGTTGGATAACTAACGGCAGTATCGCCGATCTGGCTATCGTCTGGGCGAAGGTAGAGGAAGGAATCGCCGGTTTTATCGTGGAGAAAGGCAAACCTGGCTTCTCTGCGCACGAGATGAAAGGCAAGTTTTCGATGCGGGCTTCGATAACCTCGGAACTCGTTCTCGAAGACGTGCGCCTGAGCGAAAGCGAGCGTTTGCCCCACGCGCGAGGCCTCAGAGCCGCTCTCGCCTGCCTCAATGAAGCCCGTTACGGAATCGCCTGGGGTGCCGTCGGAGCTGCCCGCACTTGCTACAACTGCGCGTTGGATTACGCAAAGTCGCGCCGCCAGTTCTCACGGCCGATCGCCGGCTACCAGTTGGTGCAACAAAAGCTGGTGGAGATGCTCAGCGAAATAACCAAAGCACAGCTCCTATGCTTGCGTTTAGGTCAGCTGAAAAATGAAGGGAAGCTTCGACCGCAACAAGTTTCCCTAGCTAAGCGCAACAACGTGGCACAGGCGCTTAATATTGCGCGGATGGCTCGCGATATCCTGGGCGCCAACGGTATCGTTAACGAATACCCCGTTATTCGTCACATGCTGAACCTGGAGACGGTGAATACCTACGAGGGGACCCACGACATTCACACTCTTATCCTGGGCCGCGATATCACGGGCCTCGACGCGTTCGATTAAGCCCGCGCACCCAAAGGCGATATCGAATTGCCGCGCGCCTTGAGGCGCTACACAAGCAGGCTCTATCCAAATACTGAAACGGGTGACCCGCTGCGGACGAGGCACCGCGCAGCCGCCGAAAACAGTGGTTCAGCGTATCGGCCTATTCGGGCTTAAACTCTAACCCCAATCATGACCCGTTGGCGAGGCGGCGGGCATACGCGGCGACACTATTGAAGTCGTACTCTCGATACGCTTGAAGCTTTTCCGCCTCGAGCCCACCTTCGGCATGTACGGCGAGTACCTCCTGGTAACCCCCGAAGTCCGAGGCAGTAAGGTCGCTTATCAAATTCAGCAACCTAAGACGCTCCTCAGCATTCACGCCTTTCGCTCCGCGGAGGTATTTAAGCACATAAGTGCGCGTAGCTTCGCTGGTCAAGTCTTCCGCGGCGGGGGCCGTGACCAAAAGGCCGCCCGCTAGGTCTTGGACTATCTGGACCGCCTGATGATAGTTGTGCGCGAAGTGATATTTGGCGACATTGGTCAAAAGCGTGTTCGGAACCGCAAGACCATGTTCAAATGTGCATGCCAAAGCTGCGCGCTCCGTAAGTCCCTTGACCACGGTATGGTAAACGGCAAGATGCGTAAGCTTGTCACGGACGTGCGAAGCTTTAACGATTCCGTTTGCCTCTGCAACCGCGTAAGCTGCGCCCACCAGAAGTTCTAGTAATGGCAGCTTGTATGAAATCGCCGTGAATCGGTGGTAGCGCACGAAACTCAAAGCCAGCGGCCCGGCAAATTCTGTCTCGCCCTTGAGAAACACGCGTTCATTCGGCACAAATACGTCGTCGAAGACGGTAAGCGTCTCCATCATTTTATGGCGCGCGCTTATGGGATGCTCGAACGCGTTCTTGGGAGCGCTACCGTGGGGGCTGGCGATAAGCTTGAGCCCGGGGGTTGCTACCGGAAGCGCGAACGAAACGGCGTAGTCCCGGTCCTCTGGTCTCATCGCCCGAGTAGGAAGAACGATGATTTCGTTGGCGTTAACCGATACCGAGGTGTGAACCTTTGCGCCTCGAACGACGATCCCGTCGCTCAGCTCCTTTACGATCCTGACGTAACAGTCAGGGTCTTCCTGAGCGCTCGGACCAAGCATGCGGTCACCCTTGACATCGGTTTGAGCGACGGCGAGCGCTAAATCGTTGTCTCGGCAATAATGGTAAAACTTTTCTATGCGCTCAAGATAATGAGGCTTGCCTCTGGCGGCCAGCTCCGCACCGACTAATCGCAAAGCAAAAAGTGCATCGGTGCCGATCTCCTTTATCAGCACCACTAACGTTGCTCCCTCGCGCGTTGCGGCGGCGATAAGCTCGCTGCGCTTGAGCAGATCTTCGGCGGTTCGCGGCAGGTGGTAGTATCGGCTGTATTCGCGACCGTTCTCCCGCACTACCGCAAGCTCTCTGAATCGAGGGTCCTCGGCCATGCGGTAATCGATGCTGGCGTGTTCGACAGCTATCTTGATCACTGGGTGAGTGGTCACGTCGTCGACCCGCTCTCCTCGAAAATATACGGCGCGCCCGTCGCGCAGAGACTCTTTGTATTGTTCTTCGGTCCTGAGCCCCACGTTCGTTGCTCCTGAATCGATAGGCTAATGTGTGAATCTGGCTATAGCACAGCTTGCGTAGGGTACCGCGGAATATCGCGTCGGTACCCAAACGTTACTTGCGCTGGTAAGTTGCGCGGATACGTCTAGCCTAGCATGCCCGGTATTCGCGGGCTAGACAAAACAGGTGTAAACCCAGGTGCCCCGAACTAAGCGCACGAAACGTGGAAGCAAAAACGGCACGGCGGTGCATACCCCTCAATCGGGCTACTTTTCTCTGAAAGGAAGACTTCAATTGTTTATGGGGCGTACGCAGGAAGCAAGATGTCTTTAGTTTGGCTGGCGCGACTCGCTTTATAAGCTTAAGCGCGTTTCGGACTTTATTAGCCACTCTAGGTGGTGGGTTGCGACCGTTCTTTGGTATGCAACTCCAAAATCGCGCGCGCAATTTCGCGACTTAACTCGCCCAAAGCTTCGCTTAATGCTGCTACGCGTGCGGCCGAGTCCGTGCCGGAAGCTTTGACGCTTAGGCTTGTGGTTCTCGAAACAAGGGCAGCGTTACGGGCGGACCTGACGCTCCATTGTGCCGCAAGGTGAGCCGTTCCGTAAGCGTCGTTCTCGAACTGGTCAACGCTTATTTCGACTTGGTAATCGACGTGGGTTGAATTGTACCACGGGTAGGTAACGACCTGTTCAGTACGAAGAAGGTACGCAAGATTGCGCGCCAGGACCTCTCGAAAGTCGACGTCTAAAGGCTCTGCCCAGCGATTCGACTCGGAAATTTGCACCCGGTTTTGTCCCACCCGGGTCACCATTTCTGTGCGGCGCAGATACGCAGGAAAGTGGATAGGTCCAAGACCCAAGACAAAATTGGTCCCGAACGGCGACGGTTCTGGGTCCCGAACGGTCGAGCTTAAAATAAAAAAGTGCGTATCCGGTCTACTTGGTTCCAGCAGTGAGCATTGCACAAGCGCAACGCACATAAGCGCTCCCAACACGAGCGCGGGCCAGGCTGGAACCTTCTTTTGGAGGCTGTCGCCGCTGTCGCGGAGCTTCATTGCCTGTCCCGCGCGACGGCTCTACCTCGCAAAAGCGCTGCCGGGTCGCGTTGGAGATAATCTGCCAGTTCCTGGGTGGCTCGGGCCGCAGCTGCAAGTTGGGTCATCGCATCGGTGATTCTGTAGACCAGCGGCGAATCTGGTGCCAAGGTTGTCTGCACCGTCTTTAGAGCGGCATTTGCGTTATTTGAAGCTTCGGCAAGGCTCTCGAGACCCCTTTGCAAAGGGTGCATCTGAGCGTCTAGATCGTTGGCCAGTCGCCTGACGCTGTCGGCTGTCGCTTTGAGGCTTAAAGTGGCTTGGTGCAACGAAGTCAGCGTGGCATTCAATTGCCGCGAGGTCATTACGTCACGCATCGCGTTTACGGTAAGTGTGAGCGACTGGACAAGCTGCTCAATATTGACGCTTTCTAGCCGCTTCAGCAGCTGCTCGGCGGTCGTCTGCGCCTGCTGTAAGGTGGTAGGAATCGTCGGAATCTCCAAATACTTGCTGTTTTTGTCGCCGTAAAAGTGAGCAGGATGGTCGGGATTCAGATCGAGCGCTACATAGCGCAGGCCTGTTACTAAGCTTTCGGTGGCAAGCTGGGCGCGCAGCCCTTCATCGATCAAGCGCTTAAACGTGGTTGGATTTGTCAGATCGACGGGGCCGCCCAGTTCCGTTATCCGGTCCAAGTCGAGCGTGATAATTACTGGAATTCTTATCTGGGCGACCTCGACAGTTCCTTGTGCGTTAGGGAAATTCAGCGCAAGCATAATTTTGGTCACTGAGCCAACGTCTACGCCGTGGAACCTCACTGGGGCGCCAACGCTAAGACCGGTCACGTCGCTGCTGAAGTAGCAGATGAACTGAGTGGTCTCCGAGAAAAGATGTCCCGAACCGAACATCACGATTGCTAGTAAACCAAGGCCGATAGCTCCCAGGACGAAAGCTCCGACTAAAGCTGGTTTAACTCCTCTTTTCATGGCTTTGCCTCTTCGTTTGCCGCTTCGCCACGGGTCAGAAATAGGCGCAACTTTGGATCGGTGCTGTTGGCGAGCAGTTCTTTCGGATGGCCGAGTGCGGTGGCGGTTTTGCGCTCAGGGTCGAGGAACAAGGCGCGGTCTGCGATCGCGAAAATACTTGCCAGGTCGTGCGTTACCACAATTATTGTGGCTCCGAGGCTTGCGCGCAATTCGAGTATCAGGTCATCGAGCAGCCGAGCACTGACCGGGTCTAACCCTGAAGACGGCTCGTCGAAAAACAACACTTCGGGGTCGAGCGCGATGGCGCGGGCAAGCCCACCTCGTTTGCGCATTCCGCCGCTAAGCTCGTTCGGATAAAAGTCCTCGAAGCCTTTTAGGCCCACCAGCGCCAGTTTTAGCGAGACGATTTCGCGAATTTCGTCCGGTCCGAGGTCGGTGAACTCAGCCAACGGCAGCCCTACGTTCTCGGCTAGAGTCATAGAGCTCCACAGAGCGCCGCCCTGGTAAAGCACGCCGATCCGCCTGAGTACGCGCTCGCGTTCCTCAAGTGCCGTGGTAAAGTTAAGATCGCCATAAAAGATCTCGCCTGCCAGAGGCTCGACCAGTCCGATCAAGGCGCGCAAAAGCGTGCTCTTGCCTGATCCGCTGCCGCCCATGATGACGAAAATCTCGCCCCGTCGAATGCTGAAGTTGAGATCTTGCAGTATCAGCCGCTCGCCATAACCCAGAGAAAGGTTGCGAACCACGATATGGTCTGAGCGAGCCGCTGAATGCTTGCCGTTGCGTTCCATCTTGACTCGCGCGTTATCCCTCAAGCGGCTTTCACATCTACTTTGGCAATCAAGGAACTTTCTGTTTTAATCCCACTTGCAAACGAAGTAAGCAAAGGCATGCAATTGTCGATTCCCGGCACTTAGATATTGAGAATACGAAAAATGAAAGCGAACATTCCGCACGCCACGACGATCCATACGATAGCGTCGACCACTGCAGCTGTCGTTGCCGACCCTACGGCCGCCGAGCTTGCCTCTCCCTGAAAGCCCCGCCAGCATCCGGCAAGCGCGATCAGCACGCCATAGACCGTAGCTTTTACGAGACCGCCGAGCATGCTCCCCAAAGTCACGGCAGCGGCGGTGCGGTGGAAGTAAGCTCTAAAGGAAATACCCAGCACGCCGGCGGCCACCGACGCCCCGCCAACCATCCCGAGAAAATCTGCGTACAGGCATAGAAGCGGCATCATCACTACGAGCGCGATAAAGCGAGGCAACACCAGAAATTCTATTGGTGCGATCCCCATCGTCTGCAGCGCGTCGATTTCCTCGGCGACCCGCATCGTGCCGAGCTCTGCCGCGTAGGCGGCGCCAGTGCGTCCTGCCATAATTATCGCGGTCATCATCGCTCCCATGTCGCGCGCGATGCCTATCCCAACTAGGTCCGCCACATAGATAGTGGCGCCGAACTGTTGAAGCTGCACCGCTCCCATAAAGGCTAAGATCGTACCGACCAGAAAGCTTATTAAAGAGACAATGCCCAGCGCGCGGGCGCTACATCCATAGACCTGAACTACCAGGTCCGAAAAGCGCATGCGGGCTTTGCCTAACAGAAGTTTTGCAAATGCGATGCTCACTTGACCGATAAACTCGAGCAGGCTCGTCCAGGTAGCGTAAAACCCTAAAGCTCGAAGTCCAACACGCTCGAGGAGCGACGGATGGAACTCGGTTTTCTTTGAAACTGTTTCCTCGTTCGGTGCGCTACGGTCCTCGTCGCTTTCGACTAACTCGAGGAGGCGCTTCAACCCCTGTGGAAGACCTTCGGTTTCGACTCTAATCCCGTGTTGCCGGCAGATGCCGATAAGCCTCACCACAAAGGCCAAAAGACTCGTATCCCAGCTCTCGAGACCCGTGGTGTCGAAGACGATTTTCTCTGGTCGGCTATCGTCTTTGAGTCTATCAGTTATGCCTTCGACCGATGGCAGACCCCGGCCGATACGCCATCTGCCCTTAAGGGAAACGACTAGACCCAAACTGGCGTCCCGTGTGATTTCGACCTGGCGCGTATTTGCTGAGCTTAAAACGCTAGTCACCGTCACTAATTACGCCAAAGAGTAGCACGTAAGCGCAGGTAAAGCTTCGCGGCCGGCAAGACTTTTACTGCTCTCGTAAGCTTCGTAGGAAACTTTGCAACCACAGCGTCAAATAGAGCAATTTCAGCATCAACATACCTCGAGGTTATAGGTGCATGGTTGACGTTAAAAAAGGGGAGGGCAACTGAGTAGCGAGCTAACGGAACGAAAAGCGCTTAATGTTGAGCGACATTAAAACCGAAGGGTCTTGAGTCAGCGTCGCTATCGCCGCGCCACTGGGATGGATCACTCGACTTAGATATTGACTGCACTGTTTTGTGTGGTGCGCGTAGTTGAGCCGACTTTTGTAAAACTGGAAAACTGGGGTGCGGTCGTTTCGGGACCAAACATGCGGCACAGAGGTGTCAAAGACGCAAGCCCCCTTGTGCCAATAAGCTCCGTGCTCATTTTATCTTAAAGCTTCTCTGAACAGCGTAATGTGTTTCACGATAAAACGGTCAGTTAGGCCCCATGTCGTCGGTCAGACGGCTTGGTCGACGCAGGCAATGGTGAAACTTGCAGGCTCGCCAGCTCAATTAGAGAATTGACCGTCTTGATTGGGAGAGCTTTTTGCCCCATGTCGGCTCCCAGTCGTTACCGAACATGTCGGTGACCTTGCCCGGTTCATCGAAGAATCGGTTCGGCACTTGGAAAATCGCTATCATTAGCGCGCCTTCCGGCGTCCAAGCCTCGTGGCGGCTACCGGCGGGTCGCCACACGAAGTCTCCTGGCCCCACTTCCCCCTCGTGGTCTACCAGACGCCCCTCCAGCACATAAGTTTGCTCCACCAAAACGTGCTCGTGGTCGGGAAGTCTGGCACCCGGCGCCATTCGAAAAAGACAAGTGACCTGGCCTTTTTCTTGGTCAAGGTAAAGCGTTTTGACCTCCACGCCGGGAAACTTGGTTTTTTGCCAAGGCAGCTCTTTGACGCGCACGAAACGCGATGATTGCGCCCTCGAGCTCTCACACTTTTCAGCCCGCGGATTAACTCGATCCATCTCGGTTGTTTCAACCTCGAGCAGAACCTGTCTCCCAAAGTATAGCATCACGAGGCGGCTTTTAGCGACAACGAGTCTGAAAGTAAGCGCGTTTCACTCTCAGTTGGTTTTTCTAAAGATTCAGCTGGCGCACTGTAACATCGCTGATCCGGGCTTTGCTCAAGTAGTCTTTGTGCGTAAGAATCAGCAGCTTAACTTCACAAAGGCATCGATGTCTTATCCGTGTGCCGCAGCGCAGCTTTATAAGCGTAGCACGCAAGCGTAAAGTTACGATGTGCGTGAATCTTGCGAGCGCTGGGCGATTGTTTTTAGCGCTGTTGACCGTACTCGTTCGTGCGTTCAGTTTTCTATCGGTTTCATTCGAGGACACATTCGACGGCGAACTTTGATGACGATTTCTGGCGACACGTGAGCAAAATGGATGGCGAGCGTAACCGCCTAGAGGCGATGCTCGAGTTCGATTTGGAACCGGTCGTACCGTTCCGGCTCGATCTTACCGCGTGGGCGTTGCGACGACGTCCTCGAAATCAGATCGATGTTTGGGATGGTGTCTGGTATTCACGCATTCTCGACCTCGAGGGTGTTCGCTTAAGGCTTGCTGTCCGACAAAACGGTAGCGCACAGGCGCCCCGCTTATTGGTGAGATTCGAGGGCGGGGCTTCGCGGCTATCAGTTGAAAAACTCACCAGATGCGTGGAATGGCTCCTGGGGACCGATTTCGACCTATCAGCGTTTTACCGTCTGGTGTGCCGAGAGCCACGCCTGCAGGGTTTGATCGATGGGTTCTGGGGACTCCATCCGCCACGCTTTCCAACCTTGTTCGAGGCGGCGGTAAACGCGATCTGTTGTCAGCAGCTCAGTCTGGAGGTTGGGCTCGAGTTGATGAATCGGCTTGCCCGTAAAGCCGTGCCGCCTGAGCATCGCAAAACTACATCGCCGCTCGCTTTTCCGCGTCCGCGGGAAGTTGCAGCGCTGCCCATGGCAGAGCTTATAGAAGAAGGCTTTAGCCGTCACAAGGCATCAGCCGTGCTCGCCCTGGCTCAAATGCTAACGGAAAAACCCGATTCGTTGGACGAACTTTTCGCGGTGGACGATGACTCGGCGCGAAAGCGTTTGCTCGCGCTGAAAGGAATTGGTCCTTGGAGCGCAGATTATATCCTGCTCAGAGGGCTTGGAAGAGTTGGTGTGTTGCCAAGCGGTGACGTCGCAGCGACAAAAAGTCTCAAGCGCTGGCTCAACATCGACCATGGAGCTACCCACTCGAAGAGCAAGGGCTCGCAGCATTTCCCAGCATCGTGGCAGCCCTTCAAAGGTATGATCTACTTTCATCTGTTGATACGAAACCTTGCCGAGCGCGGGTACGTCGATCGCGTAGAACAGAAGATTTCGGCCCGCAGGAAGCAGCGACACCGCCTCCGGTAACGCAGTCTTGGGCGAGCACCGACTAGCGCGTGGGCGGGATGGATGGGTGGGGAGGTGCTGCTTTCAGAGTCGAGTGCTCGAGCTCGCGTTCCTTGAAGATCGTAAACAGCACGGGCAGCAAGATCAGTACTGCGATCGACGAAGTGATCATCCCTCCGATTACAGGAACCGCAATTGGCTCCATTACATCGTTGCCGATACCAGTTTCAAATAATACCGGGGCAAGACTCAAGATAACCACGAAAACGGTCATCAGTTTTGGGCGCAAGCGGTGGGCTGCTCCTTCAATCGTAGCCAGCTCGATTTCTTCAGGCCCGATCGTTCCTTTAGCGCGACGTGCTTCGAGCGCCTCGTTCAAGAAAATGAGCATCACGACGCCGGTCTCGACGGTCAATCCGAACAAGTTGATATATCCCACTGCTACTGCGACGCTGAAGTTGAATCCCATTAGGAATTGCATAATAAGCCCGCCGGAGAGGGCGAAGGCACAGGGGAGAACCAGAAGAAGGGCTTCGAAGAACGAGCCGAACAGCACGTATAGCAGCACCAGAATGGTTGCAAGCACGCAAGGCAAAATCAGCGACAGGCGTTTTTTGGCTCGAAGCTCGAATTCGTATTCTCCAGACCATTTGAGCGTGTAACCAGGTGGCAGTCGAAGCTTTTTCTCCAAGGCCTTTTGCGCACGCGACACGTAGCCCCCATAATCAGTGGTGTCTAAGTCGACATAAACGTACGCAGTGAGCGCCGCGTCTTCGTCGCGGACCATAGAGGGGCCGCGGACAAGCGTGACATCGGCGATTTCACCCAGTGGAATTTGTGCGCCGCTGGGCGTTGCAACTAGCATCTGGCGCAATGCGGCCGGGTCGCTGCGAAAATCGAAAAGGTAGCGCACGTTGATTGGAAAGCGGTTTCTTCCGTCAATTGTGACGGCGACGTTCTCCCCACCCATTCCAAACGCGACCAGGCGTTGGACGTCGCCCACGGTAAGGCCGTAGCGCGCTGCCTGGACGCGATCGACCTTGATATTGACGTAAAACCCTTGAGCGACACGTTCTGCGAGAACTCCACGCGTACCAGGCACGCCTTGCAAAATCTCCTCGATCTCAGCTCCGATTTTCTGGATTTCTTTTAGATCCGGTCCCTGGATTTTTAGACCGACTGGAGTTTTGATTCCCGTCAACTCCATGTCGAGCCGGTTTTCAACCGGCATCGTCCAGGTGTTAGTGAGGCCCGGAAACCGGAGCTTCGTATCCATCTCTGCAATTAAGCGTTCGTATGTCATGCCTGGCCTCCACTGCCGCCTAGGTTTTAGCATCACGGTAGTGTCGAACATCTCTAGCGGCGCATTATCGGTGGCGCTATTGGAGCGTCCGACGGTGCCGAAAACCGATTCGACCTCGGGAAACGATTTAAGAATTTTGTCCTGCTCTTGCAGGAGCTGACTTGCCGAAGTGATCGAGATCCCGGGCAGTGCGGTCGGCATGTATAGTAGCGAACCTTCGAACAGTGGCGGCATAAACTGGCTGCCGAGTTCGAGGGCCAAGGGCAAAGTCGCAGCTAAAAAAAGTAATCCGAGTCCCAGCGTCGTCAGGCGGTGGCGCAGGCAGAGACGCAGTAAGGGCATATAGAGCCACTGGAAGAAGTAAGCTACAGGATTTTCTGCCTCCCTCCGGTAACGTTTGGCCCGGACCAGAAAAACCATCAAAACAGGCACAACCGTAATCGCCAGAAGCGAGGAAAAACTCACCGCGAAGGTCTTGGTATAGGCGAGCGGCCTGAACATCCTGCCCTCTTGGGCTTCTAGAAGGAAAACCGGCAGGAAAGAAACGACAGTAATTATGAGCGAGTAAAAAAGCGGACGGCCGACCTGCTTTGCCGCGTCAAGGACAATCTTCCGATGCTCGGCTTGCGTAAGTTCGCCGTTTTTGGTGACGCGATCGGCGAGATGCCGGTAGGCGTTCTCCACCATCACGATCGACGTGTCGACCAGTACGCCGATCGCCAAGGCGAATCCGCCAAGCGACATGATGTTGGAACTCACTTGCAGGAAGTACAAGGGTATGAAAGAGGTGACAAGCGCAACTGGGATAGTGAGAATCGGGATCAAGGCAGAGCGGAAGTGGAAGAGGAAGAAGATGATTACTAGGCTTACGATGAGCGCCTCGTCGATTAGGTCGCGTTCGAGCGTGTCGACTGCAGCGTTGATAAGGCCTGAGCGGTCATAGCCCGAGACGATTTCGACGCCTGGCGGCAAGCTTCGCTTCATTTCGGCAATCTTGCGCTTTATCCCGTCTATAACCTTGAGCGCGTTCTCGCCGTAGCGCATCACGACAATTCCACCCACGACCTCGCCCTCGCCATTCCATTCGGCAACACCTTCGCGCAGGTCGGGGCCGAAGGCTACCACCCCGAGGTCGCGCACGAGAATCGGCGTGCCGTCATGGCTTCCGACCGGGATGTTCGCCAGCTCGTCGAGCGTCTTGATGTACCCGAGGCCCCGAACGATGTAATCGGCTCCGGACATCTCGAGCATACGTCCGCCGACTTCGTTGCTACTGTCGCGAATCTTGTCGATGACCGTTTGCAGGGGAATCCGTAGCGCCAGCAGACGGTGTGGATCGAGCTTTACTTGATATTGGCGGACAAAGCCGCCGATCGTCGCAACCTCGGCTACGCCTGGAACGGTTTCCAGTTGATAGCGCACATACCAGTTCTGGAGCGTGGTAAGGTCCGCGAGGCTTAGATTGTGACTTTTGTCGAGCAGGACGTATTCGTAGACCCATCCCGCCCCGGTCGCGTCGGGGCCGATCACGGGATGGACGTCTGGCGGCAAAAGCCCCTGTAGCTGCTGCATGTACTCGAGCACGCGGCTGCGCGCCCAGTAGAGATCGGTGCCGTCCTCGAACACAACGAACACGTAAGAATCATTGAACATAGTTTGGGCGCGAACCGCTTTAACCCGTGGCGCGGCGAGCATCGCGGTGACGATTGGGTATGTCACCTGATCCTCGATGATAGCTGGTGGCGCACCCATCCATTGGGTGTGGATGATCACCTCCACGTCGGATATATCAGGCAAAGCGTCGAGTGGGATATGAAAAAACGACCAGATCCCAGCCAGCACGGCCCCCAACAGAAAAATCGCGACGAGCAAACGGTTGGCTGCGCACCAATCGATAACCTTGGCGACCATGGCAGCTTCGTCCTCCGCTACATACCACCGGTTGCCGACACGTTCAGCTGGGTGCTCGCAACAGTCTTTCCACCTTTTTTTGCAACTACCGTGACGGTCCAGGTTCCGCCGCTTTGAAGCGTTACCGGCGCAGCGTAGATACCGTTGGCAGTCGGCTTGGCTGTAGCTTCGACCCGCATCGCCGACATCCCCATCGCCGGCATCGCGGGCATGAAGAAGACCACCGAAACTTCGGCGTCAGTCACGGGCCTTCCCGTCGAATCGCGCACGGCGATAAGAACCTGGTTTGCTCCTTTGCGCGGAGGATTGGGATCCGTGGTGAAGTCGATCTTGCCCGACGGGGCGATCGCCGCCGCGCTTGCTCCCGGCGGTGGGGGAACGAAGGTGCCGAGGGCGGCTTGTAGCTGGCTTTCGGAATCGATCAAAAAATTCGCCGAGTTCACGATCCGGTCGCCAGCGCGAAGCCCTTTTCGCACCACGAACTCATGGCCTACGTGCGCGCCAAGCTCGACTTCCACTGGCCGCAAATAGCCGTCACCTTCGTCGACAAAGGCGATGTCATGACTTCCCGTTCGTAGAACCCCCGACTCTGGGATTACCAGCGCGCGGCCGAGCGTCGGCTTGAGATTCACGCTCACGTACATCCCCAGTTTCAAAAGCCCGCCTGGGTTCGGAAACGCGCAACGCACTTTTGCGGTGCGGGTCTGCGGGTCGAGGGCCTGCCAAATGAAGTCGACTTTGCCGCGGAAGACGCGCCCCGGGTAAGTGTCGACGCTCACTAAAGCTGGCGTACCCAATGCGAGCTCGCCCAAGCGGTCCTGGAATACAGCGACGTAAACCCAGACGGTCGAGAGATTTACGATCGTGTAAAGCCGAGTCTCGGGTTGAACGTACATGTTGGGGAATGCGGCGCGCTCGATCACGTATCCTGAGGAGGGGGAATCGATTTCGACGTAGTCGCGGACGGTTCGTTCGCGTCGCAGCCGCGCGATCTCTTGCGGCGATACGCCGTACAGCCGAAGGCGTTTAAGGGTCGCGTCTACGAGGGATTTGGCGCTTTCCGAGACGCCCTCGATCGGGCTTTGCGCTAACTGCTCGCTGGCGCGAAGAGCGATCAAAAAATCGTTTTCCGCGCTAACCAGCTCGGGGCTGTAGATTGTAAGGAGCGGCTGGCCCTTTCTTACCAACTGGTAGGTTTGATTGACGAACACCTCGCGAATCCATCCATGTACGCGCGTTTGCACGAAGCTTTTGAGCTGCTCGTCGGGCTCGATCACGCCGGTCGCTTCGATCGTGTCCGTGAGCTCTTTTTCCTTCACGGTGGTGAAGGTCACGCCAATTAGCTGGCGACGTTCTGGTGACAGCTCTATACGCACTCGCGGCGACGCCATTTCTGCGGCAAGCGCGGCGCACGTAACTGCTAGAGCTTGGGGCAAAAGCGCCAGCAGCAGCGCGCAACTTCCAAGTAAGCGAGCAACAGCTCGGGAAATAGATTTGCGGTAGGCGGCGACGCGTACGTCTAAAAAGTACACTCTCGTTTTCATGGAAGGCTCCCGATAATCTGCTGAACTTTCGCTAAAGCGATCTCATGGTCGGCGATTGCGCGGTAGTACTGCTCGCGAAGATTCAAGAGGTCGATTTCCGCGTTCAGCAAACTCTGGAAGTCAACTTTGCCAACGCGATATGCCGAAATAGCGGAGGCGAGAGTCGCTTCGGCTTGGGGAATAAGGGCGCGAGAGTATAGTTGTGCGATGCGCTCGGTTGTTCGGATCGCTATCCACTGGTTCTCGATTTGCGACGAAACCGAAAGCCGCGTGGCGTTGGTTTGCGCCTTGGCCGAGCGGTTCTCTAGGCTTGCTTGCTGGACGGCTGGCGCCTGCTTTCTCCAGAAGTAAAGCGGGATTTTCAGCCCCAGCGTCGCCATATAATAGTCCGGGAAACGTGCTCCGGTTTTCTGGTACATGTAAGCGATGCTCAAGTCGGGGATAAATTGCTCGCGCGCAAGCCTGAGCGATTCTTCGCTCTTCGATTCCAAAGCGCGTGCCTGTTTCATTTGAGGCGATGCCGAAAGCGCGAGCTTTCGCAGACGCTCGGCGTCGAGGTCGAAGGGTGTAAGCTTGACGTCGCCTACTGGGATATCTGGGGAATCTGGCTCGCGTCCCAAAATCGCTTTTAGATTAGACTGAAGCTGATTCCATTCTTCTTTGACCAGCGCAACGTCTTTGAGGATCTTCGTCGAGGCAAGTTCTGCCTTTAACAAGTCTTGCTGCGGGGAGATTCCTACTTCGTACTGCGACTTGGCAACCTCTGCGATACGTTTTAGTTCGACGGCGAAATGTTCGAGGATAGAGCGCGATTTCGCCAGGTAAAACAGGTTGAAGTAGTTCTCACGGACTTGTTCAGCGACTTGTCTCTCGTCAGCTTCGTACTGAGCTTTGGCCGCTTCGGCCTCTTTTTGGGCGATTTTGGCGCGCAGCCTGAGCTTTCCAGGATACGGGATTTCCTGGGAAATGCCGTAGCCGAAGTAAGCGAAGTCGTTGGATTGAAGGTCGTTGCCAGGTGTCGGGTTTCCTACCGCAAGGTTCTGGAAGACAATTTCCGGGTCTGGAATAGTGGCCACCTGGACAGGAACTTTGGTGAGCGCCAACCATCGGTGACGTGAAGCGATAAGCAGAGGGCTTCGAGCCAGCGCTTCGCTGATGAGCCGATTCAAGATCGACTCGCTCGAACTGACCTCTGGTCCCTGCTGCGCCAAATCGGCTTTGTCTTTTGACGCGGCGAGGGCAAAGCCTGACGACGAGTGTCCGTCGCCTGTCAAGATTGCCAACGTGACGAGCAGCAAAGTGAACGTTCGCCTATTACGCATAAAGCGTCGATGCGCCTCCACTGCGTTTGGGTCGGGGTCAAACAGGCTGCGAGGATGGTTTTAGACTCATCCCACGAAAGCTCGCGCTTGTCCTTCGGCCGAAAAGTTGCGAAGGTACCTAAAGAAAGCCCGAGTTGTGTTACACGCTTGCCGGCCAGGGCAGTTTATGCCCCTAAAGGCGCTGGCTTAGCTAAATACGGGGGTTAGAGGCGGATCAGATCTGGCGAGAACAGAGAGTGGCGAGCCGGTCGGCCGCCAAAAATGTTGGCAAAACAGTTGGGGAAATTGGGAGAAAGTGAATTGGGTTGCGAAGTGGAACTGAGTTGAGAGAAATGAAAAAGCTTGGGGAGCCGCTAAGGCGCGACGCAACGCTAGTTCGCGCAATAGCTGGAACATTCACACATTCAAGCGCGCATACCGAACTCTGACACGGCATGAATGATGTGTCGGCACAACAAGTGGACGAAACTTGACGTTCGCAGCTTGCCTTGAAGGGCGTCCCAACCTGCGAGGGGCTAAAGATAATCGAAATGACAAGAATCAGCGACCCTAGGATACGCGTCATCGTTTTCAATATATCATCACGCGCATGGTGAGGTGTCAACAAAACCGCTCGCTCGTCGGGCGTTTCTTTAATTTGAACTACTTACGGACTCGGCTATCCAAGCTGCGCGAGCTTATTCGGTATGCGACTGCGGCAAAAACCCAAACGACCACCATCGTGACAACGATCGATATGCCTAGACCCTCGAAACTGATTTCCCGTACAAGCCGCCAGAGCCCGCTGTCGAGATTCAGGCGACTTGCACAGAGCTGAAGCCATTCGATTACAGCCACGCCCAGCGCTACTGCAGACGATAAGGCAGTAATCACAAAATTGAAGGCTAGCTTGCGGTTGACATCCCCCATAGCCCAGTCGTACGCCATCGTCATCAAGATACTGTCGACCGTGTCCGTCAGAACCATCCCCGCGCTAAAAAGGGTTAACAACAGTACGAGCGGCGACAGCGCTGAAGTCACGCTTTGGGCTGCACCCACACATATCCCGAACAGTCCTGCCTGGGAAGCTGTGTCGAACCCGAGTCCGAAAAGGAAACCTACAAAAACCATCTTCCAGCTAGCGTCCACATGCTTGTACAAAAACGAGAAAATACCGCTTACGATGCCAGGTTTAATTATGTTTTCGAAATTCTGGGCATCAAGCGTGCGACGTGTTCGCCAGGAGGTCCAAAGCTGCGCGGTCAATCGCAGATTGAGCGCGCCGATGAGCGTAAGAAAAGTGGCCGAAGCAAGACGGCTTGCAAACTCTCCCCATCCTCTGGCCATCGACAGTGGATGATTTACGGCGAACACAAGCGCGAGTGCCATCAAAGAGACGATCGCCGAGTGCCCGAGTGCGAAAAAAACGCCGACCCCCAGCGGTTGCTGTCCGTCTTGGCGCAGCTTACGCGTAACGTTGTCTATTGCCGCGATATGGTCAGCGTCGAGACCGTGTCGTAAGCCGAGCAGATAGGCCAAAGTGCCCTTCCAAAAAAGAGGGTAATTGTGGCGCGCGCACAAGGCTAAGGCAATCCAAACCGCTACGTTGGACACAAGCACGCCAGCGCCGAGGTAGCGAAGCCGGCTCGCGGCGAATCCTGCGTTTGCTTCGCTCAAGCTGCCCTTAAAAACGAGTCTGTACCTAGGCGAACTACCTGCCATGCGCCTTATATACCGGAATTATTGGAGGATGCGGAGCAAAACCGCTTATCGCAAACGCTGCCCGAGCGCGCCACGGTGAAATTTGTTCAGCGCACCCAACGCAGCCTATGAACCAGCTTCTACGTGCGCAGGGGCGAAGGGCGCTCAAGTTCGCTCACGTCCGTCAAGTGTCTTAGGATTGAAGCAGATTTGCGATTTCACCTTCAAGCGTTTTCGCGCGCCTTCTTTCTGGGTACCGCTTCCAGCTCGGCTCAATCTGTGGACCGATAGTACAAGCGTAAAGCAGTGGCGGGATCTTCCATGGTGGTAGTTGTGGGTTGTTTGCCGGCTAGCCCAGCCGAGGCGCCAGACCTTTAACGAAAGCAGTCACGAAAAGACCATCGGACTAGGTTTCCCTGTCATGGCGTTGCCGACAGCGGAGATTTCCGGACGCAAGGCCGAGATTGTTCGAGACTGGTCGGTCGACAGATGTCCGATATAGGCTTGCGAGTAAAACCTCGAGGGAGTGAAGTTTTAATGCGGCTGGCAATCTGACGGAAGGCTATTCGATATTATTGGTTGCGGGGGAAGGATTTGAACCTTCGACCTCCGGGTTATGAGCCCGGCGAGCTACCTGCCTGCTCCACCCCGCACGTTTATAGTAGCCACGAAAGTTGTAAAGAATCAACCTGGTGCACAAACCGAGGCGCAAAAAGTGGCTCCAAAAAACCGGCAACTCAAATCAGCACACTCGAGCATTCGCCGGAAAAGCGCTGCCTTCTGGAGGAACGCTTGGCTGAAAGGATGGTGAGGTGTGAGCATCGAGATGAGAGCGAGAAGCTTATTTATTTAAAGCCAACGCCCGGTTCTTGACCTCGCTTGAAGTTGTTAAACTGGCAGACGGTCGCTATATACACTCAGCGATTGGAATACGACCCGAGCGACTTTACGGCTTGCGAACTTAGGTTCGGGGGTCAATGCTGAGCAGAGGAGAGGGGCGTACGCAGTGAGCGTAAAAAATAAAGCAGCGATCATCGGAATTGGAGAACTTAAGCCGACAAAGGAGCCTGGCAACGCAACGCCACTGAGCTTGATGGCGCAAGCGGGCGCAATGGCGATCGAAGACGCCGGGCTTGAGAAGCGCGATATCGACGGAGTCCTGGTGGGAATGGCCTTCGGAGACCCGGGAATCTTGTATCCATCGGCGGTCTGCGAAGTGTTGGGAATAAGGCCGCGGATGCTGAATCAAGTCGATATCGGAGGCGCGTCGGCGGCTGGGATGGTATGGCGCGCGGCGGCAGCTATCGACGCAGGTATGTGCCAGGCGGTGCTTTGTTTGACCGGCGACGTAAATCGTCTCGGTGAACAGCGGCCGCCGATCATTTCCGTCGCGCGCGAGTTCGAATGGCCCTACGGCAACATCGGCGCAAACTGTGGTTACGCGTTGATTGCACAGCGCCATATGTACGAATACGGCACAAAACCCGAGCAGCTCGCCAAGATCGCGGTCGACCAGCGAAAAAACGCGCTTAAAAATCCGTTAGCTTTTTTTAACGATAAACCGTTGACGATCGAAGACGTGCTCGCCTCGCCTATCATCTGCTCGCCGCTTCATCTTTACGAAATCGTAAGCCCTATGTCCGGGGCGGCAGCATTTGTGATGGTCGGGCCTGAGATCGCGCGCCGCGCGCCCCATCCGCCAGTCTGGCTATTGGGTGCGGGCGAGAGCTGCAGTCACTCGACCATTACCTACGCGCGCTCACTCACGGAATCGGCGATCAAAGAATCTGCCAAGGCGGCCTTCGAGATGGCTGGCTTGATGCCCAAGGACATGAACCTCATCTGTCCGTACGACTGTTACACGATTACGGTACTGATTACGCTTGAGGACGCCGGATTTTGTAAAAAAGGTCATGGCGGACCGTTCGTTATGGAGCACGATCTTTCTTACGAAGGCGACTTGCCCTGTAATACCCATGGCGGCCAATTGTCGTTCGGCCAACCCGGTCTTGCTGGAGGCATGAGTCATGTGACCGAAGCAGCGCGCCAGTTGATGGGACGTGCGGGTGAGCGCCAGGTCAAGAATGCGCGCTTTGCCTTCGTGAACGGCAATGGCGGAGTGATGAGCGAGCAGACAAGTATCATATTGGAGCGAAAATCATGAGCGAGTATTTCAAGCCGCTGCCAAAGCCGACCGCGATAAGCGAGCCGTTTTGGTCGGCCGCACGACGCCACGAGCTTATGCTCCAGCGATGCGAGCAATGTAAAACGTTTATTTACTATCCGCGACCCAGGTGTCCGGAATGCTTTTCGGATCGTCTGAAATGGGAACCAGTGAGCGGAAAGGGGACCGTTTATAGTTTTACGGTCGTACATCGAGCAGCGACTCGCATGTTCGCCGACAAGCCCTATGTGCTCGCGATCGTGGAGCTCGACGAAGGACCGCGCATGACGACCAATATCGTTGCTCCACCGGAGAGTGTGAAAGTCGGCATGAGGGTTGTCGTCGAGTTCGATGACGTGACGCCGGAATGTACGCTAGTGAAGTTCAAGCCCTTAGAGCAATGAAACGGCGGTCGAAATCAGCGGTCCTCTCCGTTTGCTGGTCTGCGCAGTGATGTTTGTCGCTCTACCTTCGCGGGTTAGGCTAACAATGCTGCAATGAGGCCGGACAGAAAGATTCCGTCGAAAGTTCCAGCGCCGCCAATAGAGGCCACCGGAGCGCCCAGCTTGCTCACTTTGTCGAGGTTCATTAGGTCAGCCCCGATAAGAGTTCCCATCGTTCCAGCGACATACGCCACAGCGCTCGTGTCGTAATCGCCCGGAATCAGCGCGTGCAGTACTAGCGCGGAGCCGGCTGCGGCAAGCGGTGCTACGAACATCGGCATTGCGATGCCGACGCCTCGTAGCGGTTTGGCGAACCGGTTGGCTACAAACGCCACCGCCGCTACTGCCAGCAACCCTGGTAACACCATCGCTGGTTCGCGCGCCATCAAATAAAAACTCACCAACGTCGGCAATACCGCACCCCCGAAGTTGACCGCAATCACCGTTTGTTCGCGCCGAAGATGTATCGGCACGCGGTAGCGAACCCCAAAATAACTTACCAGCTCTACCGTTTCGACCTCGTGAGCTCGAGAACGCCACACCGGGATATTTACGTAGCTGCCGAGTAAGCTTAAAAGTAGCACCGTGAACGCTTGGCCAGGCGTAAGCCCAGCGTGTTGCAAAGCGTAGGCGATCAGATGAACCTGGATGAGCGCGAAAAGCAACACAAGCGCCGCAAATAGCAGCGCGACATAAAGAAAGAAAAAGGGCGCGAAAATCATCGCTGCAACTCTACCAGCTCGAGACAAGCTGCCATAGACTCGAGCATGCGTGCAAGTTCACTCGGCCGATATCGGTTGGCTTTTTGTACAGACCGAAAAAGCGGATTTTGGGACTCGGCTTGCCAAGCGAGATAATTTCGCCATCATGTGTAGGTAAAGCTACGGATAAAGCGAATAGAATTAGGCGTCAGTTTGTCTTTACGGTCTTTCGTATAGCGCCGCGTGACTATCTTCGTAAGCACGTGGCTGGGCTACCGAGCGCGTCAGTTGCTCATTTTAATTTCAATTTTTGAGGTGTTGGCAGTGCGATGGAGCAGGCGTTGCGAGACGAACTCTTGAGCCTTCTCAAACGCGAGTCCTATTTCGAGCGCGAGCTTATTCTGAGCTCTGGTCGAAGCTCGAAGTACTATATCGACTGTAGGCGGATTCTATACCTTGGTCGAGGGGCTTATCTTGCCGGGGAGTTAATGCTCGATCTGGTTCTCGCTCAAGGCGTGACCCAGATCGGCGGCATGGCGATGGGTGCCTTGCCGATAACGGACGCAGTAATCGCCGCCGCATACCGGCGCGGCGTCGATATCACCGGATTTTTCGTCCGCAAAGAGGCCAAACCGCACGGCCTTCAACAACTTATCGAGGGGGCATTTAGGCCGCAGCGGTTGACCGGCGTGATCGACGACACCGTCACTACAGGGGCTTCTGCCTTGGCAGCCGCTACAGCTGCCCGTGAAGCTGGGGCACGAGTTTGCGCTGCTTTTGCTCTGGTCGACCGGGGCGAGGGCGCCCGCGAGGCGTTCGCTCGAGCGGGTCTAACCTACGTGTATTTGTTCACGGCCGACGATATACGCCAATACAAAGGCTGAAAAGCTTTTCAGTGGCTTCTCTCTATGGCCAAAGGAGAAAAGCTCCTGACTGGCATCTTCGGCGATCCGATCGCTCATTCGCTCTCGCCAGCGATGCACAACGCGGCCTATGCCGCGCTTAAACTTAACGGACTTTACGTCCCATTTCGGGTTCGCCGGGAAAATCTCACCGACGCAGTGCGAGCTGTACCTGCTTTAGGCATGGCTGGCGTAAATGTGACTTTGCCCCACAAGTTCGAGGCTGCCAAGCTCATGGACCAATTGAGCCCCGCAGCTCGCTTGCTGGGCGCAGTTAACTGTATCGTGAATCGTCGGGGAAATCTTTTCGGCGACAATACAGACGTCCGCGGTCTGGAGCTCGACCTGAGAGAGTTGGGCGTCGTGGTCAAGAATGAAAGCGTGATGGTGATTGGTGCTGGCGGAGGCGCGGCGGCAGCGATAATGGCCAGTCTTAAGCTTGGCGCCAGCCAGATCGTGTTGGTCAACCGCACTTATGAGCGCGCGCAGGTTTTAAGCCGACGCTTCGCTCGCAAGCGAATCAAGCCTTATCCGTTGAAAGCTTTGCTAGATGGGGAACTGCTGGGCGAACAGAGCTTGATTATCAACGCGACCTCAGTGGCCACGACCGGGCAGCGCTTTCCAGCACTCGCTTACGGCAGCACGAAGCCGAAATGTTTCTTTTACGATCTGAGCTATAGTCGCGATCCGACCCCATTTCTTAAGCCCGCGCTTGAGCTGGCCCGCCCCTGTGCCGATGGCCGGGGGATGTTGCTTCAGCAAGGGGCACTAGCCTTTAGGTTGTTCAATCGGGTTTCGCCGCCGCTCGAAGCGATGCGCGAGGCGCTTTATTCGAGTTTGGAAAAGCAAGGCTAGAGTGGCGAGGAACGTTTTGCGAGCCCGTTTTGTGGCGCCCAAGCTCGCACACCTGCCCCCCTTAGTCGAACATTTCTTTTAGCTTGTCGATGAATCCCTTGGCCATCGGATGGTGCACTTCCTCGCCAGATATCCGAGCGAACTCTTCGAGAAGCTCGCGCTGACGTGGCGTTAGTCGGCGCGGAGTCTCCACCACGATTTTCACCAGTTGGTCGCCTTGGGAGTATCCATGCAGGTCAGGAAAGCCTTTTCCCTTGAGCCGGAACACTTTGCCTGATTGGGTGCCGGGCGGAATCTTGAGTTTTAGCTTTCCTTGCAGGCTCGGCACCTCGATCTCCGCACCTAAAGCGGCCTGGGGAAAGCTAATCGGAACCTCCACGATAACGTCGTTGCCTTGTCGTGCAAATATCGGATGCTCGCGTACTGTGATAACGACGTAAAGGTCGCCTGGAGGACCGCCAGCAAACCCTGCTTCTCCAGCGCCGGCAATTCTCAACCGAGAGCCGTTATCGACGCCTGCGGGAATTCGCACCGAAAGCTTCTGTGTCTTGCGCACACGACCCTGGCCCTGGCAAGTCGGGCATGGTTCAACGATAATGCGACCCTCGCCGCGGCATTGGCCGCACGTTGTCGAAATCGAAAAAAATCCCTGTTGAATCCGTACTTGGCCGGTCCCGCGGCAATTCGGACAGGTACGAATTCCACTTGGCGAAGCACTGCACGACCCTTTGCACGTCTCGCACGTGACGAAACGGCTAAGGCTGATCGTTTTCTCGGTACCTCGCGCTGCCTCTTCGAAATCGATCTCTAGGTCATAGCGCAGGTCTTCGCCTCGGCGCGCACGACTGCGGGTTCGTCCTCGCCCGGTTCCGAAAAAGTCGCCGAAAATGTCGGAGAATACTTCCTCAAATCCTTGCGTAAAGTAGTCAAAGCCGCCGAATCCGCCAAAGCCCCCCGCTCCCTGCATCCCTTCGAACACGCCGTGGCCGTAGCGGTCGTATTGGGCTCGCTTCTCGGGGGCGGCCAGAACCTGATAGGCTTCGTTAATCTCTTTAAAGCGTTCCTCGGCCTGTTTATCGCCCGGATTGCGGTCGGGGTGGTACTGAATCGCTAATCGGCGGTAGGCCTTTTTGATTTCTTCTTCGCTGGCGTCACGGCTGACGCCCAAGATTTCGTAATAATCTCGTTTGTTTCCATTCATTGGCACAACGTTTCGCGGCGCCAGCTAGTTCCTTCGAAAAGGTAATACACTCCAAGCTCTAGCATAAGAGCTTAGCATGTCACATCGAGAAAAATGCCGCAACTTTGCGGTCGAGCATGGCACGAATTTTATCCCGTGCAACACATGAGATGAGCGATTTGTGTTTTTCTGGTTTGCCGCCTTGGAACGCTGCTTGCTGTCGCTAATCGGCTAGAAGCGAAAGAAGCCGCTTTTTGGAGCGGCTTCTTTCGCTTTAGAAGACGGTTCGCATACCGCGCCCTATTAGGCGGTGTGAGACAGCAGCAGCTTTAACCCTTGACCTCCTTGTAATCGGCGTCTACCACGTCTTCCTTGCCTGCTCCGCTGTCGCCGCCGCTTCGTCCATCAGCGCCTCCAGCGCCGGACGAATGGGCTTCGCCCTGCTGCCGCGCCCGACTATACATCGCTTCAGCTAGCTTGTGAGAGGCCGAGGCGAGATTGTCGGCCGCGCGATTGAGCTCGTTGACGTCGTTGGAATCGAGCTTGCTTTTGGCCGTGGCAAGCGCCTCTTCGATCGTGCGCCGCGTGCTCTCGTCCAGCGTACTTCCGTATTCCTTGAGCGATTTTTCGGTGGAGTAGATTAGGTTGTCGAGCTTGTTTCGTGCCTCCGCCGCGGCTCGTCGACGACGGTCTTCTTCGGCGTGTCGCTCCGCCTCGGCGATCATTCGCTTGATCTCTTCTTCGGTCAGACCTGAAGAGGGCGTAATCCGGATCGACTGCTCTTTACCGGTGGCCTTGTCTCTAGCCGACACGCTCAAGATGCCGTTTGCGTCGATATCGAAAGTGACCTCAATCTGAGGCACACCTCGCGGCGCTGGCGGGATACCTATGAGGTCGAACTGCCCAAGGAACTTGTTGTCGGCCGCCATCTCGCGCTCGCCTTGGAAGACCCGGATCGTCACTGCGGTCTGATTGTCTTGGGCGGTCGAAAAGATCTGGGTCTTTCGCGTGGGAATCGTGGTGTTCTTCTCGATAAGCTTGGTAAAGACGCCTCCCAGTGTCTCGATACCCAAGGAGAGCGGAGTGACGTCGAGCAGCAAGACGTCTTTGACCTCGCCTTTGAGGACGCCCGCCTGAATCGCTGCACCTACGGCGACCACTTCGTCGGGGTTCACGCCTTTGTGACCCTCTTTACCGAACAGCCGCCTGACTCGCTCTTGCACCGCAGGCATCCTGGTCATCCCACCGACCAGCACGACCTCGTCGATGTCGCTCGGCGAAAGCCCGGCGTCTTTCAACGCGATCCGGCACGGCTCCTCAAGTCGGTCGAGCAAGTCCGCGCAAAGCGCCTCGAGCTTGGCGCGGGTGAGCTTCATGATAAGGTGTTTCGGCCCGCTCTGGTCGGCGGTGATAAACGGGAGATTTATCTCTGTCTCCATCACCGTGGACAGCTCGCACTTCGCCTTTTCTGCAGCCTCTTTCAAGCGCTGCAGAGCCATCCGATCCTTGCGCAAGTCGATGCCATGTTCCTTGCGAAACTCGTCCGCGATGTAATCGATAATCCTTTGGTCGAAGTCCTCGCCACCCAAAAACGTGTCACCGTTGGTCGCTTTGACCTCGAAGACACCGTCGCCGATCTCGAGGATCGAGATGTCGAAGGTGCCGCCGCCGAGGTCAAAGACCGCGATTTTCTCGTTCTTTTTCTTGTCCAAGCCGTACGCCAAGGATGCAGCGGTGGGCTCGTTTATGATCCTCAAGACGTTAAGCCCGGCAATCCGGCCTGCGTCCTTGGTCGCTTGACGTTGGCTGTCATTGAAGTAGGCCGGAACGGTTATCACCGCCTCTGTTACTTTCTCGCCCAGATAGTCTTCGGCGGTCTTCTTCATCTTCTGCAGAATGTAGGCGGAAATTTCGGGCGGACTGTAGCGCTTGCCCCGAACCTCGACCCACGCCGAGCCATCGTCGTGCCGAACGACCTTGTACGGCAATATCTTCATTGCCTTCTGCACTTCGGGATCGTCGTACCGACGACCCATCAGCCGCTTGACCGCGAAGATCGTGTTAGCTGGATTGGTGATGGCCTGACGTTTGGCGATCTGTCCCACCAGTACCTCGCCTGAGTCGGTAAAAGCCACCACCGATGGAGTGGTACGACTTCCCTCGGAGTTAGCGATGACTACCGGTTCACCGCCCTCCATTACCGCCACGCAGCTGTTGGTGGTGCCGAGATCTATTCCGATTACTTTACCCATTGTCGAAAGCCTCTTTTTGGTTTTCTTTGTCGGTCAATCGTATAGGCATCGGTAGACGCAGCGAAAGGGTATCCAAAACTACAGTTGAGCTCGCCGCGCCTGATGCCAACTGGTTTGGCTATGCGATATCACTTACGCGCCTCACCCTTACAGTAACCATGCATTAGCTCTTTTCAACGTCGCTGTCGTCTTTCGAGGCTCCAAATCCGGTTCTCTGACCTTCTTGGCTGCTGTTGTCTGGGCCATTTGGAGTCTGATACCGAGCTTCGCTGGCCTTGGCTACGATGACACGGGCGGGCCGCAACACCCTGTCTCCGATCATGTAGCCCGAATGCAGTTCGTCAACGACCGTGTCTGGCTCGTGCTCAGCGCTCTCGACGCGGTCGAGCGCCTCGTGGAAGGCCGGGTCGAATCGCGCGCCCTTGGCGCTGATTTGAGTGACCCCGTAGCTACGCAAAAAGTCCTTCATCGATTTCAGCACCAGCTCCACACCCTCGACGATCGGCTTACCATTGCCGCCTCCTCGAGCCGCCTCCACCGTGCGTTCCAGATTGTCCACGATCGGCAAGATATCGCGTAGAAGTTTCTCACGCTCGAGCCGAACGTTGTCTTCAGCTAATTGCCGTAGTCTCTTGCGTGTATTCTCGACGTCGGCAAGCACGCGCAAATACTTGTCCTTGAGCTCGGCGAGCTCACGATCTTTTTCTTCCAATTGCTGGTAAAGACGCTCCAATTCCCTTCGTTGTTGGTCGTTATTTTCAGCATTTTCAGCCGACTTGGCCTCGTCCTTTGGGATTGCGGCCTGTTCGGCCATCTCCGCAGCTGTGGCCTGAACTTGTTGCTTTGCAGAGAGCTTAGAAGTTTGTTCACCCACCTCTGCAACCTGCGCTTCGGCTTGTTTTTCTTTCTCGGTCATTTCATCCCACTTATAAACGTCAGTATGCTTCTCATCGTTAAACACTTAACCATCATCCTGCCTGCCCCCAAGGGGCATGCAAGCACACAGGCTAGCGATTTAGCTCTGAGTGGAGGCGGTTTGTTTGCAGCGCAAATGTTATCCTTGTAAGAGTCCCCTGCGCTTGTTTGGAGGGTAAGCGAGCGCAAAGCCTCCCTAGTTCCACGCGCGGGAAAGCGTTTGAGCGGTGTACTCTACAAGTGGGATAATTCGACTATAATTCATCCGCAGTGGCCCGATAACGGCAAGGCTCCCGACTTTGACTGCTCCACTTGTGTAGGCCGCCGCAACTACACTGAACTCACTCAAGCGCGTGTCGGAGTTTTCCGAACCAATGGCGACATTCGGGGTATTATACTTGACGAGCTCGTTAAGCGCATCTGCTAAGGCGACCCGGTCCTCGAGCACTTCCAATATATCCCGTGCCTTGGAGAGGTCGGAAACGTCGGTCTGATTAAGTAGCTTGGCAGTACCTTCGACATATATCGAGGTAGGCTCTTGGTCGCTCAAGAGCTCCTCGCCTAAACTCAGAGCAACCTGCGCTAGGCTGTCATCAACTTTGCCCTTTTGTTTCTTGACGCGTGCGATACGCCCAGCAGCCTGTTCCAGGGAGCATCCGCTGACCAAGCGGGTAAGGAAACTGGCCATCTGATTCAACTCGTCCTGTGTATAGTCTCGCTCGGAACCTAGCACCCTGTCGCGGACTTTTGGGGCGCTCGAAACAAGAATGGCGGCAACTTGGTTAGGCCGAATTCGAACAAACTCGATTCTTTGAATCGCCGTGGTGTCGAACCTTGGCCCGGTAGCCACTGCAGGATGTCCGGTAAGGGCAGATAGCAGTCGGGTGGTCTGGCGAATCCGCTCGTTAGGGTCGGTGCTCTGATCCGAACAGTGCAGCTCTATCTTTTCTCTTTCGGCTTTGCCCAGGTAGGGTTGAGGTTTGAGCATATTGACGTATTGGCGAAAGGCCTTTTCGGTAGGTATTCGACCCGCAGATGTGTGGGGCTGGTACAGGTAACCCCATTGCTCCAGCTCCGCCATCATGCTGCGCAGGGTTGCCGACTTGACGCCAAGCGAGTAATTCCGTTCCAACCGCTGCGAGCTAACTGGCTGGGCCCTTTGGATGTACTCGGTGACGATCGCTACTAATAGTGACTGCTGACGTTTATCAAGCTCATGCTCCGAGCCTTGACTTGCCATAGCGCAAGATAACCGTCCCGGGCAAGCGTGATAGATAGTAGCACCTTTTCTTCGCTCCGGGGAGCTCCCCCAACACCATAATTGCTTACGGGCGAAAGTGCCGAGCGTCAAGTAAGCCACAAGGTGGACGATGTAGCGGATGGAATAAGACTATCGAGCGTAGGTGAGGCCGCTTGATGGAACATCCGGGAAAGGGTACGACTCGGGTACCGCGAGTTAAGTTCAAGCGGTATCGCCAGGTGACTACATAGTTCCGGTCCTAAGACTTGTCAGCGCCAAATAGTGCCCACGGCGCGTGCTCGCTGCGGCCCGTTTAAGCCAAGGGTTAGCAATTTTTGGCTGAGGGTTGCCTTTTTAAGATTCTCGCAGAGATTTAGACCGGAAGACTTGTTTCTTGCCTCGTTAAGGGAGACCAAAACCGCTACACTTTTTCGTTGTGAACCGCCGTTCAAAACGTAAGCGATTAGAGCAGTTCTACCGTCCGTCGACTGTTCAGGAGACTTGCTGGCTTGAGAGCGACGTTTATGACAAGCAGGCGTGGCGGGAAAGAGCGCGAGGCGTGGCGCCAGTTGCAGAACTTATCGAGGCTGGCGAGGCTTTACTTCCTCATTTTGCTTCCCTGATCGAGGATATCTTTTGTGCCCTTTTCAAGCTGAACGTAATTTGGCGCAAGCCGTCTGAGGTTCGGCCGAGCGCTGCACTCAATCGCGTTATCTTAGAACGTTTACTCAGCTCGCCAGCCTTTCAGGCCTTGAGAAGACGTACGGTCCTCGAAGAAGACAAGGCTGCGATAGCGTGTGTCGTCCTGGGCGAGCGCACAATAGAGCTTATCCGCAGCGAACGCTTCGTCACCCGCCGCGACATCCTGGATCTCTGGGATCTCCAACATCAAGAGGAAGACCTCGCACAGTGGGCAGCGGCACTCAAGCCACAACCGCAGCTCACCGATAAGGCTCAATCGAAACAAGACGTGTCGACGTTGCCCACTGATGAGGCGAAAGCTCGCGAGCTCTGGCAAGCGGCCGAAAGGGCGGCGAGAGTCAGCGAAGCGCGTCTTCGACAGAAGGCGCATCGTGTGGAAGAAGCGTTGAAGCTCGCGCGAAGCGTGGAAGTGGGGCGCCTTGAACTAGCTAGCGCCGAACTTGCTCAGGAAATCGAAGAGGTTGCGGAAGACGCCCACCAGGTAGGCCTCGAGCTGGCCGGAGGTCGCCAGCTTTCGGCAGCTGAGCGTCTGGAGCTCGGTAGACGACTGTCGCGCAACAAGAAGCTCGGCGAGCTTGCGCGGCTGGTTGGACGCTTCAAGCAACTGGCACGAGCCATAAGACGCCGTACCTTGGAAAAGGGCGTGGCCGAAGCCTACGATATCACGCGTGGGGCCGACGTTGGACGGTTAATTCCGGCCGAATTGCTGGCGCTCAATGACCGGTGGCTGCGCGCCGAATTCAAGCGTCGCCTGCTCGAGGGCACGTTACTCCAATATGAGCTTCGCCAGCAAGAGGAAAAAGGCAAAGGTCCTGTGGTGGTTTGCCTCGACGTAAGCTCCTCGATGGCAGGTGACAAGGAGCTTTGGGGGAAAGCCGTGACGTTAACGCTTCTCGATATCGCCAGGCGCCAGCGTCGCCTGTTTCGCGCCGTACTGTTTTCAGCTGGGCCCGAGGCGATGCGCGTCTTCGACCTTAATCGCGAGCGCCGTTACGAAACAGACCTAAAACAAATCGTGGAGATGGCTGAATACTTTCCTGGAGGCGGCACAGACTTCGAGGCCCCGTTAATTCAAGCCGTTGAGCTGCTGAAAACTAAGGCCCTAAAGCGCGCAGACGTAGTCTTAATCACAGACGGTGAATGCGAAGTCAGCCCACAATGGCTCGAGAACTTCGCACAAGTCAAGCAGAAGCTAGCTTTTAACCTGTTCGCGGTTTTGATCGATGTCGGTGCAAGCCGCATGTCAACCCTAGTTAAGTTGGCTGATCGTATTACCACTGTATCGAAATTGACTGCGGAAAGTGCCCGCGGTCTATTCGTCGAACTGTGAGCCACGTTTTGGGGGCTTGCGTCTTGAGCTTCGAGCAGCTCGTCAAGTCAGGGCGTTTTACAATTTCGGTTAAACCGAGTCTCTTATGGCGTTAAGTTCAGGTTCTGGTGGTTGGGATTTTGTTGTTCGAGTTCTTCGGCGCCCTGGCTTTGCTGTGGGCGCTCAAAGAAGCTTGCGGGCACGTTGCAACAGAGCTCGTAGCTGTCCCCAGCCCGTGGTTCGGCGTCGTAAGCCGTAATCTCGCCGTTGGGTTCCAACCGCACTACTTCATAATTCGTGACGCCGAACTCCCGCTCGACCCTAACCATATAATATTCTCCTGGCTCCAAGGGGTCGGGAGGACCGACGCTGGGCACGGTTTGAACAAAGCCGCGCGGAACTTTGCCATAGGAGACGGAAGCCAAACGCAGGCTACTGTTCACCTTCGTTGTCGGGCCTGGGAGATCCGACAGGACTGAAAGGGGAGACTTACGTGACAGGAGCGTGCGGCGAATAGTCTTTGCTTCGATCCGCCATATGGTAGCTCCGCCGCTGAACCTCACCAGCGAGCGATCTTCGTCGCCAGTGCGTCGAATCATCAAGAGTTGAGCGCGAGGATATTCGACGACCGTAAGCGTGCGCAAGTAATCCCGCTTGTTCGCGTACTCGATATTCACTGAAAAAGTCGGAGAGTTCTGTTCCGGGGCTCCCTCCTGACCGGAAGTAGTAGAAGCATTAGACGCCGTGTCGCTTTTGCCAGAGCGAGCGATATGATTTTTGTACCAAGAGCATCCAGACCACACACAAGAACAAATAAGGATCGACAGATAGGCGAGTATGGTCGAGACGCCTTGCTTGGCCCAGCGCGGACGCAGCTTGGCCAAACATTCCCGCTCGTTCTGGGCACACCAAGCGTTGGCTTTCATTATCGATCTGCTAGTTAACCCTTGCTACGCCCCAGGTGCTTTTTGCCGCGTGAGGCCTACCTAACATGAGCTGGGATGCGGCCCGAGACCATCGCCAAAAAGTTTCGTCACAAGTCGAGCAGAAAGGGCCTTTGACCGACAAACTTAGCTTCAACGACCCATCCGAGCGGCCGGAGGCGCGCCAACGCTGGAAAAAATCTCCCGAATACGCGACCGCCGCGAATTTTTGGTCGGCACGACGCCCAGGCGCATGAGCTCGGCCTCTAGCACTTGCTTGAGCTCTTGGTTGTAGCGCTCGAGCTCAAATTCCTCCGGAAGCTTTCCCGCTTCGGGCGAGTCGAGCTGAAGCGGTCTGCGGCGGCCGTAGATTTGTTGTAAACGTAATTCGGCTTTGGCCAAAAGCAGCCTATACTTCTGGTCCAGCCGTCGCAATGACTCGTTGGCCTCTACCACGGCGATAAAACGTTTGCGCAATCGGCTCCACTCGAAAAGTGCAATCAGAGTGACAATCAGCATCAATGCGCTTACGGTTGCGGCCGTAAGCGTGGCTGTACGCCACCAAGGAAGGATGCGTACGTCGTATCTGAGCTCTCGATTTATCGCCAACAGTTCCCTGTCGCGAGCTTTGATCGTTTTGAGCTCTCTATCCAAGGTTGCAATTTCGTTCTGTGCGCCCTCTAATCGCTGACTTAGATCGCGTACCTTTTGGCTTAACTCACGCACCTGCGCGGCGAATGGATTCGGAATCCGGATTTGCTGGCCGACTTGCAGGACACTGTCGGGAGTTAGCCGGTTGAGATGCATCAAATCTGACGTCTCGATTCGAAACAGCGCAGCGATCGAAGATAGAGTATCTCCAGGGCGAATTGTATAAAGAAAGTCGGCCGAAGGCTCTGCAGGTTTTGGTTCTGCAGGTTTAGGTGAGGCGGAAGCCTGCCCGGGTCGTTCCGTTTCGGCGGCTGACTCTGGCATTCCTGGTTTAGGCGTGTTCTTTGCGGCTGGAGGCTGCGGGTGCGCGGTACTTACAGCCTCAGGCGTGACGATAACCGCGGGTAGATTTTCTTCAACTATAGCGGGAGGCGCGGCCTCTACGACGCAGATGAACTCGAGCGAAAGCCAAAGCACTAGCAGGAGACCAGCCGTAAACCGACCACTTGCGAGCCCCGGCTCGTCGTCCTTGGCACCCATGAAAATCTCCACTTCCCTAAGCCTAGCAGTGTAATGTGTTAGGGTATTGAATCCAAGCTTGTAGGTTTTGCTCCCGGTTTCGCCTCGGTGTGGCTACTAGTAAGGACGCGCCGGCGTGGCTATCATGCATCTGATGCTACATTTGCCCTATCAATTGGAATCACGGGTAAGTTCTTGCCAAAATCGCGGTGGTCGCGAGCGCCCTTCGGCTGAGGCTATTTTGGTCATCAGGAGCAGGGCTCGACGCGCAACTTAGCCCGTAAAGCTGCGAGGTGAAACTCCGACCAATCGATCCGCAAAAAGCTCGTACCGAGAAGCTCTCGCGGCTGTCGCGGCTGGTGAAATTTAGTCAATTCGCCAAACCGATCGAGGCCGGAGCTACGGTTCGCGCGTTTCTCGACGCACTGCCCGACATTTACGCCGCGCGTGAGCTAAGGGAGCTCGCCCGGCAAATCGCCCGCGCGCGCCTACGTGGTCGCCCCTTTTTGCTCCTAAGCGGAGCCCATCCGATAAAGACGGGCCTTGGCCCGCTGATTTGCGACCTTCTGCGTAAGAAGTTTCTGAGCGCTTTGGCGTGCAACGGTGCGATGATGATTCACGACTTCGAACTGGCGCTGGCCGGTCGTACCTCCGAGGACGTGGCTGCGGGGCTTACAGACGGTCGCTTCGGCATGGCTGAGGAGACTGGGGCTTTCCTCAACGAAGCAGCCCGGATAGCTGCGCGGGAAAACGCCGGCTTGGGAGAAGTGGTGGGCCGAGAGATCGTGCGGCACAAACTTAAACACCGTGGCATAAGCGTACTTGCGACGGCTTATGAGCTCGGGATTCCGTTGACCGTACATGTTGCTCTGGGAGCGGACATTATTCATATGCACCCGAAGGTTGACGGCGCTGCGATAGGCAAGGCGACGATGAACGACTTTTACCGGTTGACAGCCGTAGTGAGCCAGCTTTCCGGGGGCGTCGTGGTCAACCTTGGTTCGGCGGTAATCATGCCCGAGGTTTTCCTCAAAGCGCTCAATTTGGCGCGCAATCTTGGGGCGAAGGCCAGAAATTTCACCGCCGCCGACATGGACTTTGTGCGCCATTACCGACCACGGGTCAACGTAGTGGAGCGGCCCACTTCTACCGGAGGGCGGCGTATTCTGCTCACCGGGCATCACGAACTGATGTTCCCGTTGCTGTGTGCCGCACTGGTAGAGGAATGGCGCGCGCTTGAAGCCCGCCGACAAAGAAGCCGCAAGACAAAATCCCAGGCTGTGGGAGGCTAGACTTGGCTCGAGCAACGTCAGCTGGACGCGAGCAAGCGCCGATCGCGCTGATGAGCGATTTCGGCAACCAGGACCACTACGTAGGTGTGATGAAGGGCGTTATCGCAAGTATCGCGCCGCGAGCGCCACTTATCGACTTGACTCATGAAGTTCCGCCCCAATCGATTAGCGCCGGAGCTTTGCTGTTGCGCGAAGCGTGGCGTTATTTTCCTCGCCGAACGGTTTTTCTTGCGGTGGTCGACCCTGGTGTGGGCACTACGCGGCGAGCGGTTGCTGTCGAGACCGTGGCTGGAGCCCGCTTTGTGGGTCCTGACAACGGCTTGCTTTGGCTGGCGGTCGAACAGGCAGGTTTCAAACGCGCTGTGGAGCTGAGCTCGCCGCGCTACCGTCTAGATAAGGTTAGCAATACGTTTCACGGTCGCGACGTTTTCGCGCCTGCAGCGGCCCATATTTGGCGAGGTGTGCCCCTCGAGGACTTTGGCCAACCGGTTTCTCAGCTTGTGCGCACCGAGCTTCGCGCGGTCGAGCGAAGCCATTCACGGCTTCGCGGCGAGGTGCTCTATGTGGACCGTTTCGGCAATCTAATAACCAATATTTCGCGCGCCGAGTTCGACCAATTCGCTTCGCACTTTTCCGGTAAGGAGCTTTGGACTACGATCGAGAATAAAATCGCCCGAGTTCCAATACGCCGGACCTACGCCGAGGCTGGTGAGGGCGAGGTGGTAGCCCTGTTCGGCAGCCTCGAAATGCTCGAGGTTGCGGTTCGCAACGGCAGCGCAGCCGAACGCCTGGGCGTCGGCGTGGGGACTACGGTCGAGGTAACAGTCGATGAATAGTGAAGAGAAGGTTTCCCCTCTTGTTTTGACCGATATCCCCAGAGTTACGCCGGATAGTGCGCCGGTCGACCGCAGCGCGCGAGTAAGCCTCTGGCGGTCGATTCCAAAGCTCAATCTATTTTTATTTCTCGCCACGGTGCTGACCACCACGATGGCGGGTGCTTACCTCGCTGGCTCTGAAGAGCCGCTTTCCAGTTTGAGCGAACTGGCCAAAGGGTTGACGTTCTCGGCGCCCTTGATGGCGATTCTCCTTTGCCATGAATTTGGGCACTACCTGGCTGCCCGGTATCATCGCGTCAGCACGAGCTTGCCCTACTTTATTCCGGTTCCGTTTCCTTCGCTCTTTATGATAGGCACCTTCGGCGCTTTTATACGCATGAAGGCACCGCCTCAGTCGCGGCGAGCGATGTTCGACGTTGGCGCTGCGGGTCCGTGGGCGGGAATGGTCCCAGCGATAATCGCGGTGTATGTCGGGCTCAAGCTTTCGCAGGTGACCCCGCTCGACAAGAGTGTGGGAGGCCTCGAGTTGGGTGACTCGATACTGTTTTCCTACCTGACGCGCCGCTTTTTGGGCGTCGACCCCGACACGGTTATGATCAATCTCCATCCGATAGCTTTTGCGGGATGGCTTGGTCTTTTTATTACGTCGTTGAACCTGTTGCCGGTAGGGCAGCTTGACGGTGGTCATGTCGTCTACGCTCTTTTCGGGCGCTTTCATGCGTGGATTTCGCGGCTGTTCGTGGCGTTGTGCTTGCTTAGTGTGTTAGTTGGCCATCTGTTCCATCTGCCTCACTGGGATGGGTGGTTAATGTGGGGAATTCTGCTTCTCTTCCTCGGGATGGGGCATCCGAGAGCGCTTGATGAAACTACGCCGCTCGACCCGGTAAGGCGTCTTATGGCATGGGCGACTATCGGGCTGTTCATCATTACGTTAAGCCCAGTCCCGTTCTCTATAAGCGAGCCTTCGATGCCCACGTCGCCGAGCGAACAAACTTACGACATCGTCGCTCACGTCCCGTCCAAGCCACTGCCCAGTATCCGGTTGTGAGACGCGATAGCGTGCGCATTGCGAGGAGAGGCAAAGTTCAAAGGCGAGTGATCGGCGGCTTGAACGTACTCGTGCCAGGCAGTGGGTAAGAAAGGCGAGGAGCCCTCAGCGACGGTGCTTGGCGCACGCGGACACACGCGATGAACCCACGGCCGCGACGTGTCGCTTTGTAGCGCTTCTCGAATAATTTTAGAGGGGGATGTGTATGGAGCGGCCGACGTGGGACCAATACTTTATGACTATCGCTCGTCAGGTTTCCGAGCGTTCGACCTGTCCCCGTGCCAAAGTAGGGGCGGTAATAGTCAGAGAGCGCAATATACTAGCCACCGGCTATAACGGCGCGCCCAGCGGCTTTCCGCATTGCACCGACGTCGGATGTTTGATCTACGAGTCGCGAACACCTTACGGTGAGACGGAACTCAATTGTTACCGTAGTATCCACGCCGAGATTAACGCGATCTCGCAGGCCGCGAAAAACGGCGTCATGATCGCCGGCGCCGATATATATGTCACTCACACGCCGTGTGTGCACTGCTTTAAGGTGTTGGTTAACGTCAAGATTCGTACCATCTTTTACGAGAGCGAGTATAAATTTCATACGATCGCCGAGCTACTCAAGTATGCGCAAGTCGAACTCGTGCGAGTTGAGCGTGGTTAGTCTCCCCTGGCTAGAGCTCACGTTCACCGACCGGCATGTTTTACGCTTCGGTACAGCTTTCAGCTGCTCGGGCGAAGCGTAGTGACTTGATAGTTGTCAGGGCACTCTGTGTCGCGCCGCTCCCAAAGCACGGAGGTTGCGCCGGCTCACAACCGCTTCGCTATGGCGAAGCTTGCGCAAGTCTAGAGTCGTTTTGACGGGCAGATTTTCTAGAAGTGCAAAGCAGCGCACTGCGTTGGCCGTTCAGTAAAGCTCGTCTTGGACTGATTATGGCGTGGTGGATAATGTCTTGGGGCTGCCGTCAAAACCTGCCGGATGCTCAAAGCTATGCCGCGCGGCTGTATGTGGCTAGGTGCGGGCAGTGTCATACAGCCTACTCGCCGCGTTCGCTTACTGGTGCCATGTGGGAGGTCCAAGTAGAGATGATGGACGCGCGGATGAGGCAAGCCGGCCTTCCTGCGCTGAGTGAAGAGGAAAAAAGGGCGATTCTTTCCTACCTGAAAAAGAACGCGGCGCGTTGAGCTTCGCAATTGGTCGGCTTTTGTAATCTGCAACGAGGGGGATGGCTCAGGGATGCATCCGCCAGGTACGGCGAGGGTCAATTAGTCACGTAGATTTTTGACGTTTAATCGCGTCTGCCAAAAGGTTTAGCGTTTGAACAACTTGCGCTGGGCTTTCCACTCTATACTTCGCCCAACTGGGTGAATCGTCTCCAACTTTAACGGTTACTCCTCGGCTGCGAAGTTCGTAGAAGGCGTCTTCATCGGTAATGTCGTCGCCGAAATAGACCGTTGTTTTGGTGTCCTTGAAGTAGCTCTCAAGAAGTCTTATTGCGCAGCCCTTGCTCGCGCCTTTTGGCAGCGCTTCAATCACCATCTTACCGTGTCCTGCGCGAAGCTCAGGCGTGTTTTGTCGAATGAAATCCTCGAGTGCTTGCACTATCGGCTTGACTTGGTCCTTTTGCGCGTTGCGGTAGTGGAGGGCAATTGAAAAGCGCTTCTCTTCTACCAGAAAACCAGCATTTGGAGGAACGTTGTCTGCAAGCCATTGGCGAACTTTTTCAAGCGCCTTTAACGCATCCTCTCCGAGCTGTCCGACGATTCGGCGGGCACCGCTCGGCTCCATCATCTCGAGCCCGTGCACGCCGATCAGCGCAACTCCGCTAGTCTCGTCGAGGAAAGCGCACAATTGGTCGATGTCGCGCCCGCTAACGATTGCAACTCGCACCAGCTCCGGGTGCGACGCGAGCTGCTTTAATACCTCCTTGGCTCCGTGAGCAGGCACGGCGCTTGCCGGGTCGGGCACGATCGGCGAAAGCGTGCCGTCGTAATCTAGGGCTAAAAGTAACGGCGTCGCGCCTCTAATTACGAGTTCGAACAACAGGTTGGCAGGTAGCGGCTGGGGTCGCTCAGTGGCTTGGGGCGTCGACAATAGCTCGCTCGGCAAGGGAAGAACTTTCGCAAAGCGCGGTTAAGAACGCTTCAGCCCAGCGCTCAAGCGTGTTGCGGTTGACCTTTTCTCGCATCGCGCGCATCGATTCGGCTTGAGCCTCGGGGCTCATCTCCAGAGCTTCCTTGAGCCGAAGCGCGATCGCTTCGACGTCGTATGGATTCACCAAAACCGCCTCGACCAGCTCCTCGGCGGCGCCGGCAAGTTCGCTCAGCACCAGTACGCCAGTGTCGTCGATGCGACTAGCTACGTACTCCTTGGCGACCAGGTTCATTCCGTCGCGAAGTGAGGTTACCAGCGCAACGTCCGCTGCCCGGTAGTAGGCGATGAGCTCTTCGGGCGAGAAGCGCGTGTAAAGGTAGCGCAGCGGAACCCATCCGTTGGACGAGAAGCGACCGACTATTCGCCCCACAATCTGCTCGACTTCACGGCGAAGCTGCTCGTATACGGCCAGCCGCTCGCGCGAAGGCACCGCGATTTGCACCATGGTGACACGGCCGTGGTATTTCGCATTGCGCTCAAGAAAGTGCTCGAAACCCGTAAGCCGCTCGGGAATCCCTTTGGTGTAGTCGAGGCGATCGACACCAAGGATAATGTGGGGCGTGCCGAGCGACTTCTGAATGCGCAGCGCATGCTCGCGCACCTGCTCCGAGGCGGCGATCCTGGCAAAATCCTGCGCAGCCACCCCTAGCGGAAATGAGCGCACGCTTACCTGACGACCTTCATAGTTGACCACGCCCGCCTTGCGCTCCACCTGCAGTTCGAGCACGCGCTCGCAAGCGGTTAGGAACTCCTCGGTGTACGAACGGGTATGAAAGCCTATCAGGTCAGCACCGAGCATCCCACGCAATAGTTCCTCGCGCCACGGAAAGATTCGGAAAATCGGCTCCGGGGGAAAAGGCACATGCCAGAAAAGGCCGATTCTTGAATTAGCTCGCAACTTGCGCAGCATGCTCGGTACGAGCGCAAGATGGAAGTCCTGGACCCACACGATATCGTCAGGTACGGTTTCGGCCGCCGCCAAATGAGCGAATGAAGCGTTTACTCGTTGGTAGTAAGTCCAGTCTAACCCCTCGAAGTGACACATCTGAGGCATCAGATGCATCAGCGGCCATAGCGCGCGGTTGCACAAGCCGTGGTAGTAATGCGTAACTTCGCGTTCCTCCAGCCCCAGCAACAACACCGTATAGCGCGAGGTATCTGGCGAAGGCATTGCCAAGCGATGGGCAGTCTTGCCCCCAGACCACGCTATCCAGAGTCCGCCGTGATGTTCGAGCAAACGCACGAAAGTGCTGGATACGCCGCCTATGGTTGGTCTGGTAACTTGGTTGGGGCCCTCGCCAACCACTTCGACCGGTGCGCGGTTAGACATTACCACAAGCCGCTGGCTCTGGCTCGCACGCCCCATCCGTGCTCGCGACCAAGCAAAGGGCTCTCGCGCCGCAGCGGCAAGAGATTGCGCCCCTTTGTTGTTCTCGCTCACCACCATATACTCATGGAGCCGGTGCGAGCCGAACGCAGCCGAAATGCACCCTGTACGCTGGTTTATTCTATGCCGGCTGGCCAAAAGCTACAAGAGTTGACAAGATTAGGCATACAAAGCTAGTTGCGCGACTTCGGGCCCACCACGCGTTTTACGCTGAGAAGGGAATGCCGTTACGCTATAAGCGGTTGTGAGCGACGCTTGCTTGTGCCAGCGCAAAAAACGGTAGAGTAAGCTTCGAACTTTGTTTGCGAAAGAAAAGACGTCGAAGTGGCGGCGAAGGTAAGCGTAGTCATTCCGGCTTACAATGCCGAGCGCTACATAGCACAAACGCTTAGAAGCGTTTTTGAGCAAACCTATGCGCCTTATGAGGTTATCGTGGTAGACGACGGTTCTACCGACGGGACGGGGCGCGTCGTTGCCCAGATGGGTGACAGGGTGCGTTACGAGCGCCAAGCGAATCAGGGCGCCAGTGCCGCGCGAAATCGCGGCGTAGAACTAGCACAAGGCGAGTGGATCGCTTTTCTCGACGCCGACGATGCGTGGTATCCAAACCGACTCGAGGTTCAACTGGATTACGCCGCTAGTAATCCACAGGTAGGGTTTATTTACTCGGATTTCGCGTTAGTCGATGAAGGCGGGCGGGTCTTGGAAAAGGACGCGCTCCGTAAGCGTTGGGAAGCGGAGCGCTCTAAAAGAAATCCCAAGCTCGACCTAACTGTTCTGGCATTTTATGACCAACCTTTTCCCTATCCCTCGACCGTATTAATGGCTAAAGAGCTGCTTGTGAAAGCCGGCGGATTCAACCTATCCTTTCGCGCTAATTACCACGAGGACTTTGAAGCGTTCGCAAGGGTTGCGCGACTTTCACCTCCCCACTTTATAGCGCAAAGCCTAGTCAAATACCGGCGGCCTGCCAAACCGCCACGGGGGCCATCGGTGGAGCACAATTATCGGCTTCTTCTTCATTGTCTACAGGAGATTTGGCGCGACGACCCAGAGAAGGTTCACGCCGTGCGCCATCATCTCGCAAGTTTTTACGGTAAAAAGGGGCGCAGTTATCTTTGCTCGGGCCAGTACCAAATTGCGCGCGAGTACTTCAAGTTGGCGCTTTCCTATGACGGGTCTAACACGCATGTTCGTAGACGCTGGTTAATCTCGTATCTTCCCGGAATACGCGACTTCTACGCCTTTTGGCAGGTCCGCGTGCGCGGCAAGGAAGTAGTTTACCAGGTCGGCGAAATCCCGCCCCCGTAGTCACAGCCCAAGCCACCCCCAGTTCAGCTTAGGTGTAAATCTTGAGACGGCTTGTTCTGCACTCTCCGTAAGGATAGCTGGCTTCATGTTTTTTACTGCTCGTTTGCCTATAATGAACACTGAAAAGTAAGGGATTTTGGTAAGTCACATACAGGAGTTTACTAATGGAGGCGAAACCCCAGCCACAGTTCGTAAGCTTCAGTTTTTACAAGTTAGACCCAGCGTTTCGCCGGTTGGACCGCGCGAGCAAGCAGTCCGGTAAGGAAGAGTTTGCCTCGGTCGTGCGCGAGTACGACGGGCAACTTATCGTCCGCTCGTACTCCACCGTTGGCCTTCGCGCAGACGCAGAGCTTTTGCTTTGGCGGATCGCTTCAAATCTCGATTTGTTGCAGGATATGCAAGCGCGCCTTTTCGCAACCGAGCTTGGCCGCTACCTAAGCCTGACCCACAGCTTCCTTGCCGTGACTCGACGTTCTATCTATGTCGAACATCATCAGCATCCAGGCTCCGAGGGTTCGCGGATTAAACTCGTGCCAAGCGGCGCGAAATATTTGTTCGTTTATCCGTTCGTCAAGACCCGCGAATGGTATCAGTTGAGCAAGCATGCTCGGCAGGGAATGATGGATGAGCATATCGAGGTCGGTCACCGCTATCCGTCCGTTAAACTCAATACGACCTATTCCTTTGGGCTTGACGATCAGGAGTTCGTCGTCGCTTTTGAGAGCGACTCGCCTACGGATTTTGTTGACCTAGTAATGGAGTTGCGCGAGACCGAGGCTAGCCGCTATACGTTGCGCGACACTCCAATCTTTACGTGCATCGCTCAGCCGATAGAAAAGGCGCTCGACCTGATGGTCGGCTAGACTTTATGCGTACGAACCGCGAATTATTTGCCGGACGACCTGGCAAGGGGCCTTTTGCTCCAGTCAAGCGCGTGGCAGGTCGAGGTAATAGGCTAAACAGGAGGAAGTTCGGTTTGGACCGTGATTCTTAAAGTTGCGCGGCTAGGTAACCCCGTAGTTCGACAGACGGCGCGTGAAGTCGATCCGCGCGAAATATCGAGCGCTGACTTTCAGCGCCTGCTCGACGATATGGTCGAAACGATGCGCGAGTACGACGGCGTAGGTCTGGCTGCCCCTCAAGTGCACGTGCCAAAGCGCGTTGCCGTCTTGGAGGTAACCGACCATCCGCGCTATCCGCATATCGAGCGTATCCCGTTGACCTTCCTTATAAATCCGGTCGTGGTGCCGGTGGGGGAAGAGACCGAGGAAGATTGGGAAGGTTGTCTGAGTATACCCGAGTTGCGCGGAAAGGTGCCACGATTCAAAGCCGTGCGGGTCAGCGCCTTAGGCCGGCAAGGTGAAAAATTGGAATTTGTCGCCCGGAATTTTCACGCTCGGGTAATCCAGCACGAAGTCGACCATCTCAATGGAATGGTTTACTTGGATAGGATGAAAGACCTTCGTTCGTTAAGTTATCTGCTCGAATGGCAGCGCTACTGGATGGACGACTTGACGGTGCGAGGGAAGGCGAAAAAAGGCAAGGCACACGTGGAAGCGCCGTCGAAAGGCGCGAGTAGCTGAGAATCTCACATAATTAGCTGAATTAAGGATGCGTTTTTGTCCTCAGTGCGGCGCCCCATTGTTGGCGCAGGCTAAATTTTGCGTGCAATGCGGCCATCGTTTGAGCAGCCGCGGATACCCGGCGGCTAGCGGGAAAGCGAGTAAGCCTGGAGCTGACGTTGGGTTTCTTTCGGTTTTTTCAGGTCTAGTCGTCGCCGGTGCGCTCATCGCCTGGGTCTTGGTGGTTCGCGAGCAGCGCTTCGATACCATCGTCAACCAAACGGCAACTTCCACTGGGGCACAAAGCGTACAGGCTTCAGGTATGACCTTGCCCGCAGGCCATCCTAAGGTGGAGCTCCCGCCCGAAGCGCTAAAGTTTATCGAGCAGGTAAGGACCAAAGCCGAACAACACCCTGATGACGTAGCGGCCTGGACTCAGTACGGCGACGTTGCCTACCGTGCAGCGCTGCTTGACCCCAGTTTCTACAGTCAAGCCGCGCAAGCTTATGCTCATGTGCTTAAGCTTGACCCAGATAATCTTTCGGCCCTGCGGGGTATGGGCAACATCAACTACGACCGCCACCGTTACGACGAAGCGACGGCCGCCTACGAGCATTACCTGAAACAGAAGCCCGACGATCCTGCCGTGCGCACAGACCTGGGGACGCTCTATCTTTACACCGGTAATCCCGACCAAGCCATTGTTCAGTACAATAAAGCCCTTGCAATAAAGCCAGACTTTTTCGAAGCCTATTTTAATTTGGGCGTGGCCTACATCCAGATGGGACAGGCTGCGAAGGCCCAAGAAGCCTTAAAGCACGCGTTGGCGCTTGCTCCCGATGACCGGGCGCGAAAACAGGTGCGCGACCTTTTAGCCGAAGCTGGCGCTCCAGTTAGCACGCAGAATGTCGAACAAAGCGCAAATGCAGCCCCGCAAACTTCTACGACAAGTCAAGCGGCTGAACAACCTCAGGAGCCCACTAAGACCTTTGCCGGTGCGATCGAGGCGATGGTGCGCCAGCTGCCTATTGCAGGTTCACGGGTCAAAGCCGTGCAGTGGCCCTCACAGTTCGAAGCGAACGTCCTGCTCAGCGACTTCCCGATGGACCAGATGCCGCCTTTTGCAAAAGAAAAATTCCTCGCGGATATCAAGGACGGTATCGAGCAAGCAAAAAGGTCTTTCAGCGTGACTGCGCCTTTCAAGCTTAATTTGGCTGACGCGAAAAGCGGAAAGGTGCTTGAGTCGGTGGTCGAATGACCGTCTGGCTGCCGTTTGTGCGCTCTTGAAGGACGCATATCGGCATGACGGTCATGGCGAGTTACGCTCGTTCTTCAGCCGACAATTGCGTTTGGCTATCGATTCGCAAAATTCTCGCAAAATTCGCGCCGTTGCGGTCGAAGAAGGCTTTTGAGGTCGCAATTGGCACGCTGGTGCTAATACTCCTTCCGCAGTGACCTTCTTTGACGCTTTTCGCGCCCAATTAAGCTGCCGAATAAGCGCAAGTTATTGCATACTCTATAGCCCAAAGCAAAATAGGCAATGAGGGTAGTTACTGAAATTGCGCTAAATAATTGAACACTTTTCCCGAGCACGTCCGAGTCAGTTGAACTACACGCCAGGATTGAGCGTCTTAATGAGCGAGGAGGCATAGTTATTGCGTCTGCCCTCATACGACTACGGTGGCTAGCGTAGTTACAATTCAAGTGCGTTAACCGCATCCTGAGGTCGAAATCGTGATTGACACAATGTGTGCAGAGGAACCAGCGGCGAGAAGGCGCTGCCGGATAATAAAGCCAATACGCGACAAAGGAGGTCGGGTCCGTTTTAAGGAGTCGGCTGAGATTATCAAGGATGTCGAGAATTTGGGCCGCCAGATGTACCTGGTGAGATTTGATGACGGGACGACCACGTTTCTCTTCCCTGACGAGGTCGAAATCCTCGACTAGTCTGCTTTCGGCTGCGACGACTTGACGACCCTTTTGTAGGGCGCGGCCTTAAAACCGCCTTTTATTTTCAGATGCCGCATAGATCGCTGGCGGCATTGGCGGTGGTCTATACACGCCAACAGGATTACCCATCCCGAGACGAAGGATTAAATAGCTCGATTGCTACACAGCAACGGTGATGTATACTCGACTCGCCAAAGTCGTTATCTGTGACTAAATTGAATAATTACCTTGACGGAAGCGGGAATTGGCTGGCGCGTTTTTTCAAGAACATTAACGGGCCAAAACTGTGTGTGGCCCGGGCGCGCAAAAGCCAGCAACTGGGGGCCTCAGTTGCGTCACACGCAAAGTAGCTTTGTTTTCGGCATGAACGCGGTAGCAACGAATGTTTCGCCAGCTCGTGGCGAAGTGTACGCTGATTTGTTGACGGTGGCTGCGTTATCGAGACGATGGACGTTGTAATACCTGTTTACTACGATTACGCCTCGACGCTCTGCTACATCGCTTGGCGGATTGTTGGCGAGCTCGAGCGAGAACTCGGTTTCAAGGCTTTGTGGAAGGGAGTTCCTATCGCTCTTCGCTTAGGGATGGTGCGCTCAGGAAGGGCTTTGACCCAAGCGGAAAGAGCGAAAATCATGATGGTTGCGGCGGAAACGGGCGTAGATGTAGTTATTCCAGAACGCTGGGTTGATTCGCAGCTAGCCCTTGAAGGGGCTGAAATCGCTCGCGAAAAAGGCGTATTCGATGCCTACCATGCCGCCGTTTTCGACGCTTTTTGCCAGCACGGTCGCGATATCTCGCAACCGGAAGTGTTGGTCGAACTTGCTCAGCACGTTGGGCTCGAGCCACGACAATTTTTGGCCGACTTACTGAGCCATCGCATGGCCCCTCGTCTTTTGACCCATAAGCTGGAGGCTGATAGATTTTCGGCCGTCGGATACCCAAGCTTCTTGCTCGGGGAGTTTGCCCTAATCGGCGTCCAGCATATCGATACGATGCGGCTTTTGTTCAAGCGCTTTATCGAGCTTCGGTCTCAGCAAGAGCTGGGCAACTAAGCGGTTTTTGCCTTTGACAGCCTCGGCAACCGTTGTTTGCGATGTGCCGTTAATGCGGCGACTTCGGTCGCATCCCACTATATGACACCGCTTTCGTGGAGCGCCGGGCGCGAAAGAAATCGCGCAGAATTAGCGCGCAGTCCTCGGCCATTATCGCCGGGTAAACTTCGATTCGATGGTTTAGACGCCCGTCTCGGCCCAGATCGTAAACCGAACCAACAGCGCCCGCTTTTTCATCCCAAGCGCCGAATTTGAGAATTGGAATCCGAGCGTTAATTATTGCACCCACGCACATCACACAGGGTTCGAGCGTAGAGTAAAGGATGGCGTGTTCGAGCCTGTAGGTTCCCAGCGTAGCGGCCGCCTGGCGAATCGCAATGATTTCCGCATGAGCCGTCGGATCGCGCAGCGAGATCGGTTGATTATGCCCCCGACCGACGATTTTATCTTCGACAACCACTACCGCTCCGACCGGCACCTCTCCTCTGGCCAGGGCTAGCTTTGCCTCGGCTAGCGCTTCGCGCATAAACTCGAGGTCTTTTTCAGTTAATCTCATCTTGAGTTGTGGCCTTATCTAAGAAGTTGGCAAGCCTCTCTACAAAACGTTATTGCAAGCCGTACCGACCATCAGTAAAAACTGGGGCCAAAAGATAGCAGTTCAATGCCCACGTTTTGGCGGCTTGCTGTGGTGACGCCAATATTTTGACACCGGAGGGCTCATGAGGTGTGCGAAGGGTTAATCTAGATTAACTGAATCACCAAACTAAGCGGCAGGACCGATAGAGTTTCGCAACTTGCATGTAAATGGTGACTTATTAACGTAAAAGCGCGCTTTTGCTGATGAATTGGCCGATCCAGTTTTGTTTGCTTGCGTGGCCAATGAGGGTTTTTCAGCGAAAAGGCGGATCACGTGGAACGTTGATTGCGAATGGCAAGCTGCGGAGGCTGGGTCTGGAGGACGCTAAAACCGTGATAAAATCGCGAAGTGTCGACATAGCGAATGGGTATCGGTCCGATTGGGAGTTGCTGTTTAAAGCGTTATTCCACCGAGGAGAAAAATTGGTGAGTGTTTCAGCCGAAAAACAAAGCGGGGCGGACGTCTCGCAGCGACGCCTTATGCGGCTTATTTGCGCTTTTCTTCAGGCGGCGATAGGTCTGGCGTTCACTTTAGGGGCGAGACCTGCTCAGGCTGTGTTGGGTGAGAATGCGGCAACGATTGAAAAGGACCGTCGGCAACTTATGGGTCAGCTCAGGACGATCTCGGGGAGCGGCTATACGGTACACGAAATTGTTGCGCCCGATGGCACAAAAGTGCGCGAGTACGTAGGCCCGGACGGCACGGTGTTTGGTGTTTCGTGGCGCGGGCCACATCCGCCGAATTTGTTCTCTCTTCTGGGCTCTTACTATACAGAATTTCGCGATAACGCTGCCCAGGCACCTGTTCGTTTACATGCGTCGGTGGTGAGAACTCCAAATCTTGTCGTCGAAACTGGCGGGCCGATGGGTGCGTACTGGGGCCGAGCGATAGCGCCTGGACTTATTCCACAGGGTGTAAGCGAGGACCAAATACAGTGAAGCGTCAGAACCTACTTCTGTTACTTGTTGCGCTGGTTTTCTCTGCTTGCGGCACTTCGGGCAGCGGCGAAGGAGGGGGAAGCGTGGTGGGGCCGACACCCCCAGGGGCAAATGTGATGCAGCTTACGGTCAACTCTGGGCCCACGGGCAACTCAGTAAACAGCCCCTTCACAAGTGTTACGATATGCGCCCCCGGAACGTCCCAGTGTCAGACAATCGACGGAATCGTGGTCGACACTGGCTCGTATGGTTTGCGGCTTTTCGCTTCGCAGATAAGTGTTAACTTGCCCCCAGAAACTACTTCTTCGGGCGAGACGATTGTCGAGTGCGCCTATTTTGGCTCCTTCACTACTTGGGGACCGATGAAGACCGCTGCAGTAATTCTGGGCAAAGAGCCGGCGGTCAACGTTCCGATCCAGGTGATGAACGATCCCAACTTTCCCGCTCCACCTTCTCCGACGTCCTCTGAATGTAGCGGGTCGTCTCCACCCCAGGTATGCCAATGCTTGCAAAGCGCCCTGAATCCGACTATCGCTAACTCGCCCCAGATCGTGGGCGCGAACGGTATCCTTGGAGTCGGAGTCTTTCAGAACGATTGCCCCGCGTGCGCCAGTCCTCCAGGCTCGGGTAATCCCGGCTACTACGCCTGCCCGAGCGGAAACGCAAGCGCTTGCTCGGTCGTGCCCGTGGCGGCTAACGAGCAGGCTGAAAATCCTGTAGTTTCACTGCCGGCTGATAACAACGGAGTGGTGATCAATCTGCCAAGCATCCCGGCGGACGGCGCTCAGAGCGTTACGGGTTCGATGCTGCTCGGCATCAACACGCAGTCGAACAACGGTCTTGGGAGCGCTGCTGTGTATACGCTGGATTCATCCGGCATGCTGACCACAACCTTCAACGGGCAAAATTATCCTGGCTTTCTCGACACGGGTTCCAACGCCTTGTTTTTCCCGGATCCAAGCCTTGCTACTTGCCCGTCCGACCCGGGCTTTTACTGCCCCTCGAGTACCTATCAAGCCTCGGCGATCAATACTGGCTTTAACAACCAGAGCGGGACCGTAACTTTCCAAATAGCCAATGCCCAGACCCTCTTTGCTGCGAATAATGGCGGCAATACGGCGTTCAACGACTTGGGCGGGCCGCTTTCGGGTATGTTCGACTGGGGGTTGCCGTTTTTCTTTGGCCGCCCGGTCTTTTTTGGTATTGCCGGCCAGAACCCCTCTATCTCGGGCAACTCGCCATTTTACGCGTATTAGCCAGCCCTACCTGCTCGTGTGAAATTTTTACCAGCGACCAGTAAAGCTTAAGCCGGCCCCCAAGACCGTAGCCGTATTAGCTTGCGCGCTTGAGCATCCGGGCCGGCGTCGGCTGATCGTGTCCCAACACTGGATGGGGTTCGTAGGGAGCTTCGAGCTCGGCCACCTCGTCGGCGGTAAGCTTAAGGTCAAGCGCCTTTACCAGGTCTTTTAGATGGTCGAGCTTGGTTGCGCCAACGATCGGCGCTGTGACGCCAGGCGCCTGCAAAATCCAAGCTAAGGCGACTTGTGCTGGGCCTACTCCGCGTCGTTCAGCCACTTTAGCCACCGTTTCGGCCACTTTAAAGTCGCTTTCGCGGTAGTAGAGTTTCTGGCCGAACTCATCGGTTGCAGCACGCAGCGTCGGGGTCGGAGTTTGGCGTGTGCGATTTCCGGTCAAAAAGCCTCGTGCCAACGGACTCCACGGAATTACCGCGATGCCTTGGTCGATACAGAGCGGGATCATTTCCCGTTCTTCCTCGCGGTAAACGAGGTTGTAGTGGTTCTGCATCGAGACGAACTGATGCCATCCGTGCTCGCGGGCCAGAAACAGCGCTTTTGCGAACTGCCAGGCGGCCATACTGCTTGCGCCCAGATAGCGCACTTTGCCGGCGCGCACCAGCGCGTCCAGCGCATCGAGCGTCTCCTCGATCGGTGTGTCGAAGTCCCATCGATGGATCTGGTAAAGGTCGATATAGTCCGTCTGTAGACGGCGCAACGAGTCTTCGCACGCCTGCATTATATGCTTTCGGCTAAGCCCTTGCTGATTTGGCCCCTTGCCCATTTGCCCGTAAACTTTCGTGGCGATCACGATCTCGTCTCGTCGCGCCATCTGCTTGAGCAGGCGCCCGGTTATCTCTTCGCTGACGCCCAGCGAATAGACATTAGCGGTGTCGAAAAAGTTGATTCCAACCTCGAGCGCAAAAGCAAAATGCTGGCGCGCCTCTTCTTCGCCGACAACCCATTGGCGCCATCGCTTGTCTCCGTAGGACATACATCCAAGACAGAGCCGAGAGACCGTGAGGCCCGTCTTACCTAGTTTGGTATATTCCATTGCTTTTTGATGCCTCCCTGCTGAACGAGCTTTCGACTGCCGGACAAACGCGACTAGTCGGCAAGAACTGCTTTATTTTAGCGCCATTCTGGCGCTGATCGGCAAATGCGTACAGGGCGCTTTATGTTTCGATGGTCTAATAAGGATCGACAGCAAAGAGTTGCTCGGCGTTTCCATAAACAAGATCGCGCTCGTCGATGCGACCGGCTGACGAAGAGCCGGAATGCGCGCAGCGATTGCGCCGGGTCAACGGATGGTAGACAATTGATTGCGCGCCTAATCTCGCAGGAACAGAGCCTTCGCGGCTCGCAGCAGAAGAACGAGAGAAGAGAATCGGACCTAAGGAGGCTCGCTAGTTATGGGGGAAGCTAGGCTTAAGTTTTGGGGATGGGGTTACGAGGGACAAGGACCCAATCCCGAGCAACAACAGCGCGTTGCAGCGCGGATGGCGCAGCGCTTTGGTCTTAGCGAGCTAAAAATTCGGCCGGCGCCGACGATTGCGGACGTAAAGCTTCGTCCACCTCGGGTCAAGCCACCGGCAGAGCTGGCATCGATATGCTCGCAGGATGTATACGACCGGGCGCTGCACAGTTATGGCAAAAGCTTTAGAGATCTGGTGCGGGCTTTTCGCTGCGAGTTTCCGAATCCTCCTGACGTAATCGCTTATCCGCGCAACGAGACCGACATCATCCGGGTGCTGGAATGGTGCGCGCGGGAAAATTTGGCAGCTATACCTTTCGGCGGCGGCAGTAGCGTTGTGGGAGGCGTAGAGCCGCCTCGCGATTCATACTATCGAGGTGTGGTGACGATCAATTTGCGCAACTTGGATCGAGTGCTGGAGGTAGATCGCACCTCGCGCGCCGCACGGATTCAGGCGGGCGTGCTGGGGCCAAAACTGGAAGATCAGTTGCGCCCTCACGGTTTGACGTTGCGCCATTTTCCGCAGTCTTTCGAGTTTTCCACTCTCGGCGGCTGGATTGCGACCCGCTCAGGTGGCCATTTCGCCACGCTCTACACCCATATCGACGATTTTGTCGAGTCGCTGCGTGTAATTTGTCCCACCGGCATAATCGAGTCTCGCCGCTTGCCGGGTTCCGGGGCAGGTCCGAGTCCTGACAGGCTGTTTATCGGTTCAGAGGGAACGCTGGGAATAATTACCGAGGCCTGGATGCGTCTTCAGGATCGGCCGAAGTTCCGCGCCGGTGCGTCGGTCTGTTTCAAGGACTTTATGGCTGGAGCAAAGGCCGTGCGCGCCATCTCGCAAGCCGGTCTTTATCCCGCAAACTGCCGGCTTTTAGACCCGCTGGAGGCACAAACGGCTGGCGCGGGCGACGGCAGCACGGCGGTATTGGTGCTGGCCTTCGAGTCGGCCGACCATCCGGTTGACGCCTGGCTGGCGCGGGCGCTCGAATGCTGCGCCGACTACGGCGGCGTGGCCGAGGTGCCGACCGAAAGAAAGGACCAGGCAACTCACGAGGGGCGTGCGGGCGCTTGGCGGCAAACCTTTCTTAACGCCCCTTACGTGCGCGACACGCTTATCGCGATGAGCGTTATCACGGAGACGTTCGAAACCGCTATCACGTGGGATCGTTTCGAAGATTTCCACCGCCAGGTGATGGAAGCTACCGAGCAAGCCGTAGCGCGTGTGTGCGGCGCCGGAACGGTTTCATGTCGCTTCACCCACGTATACCCAGACGGGCCGGCTCCGTATTACACCGTGCTCGCTCCGGGCAAACCGGGAGCTGAGATCGAAATGTGGGACGAAATCAAACAGGCCGCTTCCGACACGATAATCCGCTTGGGCGGTACGATCACGCACCATCATGCCGTTGGACGCGACCATCGCCCCTGGTACGATAAGCAGCGTCCCGAGGGGTTTGCGCGAGTGCTTCGTGCAGCCAAGCGCGAACTCGATCCGAAGGGCATCCTGAACCCTGGCGTATTGATTGACCCCGAACGATAGGACCGCTCGGTGCGTTTTCAATCTGCAACTGGCGATAGAAGCGCGCCTGCCGCCTAGCTTTTCGGCAGGACGATGGAGCTCTTGTTTGCAAGGTCCTGCCAGCGCGCAGACGGTTGAGCCTTGACTTTGCGGTGCCCTAAACGCGGCGCTCGTTATTGCCCAACTGTCTGCGCGCTTGCATGCTCTACTTTGATAGGTGAGCTTGGCCGCTTGAGGATATCTTGGACAGCGTTTTGGCGGACTGCTCTGGAGGTTTAGGATGGCAACTAAGGAGGAACTTTACGACCAAGCCGTGGATCTTTACGCCGAAGAGAAGTACGACGAGGCGATCCGGCTTTACGAGCAAGCCTTGGCGCTAGACCCATCCTATGCCGACGCGCTTCATGGCCTTGCGATGTGCTACCAGGCGAAAGGCGACCTCGATAAGGCAATTGAAGTCACAAAAAAGCACATCGAAATATTTCCCGAAGACGTCCTCGCCTACACTAATTTGAGCATGTTCTATCAAAAGAAGGGGATGATTAAGGAAGCCGAGGCGGCTGGCGCAGAGGCGCGACGGCTTGACTGGAAGCGCCAGTTGAAGGAGAGCAAAGAGGCCAAAAAGTAAACGCCCACGGGTGCAAGACAAGCGGGTAACACCGAAAGTCAAGTCAGGGTAAGTTTAGCGATCAATTCTCGGATTGATGCGGGCTATCGAATAATGCGCCTCGAGCGCTTCAGGCAACAAAACGGCATGGCTTACTCGTTAAAGATAAAAGTGCGGTAGTTTTGTCGACAGAGAGTGCGGCGCAGTCGGCGATGGCAAGACGAAGTTCGCTAGTGTTGCTGATTCATGGCGGAGCCGGTGCCCGCAGCAGTACCGAACAACTTAGGCAACGAAAGCAGGTGATGCTGCAAGCGGTGCGTGAAGGCTCGGAATGGCTTCGGCAGGGCGGAAACGCGCTCGAGGCTGCGGTGCGAGCAGTGGTCGCGATGGAAAACTCGCCGGTGTTCAACGCCGGCTTTGGTTCCGCGCTCAATAGAGACGGTGAAGTCGAAATGGACGCTTCCGTGATGGTCGGGCTAGCGCAGCCGAAAGCTGGTGCAGTTGCCGCTGTGCGGCGTGTTAAAAACCCAATTCGGCTGGCGCAAGCAGTAATGGAGCTCACCGAGCATGTGTTGATGGTGGGAGCGGGCGCCGAGCGTCTGGCCACGGAAGCGGGCGTAGAACGATGCCGACCGCAAGATTTAATCGCTCCACAAGCGCGGTCTCGCTGGGAGCAGTTTCGGGTGCAAAAATTGTCGAATCTTTCAGCCGCAAGCTCTAAGCGCGCTGTGGCGGGAGGGTCGGCCCTTCAGTCCGAGGCGGGCACGGTCGGCGCGGGTGCTCTGGACAGCCAGGGAGTTTTGGTTGCCGCCACTTCGACAGGCGGGATCACCGGCAAGCTTAGAGGCCGAGTCGGAGACTCCGCAATTATCGGCGCGGGAACTTATGCCGACCCTACTGGCGCCGCCTCCGCTACCGGGGTGGGGGAAGCGATTTTGAAGGCGGGGCTGTGCCGTGAAGCGGTGCGCATGCTGCGCCGCCTGCCACCTGAACGGGCTGCAATCAAAGCGCTGGATCAGATGCTTAAAATGACCAGGTCGCAGGCTGGACTTATCGTCGTTGACCGCCTCGGCCGCTTTGCATACGCGCATAACTGTCAAACGATGGATGTAGCGGGTTACGCACCGGATAAGGGTGTTTACTTCTTCAGCGCCCCTCCCAATTACGCCTCGCCAAGGTGACGTCGGCCGTTTCTGAAAGGGGTTGTGTCTTCCCTCAAATGTTGGCGACTCGTTGCACATGGCGACCGCTGCGAATTTCTCGAAACTAGGATGTCATCCGGCTATAGCGACAGCGCGGACGGCATTGGAAAAGTGGTGACATCCGATTCCCCGCATCACCAGCCAGCTAAAGGCGGGACGCTTGATGCTTGGTTCGCTTGTCGCCGGCTCAAATTACTGACGCTTCTTCTAGCTTTCGGGTTCGCGCTCGTATTTTTGGCTGCGAGCATAAGCTCTCCGTTCGAGGGCGACCAGGACCCCTACTTCGCCGGAGTCATTCGCGATGTAGTACGCAACGGCCACTGGATAGCGCCGCGTGACAGCTATGGAGAAATCTGCCGCAAGCCGCCGCTTTATTTTTGGTTGTCCGCACTGGCAGTCGAACTGTATGGCGGCAGAGTCGACGAGACCTCGAGCAGGGCGGTATCGGTGATTGCGGCTGCGGGCGTGGCGAGCCTGACTTTGGCGGTCGCCAGCGCAGAACTGGGAGCGTTTGCGGGCTTGATGGCTTATCTCTTTTTGCTCGGCAGCTACGGCTTCGCTTCCAGGGCTGCGCGTGCCGAGGTCGACGCTTTGATGGTGCTCTGTTTCTTCGTGGCGGTAATTCTGGCAGCAAAACTGGACGACCGAGGGTCAAATTTGGGGCGCGCACTTGCGACAGCGCTGGCGCTGGGTTTGGGCGTGTTGACTAAAGGTCCAGTGGTGCTCGTTTTAAGCGCTTTGACGCTTTTGGTGTGGAGGGTAATGCGCCGATTAAATCCGCTGGGTCTTTTTGCGCAAAAGTCTTTTTGGATAGCGTGGTTCGGCGGCCTCGCAATAGGCGGCGTGTGGTATATCCTAGCCTGGCGCGTTTGGCGCGATGAACTTGTTTCGGTCCATATGATGCAAGAGAATTTAGGTCATTTTCTTCCAGCTTCGATGGGTGGCACCGGCGAGGCGTATCAGCCGTTCTATTTCCCAACGGTTAAATTGATCGCCGGTAGTCTGCCGATGGCGCTCGGTTTGCCGGCTTTGACCTTGGCACTGACGCATCAGTGGAGACGCGGCGGAGAACATTGGTCTTTCCTCTCCCTTCACGCAAGCCTTGTCATAGCCGTGCTTGGGTTCTTCTCGCTGGCAAGCTCGAAGCGCCCTGTTTATGTTCTGCCGGCCTATCCGTCGATGGCTGTGATGCTCGCCTGGGTTTTCGCGCAAGCTTCCGATAATCGCGAAACGGGCTCGGAAGTTGGCTCTTTGTGCCGCAAAGCTCAGAGCCTCGCCGTGCTCGGATTTGGCCTTATGCTCGGCTTCCTGGTGCTTTTGACTATGAAAGGTGCTTTCGTATCGAAGCTGGTTTCCCATTTGGCGCCCACCGACGCGGGATACGTGATGTTGCTAACCAAACTTGTCCATCAGCGGTCGCTGGGCTTCTTGGCGTTCGTCGTAGCCACGACAATCATCGTCGCCGTGACCAGCGCAGCGCTATGGCGTGGCCTTTATTCGGTTTCGACCCTTGGAATTGGCCTTTTGGCTCTGACCGGCGTGGGTCTTTGGCTTGACGTGCTCAAGCCTGCTCACGCGTATCTGTATTCGCTCAAATCCTTTGTCGCCGAAATCAGTAGGATTGCCGACAGCTCGCAGGTGTATGTCCTGGGCGGAGAGAACTACCAGGTCTCGTTTTACTGGGGTGGACCGGTTCCCGTTTTCCGGCCGGAGTCGTTGCGAGAGTTCGCTGGGGGTAAATTTTACATTGTCGGCTTGAGCAGGGAGTTGTCACGGCTTGCTCTTCCCGAGCACTACCGGCTTGTCCTTCGCCAGAGCTCGGGAGTATATCGCGCAGGCAGTGACGAGATTGTGTTGGCGCAAGTAGTCCCCGTGGGCGAGCGCACCACAGCGCCCTGAAGCTTCTTGCTGTCGCCCTGTGGACGAACATCCAGGGCATGTGGGATCCTGTGGCAAGGTATTCTCTAGCACGACGCTGTTGCGGGCCGATATGGCGAGCACGAAGTTCGGCGGCAGCGGCAGATCGATTGCTGACTCGCTGATCGAGCAAAAGAGAGTTGTGGTCTATGTTCCCGGCGACCAGCTTTCCGCGACCCTGGCCCTTTGGCGGGCTGTTTAACTAGCCCACTGTGCAGATAATGATGTGCTCAATCGGCATCGTGTAAGAGTTAGGTGAAAGGCGACACGAGGATATTTGAATGAAGTTTGCGCACTTCGTTAATTTCGTTGCGTCATTAGTGCTTCCGGTGTGGAGCTTGTCTGTAATTGGCCTGGGCTTGGCCTATATGAGTTTCGCTTGGCTAGTCTGTGGTGCTGGAATCGGCGTGGTAGCATTCGTCCTTCTTGCAGGAAATCCTGTTTTTGCTCGCTGTCCCTCTGAAACAGGCTGCGACCAAGTCCAAACAGCAAGCCGATAAAAGCTTATTAGCGCAATCGATTGATAAGTTCCTGGCAGAAAAGACAGCGCTTCTTCGAGTTCGCTGGGTTCGACGGCACGACGATGACTTTCTCTTTCCGAGATTGCTAATCGAGCGTTTATTGGGGTAGGCTCGTAATTGCCGATATCGGATAAGTTCCGCCGAAAGCGTATGCCGATTTACGAGTATCAGTGCGAGGAATGCGGGACGATTAGCGCACATGTAGTGCTTGGCGCTCAGCCATCGGCTGAACTTAGTTGCCCAAGCTGTGGGTCGCCTGAGCTTAGACGGGTGTTGTCGAGCTTTGCTGTGGTCGAGAGCGAGGCGTCAAGGCTTGCAAACTTTGACCCCTCAAGGCCGCGCGATGAATCGTTTTACCGAGATTCACGCAACGTAGGCCTGTGGGCAAAAAAGCGTGCCCAACAGATGGGAATAGACCTCGGGCCGAAATTTGAAGAGACGGTCGAGAAAGCTCGAAGCGGCAAGCTGATCAAGGAAATGCTCTGAGCGGCCGAAGCCCGCAACCGGGGGGCGACTTGACTGCGTGGATCGCCGAACTAGTGGGCTTGCGTGGAGTAGTCCGCGGGTTTGTGAAACTAATGAAGACCAGGGTGCCCATCGAGGACGAAAAAGACCGCCTGGGACGTAAATTGCGCGACGTCGAAAAGGCGCGCGAGGATCAATGGGCGGCTGAGCGCGACAGGGAGCTGCTGGAGAAGCTTCGTAAGAAGATGGGCTTGCAGAGTTCGCCTGAACTACAATGCCCCGTCTGCGGCAAGACGCTGAAGCCCGTTACGTTAGGCGAGATCAAAGTTGACGAATGTCAAGAGCATGGCGCTTGGCTTGACAGGGCTACCCTTCAGCACCTGTTGACGGAGATTCTCAAAAAGCCCGAGTAAGCGTCCCGGTGCGCGTCTAAAGTAGGCGGTTTCGGTTGCTGGTTGACGCTTACGGTTTCGCGGGGCACCGCCGAAGCGCTTACACGTCTGGAGCGACGTGTTGACCTGTGGCCTACCGCTGGTTTCCAAAAGGTGGCTCCTAGACTAGCGCAAAAGCCAGGTTCGCCTGCGCTCGACTCGCCTTGGCTAAATTCGGACCGATAAGCATAAGGTCTGTCGAGACTGAGCGGCCTACTCGAAGACTATCGTGCGGTTGCGATGGACGAGAACCCGCTTGAGCAGGTGAGCGCGGACCGCTTTGGCGAGAACGCTTACCTCGATGTCTTTCCCTTTGCGCGCGATATCCTTCACCGTGTCGCGATGGGTTACGGGCGTGGTCGCCTGAGCGATGATCGGACCGGCGTCGAGCTCTTCGGTGACGTAATGGGCGGTAGCTCCCACGAGTTTGACACCACGTTCGTAAGCCTGCCGGTAAGGATGGGCGCCCACGAAAGCGGGTAGAAAGCTGTGGTGAATGTTGATTATCGGTTTGCCCCAGGCGCGCAGAAAGTCGCCCGTGAGAATTTGCATGTAGCGCGCAAGCACTACCAGTGTGCAGTTCAGCTGGTTTAGGGTGTCGAGCAGTTTAGCTTCCGCCTGGTGCTTGCGGTCCTTTTCCACCGGAATGGTGTAGAACGGCACCTCGAAGGGCTTGACTAACGGCTCCAAATCGGGGTGGTTGCTGATTACCGCCACGACGTCACCCCCAAGCTCGCCCAGATGATGGCGGCTTAGGAGATCGATCATGCAGTGGGGTAATTTTGACACCATGATAACGATACGCTCGCGGTCACGATCGTCGAAGAGCTGCCAACGCAAAGAAAGATCTTGAAGCACGCGCGGAAGCTCTGCAGCTAAGATGGTGCGCAAATGGGCTATCGGGTGGTTCATGCTTTCGAAGTAGATGCGCCAGAAAAATTGGCCGTCGTCGCGGTCCGTATCCTGGTCGGACTCGATAATGTTGCAGCCGTTGTTGTATAAAAGGGTGGAAACTCCGGCGATTATCCCTGGGCGATCCAAACACGAGATGAGCAACGTGCCCCTTTGCGACTCCATCCGAAACCAACCTCCGTACTGCCTGAACCTTCTGCCCTACGATCCTAATCGATCGATTGTAGCGTGCACAGGCCGCTCGAGCTCGCGAACCATTCGGTGGCGGAAGTTTTGAGAAAGAGAATTTAAACCGTAAAGACTACGTAGGAACGGCCAGCTCGAACGTGGTACGCCGAGTCCGTCAGGTCAAGCTTACAACAGGCGATGAAAGAAAAGCCTAGTATCGACCGAGGTGCGCTTTTCGTGGTTGCCACGCCAATCGGCAACCTAAAGGACATCACATTGCGAGCGCTCGAAGTCTTGGCGCAAGTTGATTTGATTGCCTGCGAAGATACCAGGCGCACGGCGCGGCTTCTTGCCGCGCACGGAATAAAGAAGCCTCTGGTGAGCTATTTTGAACACAACGAAGCCGAGCGCGCGCGGGAGTTGCTCGCTCGCCTGGGCGAAGGTGCCAAGATTGCTTTGGTCACGGATGCCGGAACGCCAGGAATCTCCGATCCTGGATACCGACTGGTGCGTGGCGCGCGCGAGGCCGGCCTTTCGGTTTTCGTCGTACCCGGAGCTTCCGCGCTCACGGCGGCGCTCTCCGTTGCAGGTATCAGCGCGCCTACTTTTTGCTTCGAGGGCTTTTTACCTCCAAAAGCTGGTCAACGGCAAAGGGCATTGCAAAAACTCGTGAACGAAACAAGAACTATGGTTTTCTTCGAGGCGCCCCACCGCTTGGCTCAAGCGCTATTCGATATGGCTACCATCTTGGGTGCCGACCGCGAGGCTGCTGTTCTTCGAGAATTGACCAAAATATTCGAGGAGGCGCACTTGGGAAGCCTAGGCGAGCTTGCCAGAAAATATGCCGGAAAACGCGTGCGAGGCGAGGCAACGATTATCGTCGCCGGAAAAAAGGCGTCTGGTGCGCCGGAAGCGAGGTTAAGTGACGCTGATGAGCGGTTGATGCAAGACGTTCGTTCTAATGACTGAATTTTTAGGAGCTGATAACTGAGGCTTAACGCCGCCCCGGGCCAGCGCTGATTGGGTTGCCGCATGCATTCAATCGGGCTGCTTACGACAATGAGTAAGTCTTTCAATTCGTGTGCAGAAGCGAGCGCTCGATTGCCGGGCGGCACTAGAGCGTTAGGGCGATCTGGCGTCTAACTGCTGCCCAAAATAGTTAATTCTTGAAACAAGCGCAACGCTAAGTTTCAATGCCGCAAAGGAGGCTAGAGAAGATCCGTAATCGATAGGGAAGTCGGAAAATGGAAGCGAGCGATAAGCTATCCCAAGGCCAAGGAGGACATAGCACGTCCAAGGACGAAAACGTTGTTTTGGTAATCCATGGGCCAAATCTTAACCTTTTAGGCGAGCGGGAACCCGAAATTTACGGCCGAACGACCCTCCATGAAATCAATCTTCGTATTCGAACTCTCGGCCGGGAATTAGGTCTTGAAGTGGAAACGTTTCAATCAAACAGCGAAGGCGCTATCGTCGATCAGATTCAATCGCAACGGGGGCGCGTCAAGTTGGTCATAATCAATCCTGCCGGCTACACCCAGTACGGGGTTGCCATCCGCGACGCGCTTCTTGCGATTCACGTACCGGTGATTGAAGTCCATATGACCAACGTGTACCGCAGAGAGCCGCTGCGTCACGGTTCGGTTTTCGCCGATATCGCGTATGGCAGAATCATGGGATTCGGCGCCGACAGCTACGTACTGGCGATCCGCGCGGCTGCTTCGATCTTGTTAGGTGGCGATTCGAAGGCGGCCAGCAAAACTGGCTCGTAACGCATGCCTTGCCACAGCCGAGCAGCCTTGGACGGCTCAACAAGGCTCGGTAAGGCAAGAGGCTAGTTTAATTGTACCCAGGGCATCGGTGAGCGATTTGAACCGGTTGTAACCGGTTTTAGCCGAGCAAGGCTGGTCGCCATCCGGGGAACTCCTAAAACCGTGTGGTGGGACTTGGACAGAAACGATGGAGCTTCGAGAGTTAAAGGCTTTGGTAACCCTAATGCGCCAGAACGACCTGGTTGAACTTGAGCTGGAAGATGGCAAAAGTCGTATCAGGCTTGTGCGTCAAGCTGGCTCCTCCGCGCCGACGACCCACGCTGGGGGCAAAATCGGCGCGGTTAAACCGCTCGAGGTGCAGCGCGCTTCGGCTCCCGCCGTGGCCGCAAACGCGTCGCCAGACGCGGGCAGTGACGAACCTCATCTAGCGCCCAACCAGGTTTTGGTGCGAAGCCCTATGGTTGGAACCTTTTATCGCGCGCCTTCGCCCGATGCTCCGCCCTTTGTTGAGGAGGGAGATATGGTGCGAAAAGGCCAGCCACTGTGTATTATCGAGGCAATGAAGATGATGAATGAGATTACGGCCGAAGTAGAAGGGCGCGTCGTCCGAATTCTGTGTCAGAACGCACAGCCCGTCGGCTACGGTCAGCCGCTGATGGTATTGGAGACGGGGTAAGGCGCGAATAAGAAGACTAGCTTTGAGCGGAGCGGTTAGCACGGTGTTTAAAAAGGTTTTGGTGGCAAACCGAGGTACGATCGCGATTCGCATAATTCGCGCGTGCCGCGAATTGGGTATTAAGACGGTCGCCGTATATTCGACCGCGGATCGGCGAGCTTTGCATGCCAGAATGGCAGATGAGGCAGTCTGTATCGGGCCTGCTGCGGCCGAAGACAGCTACCTGAATATTCCCGCGATCATCAGCGCCGCGAGGGCCTACGGAGCTGATGCTGTTCACCCAGGGTACGGTTTTCTCTCAGAAAACGGGGACTTCGCCGAGGCCTGTCAACGCTCAGGGCTCCATTTCATCGGCCCGCGAGCTCGACACATAAGGCTGATGGGAGACAAACCACGCGCGCTTCGGATAATGCGGCGTTATGGAGTCCCAGTTTTGCCGGGCAGCGAGGGTACCGGAATAGTTGAACTTAAGCAAGCGCTCGAGCAGGCCAAAAGGATCGGATACCCGGTATTGATCAAGGCCGCAGCCGGAGGTGGCGGCAAAGGTATGCGAATAGTGCGAGACGGCGACGAATTGGCACGTCTGTTTCCGCTGGCTCAGGCTGAAAGCGAAGCCGCGTTCGGATCGCGCAAGATGTATCTGGAGAAGTACGTCGAAAAGGCCCGCCACGTCGAGTTTCAGATCCTTGCCGACAACTACCGGCACGTAATCCATCTGGGCGAGCGCGATTGCTCGATTCAACGCCGCCATCAGAAAGTGGTCGAGGAAGCACCGTGTCCGGTTCTGACCAGCCGTCTGCGGGAAAAAATGGGGCGTGCCGCCGTGCGAGCGGCAGAGGTGGTCGGGTATTCCAACGTCGGCACAGTAGAATTTCTCCTGAGCGACTCAGGCGACTTCTATTTTATCGAGATGAACACGCGGATACAGGTCGAGCACGGGGTTACCGAGATGGTCACCGGGGTCGATCTGGTCAAAGCAAGTATCTTGCTTGCCATGGGGGAACGGCTTTGGCTCAAGCAACGAGATGTCGCCTTTAATGGAGCAGCCATCGAATGCCGGATCTACGCAGAGGATCCCGAAACTCATCTGCCCTCGCCCGGAGTTGTCTCCAATCACCATCCGCCTGGCGGTCTCGGTGTACGTGTCGAGACCGCGCTCTACGACGGATACCATGTGCCGATGCATTACGACCCGTTGATAGCAAAGCTCATCGTGCATGGCGAGACCCGACCTCTTGCAATAGCGCGAGCACGTGCAGCCCTGCGTGAGTACGTGATCGATGGGATCAAGACGAACATCCCGCTCCATCTGAAAATTCTCGACGACAAGGACTTTCAGCGCGGCGACGTGCACACCGACTTTCTAACCCGCTTCGAGCCTAAAGAAGAAGTGCGGCAGCTTCGCAAAGCCGGATAAGCGACCGGGGCGTGCGTATGGGGGCCTTTTGGCGCTTGGCTCTTTGAGGTGCTTATAGTGCTCGTTGCGATTTGATTTTTCGCTGCGCTCGTCTGCATTTACTTGGATGGATTAGTGGTGATAGGTGGACCGTTTAATCTGGCGCTGGTTATGAGTTACCACGATCGCCACGCTACGATGAGCCAATTTGACGATAATCGATCAAGCGATTTGGGTTGCTGATGGTGTCAGTAGGTCGCTTCCGCTTGTTTGCGCTATGGATTACAGCGGCGTGCTTAGCTCTTGCAGTGCTTTGCGCGAGAGCTGAGGGGCCGCCGTTGGCTAACAAGCCATCATCGATAAGTCAAACGCCATCGTCTGGTGATTCTGGACAAAATACGGCTCCCGCCAAACGGGCTCTGGGAGTTGATTCGCAGCAGTCCTCGACTGCGACGCCATCTTCACACTCTCAAAGTTCAATTCCGGTGCCTAAAATCGAGGTGGTATCGCCTCGCTACAATTTTGGCTCAGTGTTAGAGGGTACGCTTATTCGCCACGCGTTTACTCTGCGCAACGCGGGTCAAGCAGACCTCGTGATCAAGGCCGTCCACGCCGCTTGTGGATGCACGGCGGGAAAACCGGCACGCCAGATACTCAAGCCCGGCGAATCTACGGATCTGGATGTCACTTTCGACACGCACTTTGAAAAAGGCTATCGCTCGCGTACGGTTACGGTCTATACCAACGACCCAGTGAACCCGGCTGTAGACCTCATTTTGGAAGGTCAAATTAGGGTAGAACTCGAAGCAAGGCCTTCGGAGTTAAATTTCGGTACGGTGCGCCGCGGCCAAGAGCTGACCCGCGATGTTGAGGTGGTATTCACGGGTGAGGGGCCTTTCGAGATAAGGGGAGTTTCCAATTCCAATTCGAACATCGAGGCGCAAGTCATTTCCTCGGCGAAGGCGAGCAAAGCTAATTCACGGTTGCGAATCACTTTGCGCAAAACGATGCCGGTCGGGCCTTTTTACGATACGGTCCAGGTCGTGACCAGTCGAGAGACACTGGTCGTGCCGGTCTTTGGTCGAGTCATCGGCGACTTGATAGCCGACCCGCCTCAGGTTTCCTTTGGCGTCGTCGGCCGAGGACATCCCACAGAGCGGATTTTACGGTTAACTAACGCCGGTCAAAAGCCGATTAAGATAATCGCTATTTCGAGCTCGAATCCTAGCGTCACGGCTAAAGCCGAGGAAACTAAACCCGGAAAAGAGTATAAAATCGTTGTAGAGCTGCTGAAAGACGCTCCCGAGGGACAGGTGCGTGGGGCATTGCGTGTGGTTACGGACAGTCCGACTGAGACCTCTCTTACAATACCGTTTTACGCTATAGTCGGTGGCCTACGCAGCTAATCACATGATTGTGGCGTCGGATGTTTTTCCGCAGCTGAAACAGTCGATAGCGTAGCTAGTCTCGCGGTGCCAAAAGTTTGCCGGCTGAGACCGGAGCGAGTAGCGCTGTTGGGAGAGTTCGTGGTTCGAGTACTGCTTTGGAAAGCCGAAGCCAACCTTTTTTGTGTCAGCTTTCCAGGTGGCATATTCTGGATGCGCTTCAGAGTAGCGGCTAGCGATGCAGTAGGGAGGCAGCTTTTTGGTGGCGCTTAACAGTGTAGTTACCGTACGAGTTGTCAGCTCGACTTCAAGTGATGACGAATATGTGCCACGGCGAATTGGATCGCTGGTGGGAACAGGAACAGTTCCGATCGTGATCCTCGAGAAAGCCGAGAAAACCGGTAATGAAGAAAACTTGTGATTTTCGGTAAAGTTCTTTTCGGTGCAGCTTGTGCTGAACCTGCACAGTTGAGCCTTCCAACGCGATTAGTTTCAAGTTCTCTACCGCCTAGCAGGCCGCCTCACCTGAGAAGGTATGCGCTTTGCTCTTACACAAGGAAAGGTATGGTTTTATTTTTGGTTTTAAAATCGGGCTTTCCGGCACGACAGTTGAAAGTCTGATCAGTTTGATCTTTGAAAGCGCGGTCGTCCGGCCCTGTTAGCGTTTGAGCTTTACGTGGGCGAATTTAAGCTTTTAAAGTTTTGTTAGCAGAAAGGTTCCGGTTGGCGACATGAAGTTAGGCGTGCGTTGAATCGACGTAGCCCGGGAAGGAAAAATCCAGGAGGCCTAATGCCGGGGCAGTTAATTCATCTGTTGATTAAAGCGTACGACATCGTAACGCACAGTTATGATGGGTGGGTTCGGCGTGGGTCGAAGGATCGCAAACAACTGGAGATATCGAGCGACGAACTTGACGAGGTGTTGAAAGCGGTAACTGGTGGGCTTCAATTCGTTCGATGTATCTGGTTTTGCCCCGAGGATCATAAGTTTGGTATTACGTGTCAGTACGGTGAAACGACGATAGACCTCAGTATGCAGGTCCGTGATGCTCACTAGCCTTTTCGCTTGCGATTAAAAGCGATTGAAGGTTGGCCGGGGGCGCGGGCGGTCTTAATGGTCCGTTAAATGGGCGAGCCTCGAGGCAGCGGAATAGCTTGGGGACCGTGCGCTTGCTTTAGGAATTACTGGTCGGGATTGAGTTGTGGTGGGAGCGCCTTTCAGACTGCGGCGATGTATAATCGGCTGTAGACGCGCTTGACCGTCCTGAGATTCGCGCTTTTTACGACGAGAAGGTAATTTCTTTCGGCCGAGCGCGTGGGGATAGCACAAGAGATAAGCGGTGACCAGAGTGAAAGTGTCCCCGAGAAGGGGCTGCGATGGGGCTACGGGCGAAACGTTACTTGCATGACGCGATAAGGCGCTACGATCTGCGAGGTTGGCTGACGCGCGCTCTCACTAGGGCTTGTATCCGTTTTCTTACCCGCCCTGTCAAACAGTATCAGCTTAAGATTCCTGTCGATACGGCTCGCCTTAAGCGATTTATCGCGAAGGGAGATGTAGTGCTGGTCGAGGGTAACGAGCGAATCAGTGAAATTATCAAGTACTTGACCCAAAGCTCGTGGTCGCATGCCGCGCTTTACGTTGGCGATGAACCTTTAAAGCGCTTGCCCGCTCTTAAGGATTCGCTTATCGAGCGTTTTGGGGAGGAGTCTAAGTACTTGCTCGTTGAGGCGCTACCAGACCAAGGGGTGGTGCTCTCTCCGCTGGTAAAGTATAGCTCGTTTAATATTCGAGTGTGTCGACCTTACAATTTGACCCGCCGCGATTTAGACCGGCTCTTGACGATGGCGCTTGCTCAAGTTGGACATCAGTACGACCTCAAAAACGTTTTGGATCTGGCCCGTTACTTTTTCCCCTTTACTCTTTTGCCTAGGCGTTGGCAGCGCCAAGTTTTCAACTTCGGCAGCGGCGAGCCGACGCGCGTAATCTGCTCCAGTATGATCGCGTCTTTGTTTCATGAGATAAAATTTCCGATCATTCCCCACATCGAGTTGGTAAACGATAGCGCACCCGAAGAGCCACGGTTTTTGGCGGTGCTGAGGGAGTGGCTTGGTTGGCGTCCTGCCGGGCGGTTAGAGGTATTCAAGCCCACGCCGTCAACACTTATTATTCCGCGCGACTTTGATTTGTCTCCTTATTTTGAGGTCGTAAAGTTCAACATTATCGAGGAGCTCAAGTTCGACTATCGCCGCATCGCGTGGGTCGACGAGCTTGGGCAGTCGCATGAGACTAAGCTAAACGGTTCTCGTTAGCCGGTGATTGCGTAGCCCCAAAAGGTTTGCCAAGCTAGTTGTTGTTAGCTGCCTTAACCTTTTTGGGGATACACGTTGCGACAGAGCATGAGGGACAACAATGGCTCACTGGAGCGAGAGGCTTTGGAGCGCCGTATCGCGAAAATACTCCATCGTCACTGCAATTTTGGCTGGGCGCACTACTACATCCCGAGCGAAAAGTTTCCAAGCCTAATTGAGGAGTTAGTAGAACTGCTCGCCCCGCAGGGCGAGGTTTGCCATGAGGAAGTAGTGCGGGCGCTGCTCAAACTAAAGCACGTGGGGTCGGAGCAGGAGCGAGCCGAAGCTCTGCAACGTGAATTCGTGATTTGCAAAAGGAAATAAGGCGGGCGCAGTTCACCAAGGTTTGTCTTCTCACTGTAACGATAATACCGGTTGAGTTATCAATTAGCCTTATCCTTTCAGCACAGAGGGACTTTTCTCGCCGTAAGTTCGTGTGCTTCGGCTAGGGCGACTCTGCCGGCGTTTGTGGCAAAGCGTTCGTGCAGAGGACTGATCATCGTCCCAACCGCCACCATTCTGAACGCCATACGGGCAAGGTTGGTAAACGGCGCCGGCACCAGCTCAGCCGCGTCTTTGAACTCCGCCAGCGTCTGGTTATCCCAGCCGAACAAGCCGGTCAAAAACATGTAAATCGGTAGCGAGCCGAATAGACATATAGCGACCAGCGCCCATGAACCGATCGGATGATCGGCGCCGCTAGGCAGTAGACGAACGATCGTCGCCAGAATCGAGTAGCTTGCTATCCCAGAAAGCAACGGATTGACCAGGGTTTGCCACACGCTGAGCGCCGGAGTGATTACCCTAGACACCATCAATGTCCATCCGACAACCGCCTTTAGCAACGAGGAGAGGCCAAAGGCATAGAACAAGCCCGGAAAGCCAAAATGCTTCATGAGCGCCCAGGCGAGTACGATTCGCGAACCGTGTTCCAGAGCGGCCGCCCATGTAAATAGCCCGGTGTTTCCTACGCCTTGGAAAACCTGATCAGGGAGCCGACCCGCGAAATCGATCGCCCGCCAGAGATGCGCAAGAAATAGCACCTGGGCGACGCGAGAAAACTGCGCCGGCAACAAGCCGTGAACCATCACAGCGCTGAATGCGATAAAAGCACCGCCCAACATCGTCGTTACCATCGCTCCCCATCGCAGCCCTTGGTCCAGGTAGTAGCGAGTTAGCCCGAGCATACCGTGCGAGTAGCTCTCCGAGATGCTGGGCATCAGGGTGATGAATATGTACGTGCCGGTTTCGATATATGCGAAGGTAAGCATGTAGCATATGACCCACAGCTCATTCAGTTCCAGAAAGTCCGGCAACGCCAGTACCATCAAAAGCGGTATCAACGCCCAACTAAGCGCGGTTATCAGCGAACCCAAAGTCAGCTTAAAGCCGTAGATAAGCGAACGCCTGACCGTGTCGCGGTCGAAATGGGCTAGAAATAGGGTGCTCAGCTTAAAGCCCACCGCTCGGTAAAACAGTGCGCATAAAGCAGCGATCGACAAGTTCGCGATCACGCCTCCGATCGCGGCACCGAACGCCGCTCCCATTCCTTCGCCGTAGATGGGATGGGCTAGTCCCCATTTGCGTCCCAAAAGGCTGCATACCATCGAAGGTACGGGCGCAAGCACGTAGGTCAAAACGATAAGAAACTGGGAGTAGTCGAATCGTTGAAGCGCACGAAAAAAGTTGAAGAAAATCGACACAAACCCCGGAAAAAGAGTATAGGCGTGCAAAACTACAAGCCACGCTAAAAACGCCATTGAGGTGCGCGGCAACCAGACGGCTGCCCCCAGGGCGAGAGCTGTGACCGCGAGACTTCCGGTCAAAGCATGGAACCAGACAAAAAACTGGGCGTACGCGATCGCTCGGGCAGGGTCGGTCACGCGAAACTCGGCAAAATACTTCACCATCGCCTGTCCGGTCCCCAGGTCAAGGAGCGCAAAGAAGAAAGGCATAAATTGGCTCACTGCCGCAGCTGCACCACGCGCTTCCACGAAGGGATTTATGAAGTTGCGCTCGATGTAAAAAGTCGTGGCAAAGTTAAAAGGGATCATTACAAAAAGCGCGAGCAGGTAATTGTAGAGAAATCCGCTAAGTGGACGGTGAAAACCAATCAGTTCCCATCTGGGATCGCTTCGGTCGCCTCGTAATTTGTTCGAAACGGCATATCTAAAGGCGTTATTAGCGGACGATTCGTCTAGCTGCGGGTCTGATTCGAGCGAACGCTTAGGTGCCTGGCGGCCAGACGCTACCGGTAGACGAACTTCGAGCAACTTTTCGGGATGGTTTAAACTTGTCCGGCGGACGATCACGAACGCGACCGACAAAAGGGCGCATATCGTAATTAGGAATATTGCGAGCACTACGACGTCGCCGCGCTTAGGCACGGGCGAGGCCACCCACTGGCTGAAGTTCGAAACCTTTAGCCGCGCAGCGTCGCGACTCAAGAAATAAAGAAGCCAGTTGAAGTACGGCCAGCGCTGCAATTCGTAGTTCTCGCCCGTCTCGTTAAGGCTCAATAACTCAAGTAGACCGACCGATTGGGTGGTCTGGGTAGCTGGTTGGAGCCAAGTCGTCAGAACGTAGATGCGGCCTTTGGCGATTTCGAGCCGAAGCAGAATTGGTGTGCCTGGGCTTACGCGATCGCTGCGAGCTGTGGCAACTAGAACCTCGCCCCTTGTGCGCGTGCTTGAAGAAAGCCGGACCACAGTCCGCTGATAAACTCTTCCCGCAGAGCGCCAATTGGCCTGTGAGGCAAGAGCGCTCGTGGGCGGGCCCACGTACTGGAGTATCGCAGCTATCTCTTCCAGTCGCTGCGCGCGCCCTTTTCCCCCTCCGACGTTCACTTGCGCGCTTTGAGTGAGAGCGTTGTCCGTCAGGAAAGCTACTGAAGCGGACGGAGTGTGCTCGCCTAAAATCAGCAACATTCCAGTCCCCTGTTCGACCTGCGTCTTCAACAGCTCGAGTTCGCGCCCTGGTGCAGGCAGCGCTTCTTGAACCACGACGGTTTGGGCCTGGCTAAGTGTGCTTGTGCGCTCGGCTGAAGGATCGAGCAAAAGGCGGTCGAGTACGGACTTCTCGCTTCCCAGGTAGTAAAAACGAAATTTCTCGGTAGATGCCCAAGTTGGAGAACAAGTTGGCGCCAAGATTGACAGGAGCCATACCAACGTTAGTTGGAGAAAGGCACAAATCGCTCTGGGTTTAGTTAACATAGTGATAGGTACTTCTCGGAGAAAGCTCGGTCTGGGACATTGTCTACCCTCCGCGACCGAATGTAGCGAACATAGCATGTCCATGCGCCTTGGGAGCCGAGGGATCCGGCTTGCCGACCAATTTGACAGTTGATAGCGTGGCTGCCAACTCTTACCGTGCATGCCGTCGCTTTGCGCGACATTTTACTTGGTTTTGAGCAAGCATTGTCCTACCGAGCACAAATCCGGGCGGGTATCAATCGTTTAAGGACGTCCCCGATGCGGAAAAGAGGTTAGCTGTGGAGCGGCGAGTCTGTAAGCGCGGTTCAAAAACCGGTTAAACGGCGAAAAAGTGGGGACTGATTGCCTGAACGTTCACGACGTTGTCGTTGGGTTAGAACCTGCTTGCGGATGATATAAGGCCGCCTTTTGCAATCTCGTTCAATAGTAACTGTGGCGCATTTTTAAGGGCCAAAGTAAAAACCGATATGCACGCGCAGGTCGATACTATCAGGCGAAGTAGTGCGTCTTGCAAGGCGCGTTGCAAGAATTGAAATAGTCCGGTTGGAGGTGAGTTAGCCGGCTGCGAGCTCGTTTGAGGGTGTACATCTTTAAGTAAGAAAAGATAGGAGGTCGTTACAGTGGAAGCGTTAGAAGCGATTTTAAGTCGGCGAGTCGTCAGAGCATTTTCGAATAAACCAGTTCAACTGAGCGACCTCGTAAAAATTATCGATGCTGGCCGACATGCGATGAGCGCCCGAAACCTTCAGCCTTGGCATTTTATCATTGTGCGAGATGTTGCCACGATCCGAAAACTGGGCGAGCTTTGCTCGACCGGCCGTTTTGTGGCTGACGCGCCTTGTGCCATAGTTGTGTTGAAAGATAAAACTAACGTCCGCTGGGCCGATATAGATTGCGCCCAAGCGGTGCAGAACATGGCCAATGCCGCGTGGGCTCTTGGTCTGGGGACCTGTTGGGTGGGCAACTTCGACGGGCAGAAGATAGCAGAGATACTCGGTGTGTCGGATAATTGGGCAGTTTTTACCGTGCTTCCCTTTGGCTATCCCAGTCCGAACCAGCCGCCCTCGAGTCAGCGCCTGCGGCCACGCTCGCAGACGGTCGATTTGGAGAGATTCGGCCAACCGCTGGCAAGTGTTTAGGCACTTTAGCTCGCGGTTTTTGACGCGGCCATCGGGTGCGGCTCCTCGAACTATCTTCGCGTAAGATACGGGTAGGTTTGGACGCCGCTTAGTAGCTATACTAGGTTTCGGGTCAGGTCGGTTGTCTGGATCGGGCCGCGCCTCGAAGAGTTTAAGCTTTTGCAGCTAAGTGGTTCCTTTTAAAAGGCGAGTCTTTGTTAGGCGGCAGCGGTTTGTTCTTTTAATCTGGTTTTTGTTTAGGGTTGAAGCTTCTCTGATGTGTCCTCAGCGTTAAATGGAGGGGATTTGGGTTTACGATGAAGGTGCAAGAAGTAGAACCTCGCCAGGCGTTTGAACTTTTGCAACAGGACCCGCAAGCGGTCTATCTCGATGTGCGCACCGAAGAAGAGTTTGCCCGTGGCCATGTACCGCGGGCGCTTAACATTCCGGTGGTTTTTCCCAAGGGGCCCGGTCAGTGGGAGCCTAACGAGAAGTTCTTGGCGGCAGTAGAAGCTCTGCTGGACAAGGGTCAGAGGATAGTAGTTGGATGCGCCATGGGCGGAAGGTCGCGCAGGGCGTGTGAGATAATGATGGAGGCTGGCTTTGAGCGGGTTGTGAACTTGCGCGGAGGATTTTCGGGGCAGCGGGATCATAGCGGTCAAATCGTTGCCCAAGGGTGGTGTGACGCGGGCCTTCCGGTGGCTCGCGACGGAACGCCCTACAGCGAGATTCTTGCCAAATTAAAACTCGCTTAAGCCTTGAGCTGACTAAAACGTTGTGGTGTAGACTGGCACGAATTCGGTTCTGTGCGTTCTCCGACAATGGGAAAGGGCGTTTAGCTTACTTTATTCGCCAGGGAGTGACGCCCACTCCCGCCGACACATGCATTCCTTGGATATTTGTGTTCCTGGCGAAGCTGCAGATGAGACGCCTCGGCAGGGCAAGGGTTTTGCAACAGTAGACAGTCGGCCTTGCGGGCCAATAGCGTAATTTTTATAAGCACATGGCGATAAGACTCACCCGTATTTACACTCGAAGCGGAGACAAAGGGCTTACCGGCTTGGTCGGCGGAGCCCGTGTACCGAAAGACAGTCTTAGAGTGGAAGCCTACGGCACCGTCGACGAGTTGAACGCGGTGGTGGGAATCGTTCGCACCCTTACGCCGAATTTCCGGGAAAAGCTCGGAGACGATTATCAGTGGTACTCAGACATGCTGAGGCGGCTTCAGAACGAACTTTTCGACGTGGGTAGCGAGTTGGCGACGCCACCGGGTTTGGATTACCCAGGACGCTACCAGATAAGCCAAGCCGAGGTCACGGCGCTTGAGCGGGAGATCGACCGCATGCAGGAAGAACTAGAGCCGCTTAACTCGTTCACGCTTCCCGGAGGCGGACAGTTGAACGCGATGCTTCATCTGGCGCGTACCGTATGTCGGCGAGCCGAGCGCGTATGCTGGGCTTTGCGCCGCGCCGAAGAAGTAAACGAGCATCTGCTGGCTTACCTCAACAGGTTAAGCGATCATCTTTTCGTGCAGTCGCGTTGGGTGGCTAAAAGGCTGGGCGAGCCGGAATTTCTGTGGGAGCGCGGTTTGCGGCGCGACCCCAAAGCGGCGCGCGAAGCTCGACGAAAACAGGCACAAGAGTCTCAAGATTGAGCAGGCGGGCACGAATCGAACACGGCATATGGAAAAACAAAACAATATATATCTGCGTCAGCTCCAGATCGGTCCGATGGCCAATTACGTTTACTTGATCGGAGATCCAATCACTCGCAAGGCCGTCGCGGTCGATCCAGCCTGGGATCTCGCAAGAGTTGTCCATACGCTTGAAACCGACGGATACGAACTCGACAAAGTGCTACTAACGCACTATCACCCGGACCATCTTGGCGGCGAGCTAATGGGCCAGAAGATCGAAGGCGCGGCCCAACTGCTTGCCTCGGCCAAGGTCAAGCTTTACGTCAATCGAGCAGAAGTGCCCTGGGTCAAGCGTGTGGCCGGCCTTTCGGACTCGGACCTGGTCGTGGTCGATAGCGGTGACGAAACGCAGGTAGGCAATTTGCGGATAAAATTTATCCACACGCCTGGCCATACGCCCGGATCGCAATGCTTTTTGATCGACAATCTGCTTATTTCGGGCGACACGCTTTTTATCGGATCCTGCGGGCGAATTGACTTGCCTGGGTCGGACCCTGAGCAGATGTACTACAGCTTGAACCATAAACTTCGCAACCTGAGCGACGATACGATTGTCTATCCAGGCCACGCTTACGCCCCCGAGCCGTCTTCGACCATCGGTAGGGAAAAGCGACACAATCCCTACATGCGATTTGACTCATTGGATGAGTTTTTACGCGCGATGGGTTACGGTCGTCGTTGATGGCGTTGCAAGCTGGTTTCATCAGAAGCGATTCAACGAATTAGTTCTCAGTTCCAGGGTTGTTTTTATTCCCGTCTGGACAGTTTTGGCGTTTCCTTGACAACGTCTCGCCGGCCGTGCCGGTGCTTGGTTCTGCCACGGTGGACTCTAAGCTTACCGTGATAAGCGCGCATGGTAGGGATGCTCTAAAGAGCGGCAGCCAAGAGCCCATAGGAGGGTTACCGATCAGATGTGGATTGGTTTCTTTAACTGAATCGGTGTTAAGTCTTCGAACGTTGCTGATACCGATGTGGGGCAAGGGGCGGTTGGCGGTCGAGAAGTGGGCGGTTTGGTCAAGTCAGACCTAAAAAAGGAGACTTGGTGAACAGCGATGGCTGAGGCGGCGGGTGATGTACGCGCCGAGATCGAGCGTCTGCGCGAATTAATCAATTATCACAATTATCGCTACTACGTGCTCGACTCCCCGGAGATTACTGATGCTGAGTACGACCAGCTGATGCGGCGACTGGAGCAACTCGAGCGTGAGCATCCCGAGCTCATCACTCCAGACTCTCCCACCCAGCGTGTGGGAGCCGCGCCGAGCGAACAGTTCGCCACGGTTCGGCACCGTCGCCCCATGCTGTCGCTTAGCAACGCGATGAACGAAGACGAGATGCGCGAGTTCGACGCGCGCGTGCGGCGGATGCTCAGACTGGATGGGGAAGTGGAGTACGTCAGCGAGGTGAAACTCGACGGCGTGGCGGTCGAGCTCGTTTACGAAAATGGCGTGCTCACGGTCGGATCCACTCGCGGCGACGGAATCAACGGCGAGGACGTTACGCAGAATATCAAGACGATCAAAAGCGTTCCGCTGCGCCTAATCAAGCCTCGACACGGACGTCTTCCGACCCTGCTCGAGGTCCGAGGTGAGGTAATCCTGCCGCGCAAAGCTTTCGAGCGCTTGAACGAAGAGCGCATCGCTAAGGGCGAGCCGCCTTTTGCCAACCCGCGCAACGCTGCCGCTGGCTCGCTTCGCCAGCTCGACCCACGGGTCACCGCCTCGCGCCCGCTCGACCTTTTCTGCCATACGCCGGGTGTAATCGAAGGCGTCGAGTTTAAAAGCCAGTGGGAGTTTCTCCAGGGTATCAAGGAGTTTGGCCTAAAGGTAAATCCGCTCTCCCAGATATGCCGAGGTGTCGAAGACGTGCTCGCGTACTGGCGCAAGATAAGCGAGATGAGGCACGAGCTCGATTACGACGCCGATGGAATCGTGGCGAAGGTAAATTCGTTTGCTCTCCAGGAACAGTTGGGCGAAGTTTCACGGTCGCCACGATGGGCGATCGCGTTTAAGTTCAAGGCTCAGCAGGCGGAGACGAAAATAAAACGTATTGTCGTATCGGTCGGAAGGACAGGCTCATTAACTCCTGTTGCCGAGCTCGAGCCGGTGCAGCTGGCAGGCGTGACGATTTCGAGCGCCTCATTGCACAATTTGGATGAAATTCGCCGCAAGGATATTCGCGAAGGCGACACGGTGCTGCTAGAAAGGGCCGGGGACGTGATCCCGTATGTCGTGCGGGTAACGAAAAAGGCAAGCCCGCGCGCCAAGCCCTTCGAAATGCCGACCCATTGTCCGGAATGTGGTGGGGCCGTATCGCATGAGCCGGGCGAGGTTGCTTACTACTGCGTCAACGTCAACTGTCCGGCACGCATGCGTGAATCGATACGCCATTTCGCGTCCAAAGCCTGCTTCGACATCGAAGGCCTTGGCGACAAGCTAGTGGCTCAGCTGGTGGAAAAAGGCCTTGTGCGCGAACTGGCGGACTTGTTTTCGCTCAAAGAGGAGCAATTAGTCGAGCTTGAGCGGATGGGAAAGCAGAGCGCGCGCAAGCTGCTCGCAAATATCCAGCGCGCCCGTCGCGTTACGCTCGACCGTCTGATTAACGCGCTAGGCATCCGGCACGTCGGCGAACATACCGCGCGTCAGCTGGCGCTTCATTTCGGCAACATCGAACGGCTGAGAAAAGCCAGCGAGGAGGAGCTGCGCCAAGTCCGTGACATAGGACCAGAAATAGCCGCAAGCATCGCACAATATTTCGCCGAGCCGCGCAATCAAAAGGCCCTCGACCGACTACTCGAGCATATCGACGTCGAGCCCGTTTTTACGGCCAAGCCTCGCGCCGCGTTGCAAGACAAGACGTTCGTGTTGACCGGAACCTTGGAGAGCATGAGCCGAACCGAAGCGGAGCGGAAAATTCTTGCTGCCGGGGGCAAGGTTAGCAGCTCCGTCAGCTCCAAGACCGACTATGTCGTCGCAGGGGCAAATCCTGGCTCCAAATTGGATCGAGCCAGGGCTTTGGGCGTCAAAGTAATAGGCGAGGAAGAGTTCCTTAGAATGCTTGGCGAGAAGGAGTAAGGATAGCGCTGATGACGGAAGGCTCTCAGCTCGCCTGCCTACATCTACTGATCAGCGGACGCGTGCAAGGGGTAGGTTTTCGCTTCGGAGCAGCTAAGGTCGCACGTGACCTAGGACTACGAGGATGGGTCAGAAACTTGCCCGATGGACGTGTCGAGATAATGGCCGAAGGCGAGCGTGCAAAACTTCAGGCATTGCGCGACTGGACAGCTCAGGGACCGCCACTGGCAAAAGTCACAGAGGTCAGGGAAGAATGGCTCGAATTTAAGGGTAAATTTAGTAGATTCGAGGTACGTTAAAGCGGGCACATGCGCCTAGTTGTGCCGCTTTTGTGTGCAGCGAAGTTTATTATAGAATGCTTGCTTGAGACGAAAGCGCGGGCGCCGAAGATGCGTCCGAGTTAGTAGAAAAAGCGGGAGAATAAGTCATGTCGGTGCCACCAGAAGGCGTTCACTCAGCTTCTGATGAGACCTACGCCAAGATTCCGCCGCCTTCGAAGCCTGTAGTGGAGCGATCGCAAGTTGTTATTCGCTTTGCCGGCGACTCTGGCGACGGGATGCAGGTCACGGGGAGCCAGTTCACGGCGGAGTCAGCGTTGGCGGGCAATGATATCGCCACTTTGCCCGACTTTCCGGCGGAAATCAGAGCGCCCGCAGGAACGATCGCGGGTGTAAGCGGTTTTCAAGTTAACTTCTCAAGCCACGATATTTTCACGCCAGGCGATGAGCCCGATGTGTTGGTCGCCATGAACCCGGCGGCGCTTAAAGCGAATATCGGGGATCTTGCGCCTAACGGCGTGCTGATCGTCGATAAGGAGACTTTCACCGAAGCGAATTTGAAGCGTGCGGGCTATGACAGCAACCCGCTCACTGATGGTTCGCTGGCCAAGTATCAGGTTTTCGCGATCGAGGTGGGCAAGCTTACGACGCTTGCGCTGCGCGATCTGGGGCTTAACAACCGGACGGTCAGTCGGTGTCGAAACTTTTTCGTCCTGGGCTTGGTGTCATGGCTGTACCAGCGCCCCACCGAACGGACGGTCGAGTGGATAAAGAACCGCTTCCGAAAGGTTCCCTCCGTGATGGAGGCTAATCTGCGAGCCTTTCGAGCGGGTTACAATTTCGGCGAAACGACCGAGCTTTTTGCGAGTGCTTACAAGGTTCCGCCAGCGAAAATTGCGCCTGGACTGTACCGGAGCATCACGGGTAACTCGGCCACTGCTTTAGGATTCGTTGCAGCTGCAGTCAAATCGGGCAGGCCACTGTTTCTTGGTTCGTACCCAATAACTCCCGCAAGCGACATTCTGCATGAGCTTGCGGCTTATAAGAACTTCCCGATTTATACGTTCCAAGCGGAGGACGAAATTGCGGGCGTTTGCGCCGCGATCGGGGCTGCCTTTGGAGGGGCAATCGGTGTAAGCACTACGTCGGGCCCAGGGATGGATCTGAAGGCCGAGGCGATTGGGCTCGCGGTTAAAGTTGAACTGCCGGTCGTGATCACTGATATTCAACGAGCTGGGCCGTCGACCGGGATGCCGACCAAGCCCGAGCAGGCCGACCTGCTGATGGCGATGTTCGGGCGCCATGGCGAGTCCCCTTTACCGATAATCGCTGCTGCTACGCCTGCTGATTGCTTTTACTGCGCTTACGAGGCGGTGCGGATCGCCATAAAGTACATGACCCCGGTGATTTTGCTAAGCGACGGCCATCTGGCCAACGGCGCAGAGCCGTGGCTGGTGCCCGACGTGAGCGAGCTGCCCCCGATCGAGGTCAACTTCCGCACCGACCCGAACGGCTTCATGCCGTATGCGCGCGACGAGGTCACGCTGGCCAGGCCGTGGGCGATCCCCGGAACCCCCGGCTTGGAGCATCGAATCGGTGGTTTGTCGGGCGAGCATCTGACCGGTAACGTGAGCTACTCACCGTCGAACAACGAAATGATGGTGCGGCTGAGAGCGCGGAAGATCGCTGGGATAGCCCGTGAGATTCCGCCAACTGAGGTCTACGGCGATCCCGCCGGTGGAGAGCTACTGATTCTTGCCTGGGGCTCGACTTATGGCACCGTAAGGGAGGCGGTCGACCATTTGCGTAGCAAGGGCAAGAGCGTCTCCCACGTCCATCTGCGTTTCTTAAATCCGCTGCCTTCGGATCTTGGAGAAATCCTTAGGCGATTTAAGAAAGTGATGGTGGCCGAAATGAACATGGGCCAGTTGCTTAAACTGGTGCGGGCCGAGTATCTGGTCGACGCCTTTGGCTGCAACAAGATTCAGGGTCGCCCCTTCAAGGTTTCCGAAATCGTCAACCGCGCGATGCGAGCACTGGAGGAGTAGAAGGATGGCTAGCGCGCTGAGCCGTAAGGATTTTGTCTCCGACCAGGAAGTACGGTGGTGTCCTGGATGTGGAGATTACGCGATTTTAGCCCAGGTGCAAAAGCTAATGCCCGAGCTGGGGGTGGCAAGGGAAAACGTGGTGTTTATTTCCGGTATCGGATGCTCCAGCCGTTTTCCGTACTACATGAATACCTACGGTTTTCATACCATCCACGGTCGCGCTCCCGCGTTTGCCACGGGTCTCAAGATAACGCGCCCAGAGCTCGACGTCTGGGTCGTGACCGGGGACGGCGACGGACTTTCGATAGGTGGTAATCACCTGATCCATGTGCTGCGTCGCAACGTGGATTTGCGAATCCTTTTGTTCAATAACCGAATCTATGGGCTTACAAAAGGACAGTATTCGCCGACCTCTGAACTCGGCAAAATTACTAAGTCGACGCCCTTTGGTTCGGTAGATTATCCGTTCAATCCGATTGCCGTCGCGCTCGGCGCCGGTGGCAGCTTCGTGGCGCGTTCGATCGACGTCGAGCAAAAACATCTGGGCGAAGTGCTAAAGCGCGCCCATAACCATCGTGGGGCGGCCTTTGTGGAGATTTTGCAAAACTGCAACATCTTTAACGACGGAGCCTTCAACGATTTGACCGACAAGGCCGTAAAAGCCGATTATCAGCTTATCCTCGAACACGGCAAACCGTTGATTTTCGGCAAGAACCGCGATCGAGGGATTAGACTGAATGGGATGAGGGCTGAGGTGGTTCAGCTCGGAAACGGTGTGCGCGAAGAAGACCTGCTCGTGCACGACGAGACAAATCTGATCCAAGCGTTTCTGCTCGCTAGCTTTGAGCCGCCGCTGCCGACACCGATCGGCGTTTTCTATGCGGTTGAACGACCAACCTACGACGCCAGCGTAAATAAACAGCTCCAAGACGCACGCGAGCGCCTTGGGGAAGGAGATTTGCAGAAACTTCTTCGAAGCGGCGACACCTGGGTGGTTCACTAGTCTCACCAAACTCGTTGATCCTGCTGCGCTGGCCTTGAGTCGCTGGCATCAACGGCGACAATCTAGGCTGCCTGCGTGGGCAGTAGTTCGTTTGCGTTTCCGAGCCGCCCCGTAAAAAGCCAGGAGAAGAAAGCTTGCTATCGCAAGCTCTCAGTCTGAACTAGGTGACCGCGCTCGGGCAGCCCGCGATATCTCACCAAAAGGAGCTCTCTGGTCTCCCTGTCCATTATCCGCTACAAGTAGCTTTTTTGGCTTCAAGTTCACTAAATTCACGGCTAGACTTATCCCATAACGTGTAATTTGTGCAATAATTTCTGCCAGGTATCGGATTTGTTGGATCGTTTTCGGCGCTGTCGAGAAATTGGCTTTTGGTTCTGTCGTTTTGGCGTCGAAGCGAAAACGCTTTGCTCGTAAATGATTGAGCGTGAAGCTTGAGGGACGGCGCTTAGCAGGCGAGGCGCTGCTCGGGCCAACACTGGAACAACTTAAAGAACGCCTGCCAGTCTGGCTTCGTGCCGCTTTGCTGCTTGTTGCGGTCGGTAGCATATGCGAGGCGTCTTTCGGTGGACAGTGGACGAAGTTCGTCGTTTCTGGGGCGGCGGTGCAGGTTTTGGGGATCGTCCTGTTATGGTGGTTGACCAGGCGAATATCAGCAAAACTGACGCTTTGGTGGGGTCTTCTTGCAACTTGGATTTATTTGGCGGCTGTGTGGGGATGGATGGTATGGGATACCCGTAAGCTCTTAATCTTGGCGGTTCTGATTTGTCTCCTTCACGGATTGACATCGCTGGTACTGGTACGAGACTGGTGGACTCAAACGATATTTTCAGCGGCTGGAAGTTTGACTTTTATGGGCGTTGCTGCGGTGCTCCCAGCATCGTGGTCGGAGTTTGGCTGGGGATTGGCTTTTGTTCTAGTTGGCGTCGCATTCGGCTATGGAGTGCTTTCAATGTTGAAAAAAGAATTTAATAAGGCCGAGGAGACACGAGCTTTGATGCGTGCTTTGCCCGCTTCTTTGGGTCATGAATTGAGATCCCAAGCCGGTGCGATAGCGATGCGCGCGGCGCTGCTGCGAGAAAGTGCTTCTGACCGTGAGCTCTCGGGTTCGCTCGAAGCTATCGAGGCAGCCGCGCTGAGAATTCTCAACGTCACCGAGAATCTATGTGACGCGCTCCAGCTCGAGACCGGCCAGATGTCGGTGCGACCACGCGCGATCAATCCGAATCAAGTCGTCGCCGACGCGGCGAGCGAGCTTGCCGCAACCGCGCGTACAAGAGATGTCGAGGTCGAGGTTTCTTTGGACCCAAATCTGCCGACCGTATGGGTTGACCCGAACTACTTTAAGCGTGTTACCGCTAACCTGTTAGATAACGTTTTGAGAGCCGCACCTAAGGGCGGGCGCGTGGTGGTGAAAACCGCATTTTCGGATCAGTGGGTCAGAGTTTCGTTTGGCGGCGCAGGGCTGGCTTTCAATTGGAATAGCACGCCTAAAGTTTTTAGTGAAGCCAAGATCTCGCTGGCTGACGCTGTGCGAGAGAATTTTGGTTTGGTCGTGGCGAAGCGGATGGCTGAGCTTTGCGGAGGAGAGGTCGTCTTCGAAGGAAATCCTGGGGGTGAAACAAAGTTTACGCTCAATCTACCTCACAAGCCTTACTCAAGCTCGTCAAGCGATTGAACCTAACTTGCTAAAAATGAAATTCCACTTTTTGCCGCCGACATCGTAGCTGCTGCCGAGCGCAAGGTCTACCAGTGAGGGCGAGAGCCATCAGGTGCTTGCAAAATCGGCGCCGTGGCGCGGCTAACTCGGCGAGGGGCGCTACCAGTTGGTCGCGTTTTTTGCAGGCTTAGATAACGGAGACCCGACCTGCGAAGGCAGAAGCGCTCACAGGCGAAGGGTAGGGCGTGGCTTGTCGCAAAGGGATGCTAGACAGAGGGGACGGACTGCAGGTTGCTCCTAAACTTGGGTTGCAGGAGCTGTCAGGCGCGCTCGGCGGCTAAAATTCTATGCGGTTAAACAAACTGTCTGGAATTGCCCGCACCACCGCCATTATAGGCCGCCAGAACGAGGGCACGTAAACCTCAGACGCTCTTCTACGCCACGCCCGATGAATTCTCTCAGCGGCGAACTCCGGCGATACCGCTAGTAGCCGCGGCACTCGCCCGTAAGTCATTCGCGTGTCAACGAAGCCCAGCTTTACTGTTAGGACGCGTACGTTGAAGCGGTTAAGATAAGCCCGAAGCCCCTGAGCGAACACGGCAAGTCCAGCCTTGGCACATCCGTACACGTAATTGGCTTTGCGTCCGCGATCGCCCGCAACCGATGCCAATACGACTATGAACCCCGAGCGCTGACTAGCCAGCCGTTGCGCAGCCAACGTTAGGAGCGAGACGGAGGCCGTGAGGTTTTGCTCGATGAGTAATCGAGCGTACGCAGCGTCGGTTCTGGCGCGCTCTTCGTCGCCTAGGTTTCCGAATGCTAGTACTACGCCGTCGAGACCACCAAGCTCGGCCGTCGCGCGATCGAGCAACGCTTCATGGGAGGCATAGTCGGTAGCTTCAAAGCCGCTCCAGCACGCTAGAGCCTCGGTGCGCAGCGCGACGTCGGCGGCAATTCGCGCGGCTTCGCTTTCTTCTCGTGCAGCCAAAAACAGGCTTGCGCCGTCTTTTGCGAAGCGCATCGCCAGCGACCGAGCAATGCTGGAGGAAGCACCCAAAATAATGATTCGCGACACGTGGCTCAAACCTTTTCACATAAGGGACGTTCTCTCAGGTCGGCACAGGGCTGGCCCCGTTTGCAAGCTGTCATGAGGCGAGAGCCGCGTCGATGCCCAGGCGGCGCGACAACTGAGAAGAAAACGATCCTAGCGGATCGACCTGTTTTTTTACGTTTAGCCAGGCGTTGAAATCGGGATACATCCGCCTAAAGCTTTCCGGGCTCATGCTCGCATCTTTGGCCAAGTATATGCGGCCGCCGTAGCGCAAGACGATTTCGTCGAGCTGCTCGAAAAGCTTAAGCGATGCGTCTCTAGCTGGAAAATCCATCGCTAAGGTATAGCCCGGCACCGGAAAAGTAAGCATTCCTTCCTGGCGGCCAAGCTTTTTAAGCACGGCTAGCGATGAAGCTACTCTGCTGCGGGCGAGCTGCTCGAGGATTTCAATTACCGCACGCTGCCCGTCCCGGTTAGGAAGCGCGCATTGGTACTGAAGCAAGCCGCGCCGGCCGTAAAGTCGGTTCCAATTGCCAAGTCGATCGAGTGGGAAGAAGAAACTTTCAACGTGTACGAACCTAGGCTGGGTACGTCGGCGATGCAAATTGTAGTACGCCTCATTAAACGCTCGCACAGTAAAGTCGTTGATCGCCCCGGTAGGAAAATCAAACGGAATTGTCAATGGACGCGTGCGATGGACGTCGAGCGGTAACCTGATGCCTGCTTTTTCGACTTCGGCTCGGGTTGCGAAATTGGCAAACATGGCGACACTCCGACCGAACTTAGGCCCAAAACTGGCGCAATCGATCCATGCAACGGAGAATTCGTAGTCTCGTTCCAAAAGGTCGAGCATCTTTACGGTGTTTTCTAGACTGTCGAGGGGCCGTATCTCCTCGCGCAGATAGGCGGAGTCGATCGGTCGAAGCCTGAATTCGAGGTCGATGATTATACCAGTGAGGCCCATGCCTCCGACTGTTGCCCAAAATAGCTCGCTATGTTCGCTACGGCTGCATTGCTTGATCTCGCCGCAGGCGGTCAGCAGGCGGAAGGAATCGACATGTGCGGAGAAGGATGAGTCGCGATGATGATTCTTGCCGTGAATATCGGCCGCCAGCGCTCCGCCCAAGGTGACGAATTTAGTCCCCGGAATAACCGGCGGAAAAAAGCCGCGCGGCAGAAAGCTTTCGAGTAAATCTGCGAAGGTCACTCCGGCCTCGCAGCAGAGCTTGCCGCTTTGACGATCGAAGGAAAGTATTCGGTTAAGCCTGGTTAAGTCGACTACGATCCCGCCATCATTTAGCGCGGCGTCACCATAAGAGCGGCCGAGACCTCGTGCCAGAATCGGTCGATGGCCCGCATCTAGGACTTCTTTGAGTTCTGAAAGTTTTTCTGGCCGTACAACCAGGGAAACGCCCTGGCGGTAACGCCCCCATCCAGTAAGCCTCATGCGGGCCGGACGCAAGGGCATAACGGGCTTCTAGGTGAACTGTTGCAAAAGCGCCATCGACCGCAAAACACTGCCTCCTTAGCCTTTAGGCAGTCCGAGCACCCGTTCCCCAATGATATTGCGTTGAATTTCGCTAGTGCCGCCAGCGATGGTCAAGCCGCGGGCTGCAAGGGCGCGGTAGGTCCAGATGCCGCTATCGACCGCGTACGGGGCGTGATGCTCAAGTTGGCTGTACGGGCCTAGCAGATCCAAGGCGAATTGGCTGATTCGCAGGTTAAGTTCGCTTGCCGCAAGTTTCAGTATGGAGCCCTCTGGGCCTGGTGGCAGGCCTTTCAATTGGCGCGTGATCTGTCGATAGGTGGTAAAGCGAAGCGCCTCGGCTTCGCAGGCAAAACGGGCGATAGTCTGACGCACCCAAGGGTCCTCCCACGCAGGGCGTCCATCGCGCTCGACCTTCTGGGCAAGCGCGATCAGTTCCTCCACCAATCCGACCATGTTGGCGCGCTCGCCGATCCCCACGCGCTCGAACATCAGCGTTCCGACCGCCACCTTCCATCCTTGGTTCTTCTCGCCGACAAGGTTTTTCTTCGGCACTCTTACGTCCTGGAAAAAGACTTCATTAAAGCCTCTTGCTCCGGTCATTTGAACCAAAGGTCGCACGGTGACGCCCGGGCTGTGCATGTCAACCAGCAGGTAGCTCAGACCCTGATGCTTTGGGGCATGGGGGTCGGTGCGAACAAGCAGGATACACATGTCGGCGCGGTGTGCCTCGGAGGTCCAGACCTTTTGTCCGTTCACGATGAAGTAATCGCCATCTTCGACTGCCCTGGTTTGCAACGAAGCGACATCCGAGCCCGCATTGGGCTCCGAGTACCCTTGGCACCAAATTTCTTCGGCCGACAAAATCTTGGGAATGTAGCGCTTTTTTTGTTCTTCGGTCCCGAACTGCATCAGAGTCGGGCCTACCATCATGATACCCAGCGTATTGACCAAACGCGGCGCGCGCGCTCGCAAAAGCTCTTCGTGGTAAATGAGGGTCTGCGTCAAAGTTGCTCCCCTGCCGCCATATTCCTTGGGCCAACTGATGCCGACCCAGCCCGCAGCGTGCATCTTGCGATGCCATTCCAAGCGAAGCCGATAACCCTCCTCGCTCTCTTCGGTCGTCGGATCCGGGCGGTAATTGGGGTCTCGCGGCGGTAAATTCGCCTCGAGCCATCTGCGAAATTCCATTCGAAAAGCCTCATCCGCGGCGCTGTAGCTGAAATCCATATTAACCCTCCCACCTCTTGCTGTCCGCTTTTAGGCCGAAGTGGCAATTTCCGAGCACTACTAAAGGAATTACCAAGATCATAGCCAAACCGACTGAGGCTTGCAGCCTGATGAGCCCCGCAAAACTTTCCTAAAACGTGTAAGCGCGAAGTCTTGTAAAATAAGCTCGTACGCCGCGTTCCTCGAGCGCAGACCCGAAGAAAGCAAAACTCCTCTAATGTCGCTTCGAGGGTCGCAAAAGGCAACACGATAGCGTGTCATTAACGGATAAGCGTCAAGCCCCATCGCCTAAACGTAAATTAGCTTGCTCAAGCTTTTCTGATGGTCAAACGGTTTCACCGGTTATGGCTACATCGCCGTTACCGCCTGAGCTCGAAAAATTTGGAGCCGGCGAGGATAGTATCGGCGACAAGGTTAAGGCTATTTTAGATTGCTGAGGGCAATCATTGAACTATCGAATCATGGCAGGTGGGGCACTTGAACCGGTCAGGCGCCACGGTCCTCTAAGCGGAATTTTTGTCAAGCCTCCGTGGTTTTCCGCCAATGCGGGTCTAGCGTAAACTTTTGCGCGTGTCACACAATAGCGCTTCGGAACGTTTTTGGTCAGCACGAACGTTCGGTGTTTGTGCCGCTGGCGACTGAGCGCGGCTTTGTGACTCATCTTTGGCGCAAGAATTGCTTTGCAGAAGTCCAGTTATGTTTCATGTTTTGACTCCGTCTTACATAGCCGACTTGATAGCGACCTACGGTTACCTTGGTATCGCGGTTATCGTGTTTCTCGGCAATCTCGGGGTTCCGGTGCCAGAGGAAACCGTGGTGCTCGCTGCCGGCTTCGTCGCTGGGCGGGGAATTCTCGACCCACGGATAGTCTTTGCCGTTGCTTTAACAAGCGCGATCTTTGGCGACAGTGTGGGATACTTTATCGGCAAGACCGGCGGGCAGCCCCTGCTCGAGAGCTTGTCGAGTCGTTTTAAGTTCGTCGCCCATCGGCACCGCCGCTTTAGGCAATTTTTCGTCAAGCATGGCAACAAGACCGTGTTTTTTGCCCGCTTTGTTCCTGGATTGCGTTTTATGGCGGGCCCGATGGCTGGTGTGGCAGGTATGAAGTTTTGGCGTTTTTTGGCTTGGAACGTGTGTGGTGCTACGACTTGGTGCGCCACGATGGTGACCGCCGGTTATCTGCTTGGCGACGAGTGGGAAACGGTGGCGCATCTAATCCGGCGAGCCGGCTATTGGTTGCTTGTGGCCCTGCTAGTCGTTATGGGAGTAGCGGTGACTTTATGGTGGCGCGAGCGCCCGCGCCCCGAGCCACGGGCGGAGTCCTAGGTCAAGACCTTTTAGCGCTAAAAGGCTGCGGTCTGCATGTTCGATTATCCGGCCGCGCAAGCGCACCGCTGCTTTTGCTCAAGCACGAGCATCGCGAGGAGGCTGAGAGCGCTTGGCAGCGGCTTTAATGTACTTCTGAGTGATTGGCGAGAGATCGTTGTAGCCTACCTCGACCTCGATTATCGAGAACGTGCTAGACGCCTCCGCCTGTTCGAGCGCGTTGCGCAGCTCGCCGACCGTTTTTACCTTGAATCCTCGACCACCCCAAAGCTCGGCCAGTTTGGCATACGGCCACGGCGGAATTCTTAATAGTTCTGGCCGTTGTGCCACGGGCCGGAAAATGCCCCATCCTCCGTTATTGATTACCAAGACGATCGGATTTGCGCCGAAGTCAGGCGCGTGGGAAATTTCGGGCCCAGTCATTTGGAAGCTACCGTCGCCGCAAAGCACCAAGGGGCGGTATCCCGTGCCAACTTGCGCGCCAAGAGCAGCTGGAATCGAAAACCCCATCGAAGCGTAATACCCTTGGGCCAGGTAAATTCCGTCGTGATGAAGTCGAATATCGAGCCCAGCGAACAGCATGTCTCCAGATTCGGCCACAACCACGTATTTGCGCTTTCCTGCAAGAAAATCGTTAACCGTGGTCAGAAGGCTCATCACTCTGACCGGCTCATTGTCACCGGGTTTACCCTCTTGCAAATTGTCTGCGTAATGAACGGTTTCGCGATGCTGGCGCAGTTCCTGGCGCAGCAGAGCTCGGACGAACTCGCGAATCCCCACATCGGTGTACGTATGGAAGCTCACGTCCACGCGCCGATCCACCGCCCAAACCGTGCGCTCCATCACGATATGGGGCGGGCGGTTGCCGAAGTTCATGTCGGTCTTGAGGCATCCGAGGTTTATTATCAGGTCGGCGGCATCCATCCGTTCGACGATTTTGCGTGGGCTTATCTCGCCGATGTGAACGCCCATGTAGAGCGGGTGGTCCATCGGAAAAGCGCCCTTGCCTAGAACGGTGGTAAGGACCGGTGCGCCCATCCGTTCGGCCAGCGCAATCAGGTCGTTGCCGACCTTGAAGCGGTGGATCTCGATTCCTGCGATGATGACCGGTGCTCGACTTTGGTTAAACAGTCGGGCGACCTCTCTGGCGGCCTCCTCGACCTTGCGCGGATGCGAGGGAGGAAAGTGCAGACGGCCGTCCCACTCGATGATCTCTTTGGGCACATCGATTTCGCGCTCGACCATGTCACGATGAATTTCGATGTAGCCGGGGCGCTGTTGAGCCCATACCTGTTGAACTACCTGGTGCAATTCCTGAGCGGCGGTATGTGGATTGGTAAGCACGGCCGAGGCACAGGTTACCTCTTGATAGATGCGATGCTGCGACTCGATTTCACGCGCTTGGTGATGAATGAGCGTTCCGAGCTTGCGTTCTTCTTCGCCTGGACCGCCAGAGAAGATTAGCACCGGCACATGTTCCGCGAACGATCCGGCTACCGGGTTTACCATGTTGTGTCCGCCTGCGCCGTAGGTTACGCATATCGTGCCAATATGTCCGGTGGCGCGCGCATAGCCGTCGGCTGCAAAGCCCACTCCGGGTTCGTGTGACAACGTGAGGATTTTAAGGCCGCGCTCTTGGCCCAGCCGGAAAAATAAGCTTAAGACGAGGTCGCCCGGGATGCCGAAGATGTGCCGCACGCCAATTTTCTCAAGGTAGGCGACCACGAAGTCGCCCAACGTCATGCGCCGTTTCATAGGGGTTAAATAGGTCCTGTTCGACAGTCAGTGTTCGCTTTCGAGTCAAAAAGTTGAGTCTACTTCGTCCGCAATTTCTAACTTAAACCTTCTTGTTTTTAGTGTCACGTCCTATATTAGTAATTGTGATGTGGTCCAGATTAGTAAGGGCGCGCCTTTTTCTCGATCCGATAAAAATTGCCAAGTTTTTTACCTATCTGCCTCAGTTTGTACGACTGTTTGTCGCATTGCTCAGGGACCGGCGCGTGCCGATTATCACCAAGCTCGTACCGGTGGCGGGCGGACTGTTTTTACTGTCGCCACCTGAGCTAGAAATTGAAGCTATCCCGTTTTTGGGGGAACTCGACGTGCTGCTGATCGGATACCTCACGCTCAAGCTGTTCATCTGGTTGTGTCCGCCCGAGGTGGTTCGAGAGCACGTCTCGCGCATCGCGCGGGGTAGTTAAGGATGTCCTGGTCAAGAAGGCTTGTGCTGGCAGTCGGCGTACTGCTGGCTCTGGGGGTTCTTGCCGCGCTCGGCACCTTGAGCGAGTTTTTGGTCGACCTTCTTTGGTTCAGCTCCCTCCACTATAGATCGACTTTCCTTACGATGGTGGCAGCGCGGTGGGTGGTGATGGTTGTGGTGGGGGTCGTGGCCTTCGGCGTTTTGGTGGTCAACGGCGCGCTGGCGCTCAGTTTGAGCAAAGAACACCGCTGGCCGCGCGTAGTAAGGCGTCCTGATGAGTTTGTGCAGATCAATCTGCCAGACTTGATTCGCGAATTGGAGGGCCGTATTCCCTGGCGCCTGCTGCTTGTGGTTGTGGCCGCCCTGATCGCGCTTTCGATCGCAAGCAACGAGTCTTCGCAGTGGCCTGTTTACCTGAAAGCGCTGTATGCTGTCCCCTTTCATTACCAAGATCCCATTTATCATCGCGACATCGGCTTCTATATCTTCGTTCTTCCCTGGCTTCAGGATATCCGAGACCTTTTTTTCTGGTTGCTTCCGATTAGCGCGGTCCTTACTGGTGCGATCTATTGGCTGCGCCAGGCGATTGACTTCACCCAATCTCCGCCGCGTATTAGCCCCTCCGCCACCAAACATTTGTCTATTCTCCTGGGGCTTTTTTTCATTCAGCGCGCTTTTAGCTACTGGGTTTCCCGATTCGAGCTTCTTTTGCGCGGCAACGGTGTCGTATACGGCTTTCGCTACGTAGATAAGCTGCTTTGGCGCCCAGGACTTTGGTTGCTTTTGGTGTTGTCGCTTGTGGGCGCAGGCTTGTGTTTTGCCAACATAAACGAGCGCGGGGCGCGCAAGCCTGTCGCGGCGGCGCTCATAGTGTTCATCCCGGCCTTTCTTCTTAATTTGTTGCAGCCCGCTGTCGAGCAGTTCCGCGTCAAACCCAACGAGCTTTCGTTGGAACGCCCATATCTCGTCAATAACATCGCGTTTACCCGTCGCGCCTACAAGCTTGACGTCATCCAAGTGATTCCTTTTGCCGGCTTAGGCAAGCTCTCGCCCGAACTCATTAAAATCAACGAGCCCACGATTAAAAACATCAGGCTATGGGATCCGCGCCCCCTTATCGCCACGTATCGTCAGCTCCAGGAAATCCGGCTCTATTACGACTTTCGTGAGGTAGACGTCGATCGCTACACGATTCAGGGGCACTACACGCAAGTGATGCTTTCAGCTAGGGAGCTGAATCCGGCCCTTCTGCCTGAGAATGCGCGAACCTGGGTGAACCAACACCTCGTTTACACCCATGGCTTTGGCTTGGTGATGAGTCCCGTTACGCAAAAAAATCAGGAAGGTTTGCCAATTTTGTTCCTCAAGGACGTGCCGCCGGTTTCGTCCGTGGGACTCGAGGTTAAAGAGCCTAGAATTTATTTCGGCGAGGAAGAAGACAACTACGTAGTAGTCGACACCGCCGCTCCCGAATTCGACTATCCAAAGGGCGCAAGCAATGTGTTCGCCTACTACCAAGGCCGACTCGGTATAAACGTAGGCAGTTTTACCAGGCGCCTGCTTTTTAGCTATTACTTCAAAGACCTTAATCTGCTGCTGACTGATGCTGCCCGGGCTAACAGCCAGATTCTTATTCGGCGTAACATAGCCGACCGGGTCAACCGTCTTGCCCCGTTCTTAGTCCAAGACCGCGATCCGTATATTGTCCTGCATGACGGCCGACTGTCCTGGATAATCGATTGCTATACAGTAAGCGACCATTATCCCTACTCTGAGCCCAACGTAGACAACATCAACTACATTCGAAATTCGGTCAAAGCGGTAGTTGACGCTTACACCGGCGAGGTCACCTTTTACGTGGCTGACGAGTCGGATCCGGTAATTCAGTGCTGGATGAGAATTTTTCCGAAAATGTTTCGCCCACTTGCCCAGATGCCAGCCGCGTTGCGGGCTCATATTCGCTACCCGGAGGACCTTTTTCTTATCCAGGCCGACATCTACCGCAGCTACCACATGCTGAATCCGGAAGTGTTTTATAATCGCGAGGACTTGTGGGGGTTTCCGCGGGAGAACTACGCGGGCCAGACGGTGACGATGCAACCCTACTACACGATAATGCGCTTGCCGTCCGAGCAAAAGGAGGAATTTATCTTGATGCTCCCGATGGTGCCGCGGGGACGCGACAACATGATCTCGTGGCTCGCAGCGCGATGTGACGGAGAAAACTACGGCAAGATGATAGAGTACGCGTTCTCGAAGGAAAAACTGGTTTACGGTCCCTACCAGATCGAAGCGCGAATCAATCAAAATCCTGTAATCTCGCGGCAGATCTCGTTGTGGAATCAGATGGGCTCGCGGGTCCTGTTGGGGAATATGATGGTAACCCCGGTCGTCGATACCTTGCTTTACGTCGAGCCTCTTTACCTGAGAGCCGAAAATGGTCAACTGCCCGAGCTGCAGCGCGTTATCGCAGCCTACGACGATATGGTCACGATGGGCGTCGATCTGGATGACGCGTTGGCGCAGTTCTTCAACCAGCCACCATCGCCCGGCGCCGAGGTCGCCCAGAAGACAGTCACGCAAGTTTCGCCTCCTTCGGCTACTGTGCCAGCGACATCCCAAGGCGATCAACTCAAGGCTGCCAATAACGTCTACCATCAGGCGCTAGACGCCCTGCGCTCTGGCAACTGGGCGGAGTTCGGCACCCAAATGCAACGGCTCGGGGAAATTTTAAGTCAGGGCGGTGCCAAGTAAGGGTCTAGGCTCTGAGCGACGTCAACGCGCGTTTCAAAGCGATTCAAGAGTTTCCTCCATCCCATCTCGATCACGCCGAGCTTAAGGCACGGATAGACCATCTTGCCGGTCTGGGACGATCTTGTCTTAAAGCCGACGCCTGTGTCGTGGCTTTTCGTCTTTTCGATCAGCACGGCGTCTCTATCGCTCCGTTTGGAGACAAGCGTGCTGAAGCGGTGAAGCGATTGATCGGGAGCCTATGCGATGGGACTTCAGCTGAAAGCGGCCCGGGCTACGACGTGCAAATAATCGAGAGCCCGACTCTGCTTGGGCTAGTTTCGTTCTCCGAGGCTTTCGCCTTAACCCATAACCTTGTGATAGCGCGGGCAGGGGATGACGGTATCGCGCAGGCAAGGGCGGCTTTGTTAATCGACCTAAAACATGACAAGGAACAAGCGTGTGCGCTTGCAGAACTTCTTTCACGCGCCGCGCTTTTGACGTTACGCGCCGCTGCGCAAGAGCATCAGCTGTCGTTCTGGCGCGCTCGCGCGACGGCCGCGCTCGAAGACCTTCGGCGACTTCGAGTTGTCGCGCTCAAAGAAAAGCGCCTGCGCGAAAAAATAGCCCGAGCGACCAGTGAGATTGCTCGGCTTGCGCGGATCAAAAGATTTTCTGCTTTGGGGGCGCTAGCCGCGCAGCTAGGCGGCTTCGATGCTTGGCTTGTGGCTGTCAGGACCTCCGAGGGGCTCGTCGTCAAGGCCAACGCAACGGGACAAAAACTCAACGGAGTTCCGTCCTCAAGCGCTCTTGTCGCTAGCTATGAGCAACGCGCGGTTATCGCCCGACTAAACCCTACCTCCAGCTCGGCCCTTGCCCCAATAACCTACGCCGAAGACCGCATGGTGCGCGAAGGTAAGTTTGCTTGCTATGCGGTATTCCCGTTTGCCAGCGGCGCGCTCATGCTCTTGAGTTCGAGACCGCATGGGAACTTCGATTGCGAAGCTGTTCAAGCTTGCGTCGAGGCAGTGGCGCCGATCGTGCGCTCGTGGTTACTCGAAGAAGAGCTCGAGCGCTACCGCACAGTCGTGGCGGACCTTAGCCGGCGACTGCTGCGAGAGGCTGACGCAGAACGAGCCCGTATCGCACGGGACCTGCACGACGATCAGGCCCAGCTTTTGGCAGCCCTTAAGATAGTTCTCAAAGCGCCGAAATCAAAAGCAGCGCGCCTTGTCGAAGAGCTGGAAAAGGATTTGCGTCGAAAAATTTCAACCCTGCGCCCCAAGACGCTGGAAGGTTTAAGTTTAGAGCAAGCTATTCGTGCAGAGCTTGCCCGAATCGAGGCGGCTGGCGTAAAAACCAGGTTGCGATGGGAGATTAAAGAGCGCGCAGTGGCCAAGGACGTGCGCGAGCTCTGCTATCACGCGACGCGCGAAGGAGTAGCGAACGCTCTAAGGCACGCTGCGCCAAGCTGGGTCGAGATTGGGATTAAACGCGTCCAAGGTCATCTCGAGCTCAAGATCCGAAGTGATGTCTCGCGTAGTTTGCCTAAATCCATCGCCCGCAAAGGTTCAGGGCTCAAGGGCCTTCAAGAACGCCTCAATTTGTTCGGCGGAAACTGTCAATTGGAAATTGGGTCGGGCGAAAGTACGTTGCGAGTAAAAATTCCGCTTATCAATAAATGAGTGGTTGCAGAAGTGAACGAATTAGGGTGCTCATCGCTGACGACCACAAACTCGTGCGCCACCTTCTGCGTCTTGCCCTGGAGCCGCAGTGTGAAGTGGTCGCCGAAGCTGATGAAGGCAGCAAAGCGGTAGAGACTGCGGTCAAGACGCAACCGGACATCGTCGTGATGGACCTCGGGATGCCTGGCGTGGGTGGGCTCGATGCAGTGCGGCTTTTGGCCAGACGAGCGCCTCGCGTCAAAGTTATCGTGCTCAGCCAATACGACGACGAGGAGTACGTGCTTGAAAGTTTCGGAGCGGCCAATGTAGGAGGTTATGTGCTCAAAAGTGACGCTGCCGAGGATTTACTTAGCGCAATATCGGCAGTGCAATCCGGAAAGCGCTTCATCAGCCCCTCGATCGCTCCGATAGTCTTGCGCCGGCTCAACGCGCAGGCGAAACGCTCATCTGACCCTGTCCAGCTTACTGCGCGCGAACGCGCCGTGCTCAAGTTTGTTTGCGAAGGCGCAAGCGCAAAGGAAATTGCGAGCCGTCTGGGAATCAGCCCCAAGACCGTTCAAATACATCGTGCGAATTTGATGGCTAAACTAAACGTTCGATCGACCGCGGGATTGGTGCGCTGGGCGATAAAACACAAAATAATTCGACTCGACTGAGAGTGTAGCACGAAACTGAAGCTGCACGATCGCCCTTCTTCGACATCGCGCGCCGCTAAGCAAACCGCAAAAACCGATCGCCTTTTGTGGTTTAGCCCTTGACTTGCACCAGATCGTCTTTAGCCCACGGACTCGTATCTGTCGAACTGCGCTAAGCTTTTTGCGAGCCTAATTTGGCGTTTGCTGAAAGCCGAGCCAATCGAGATCGATGCCAACGAGTGATAGCGAAAAGCGTTAGAGCCTGATAATCTTTTACGGCGAAAAGCCCAAGCTAGCTTCTCAACTGACCTCGTCTAGGATGTTTCCCCTCGGCAGCGATCCACCGGTTGCACGGATTAGCTTCACAAACACGCTTTTGGTGGTCGTGAACGTAGCTGTGTATGCCTATCAAGTTTGGGCTGCGCAGTCGGTGATTGTTTTAAGTCGCGCATTCGGGATGATTCCTGAGCGTCTGACACGATTTGTTTTAAGCCCAACGCTCGAGCTTTGGCGTGTGCCTGTTACTTTGTTGACCTCGCTTTTTCTACACGCGGGGGCGCTGCATTTGGCGGGCAATATGCTATACCTGCTTATATTCGGACCGCCGGTCGAGCGGCGGCTCGGAAAGGTACGTTATCTTGCCTTCTACCTCGGCGCGGGCGTAATCGCGGGGCTAGCAATGGTGTGGATGTTTCCGCGTTCGAGTACGCCCGTAATTGGGGCCAGCGGAGCGATCGCTGGGGTGTTGGGCGCGTACTTCGTGATGTACCCGCGCGCGCGAATCGTTATGTTGCTACCGATGCCGTTCATGATAACGGCGATCCGAGTGCCAGCGGTTTTCTATTTGCTTGCGTGGTTCGGATTTCAGCTGTACGCCGGAACCGAGCGGCCAGGTGGCCTCGCCGCTCATTCCGTAGCGTGGTGGGCGCACGTTGGAGGCTTCCTGTTTGGGGTGGCGGTAGGCCCGCTTATGGCCAAAACGTTTGCCGAAAAGAGGCGCCCTCGCGCTGCAGTTTCGTTGGGTATAAAACCAGCGCGCAGACGGCAAAGCTGACAGCTTTTGATGCGCACGTGGCCAGTTGCATCTTGAGGCGGTCGAGAGTAATCGATTGAAACTTGATTAAAAAATCGCTCTGACGTTGGGCCTGGAGCTTGCGCGAAGCGATTTTTATCAGGGAGAGCAATAGCCGTGGCGGTCCAGACTGACGAAATACTGACTCGCGTTCCTCCACAGAGTCTGGAGGCAGAGGAGTCCGTACTGGGAGCTATTTTACTTGCCAACGAAACGATCAACCACGCGCTTGAAATTATCGGGCCAGAAGACTTTTACCGCGAAGCGAACCGGGCGATCTTCCAGACGATGGTGGAACTCTCGGAGCGAAACCAACCGGTCGATGCGATCACTTTGACCGAAGCGCTGCGCGCCAAGGGCTTGCTCGAGGAAGTGGGTGGGGCTGCTTATATCGCCCATCTCGTGACCCGCGTGCCGAGCGCAGCCAATATTGCCCACTACGCGCGGATTGTGCGCGAAAAGTCGGTTTTACGCAGACTCGTAAGCGTGACCACCTCGCTTGCGAATGAAGCTTACGAGCGCCAAAGCGACGTCGACGAATTCCTGGACGAAGCCGAGCATCGCATCTTCGAAATTGCCGAACGAAGAATCGCCCCTTCGTTTCACACGATGCAAGACCTGACACGGGAGTCGCTAAGGTTGATCGAGCAGCTCTATGAGCGGCGCGAGCTCGTCACTGGCGTGCCTACGGGTTTTACCGATCTAGATCGGCTGACCGCTGGTCTGCAGCCATCCGACCTGATCATCATCGCTGCTCGCCCAAGCATGGGCAAGACTGCGCTGGCCCTGAACATCGCAGCTTATGCCGCGCTCGAAGCTGACCCTCCAGTCGGGGTGGCTTTCTTTTCGCTCGAAATGTCCAAGGAGCAGCTCGTCTTGCGTCTTTTGTGTTCAGAGGCGCGAGTTGACAGCGCCAAGGTTAGAAGCGGTTATCTACGCGCGGAAGATTTTCCGCGCCTTGCTCAAGCGGCGGCGCGATTGTCCGAAGCGCCTATCTTCGTAGATGATAGCTCTGACATCTCGCCTATCGTTCTTAAAGCAAAGTGCCGGCGACTGGCGCGCGAACGTAGCGTCAGGCTGGGGCTTATAATTGTGGATTACCTGCAACTGATGCGGCCCTCGCGCCCGGCTGATTCGCGGGAACGGGAGATTTCCGAAATCTCCCGTTCGCTCAAAGCTTTAGCCAAGGAGCTTAAAGTGCCGGTCGTGGCGCTCTCTCAGCTCAATCGCCAAGTGGAGAATCGGGCCGACCGGCGGCCTTTGCTGGCCGACTTGCGTGAATCTGGGGCGATCGAGCAGGATGCCGATGTAATCGCGTTTATCTACCGCGACGAAGTCTACAACAAGAATTCTAAGGACGTGGGTGTCGCCGAGATTATCGTTGCCAAACAGCGCAATGGGCCGGTTGACACCGTGAAGTTAACCTTTTTACCTCAATACACGCGCTTCGAAAATTATATTTCCGAAGCTCCTTACAGCGACGAGGCGGAATTTTAGGGGTCTTCTCGGCGCGTGACGAGACAGACGCGATACATTGCTAGTGGCCCGCCGGTGCGTTACCGATGCCCCGTACGCCTTGCGAATCGCTCAACGCTGGAGCAAAAATCTCGGGCCAATAAGGAGTTCTAACAGAGCTTGTTTCGCTACGTGCGTTTCGCCGACCCGCACGCTTTTCTTTTCCCATAATGTTACATCTTCGTTCAGCTGATCTCTCTCGCTCGACTAATCTCTGCGGTGTGGGTCGGGAAAAGAGTTAGAATCTGGTGGAGATTCTAGCTCAGCGTTATTCGAGCCGCCTCGGTGCGTTATATCTTCGTCTTTCTGGTCTTTGGCGCCAGCGGTTGCGGGCAAAGTTTTAGTGGGGGATAGAGCGAGGCGATCGTCACTTGAGCTGCTCGGCTCCTTTGCGCTTAAGCTTCCGGAGGCGTCTTGCTTTTGGCCGAAAGGCAGCGGTTCGCCGGACTGGTTAGATTCGCTTTCGCCAGCGGGCTGTTTAGCGGCGAGCCTTTCTTCGAGCGCGCGCAAGTCGTCGATTCGAGGGAGACTCGTCAGGCTATCAAGGCCGAAAACTTCCAGAAATTCTTGGGTCGTGGCGTACATGAGTGGACGGCCTGGGACCGGTTTTCTGCCCGCGACACGGATTAGGCGACGATTGAGAAGCGTATCTAAGACGCCCGCACAATCGACCCCGCGCAATTGCTCGATTTCTGATCGCGTGATCGGCTGCCGGTAAGCGATGATGGCCAGAGTTTCCAGCACAGGACGACTGAGACGCGTCTGCCTAGAAGCTAGGAGTCGGCGAACATAAGGCGCGTTCTCGAGCGCAGTCCGAAGCTGGTAACCTCCGGCGATTTCCTCGAGCACGAAGCCACGGCGCGTGGCGCGATACTCTTGGGCAAGTTCCTCTAGCGCTTTTTTGACGTTCTCCACCGGCTCGTCGTCGCAAGCGGCTGCGAGGCGCGCAATCGAGACGGGTTCGCCTGATGCGAGCAAAAGGCTTTCCAGGACCGACTTCAGTTCCTGCAGCTCCATCGACTTACGAGCTCGTCAGTTTTCCCTACGCTCGAACCAGATTGACCCAAGCGGTTCTTCTTGAAACGCGATAACCTCGCCTCTCCGTATGAGCTCGAGCAGAGCCAGAAAGGTTGCTACTATCAGAGGTCGACTCACTTCGCCGTCGAACAACGCGAAAAACTCCACTCGGCCGAACCGTGCGATGCTTTCCAGGATTACCGGCACGCGGCTTGCGACCGAGATAACTGTGGTGGGGATCGTTTTTGGCAGCCTTTGAGCGAGGCGTTTAATTACCTTATCGAGGGCGTCCAAAAGGTCCCATACAGACACTTTGAGATACGGGCTCGCGGTTTCGACGCCCTCAACCGCTTGACCTGGAGGAGCAAACGAGTCGCGCCCCAGCAAGGGCAACTCTGCCAGATGCTCCGCCGCGCGTCGAAAGCGCTCGTACTCGACAAGCCTGTCGATCAGGTTCTCTTTTATTTCTTCAGCATCCTCGACCTCTGCCGCCGCTCCTTCGCGCTGTGGGAGAAGCGAGGCCGACTTGATCAGCAAAAGCGTTGCTGCCATAACCAGGTATTCGCTTGCCACTTCCAAATCAAGCTCTTCCATTAGGGCGAGGTAGCGCATGTACTGTTCCGTGATGACGCTGGCCGCCACTTCTTGCGGGCTTAGTTCGTTGCGCTTGATCAGATGCAGCAGCAGATCGAGCGGGCCCTCAAAGACTGGAAGATGGAAACGAATGGATTGGCGCCAGTCAGCAACCGGCGTGAAATCTTCGCGCGGCTCCTCGCTCACAGCAGTATCCGTGCCAGGGCGTCGATCGCTAGGCTAAATACCTTCTCAAACGATCGCGTCGATAGCAACAACAGCAAGATAAGCATGCCATATCGCTCAATTCGAGCAAATCTCACTCCGAGCCACTTCGGCAACAGCGCGCACAACACTCGACCTCCGTCAAGCGGCGGCAGTGGAATTAAGTTGAAAACCGCAAGCGTGAGGTTCAAAACCGCCGAAACTTGTAACGCTCTTATCAACCAAAGACCCGTTAGTCCAAGCTCCCCCAGCTGTGGCATCCGCAACAAGTAGGCACTCGTTGCCGCAAGCGCAAAGTTGGTAATAGGACCAGCTGCCGCAACGGCAATCATCCCAGCGCGAACAGGCTGCAAGCGATCGAAGCTTACTGGCACCGGTTTGGCATAGCCAAACACAGGCAGCCCCAGAAACAACAGCATAATCGGCATCACTACCGTCCCGAACGGGTCGATATGCCGCAGTGGGTTGAGCGTAAGTCGCCCCGCGCGATAGGCAGTGTCGTCACCTAGAAGATAGGCTACGCCACCGTGGGACAGTTCGTGCAAAACTATGCCAAACAGGGCCGGCAAGCCCCATACTGATAGTTTGAGCGCGAATTGGCTAGGATCGGTCACCTTAGTTAACCTTTATCGCACTCGCTTGGCTCATTGCGCTCAATCATCGCTCGAGGATGGCAGGCGCGATAAACCTTGCGCAGATGACTTTTTGACAGATGGGTATAGATTTGCGTAGTTGAAATGTCACGGTGTCCCAGTAGCTCCTGGACAGCCCGCAAATCGGCGCCGTTTTCCAACATGTGAGTGGCAAACGAGTGGCGCAGCGTATGCGGGCTGACCCAGGCTAGGTTCGGGTCAGCGGCCGCCCACTTTTTAAGCGCTTTAAAAAAAGCTTGCCGGGTTAAGGGCCGTCCGCCGCGGCCGACGAAAAGCCACCGGCTTGTCTTTGCTTTCTTCAACAAGATTGGACGCCCATTAGTCAGGTACTCTGTCAAAGCAGCGCGGGCGTGGCGCCCAATTGGCACTATCCGTTCCTTGGAGCCTTTGCCCTGGACGAGCAATACACTTTCTTCGAGCTTTAGTTGAGAGAGCTTGAGCGTGACTAGCTCGCTAACCCTAAGGCCGCTTCCGTATGCGAGCTCGAGCATCGCTCTATCCCGCAAACCTTGAGGCTTGCTAATGTCGATAGCCTCTAAGAGGCGTGTGATGTCGCGCTGGCTCAGTGTCCCGGGCAAGGGTCGCGGCAGAGCTTTGAGCTTTATCGCGACAGTCGGGTCATCGCTCAGCTCACCGAGGTCAATTAGCGTCCGGATAAGGCCACGGAGGCTTGATAAGTATCGCCGCTGACTTGTAAGTCCTAAACCTCTCGCTGCAAGACTTTGCAGGTAAAGGCTAATCTCGTGTGCGTTCAGTTCGCGCGGCTCAATTTGTCGTTGCACGCAAAAAGCTGCGAAATCCCTAAGGTCGCTTGCATACGATTCGATCGAGTTTGCGGCAAGCCCGCGTTCCGCCGCGAGCAGAGCAAGGTGTCGGTCAATAAGCTGATCCCACGGGGTCGATACTCGCTCCATCGCTACTCTGCACCGATTCGCCCCAGGCGCTAATTACTGGCTTCGCACAGCCAGAGCCTCTGACGTCTCGTCGGAATCGGTGGTTAGCTCGGCGAGAAGTCGGCTGCGGATTTCGTCCTGTTTTGCACGGTCTAGGATTTTTTTGCCGTCTTGGTCGCTTACGTAAAAAACGTCGAGAGCTTGCCCGGCGTAAGTCGAGATTCGCGCTAGATGAATACTGACGCTAAGTTTGTAAAGCAAGTTCGTAATCCTAAATAAAAGCCCTAGTCGATCCTCGGCGAATACTTCGATTACCGTAAAACGTTCGGATGCCCGATTGTCAACCGAGATCTCGGGTGAGATTCTCGCGGTAGGCTTGCGAATCCAGGGTGGCCGGTGGTGGGTGCGAGCGACGAGCGTCTCAACGTCCTGGCGGTTCGTCAGCACGGCCATGAGGTCGTTCTCGACGCGGTTCCATCGTGATTCTTCGAGCGCAAGCGCAGCTTGCTCGTGTTGATGCGAGACGCGAAAGATGTCCAGCGCTATCCCGTCGGTGGTCGTCGTGATCCGGGCCGAAATGATATTGAGATTGTTGGCAGTCAGTACCCCGGCAATCTTCGAAAATAGACCGGGCTGATCCCGAGTCACCACGATAAACTCCGTGTACTGAAGCTCAGGGAAGTGCCGATGGCGACATTTGAGTGTTTGTTCGCCAAGGCTATTGACCAGCTCGAAATGGAGAGGGATGTCGTGCTCGGCCACGCTCAGGAAATAGCGCTCAGGCATACGCCGCAAGAACTGCTCGACCATTTCAGGGTCGTTGCCGACGAGTTTGTCGCGTGCGATTTGCTTCGCGATGGCCAAGCTGCGGTCGGGATCGACAGTTTCCCGATCGTCGCGCTCCAGCTCGCGCAGCGCACGCATGTAAAGTTCGCTCAACAGAATATCGCGCCAGCTGTTGTAGACGTTAGGTCCCACCGCCCGCATATCGGCGTAGGTGAGCACGTACAAAGCCTTGAGCCGCTCGACCGAGCCGACCTTGGAGGCAAAATCTTTTACTGTGCGCTCGTCGGCAAGGTCACGTTTGTTAATTACTTCCGACATCAACAGATGGTTTCTCACTAGAAAAACGACCAGTTCGGCCTTCTCGCTATCAAGTCCGAGTCGGCGGGTTATGGCGAGGGCCATCTGGGCACCGCGTTCGTGATGGTGCGCGCCGGAGCCTTTGCCGATGTCGTGAAGGAGCAGGGCCAGGTAAAGCGCAGCTGGGCATTTGATGTCGCGCGCCACTTCGGTTAACAAAGGTGCCTGGTCGCGGCGCAGCCCGGCGCGCAGTTCCTCGAGTTCGCGCACTGCCGCAAGCGAATGCCGGTCAACTGTGTAGATGTGATATAGGTCGTGCAGCGAACGCGCATAGAGCTTGCCGAACTCCGGAATCAAGGCGCCGAGCACGCCTGCTCGATGCATCAGCTCCAGTGTGCTCGCAACGTTACTCTTGCCTTCGAGGATTTGCCACAACGCGGCCCCCGTGCGAGGGTCGTTGCGCATCGCATCGTCGATAAGATGCAGATTGTCCCGTACGAGCTGGTAAGTGGATCCAGAAAGGTCTACTCCGTGACGCTGGCAGTCTTGGAAAATCGTGACGAGATTCAGCGGGTCGCGCCGGAAAAAGTCAGCCCGAGATAACGTCAAAAGATCGCGCTGAATAAACACGTATGGCCTGACCTGGCGACTCGGCACCCGGCCGTAAAGGCCAGGAGCGCGGGCTTCGTCGATGACGCGCGCGATAAAGCTTTCGGCGAACATGTGGATGGTATTGGCGTGTTGATAGTAGGTACGCATCAGCACTTCGCTCGGACTTAAGCCGTCGGATTCCTGAAAGCCGAGCAGCGGTGCGATCCTGTCCTGGTATTCGAAAGTCAATTGGTCGACATGCCGGCCGCTCAAATAATGTAGGGAATTTCGCACGCGCCAAAGGAAATCTCTGGCTTCCAGCACCCGGCTCAACTCCTGCTCGGAGACAATGGCGCGTTGCGCGAGTTCCTCGAGCGAGGAAATCCTATATTTGACCTTTGCCACCCACATCGCCGTGTGAAGGTCACGCAACCCACCTTCGCCTTCCTTCACGTTGGGCTCGAGAAGATAGACCGAGCCGCCGTAGCGCGCATGCCGTGCCCGGCTTTCTTCGAGCTTTGCGCGGAAGAACTTTTGCTGCCCCCGGGCGATTACCTCTTCCGCCAGCATCGTGCGAAACTCGGCATATAAACTTTCGTCGCCGGCGATAAAGCGCGAATCAAGCAGCGCAGTCTTTTCCTTGAAGTCGGCGTTGGCTGCAACCAACGTCTCGCGCAGCGTGCGTACGGCATGGCCGACCGTGATGCCCGCGTCCCACAAGGCGTGCAATATGACCTCGGCTACGATTTCGCAGTACGGTCCGGGCTTCCAGCTGTTTATGAAGACGAGATCGATATCCGAGCACGGGTTGAGCTCTGCCCGCCCGTATCCGCCGCGCGCCACCACGCTCAGGCTGCCGTGCAAACGAGGCATCCGGCGCCGATATTCGGCGTCGGCGTATCTAAAAAGGGCTTGTAGCAATCGATCGGCAGCAGCCGTAAGCTCGCGCACTATCTCGGTTCCGGTTGCGCCAGCAAAATGTCGCTCTCTGAGAGCGCCTTTGACGTCCGCCCAAAACTCGGACGCTATGGCTCCCGGCTGGCGAGACGCCTCCATGCGCTCGAATAACTCGTCGCTCGAGGCGTGAGTTAACTTGCTTTTAGCCTTGACACTTAGGTCCATACGTAAGCTCAATCAAACGACAACGCTAACTACCCGTTTGGCGTGCCGCCGTTTACGCGAATGCTTGCTTATCCTTCCGCCTTCCATTTGAAAAGATGTGTTTGGCGCTCAATAGACTAGCACAGAAATGCCGGTCTATGCGCATGGCTTCGATAAACGTCGAACACCTGAGCCGTCGCTGCGCCAGACTGCCCAGTAACAGGGCGAATTGTCTAAAGCCAGATACCGAAAGCGGGCGAGAATGGCGCCCTGCTTTACCGATGCAAGGCCATTTTCATTGGTAAAAAGCGAGAGAAAAGCTGCCAAGGTCCTCAAAAATAAAAAAATTGGGACGCAAGACTGTGCATTTGAAACACCGCAAGCTCATCCGGTCGACTTACGTACATAACGATCGCTGAAGAGCAAAACCGGCGACTGAAACTGGGTAAGAGAACGTCACAACGCTCCCTCCCTTACGTCACTGCGAAGATATTCGGTCAAAGCGTCGGCGATCGCCTGTGCTATCAGCTGCTGGTAAGATGGCTGGGTCAGCCGCAGCGCTTCCTCCTGATTAGACAGAAAGCCGCATTCAATCAAAACCGATGGCGCATGGCTGCCGACCAACACGAAAAAAGGCCCCTTGCGAGCGCCCAGATGGTTCAGTCGCAGGCCGTAGCGTGTGCTTAAAACCTGCATGATCCGCAGGTCGATCAGGCGGGCAAGCTCAGCCGATACGTCCGCCTTATACTCCTGTCGTAGGTCGCTCAATATATAGTTAAGGCTTGGATTTCTCGTCGCCAGCGAGCTCGGGGCGTACGCGTTTTCGATCTGCGCTAGCCTTACGGTTGCGCGGTCTGTGGTGTTGTCCAAGTAAAACACCTCGACGCCAGATTGTCGAGGGTTGGGGCTCGAGTTCAGGTGGATTGAGACGAAAACGTCCACGTTCGCTTGATTAGCCAACTGAGCGCGCTGGGCAAGTGGCACGAAGTAATCCCCTTGCCGGGTAAGGAGCGCGGTCACGCCGCGCCGGCGAAGTTCTGCAACCAGACGCAGACTTATCTCGAGCGCGAGCGACTTCTCGGTCAAGCCATACGCTCCGATCGCGCCGGCATCTCGCCCGCCGTGGCCCGGGTCGACCATGACAACACCTAAGGAACCTTGCTCAGGGCTGCTTCGCGTTTGTGCCGCAAGCGAAGGAGCAAAGCTTAGCCCGGCTTGTGATGGCACCGTGGGTGCGCGCCGTAATGGGACAACCCGAGTAGGGCGAACTGGTTCTGCGCAAACGGCATTAGGTCTTAACTCCCTGTAAGGATCAAGTTCTACCGAGACGTCGGCAAGACTGACCACGAGACAGCGACCGACTCGCCCTACCAGATAATTTGACTTCGTTGCAACCTCTAGAACGATTCGGCCGTGGCCGTTACCTAGGTTTTGTGTTCTAATTCTGCTCAATGGCGCGATCTGGGAGCTGGAAACAACGGGAACGAGAAGCTGCGAAGGCCAGCCCAATACGTCGATCCACAATTCGTCGCCGCGAGCTTCGAGCTTCCAACGCGGTTTTTTCGCAAGTGGGAAAAGAAGCTTCAGCACGGGCCCGTTTCGCGTAATCTGAGCGTTTGTATGTGTTGTCGCTGAATCTAGGGCGAGAGCTTCGGCATGCAAAGCCGGATAACTGAGAAAGGCAATCACCAGCGAAAGTAAAATCTTTAACGAGGGTGCATACGGCTTGAGTGCTCGAGAACGTAGTTGAGAGTGACCATCTGTGGCTCTACCGAGCAACATCCTTTTTACGCTCCGCAGTCCGGCTCTCGCTTAGCCTGTTCAACCAGCTCGGCCAGGATGCTCAGCGCGTCGAGCGGAGTAATTCGATCGATTTCGATCTTCCGCAGCCTTTCGAGTATTGTACTTCTCGCTACGCCAAAGAGGCTCATCTGCTGCATCTGTGGGCCAACGGTTTTGTCCTCGCGTCGGCGCTTTTTCGCGTAAGCTACAGGAACTCCAAAAAGCTCCCCACGTTCGAGACTGTTTAGGATTTCGCGCGCTCGCGTAAGCAAACTTTGCGGCAAACCGGCAAGACGGGCAACCTCTATTCCGTAGCTTCTATCGGCAACGCCTTCGGCGATCCGGCGCAAAAAGATCACCTCGCCGTTCCACTCTCGGACCACCGCGCACATGTTCTTTACCCTGGGCAAATGGCGGCACAGGGCGGTTAGCTCGTGGAAATGGGTGGCAAAGAGCACCTTGGCGCGGGTTCGGTCGTGCAAGTGCTCGGCAAGCGCCCAAGCGATGGCAAGGCCGTCGTAAGTGCTCGTTCCTCGTCCCACTTCGTCCAGCAGTAACAGGCTGCGCTCGGAAAGCCCCTCGAGCAGTCGTGCCGTTTCCTGCATCTCCACCATGAACGTAGACTGACCGCGCCGCAAATCGTCGCGCGCGCCTATTCGGGTGGCAACTCGGTCGACAAGGCCGAGGCGCGCTTCGGCAGCCGGGACGAAGCTCCCCACCTGCGCCATGATAACGATCAAGGCGGTTTGACGTAGGTAGGTCGATTTACCCGCCATGTTCGGTCCGGTTATCAGAAGCAGTTGATGACGGTCGGGGTCGAGCTCGAGATCGTTGGGGACAAATTCACCTGGTCGCATCAAAGTTTCGAGCACGGGATGACGGGCTTCGCGCAGTAAGATGGCTGACGATGAGTCGAGCACCGGCCGAACGTAGTTATTCTTGCGCGCCACCAAAGCTAAAGACACTAACGCGTCGAATTCTCCCACCGCGGCGGCGCTCTCCTGGATCTCTGTTGCGTGGGCTGCAGCCTGTCGCAGCAGCCGATTGAATAGCTCGAGCTCCAATTGTTCGAGCCCCGTCTCAGCGCTTAAAATCTTGCGCTCGAGCTCTTTGAGCTCGGGCGTAGTAAATCGTTCGCTACCCACCAGGGTCTGTTTGCGCTCGTAATCGCTTGGGATGCGGGCAAGATGGGGACGCGTGACCTCTATGTAGTAGCCGAAAACCCGATTGTAGCGGACCTTGAGTGAGCCTATCCCCGTGCGTTCGCGCTCGCGTGCTTCAAGATTAGCCAGTACTTCGCGAGCGTTGTGCGCTAGGGATCGAAGCTCGTCGACGCGCGCGTCAAATCCCGGTCGAATGAAACCGCCGTCGCGCGCCGTCTGCGGAGCATCGTCACAAAGGGCGCTGGTGATAAGTGAAACCAATTCCGCTTGAGGCTTGATTCGCTGCGCTATGTCGCATATCAGCTCGCTCGAGTACGCTCCAAGCGCGCGCTTAACCTCGTCCAATGCCGCCAGTCCATGCGCGAGCTTTACTAACTCTCGCGGGCCTGCCCGCAGCGTCGCGACCCGAGAGGCGATGCGCTCTAAGTCACCAATTGCGCGCATCGCTCGACTTACCTCTCCTCCCAGATCGGCGGCGACCAACTCTTCCACCGCGTCAAGCCTGCGGTTAATTTCAGCCAAATTGAGCAAAGGATGGAGCAGCCAATCGTGAAGTGTTCGCCCGCCCATCGGAGTTAGGCTCTGATCAAGAACGCCGAGTAGCGAGCCTGCTTTTGTGCCTTCGGTCGAAACCGTAAGCTCGAGATGGCGACGGCTGACTTCGTCAACCATCATGTATCGCTCGCTGTGATGTATGGCGGGCGGCCTGAGATGGGCTAGCTGGTTACCGAAGGTTCGTTCGATGTAAGTCAGTGCGAGAACGCAAGCTGACCTAAGCAGTGGCTCGTCAAGGCTGAAGTCAGCGCCAAAGTACTGTGCTAAAATTCGTCGCGCCTGCGCGTCGTCAGGCTGATCCTCCTTGACTGCCGTTCGCGGACAGCTTAGCCCCGTGTCGACGAGAATCTCGGATAAGGTCTCTTGGGTCGCATAGTAGACTATTTCGCGCGGCTCTAGGCGAGAAATTTCTTCCTGCAATATTCGTCTATCGCGCTCGCGGGCGATCCTGAACTCTCCGGTCGAAACGTCAACTGCGGCCAGCCCAAAGCCGTCTTCAGCCGCAACCAAAGCCACGAGGAAGCTCTTTTCGTCAGCACTTAGAATAAGCTCTTCGTCTACGGTGCCCGGCGTAATTATGCGAACGATTCGCCGCGGGATTAAGCCGCGGCCACTCGAGGCGTCGCCTTCCTGCTCACAGATCGCAACCTTGTGGCCTGCTTTGAGCAGCTTGGCAATGTATGGCTCGGCCGCATGATGAGGCACGCCGCACAGCGGCACGCCGTCCTTTGATCGAGAGGTCAGCTGGATGTCGAGTAAGCTCGAGGCAAGCTCGGCATCCTCGAAAAACATTTCGTAGAAGTCCCCCAAGCGAAAAAGCAGGATGGCATCGGGGACCTTTTCCTTGACACGCAGGTATTGCGCTATCAGGGGAGTGTTTTTAACTGCCATTATGTGGCATTCAGGATAGCTAGCAGCAATCGACGAGCAAAGCCCCGTCTAAGTCCGGACGCCGAACGCCCGTTGGCGGCGGCGAAAGGTACTTTGAATTTCAACAGGGTATGGGCAAGGCGGGCCGAGCGCGTCGCACGTTAGCTAGAGCCTAAGAGGGTTAAGCTTATGGGCGCGCTCAAGGAACGAAAAGGGCCGCGTTAGCGGAAGCTCCTTCCAAACTCAATCCTCCAGCTATAAGTACAGACGAGCTACCGAGCGGCGTCGTGGTGAGCCCCGCAACGGCTTGAAATAGGTTTCCAACAAAGCTGAACTTTTGCGTGCTGGGGTTAAAAATTTCGGCGTCGGTAAGTGGCGAACAAGCTGAGCCTGAGCTGGTCGGCGTGCACTGTTCGCCGCCTACAATCAACACCGTTCCGTTGGAAAGCAATGAGGCGCTCGCGCTATCGCGCGCCTGGGCCATCGAACCAGTGGTTAACGAGAACGTACCCGTTGCGGGATTGAAGATCTCAGCGCTGCTAAGCGACGTGCATCCACCTGAGGTGCAATCGCGGCCTCCTGCTATAAGCACCGTTCCGTCGTTGAGCAGGGTAGCGGTATGGGCGATTCGCGGGCTGTTCATCGGGCTTGCCGTGGGACTGAAAGTCCGGTTCGCCGGGTTGAAGAGTTCGGCTGCGTTTAGAGATACGCACCCCGATACGGTACATTCTTCCCCACCCGCGATAAGGACCGTATTGTTTTGCAGGACGGTCGTGGTGAAAGTGTCCCGCGGAGTCAGCATCTGGCCGATCTGCACGAACGTCGCTTGCGCGGGCTGGTAGACTTCAGCCTGGGCTAGAGATACCTGATTCGATCCCACGCCGCCCACGATAAGCACCGTTCCGTCCGGGAGTGGAGCGGCGCCATGCGCAATACGCGCAACCGTCATCGGCCCGCTGGTAGCGCTGAATAGCCCCTGGGTCGGGTTGTAGAGTTCAGCACTGGCTAGGGCGCTGCCGTCTGCGGCTACCCCTCCAGCTATGAGCACTTGCCCATTGCCAAGCATCGTCGCCGTGTGAAACGCGCGCGACGCTGTCATCGTGCCTGTTGTGGGCGAAAACAAGCCCGTGCTCGGGTTGAAGAGCTCCGCGCTTGCAAGAGAAATGGCGCCATTGGCTCCCCCGGCCAAAAGTACCTGTCCGTTGGTCAGCAATGTGGCGGTGTGGGCGTAACGAATACTGACCATTGTGCGGAAAATCGTGAAGTTGGTGCTTTGCGGGTTATAAAGCTCAGCGCTGGCCAACGCCGTCCCGGTGCTGTCTTCTCCGCCTACGACCAGGACGCTGCCATCGGGCAGCGTAGCTGCTACCGCGGAGTCGCGCGCCTGAGTAAGTCCGTTCGAAAGCGAGCTAAAGCTCCCGGTCGAAGGATTGTAGAGCTCAGCGCTCGAAAGAGCACCGGTGGTATTGACCCCACCCACGATTAAAACTTCGCCACTTTGCAATAGCGAGGCGGTGTGAAGCTCTCGCGGCGTGGTCATTGAGCCGGTAGCCGTAAAGGCGTTGTTCGCCGAATTGAATAATTCAGCACTAGCTAGCACCGGTGTGGGGCATGCGCTCGAACTGGTGTTCGGCGGGCAGGGTGCTCCGCCGGCGATCAGAACTTGGCCGTCCGGCAACAGGGTTGCAGTGTGAAACTCGCGCGGCGAGGTCATATTTCCGGTCGAGGAAAAGCTTTGGCTGGATGGGTTATAAAGTTCGCTGCTCGACAAAACTTGCGGCGTGCATGCTCCGCCCTGTGGATTCGGTATGCAGTTTTCGCCGCCGGCGATCAGAACCTGGCCGTCCGGCAACAGGGTTGCAGTGTGAAACTCGCGCGGCGAAGTCATCGTGGAACTCAAAGGGCTGAAACTACCCGTGGCGGGATTGTAAATCTCTGCGCTGGCTAAGGTTACGCCCTGAGAGTTCTGCCCGCCGGTTATGAGAACCGTTCCGTTTGCAAGCAATGTTGCAGTGTGAAAAGCACGCGCTGTGTTAAGCGATCCTGTGGCGACGAAGGCGGACTGTGTGGGTTCGAAAAGCTCGGCGGAGTTGAGATAAACGCAACCAGACGAACCAGGAGCGCCGCAGCTAAGTCCTCCCACAATCAATATGTTCCCGTTGGGAAGCAGCGTTGCAGTGGAACCGGCTCGTGAAGCGGTCATCTGACCTGCCGACCTGAAATTGGAGATAAGCGGATCAAAATATTCGGCCGTCGAAAGGGAGTTCAGCACGCTGTTAAAACCGCCGGCGATGAAGACTCGACCATTGCTCATCGGCACCGCCATCGCAAGAATTCGCGCGTTGGCCATGCCGTCGCCCAAAGCCAGAAAACCGGTGGAGACAGGCGTTGGCGAAGAGCTAGGTGAAGGTGAGGCCGATGGCGTAGGGGTCGGCGAAGGAGTTGCAGAAGCCGAACTAGTCGGGCTGGGGGAAGATACCCCGGAATTTGGCGGCGAGGAGGTCGGTGCGCTCACAGGGGAGGATGATGCTCCTGACGCTCCACTGCCACCTCCACCTCCGCCACCCATGCATCCAATCCCCAGCGCCACGAGGAACAGCGCCACAAGCAGTTCCCCTCGGAAAACCCGCTTCGCGCTCCGCGACGCCGACGCTTCGTGCTCCCGTGGCAGCATTCGACTCGTTGTCACCGCCTCCTCCCAGGCGGCAACTAGCTAGAGGCGTGCCGACCACCGCAAGAGCGCCGGACCAAGCTAATCGGCCAAAAAATTAAAAAACGGCACCCGCCAATTCGGTCTCTGGTGCCAAAACTTTGTCGCTAAGTTTGTGACACGAGCCAAATAATTGTCGGCTGATGGTGAAGTGAGAAACGGTTAGTCTTATGACAAAGGAAAACAGTCAATCACAAGCACAATGTGCAAAATGCGACTGTGTGGTTTGAATTCGATCTTGCCTTCGCGCACTCTCTAATGGCGTAAGGAAACTGGAGAATAAAAAGGATCCTACTGTTCTCCTATTTTTAAACAGCTTCTTTGCGCAGCGTCCTAATTCTGCTCACAAGGAAGATGGTTAACGCCAGAAGGAAGAGAAGGGCGATTAGCCCTTGGAATCTGCGAAACACTGGTTCTAAATCGAGCCAGTGCTGTCCCAATTTCATGCCAGCGTAAGCGAGCGCGAAACACCAAACGTACGAGCCTATGAGCGTGTAAAGCGTAAAGGGCCACAGTTTCATCTTCGCAACTCCCGCTGGCAGCGCAATGAAGGTTCGTATAGCGGGGAGTAATCGACCGATCAAAATCGCCAGCGAACCCCATCGCGCAAAGAACCGATCGGCCAGCGCGAGCTCGTGACGCGTGATCAGCAGGTAGCGGCCGTATCGCTCGATAAATCTGCGGCCCCCAGTGGCGCCGACCCAGTAGGCCACGTACGAGCCCAGAAGGCAGCCAACCGCACCGGCCAGCGCCACGCCGTTTAGACTAAAACGCCCGTTTGCCGCAAGAAAGCCCGAAAATGGCATAATTATTTCGGAGGGAAGCGGTACACAGGCGCTTTCGATGGCCATAGCGAGCACCACTCCGCAGTAACCAAACGTTGAGATGAGTCCGATTGCAAAGGTAGCGCTAGCCTTGATGATTCGGTCAAACATACAACGGCCGTTTATCGCCAATTTATCGGTTGTATCGACTATCTTGCGAAAGAGCCTTAGCCTTAAAGCGACTCGTCCAAGCGTGCTCGCGCGATACCGAACGTTGTAGAGAGCATAGCGGTCTTGGTTTACTGGTGTTTATTTCGCCTGTGACGGGTAGGCTTGCATTTGAGAAGAGGACTGATTTAGGTTGCGCTCGAGATCAAAGGCCGCGCTAATGACCGCTAGATGGGTCAGCGCTTGAGGGAAGTTGCCGAGATGCTCGCCCTGGGGGCCGAGCTGTTCAGAGTAAAGCCCAACATGGTTGGCATAGCTCAGCATCTTCTCAAAGCACAGTCGAGCTTTGTCGAGCTGGCCAGCGCGCGCCAGTGCTTCCACATACCAGAAGGAGCACAGGGAAAAAGTCCCCTCGTCTCCCCGCAGGCCATCAGTGCCTTCTCCTTCTATTTTATAGCGGTGAACGAGCGCGTCGCATACGAGGTCCTCTTCGATCGCCCGTATCGTCGACAGCCAGCGCGGGTCGACCGGACTTACGAACTTCACCAACGGCATTAGAAGCAGCGCCGCGTCAGTTGACTGACCACCTTTGTACTGCGCGAAGGTGTTTCGTTTCTTGTTGTAGTAATGCTGATTGATTTCGCGGTGAATTTCGTCGCGCGCGGCAAGCCACTTATCGAGCGGCGCAGGCAGCGAGCGCGCCACGGCGATTCTAACGGCACGGTCCAAGGCTACCCAGCACATCAGGCGCGAAAATAAAAACTCTCTACCCGGGCTGCGGACCTCCCAAATACTTTGATCTTTCAGTCGCCAGTTAGCACACACCCAGTCGGTAAGTTCCGTAAGGTCATTCCATAGTTCGTACGATACGGGCTGAGCATATCGGTCGTACAGGTAAACCGAATCCATAAGTTCGCCGTAGATGTCGAGCTGGAGCTGGCCTTCGGCGGCGTTCCCGATTCGAACTGGCGCTGATTTTCTATAACCCTCAAGATGGCTCAAGACTTCTTCGTTTAAGCCTGAGCTTCCATCCAAGCGATAAACTATCCTTAATGGTCCGTTGCCATGGTCCGCGCAGCGGTCGGTGCAGCGGGCATGAATCCATTTCATAAACGCTGCCGCCTCGTCCGTGTAACCCAGTTGCAGCAGACAGTAGACGGTAAAAGCTGAATCGCGAATCCACGCGTAGCGATAATCCCAATTGCGCTCGCCTCCGATATTTTCTGGCAGACCAAACGTGGGCGCCGCAACGATCGAGCCGTATTTGCGTGAGATAAGAAGCTTTAGTGCTAGGGCGGAGCGATTTACCATCTCGCGCCAACGTCCTCGATAGTTGCATCGGCTAATCCAGGAGCGCCAAAAATTGTTCGTCTCGTTGAAGTTTTTGAAAACGAAGTCCTGACCAGAGGCTGGGGATTGACGAGAAGAAGCCTTCTCCAGGATGAAATCGGCGCTTCGACCGGCATGCAGCGTAAACTCGGCATGCGCTTGGCCGTCAATCACCTTCAGTGGAATTGTCGATCTAAGACACAAATCGACCTTATGGCGACAGGTTGACACAAAGCGCACGCAGTTACGGCTTTGTTCCACTTGATGGCTGCCGCGGGCGTAGTCGAAGCGAGGTGCGCATAGCATCGTAAAGCGAATCTCGCCTCGAATGACGCTAGCTCGACGCACCACGGCGTGTTGGTGCCCCGACTCTTCGACCGGCATATAGTCCATTACCTCCGCTACGCCGTCGCCACAAAAAAACCTGGTCAGGAGCACGTTGGAATCGGGAAGGTAGATTTGTTTGGTGCGTCCGTATCCGCCCGCCGGTGCGATTACGAAACGGCCACCCCTCTTATCGTCTAGCAAGGCCGCAAAAATGGTGGGCGAGTCAAAATAAGGAAAGCACAGAAAGTCGATCGAGCCGTTGAGCCCGACCAAGGCGACGGTGTTTAGGTCGCCGACCACTGCGTAGTTTTCTATTGGCTGATACATTGCGTGGTTTTGGCCTTTACGTAGCGGGGCGCAAGGCTAACTTGTACGGTTTTGAGTAGTAGCTAACTTGCGCGATCAATCGGTTATCCACCTCGTCGCTGCAGCTAGAGGATCATGCGTCGGCACCGTTCCATTAAAAGTAAGACGTCGCGACTTCGTCTCAAAAAGCCAACAAAAGCGGGAATCTACGTACTTAAAGCCTTTGAACGCTCGTCTGGCCAAAAAACTTGAAGAAACCGACGCAAGTTTTACGCCGTGAAACTAAAGGTCGAACCTGCACTGCTCGGCTCGAAGGCGTCAGGCATCTCACGGGCGATCGCTTGGATTGCTTGCCATCCCGTACAATGCCCAGGAACGATCACCTTTGGAGCGATCTCTTTGAGAGCGGCGACCGTCGGCGCTATACGTGGCTGGAAGATCGGGCCAGTTAGATGAAAGCCGCCCAAGATCGCGTAGACGTCCTTTACTCCGGTAACAGTTTGAGCGTGACGAACCGTATTAATCACGCCTGCGTGGCCACATCCCGTCAGGATCACCAATCCCTTGCCTCTGAGGTGCGCAACTAAAGCTTGGTCGTCATGGATCCAGGGGTCAGGCGTCCACTCATGGTTACGCCTGGCATAGTGTATAGGAAAGCCAGTTTCGAAATCGGTCGAGCGGTGGATCTGTCCCGTGACCATCAAAAGGCCACCTAGCAGGTACGACGGAGCGCGTTCTTCGATCAGCTCTATTCCCTCGCTCTGCAGCACATTGCGTTCGGGTGGGGGGAGCATGATTTCGTGCCCGTCCGCTAGGACCACTTTTCGCTCCAAGAAAGCGTCGGGATGAAGTAAAAGGGGCATGCGCCGCGGCCCGAGCTGTCCGAAAATGCCGACCAGTCCGGTTGTGTGATCAGCGTGGCCGTGGCTAAGAACGATAGCGTGGGCCTCGTTGACTTTGTAACCTAGAAGGTCGAGGTTGTGAGCAAGCCCGTTTTCACTCAATCCGGCGTCAAAGAGAACGGACTCAGTATGTCCTTGCGTGCTGACTTTGACCCACGCCGAAAAGCCATGCTCGGCAATGAAAGTTCTCCGGCCGCGCCACGGACCGCTGGATAAGCTTGCGCGGCGCACATGCGCCTTATTAGGAAGCAGAAGGTCGATGGCGTTGTCGATGACGATCGTAATCTCGATTCGGTCTACCTCTTTGAGCTCCGCCATGGTTCTAGCCTTAAATAGTCGACGTCCGTTTTTGGCCTGTTCGACTTGTCAACGCGAAATCTCTGCATTTCGCACCAAGCGATTTTAAACTCCCATATAATATCACCCACTCTAATCCTATGCCGAGAAGCCTAAATTCGCGAGCTGAACGTTTTTCATGCAAACCTTATTATTCGATCTGCTCGGGCCAACTTCGTATGTGGCAAAAGTTGCCTCGGGGGGCGGCAAGTTTTTGGCGGTGATGGGACGACGATGTGTTGCAGGCTAGCTTATCTTTAAAGGCAAAAATTTAAGTCGGATGCGTTATCTAATCGGCCGTTTACACGAAATTGCGCTAAAAGGGAGAAACCAATGGCGCTTTGTCGCACAATTGGAACGCAATTTGCGCTCGCTGACGGCCGACCTCGAGCTGGGCAAGATACGGGCACGCGGGCCGCGACTTGAAATCGAACTGCCTGACGAGGTCAGCGAGGAACTTGTCAGAGAGAGGGCCAGGCTAACGTTTGGCTTTGCCAACTTCTCCATCGCTCGGCTCGTTGAACCAAAAGTTTCGGGAATCGCCTCTGCTGTTGTTGAAAACCTCGACAGAGCACGAGCCACAAGCTTTGCCGTGCGCGCAACTCGCGCAGACAAAAAGCTGCCGTTTCGATCGATTGATGTCGAGCGGGAAGTCGGAGCGGCGGTGGCACGGAGCTTCGGTTGGAAGGTCGACCTTGAGAATCCCGAGCTTACCATTTTTGTCGAGGTTTTCGCCGACGGCGCCTACATATCGTTCGAAAAAATTCGCGGCGCTGGTGGCTTGCCGGTCGGAGTCAGCGGTCATGGGATGGTTCTGCTTTCGGGCGGTATCGATTCCCCAGTAGCAGCGTATCGAATGATGCGGCGCGGAATGCGCCTGACGTATGTTCATTTTCACAGCTATCCGTTAGTCTCGGGCGCGAGCAAGGAAAAAGCCTGCGAATTGGTCGAGACGCTGGTGCGCTATCAAGCTAGCGCCGAGCTTATTTTGGTACCTTTTGGCGAACTTCAACGTCAAATCGTCGCCCACATCGAGCGCCCCCTGCGAGTCGTCCTTTACCGCCGTTTTATGCTGAGAATCGCCGCCAATTTGGCCGAGGTTCGGGGCGCTAAGGTTTTGGTGACTGGCGAGAGCCTGGGTCAAGTGGCCTCCCAGACGTTGGATAACATGATCGTGATCGAAAAGGCGTCGCCACTCCCCGTGCTGCGGCCGCTTATCGGGATGGACAAGGACGAGATTGTAAAACAGGCGCGAGCTATCGGCACTTTTGACATCTCGATTCTACCTGACGAGGATTGTTGCACGCTGTTTGTTCCACGCAATCCTGATACCCATGCCAAAGCATGGGAGGTCGAGGCGGCCGAAGCAAAGCTCGACCTCGAGCGTCTTGTCGGCGAAACTGTCGCCCGCGTCGAGTCGCGCCAGTTTCGCTTTCCTAAGCGCTTGACGCGCGGGTCGGACAAGGATGAAGATCGCCTGTAGATTCGGTCGGGCTGGGCGACGTCGTTTTTCTAGGGGGAAAGCGCGATGAAGCCGGTTTTGCGCGTAGTTGAGCTGGACCACGTGGTACTGAGATGTAGGGATATACAAAAGATGCTCGAGTTCTATTGCTCGGTGCTCGGATTACGCGAAGAGCGTAGGCTTGAGGAGTTGGGGCTCATCCAGCTGCGAGCCGGCCAAAGCATGGTGGATCTTGTTCCTGGTCGGGGCGAGGTTTCAGACGCGACGGCCAACAACGTCGACCACTTTTGCCTGGGAGTGGAGACGGAGGATGCCGGCGCGATGGCGTCTTGGTTGCGCGCGCAAGGGGTTGAAGTGTTGGGCGACCCACAGATGCGCTACGGCGCGCGTGGAATGGGGTATTCGATCTACATCCGTGATCCGGAAGGCAACGTTATTGAGCTCAAGCGTATCGAACCGACCGGGTCCTAACCCTTTCGCCGGTCAGCATAATCCAAGCAGCCAGCTTGTCCTCGCGTCCGGATATTTTCCTGTGCCTGACTTAAAGTTGCTGCAACCTTTTTCGTCCAAGCGATGCCAGACCCGAGACTTGTCAAGGCCGTTCTAAGTCTTGTCGAGGAGCTGACGCCCAGACCGCGAAACGTGCTCGACATAAGCTGCAAACGAGGGGAGCTCCTGTTGGAATTGGCACGCCGCGGATTTCGGGTGCGGGGAACCAACTTTGAGCGCGAACCGGCACCTCCGTCGGAGATCCAGGTCGATTTCGACGTCGATCTCATGAAGGGGCTGCCGTATCCCGATGAAAGCTTTGACCTGGTGTGTTTAATCGAGGTGATCGAACACTTGGAAAACCACCGGGTGGCGGTCTCGGAGATGGCGCGCGTCACGCGACCGGGCGGCGCGATTATCATCACGACGCCCAATATCATGCGCCTTAATTCGCGGCTTGCATTTCTACTATCTGGCTTTCACAAGACAAAGCGGCGGTTGACGCCGCTTGATACACCTATCGAGCAATCCCACCGCTATCACAATTATCCGATCAGCTTTCCCCTGCTTTACTATCTGTTGTTAAGCCACGGCCTTCGAGTCGAACGCCTGGGTCATGGCCGGGTCAAGGCGATCGCGTACGTGCTTTATCCGCTGCTTTATCCTTTGGTAGCAGCGAATACTAGGTTTCGTTTGCTCAGGCGTGAACGCGATCCTAGCCAGCGCGAACGCAACCGCGAGCTAATGGAATGGATGCTGAATCGCCGACTGCTGATGGAAGATAACCTTATCGTTCTCGCTCGCAAGGTCGCTAAGCCTTCGGGCAGCGAACATGACCTTGCGACGCGCGATCCATCGTTATCTGCGTCCCAGCTCGGAGCGCGAGATGCTGTTTAGCCTGCGCGGCGAGCACTACCGGCTGCTTGGATCGGCTTTGGTGTTGGCGTTCGTCTGTGTACAGTGCCTGGCCGGATGTGGAGAGCGGCCCAGTGAGGTTGCAGAAAATTACTTGTCGAACCTGAAAACCGGTCGCTATAGCGCCTGCTATCGAATGTTGTCGCGCGAGGATCGTCGGGCGCAAAGCTTTGAGGAATTTGTCAACAACATTCCGCTAGCCCCCGATGTCGACCGCGATTGGTTCGAGGCGGTGGAAGGAAGAACGGAGTACGTATTGGCGAGCGACGCCCGCGTCCATGGCTACCAGGCGGTGCTGCCGGTCAAGGTAAGCTCGGTCGATCTCAGTCTTTGGGAGCGCGCTCTCGAGGCTGTATACGGTCCGGAGGACGCGGTGAAGGAGGCTCGAAAATCGCTCGAGCGTAGGGAGTATCCCCATCTGACTTATCAGGACCAATTTATAATGCTCAAGGAATTCCATCGCTGGAGGATATTTGCGAATCTCGCTTCGTACGAAGAAATTTTTGAACTTCACCGCAGAGCTTTAGCCTTTTACCACCAACATGAACTCGACCGCGCGATCGGCAACTATAAGGTTTTGCTTAAAACCCTCGAGCATAAACGCGGCACCGGTAGTATGGGGGTCGCCTATCGGTATGCTCGTGAGCTGGCGTTGGTCGAGGTGGCGCGGGCACGTCTTTTTGAGGCTCAGCAGTATCTGCGTAAGATAGAGCTTACGCGCGTTCGGCGAGATATGGCTGCTGACGGCGAACCAGGTATTTTCGGCGATGTCACCAATCTCGGCGACCAGTGGGTCGACGAAGTGCGAATAACCGTTTCTTACTATCTAAGCCCGGACCAAAAGCCCGTCTATATCGAAAATCACAGTATAGTTGCGAATCCAATCGAGTTCTCAGGCTTCGCTACGCCACCGCGGCCTCTCAAGCCGGGCGAAACCAGACATTTCGGCGTCCATCTGAGCGCACCCGTCTGGGTTCAAGAAAGAGCTGAGCCTCGCGTGAAAGTGAGCAGCCTCATTTTCACCCCTTGGTCGGCACAGACTTTAAAAAACGCGCTCTTCGTTCCACAACTGGCTGATAAGCTTTGGCGGGACCTCTTTGTTGGAAACCAGCTTGCGCCAGCTCGGATGTCCCGAAGCCCTTGAAGTTACAACTTGTACAAAAAGAAAGAGAAAGCGCCGAGGTGGACGAAGTGCCGCACATCTCGTTCCAGGTGCTAAACAAACGCCCACGAATTCGTGGCCGGTAACCAGTTTTCCGATCAAACAGTCGCCTGCCCTTACTAAACAACTGTTGTTAGGGCTTGCCCCTGTTCAGAGCGGATCGGCTCATCACTCGCTTAGGGTTTTCAAACCTCGCGGTAAACCTGTTCGTTGATTAGACGGGCGAGCGCGTCTTTGAAGGGCGAGGGTTTGAGCACTTCGAGCATCTGATGAGCAATCGCGATTTGTTCAAGGGCGAGGTTTCGCGCGCGGCCTACGACGTCGGCCGAGCGCAGAAGCTCAAGGGCGCGCTCGAGCGCGGCAGGGTCGACCTGCGCGCCGTTTAGCAGCAAGCTCTCGAGCGCAGGGTATTTCTCTACGCCTAAAACCAGAGGCAGTGAGGGGACTCCCGCTCGCAGGTCTGCGCCGACCGGCTTGCCGATCTTCTCCTCAGGCCCTAGCACGTCGAGCAAGTCGTCGATCATCTGGAAGGCTAGGCCGACCGCGTCGCCTAGACGAGCCATCGTCGCGGCCGTCGCGTCGTGTGCACCTGCCAGTAATGCGCCGACCTTGGCGCCAGCACGGAAAAGCGAAGCGGTCTTACGGCTGATCACTCCCATGTAGTCGTCTAGCGTAACGCGGGAATTTCGGCGCAGACGACCTTCCATAACTTCGCCCTCGGTCAACTGGATGCAGGCTTCGGCCGCGATTTTGACAAGGGGTTCTTCAAAGCGACCGCACAGCTCAAACGCTCTGGCGAACAGATAGTCGCCCGCGACCAGTGAAGGCGCAAGTCCCCACAGAGCGAAAGCCGATGGTTTACCTCGGCGAAGTGTCCCGGTATCGATTATATCGTCGTGAAGTAGCGTTGCCGAATGAATGAGCTCCATCGCGATTGCGGCGTCGATCGCGTCGTCGAGTCTACTTTCCCGTCCGCCACACGCTCTGTACACCAGAAGCACAAAAGTCGGCCGCAAACGCTTGCCGCCGGCGCTGACCAGATATCGACAGATCTCCCCAATGAGTTCCTCGCGCGAGTCGAGAAGGCTAAGCAGTTTAGCCTCAGCCTTGGCGAGTTCCGAGGCGATCGGTTGCGCGGGGCCTAAGCCGGGATCGTTGCACGGAGAGGTTTGCCTACGATGTTTCACGATAGTCATTGAGTAAAAACTAACAACGCTAGCGGAACAAGTCAGTCCCGGGCTCTCTTATTAGCGCCTTGGCGCTACCGGACCCGAAGCGGTATTGGTAGCCTCGCACCAGTACCGCAGGAATTCCATCGGCTTTGCCCATCAGCAAGCCAGCGGCGGCGGCGATCTGATCAGCAACAGCCATAACGGTGTGATGGAGCTCTCGTCCGGTTAAGTCGCGACTCCCCCGCAGATCGAGAAGCGGTTCCATGCCGGCGATCCCTAGGCAGAAGTCAATCAGTCCCACCCGCCACGGGCGGCCGAACGTGTCAGTGATTATCACGGCTATGTCGACTCCGCAAAGCCTTCGGATCTCGTTTCTCAGGGCTTGAGCCGAGCGGTCCGGGTCAAGTGGAAGAAGGGTTACTTCGTCCGGGCTGGACAGGTTGGACTCGTCGATACCGGCATTGGCGCATACCCATCCAGGGCCAGTCTCCACGATGAGAAGACCGTGATCCATTCGCACGATGCGTCTACTTTCTTGTAGAACTAGTTCGACGACTCGGGCGTCCTTCTGCCACTGCCTTGCGAATTTTTGCGCGAACGCAGACGGTTGCACCTCGGATAATCGACGGATTCTTCCCTCGGCCTTGGAAACGATCTTTTGGCATACGACCAGGATGTCGCCGCTGTCGAATCGAAGCCCCTGCGCCGCCATCCCGCGTACGATAATCTCGCCCAGATTGTCACCGGGGCGAATAAGCGGCAGACCCTCGATCGCTGTGTAAGTTACTGTACGCACCGAAACTTTGCCGGATTCGTCAGACGACATCCAATGCAGCAAGAACCGCGTTCGCAAGGCGCTTGGCGCGCGCCGGGCTATCGATGATTGCGTCGGCGACCACAGGTCGTAGCCCGAGCCTCAAAATACTCTGCTGATAGTGCGAGTCAACTTTATCTATCACGAAAACACTGACGAAGTCACGATAAAGGCGTGCCACCCCCAGTGCGGAAACCTCGTAACCCAGCGCGCGCATCATTTTGTCCAAGGGGCCTTTGACCGGTCGGTCTCCCACAAGAGGGCTAATCGCAGCCACCCGCTCACGCTTTGCAGCAAGTACTTCTCGTATGCCTCTAAGCTTGAGAATAGGCCCCACCGACACGATCGGGTTTGAGGGCGCAACGATCACGGCCGCGGCTTGTTCGAGCGCTTTGATCGCTGCTTGGTGCGGCGTGGCCTTATCCGCGCCCCTTATTTCGATTCGCTCGATCACTCCTCGAGCCCGATTTTTCACCAAGAACTCCTGAAACGGCATCGGCGGCTTTCCCGCCACCTTGACGAAGGTTCGCACCGGGTCGTCCGTCATAGGCATGATGCGGGCCTGAACGCCAAAACGTTGGACGATTTTCGCTGTGACCTCGCTAAGTTTAAGTCCCCTGCGTAATTGGTCTGTTCGAAAGATGTGCGTAGCTAGGTCACGGTCGCCAAGATTAAACCATGGAGGGCCGTAGAAACGCGCTAAAGCTTTGAGAGTAGTGAAGGTGTCGCCCTTGAGTCCCCATCCGGTCTGTGGGTTTGCCAAGTCGGCTAGCGTGTAGGTAATCGTATCCAGGTCAGGAGAGACGTGCAGACCGTAAAATTCTTCGTCGTCGGCGGTGTTGACAATGACGTCGAGCAACCTTTGCTCGACGCAGCGGGCTAGTCCGCGCAGGAACCTAGCCGCACCCACTCCACCCGCAAGCGTGGCGATCCGCGCTCGTCCCGTTCGGTCGCGCCCCATTGGGAGCCTTCTTTCCGTAA
>JAJPIL010000011.1 GCA_021324755.1 Pseudomonadota bacterium
AAGGTGCAACCGGACCTGGCGCGCTCGCTCAAGGAACTTAAGCCTGAGGCGATAAAGAGCTTCGGTCAAAAGCTACTGGAGAAGCTCTTCTAGGCGCGCAGGCGCTTGGGCTCTGCGCCAGGCAGGGCGGCAAGAGAAGGCTTTTGCGGCGCATCGATTCTCACCCTCGGTTTTATTGAGCTAGCTTCACCACGGTGACAGCGCTTCCCCCTTCGGTCGGCTCTGCCTCATGGAAGCTTGCGCAGTAGGAAGAAGAGGCGAGGTATTCGTGGATAGCTTTGCGCAGCGCCCCGCTGCCATGGCCGTGGACTATTCGTACCTCGGCTTCCGCCGCCAGATAGGCCTGGTCGAGAAATTGTTCAAGTTTGCGCAGCGCGTCTGTGACGGTCGTGCCTATAAGATTGAGCTCGCGCACGGCTGAGCGCCCTTCGACACTAAGCTGGACTGAGCCGGTCTTACGTTCCGATTTAGTACGCGGCACGTAGCGCAGGCGTTCTGGCGCTACTTCAATCTTTACGCCTCCGCGGCTGACCACGGCGCGTCCAGGCTCTAGGCTTACGAGCTCACCGAAAAGATTCGCGTCGCGCAATCTTACAAGGTCGCCAACTTTCAATTCGCGCCGTTCGTCTTCCTCTTTTTCGTCCGGCGGACCGAGTAAAGTCGTAACCGCCTGCCGCGCAACTGCGCTGAACCTATTGAGCTCGGTGCGGCTTTTGCGTGCTGCTTTGAGCTCGCTTAAAAGCTCGCTGCCTTGGCGGGTGATATCGCTGATAAGTGCTTCCACGCGCTCGCGCAACCGTTGGCGCTCGGCCGCCGCTTGCTGGCGGGCGCGCTGCGCCTCGGTGTCGTTTTTGAGCCGTTCTTCATTGAGTTTTCGTTTGAGCTCTTCAAGTTCTTCGATTCGGGCCGCGAGCGCCTCCCGTTGCTTTTCGAGTTTTGCAAGTGCCTGGTCGAGAAGTTCGCTGCTAAGGGGCTGGGCAGCGCGTGCGCGTTGGATTATGGGCTCGGGGATACCGAGACGGCGTGCGATTTCTAGGCCGTAGCTTTGGCCGATCGTGTTCGGCTTAAGCTTAAAGCGCGGGAGCAAGCGTTCCATGTCGAAGTCGACGGCTGCGGCTTCGAGGTCGTCTCGGCCATGGGCGTAGAGCTTAACCATAATTGAGTGGGTGGCGATAGCGATAAGCGCCTGATAAGCGCTCAAATACTCGATAAGTCCGACCGTCAGAGCGCCGCCTTCGCTGGGGTCGGTGCCGGCGCCGGGTTCGTCCAGGATAACCAGCGCCGGCTCCTCCAAGTTGCGCAAAAGCTCAACTAGGTTGCTTATATGGGCGGAGTAAGTCGAAAGGCTAGCCTCCAAGGATTGCTGGTCGCCGATATCGGCAAAAAGCGTCTTAAATACGGCAAGAGCGCTTCCCGGTCTGGCCGGAATTAGAAGCCCACTTTGCGCCATCGCGCATAGCAGGCCCAAGGTTTTAAGCGCAGCCGTTTTGCCGCCCGTGTTGGGCCCTGAGATAACAATCCCACGCTTAGGTGGTTCGATTACGAGATCGATCGGCACGACCTCGTGACCACTGATTAGTAGTACCGGATGGCGAGCGTCATAAAGCGCCACACCTGAATCGAGAAGCTTTGGCTCGATGCACTGGTAATGCTCGGCAAAGATGGCGCAAGCGTTCAACACATCGAGCCGAACAAGCGCCTGGAAGGTGGTATTAAGCTCGGCGGCGTATGCCCGAACCAGGGCCGTGAGAAAGGCTAGGATGCGCCTTTCTTCGGCCTCGATCTCACGCTCGAGCATCATCAGCCGGTTGTTCAGCTCGACCGCCCAGGCGGGCTCGACAAAAAGCGTTTCGCCGGAAACCGAGCGGTCTTGGACTACCCCCTCCAGCTTTTCGGCGTAATTCGGTTTAAGGGCGAGGACAAAGCGACGGTTGCGCAGCGTCACAATACGGTCGTTGACGATGGGCTGTATATTGGGTCGCTGAATAAAGCTAAGCAGGCGCGCTTCGAGCTCAAGGCGACGTTCGCGCAACTCGGTGCGAAGCCGTTTTAGTTCAGGGCTCGCGTCGTCGAGTAGTTCCCCGTCGTCGGCAAGTGCCTTGAGCAGTTCATCAACCAGTTCGGTCGGCACAAGGAGATCGGCCACGAGCGCATCGAGTAGCGGATAATTGCCTGTGCGCGAACGCATAAAGACCGCGACGTCGCGGGCGACCAGCGCGAAATCGCGGATCATTACCAGCGAGCGGCCGTCAAGGATGGCGCCTTCGCGCGAAGCGGCGAGCAAGAGCGCGCTTTGGTCGGCGAACTCGGACAATGGTATCGCTCCGGCTCGCGAGCGCAAACTAACCATCTCAGCAGTGGCGCGAAGCCGCTTTTGGACCTCGTCGCGGTCGGTCGCTGGTCGAAGCGACTCGATGATTCGACGGGCTGGCTCGCTTAGCGCGAAGTCGCGCACACGGGCCAACACTTTGTCGAACTCGAGCAACTGAAGGTCGCGTTGTCGAATCATAGGGACGAGTTGTCTTTATCGTTTGCGGACTTGTAGCGTCAATTTTAGTTGTAATTCACGATCGAGAGCCTCTGAGCTTGGCCAGTGCGTTGTTTGAGCAAGGGAGGTTGACCGCCAAAGTTAGCCATGGAACGGATCGAATCGCGCGTTAATACTCAAAGCGCTGAATACAAAGAAAATCTGCGGGCAATGAAGGCCGCGGTTGAAGCTCTCCGAGCAGCAATCGAAAAAGTGCGCTTGGGCGGGCCCGAGCGGGCGCGCAAGCTCCACCAGGCGCGCGGCAAGCTTCTGGTGCGCGAACGAATAGCGCGGCTACTCGACCCGCAAAGCCCCTTTCTGGAGCTTTCGCCGCTGGCGGCGTACGGCATGTACGATGACGAAGCGCCGGCTGCCGGGATTATCACCGGTATCGGCCGCATCCATGGGCGCGAAGTCGTAATAGTCGCTAACGACGCCACGGTAAAGGGCGGAACTTATTATCCCATGACGGTAAAGAAACATCTACGGGCGCAGGAAATCGCGATGCAAAACCATCTGCCGTGCGTCTACCTTGTCGATTCGGGAGGGGCATTCTTGCCGCTTCAGGACGAAATTTTTCCCGACCGCGACCATTTCGGGCGCATTTTTTACAATCAGGCCAGAATGTCGGCGATGGGGATTACGCAGGTTGCCGTCGTCATGGGCTCATGCACTGCGGGGGGAGCCTACGTGCCCGCGATGTGCGACGAAAACGTAATCGTTAAAAACCAAGGCACGATATTTTTAGCTGGGCCGCCATTGGTGCGGGCGGCCACGGGTGAAGAGGTTAGCGCAGAGGAGCTAGGCGGCGGCGACGTCCACACCCGCCTTTCTGGCGTGTGCGACCATCTGGCAGACGACGACGCTCATGCCCTTGAGATCGCTCGCTCAATTTTCGCTAATCTGGGGCCAAAGCAAGTATCTGCGCCGCCTCAGGAAGAACCCGAAGACCCGTACTACGACCCAGAAGAACTCTACGGCATCGTCCCGCAAGACCCGCGTAAGCCCTACGATGTGCGCGAGGTAATAGCGCGCCTGGTCGACGGCAGCCGGATGCATGAGTTCAAGTCCAGATATGGGACAACGTTGGTCACCGGCTTTGCTCGCCTGTACGGCTATCTTATCGGTATCGTCGCCAACAACGGGGTTTTGTTCAGCGAGTCGGCGCTCAAAGCCACCCATTTTATCGACCTGTGTTGCAGCCGCAGAATTCCGTTGCTTTTTCTGCAAAACATCACCGGCTTCATCGTCGGTAAGCGCTACGAGCAGGGAGGAATAGCTAAAGACGGCGCCAAGATGGTCAACGCTGTGGCCAATGCCCAAGTGCCTAAGTTTACCGTCATCATCGGCGCCTCCAACGGGGCTGGAAACTACGGCATGTGCGGGCGCGCTTACTCGCCCCGCCTGCTGTTCACCTGGCCTAACAGCCGAATATCGGTGATGGGTGGCGAGCAGGCCGCTCAAACCCTTCTCACAGTGAAGCTCGAGCAGCTCAAACGCGAAGGCAAGACGATGACCGAAGCGGAGAAGGCCGAATTCATGCGGCCCATCCTCGAAAAGTACGAGCGCGAATCGAGCTGCTTTTATGCAACTGCGCGGCTATGGGACGACGGAGTGCTCGACCCGCTGGAGACCCGTTCAGTGTTGGCTTTGGGATTGGCGGCGGCGTTCAATGCTCCAATTCCGCCGAAGCAGAACTTCGGTGTGTTTCGTATGTAGACAAGTGTCTCAGCTGCTGTGACGAGGGCTATTGCATCGTCGCGCCGGCTTCGGGCTCAATCCCTCAGGGCAGCGCCAATAGTCTGTCGCATGAGCGGATGAGTATGCGCGTGGATAAGTTGGATCGCGTGTTAAAGTGGGTTTGTGCGTCGTAGTGTTTGAGTGGTTTTAATGTGCTCTGGCTGGTTTACATCTGACGACAAGCCCAGCAATCGCGTGCAGCCGGAAAAGTTCTGCGTGGCATAGCGCTTGCTCAACTCTCCGTTAACGGAATGGTTGCGACATTAACAAGTTTTTCGTCAACGGATGCAATGGGCGATGAGGAAGGATTGGTTGATTTTGGTGGTCGGAAGTGGAGCAGAGGCGGTGAATCCAGTGCGCCAAGCTCTGGAGCAGTCAGGCATCTTCGCCGTAGCATGTTGCGACCTCAATGCTTCCATCCTGAATGGCAGCGTCGCTGACCTCGAGATTATTTGCGTAGATAGCGCGTCATGTGAAGTAACGCGGGCGGAGTTCGGGACCCGCCGCCGCGATAGCGAGGCCGCAGGCGCGACCGAAACGCAGCCATCTGAGGCTTTGCAGCGCGTCGCCCATTTCGCGCGCCATCCCGTGCCGGTTATATTCATTCACCCCCGGCCGACGATCGATGACGTAAATTTCTTGCGCTCGAACGGTGCCTACTACGTGCTTGACCGCAGGCATGAGGAGCGGACTCAGTGGCGGGGGTTATTGGAATGCGTGTTCAAAGCCCTGGAGATGCGGCTTGTATGCTCTTTCTGCGGCCGCGAGCTCTCGATCAACGAGCGTTGGGTTACGGGCAGCGGTCAGGCCAGGCTTTGTCGCAACTGCTTGTTTGAATTGGTCAACAAAATAGCGCACGAAGAGTACGAAACGGTTCGGTACGTGAGCTGACCCCCCCTGAAGTTAACTTTCTTAGATTCGGGAGTGCGCCCTTCAGGCGCTCGAGTTTGACAAATTGTTATAACGTGTGCGCGATTTTGCGCCGCGCGAGCGAGCCCGTGGGACTTTTGCGGAAGCTCAGAGCATGCTGAGCTCCCCGTGCTGAAGGTCGGACCTGGGACGCCCTCTTCTGCCACGTGTATTTATCGCTAACGCACGGGGAGCGACTGTGCAGAGAGGCTAATTCTCTTGGCAAAGGCCAGTCCGCGCGTATTTTGCGCCCAGCAAAGTATGGGCAAATTCCAGTAACGAAACGTTTGAACATCCAGACGCTGCAACCCGCAACATCGCAACTCTGGGGTCAGGGTCTTTCTTCGACGCAAGCGGCCTTATAAGGCGCTACGGCTCGCTGGTTTGCACGAGCAAGCACGGCCTTTGCGGCCGACTTTCCCTGTCCCCTGCGAAGCTTCGTCGGACGCTAGTCTCGCTTTTCTGGACCGATCATATTTTCCGGGCGTACCAAGCGGTCGAACTCTTCTCCTGTAAGGAAGCCTAGCTCGATACAGGCCTGGCGCAAAGTTTTGTTTTCTGCGTAAGCCTTTTTGGCGACCTTAGCGGCGTTGTCGTAGCCGATGCGGGGGTTGAGCGCCGTCACCAGCATCAGCGAGTTATCGACGAAGTACTTGATTCGGTCGACGTTCGCCTCGATGCCTTTGACGCAATAGTCGGTAAAGCAGCGACAGGCGTCACTGAGCAGTTTTGCCGAATGGAGGAAGTTGTGGATGATTACAGGCTTGTACACGTTGAGCTCGAAATTGCCCTGAGAAGCGGCGATAGCGATGGCTGCGTCATTGCCCATCACTTGGACACATACCATCGTCATCGCTTCGCACTGCGTTGGATTGACCTTGCCCGGCATAATCGACGAGCCTGGCTCGTTAGCGGGCAGGATAAGCTCACCTAAGCCGCATCGCGGCCCGGAAGCCATCCAGCGCACGTCGTTTGCGATTTTCATCAATGCGCACGCAAGCGTCTTCAAAGCGGCGCTCGCTTGAGTCATAGCTTCATGACCTGCCAGTGCGGCGAACTTGTTCGGTGCCGAAACGAATGGTAGCCCGGTCAGCTCTGCGATCCGCGCCGCTACCGAGACGGCGAACTTGGGATGCGTGTTAAGACCGGTACCGACGGCTGTGCCTCCCAAGGCCAGCTCATATAAGGGCGGCAGCGCTTGCTCGATCTGACGAAGCGCGTAATCGAGCTGAGCAACGTAACCGGAAAACTCCTGACCCAGGGTGAGCGGTACTGCGTCCATGAGATGAGTGCGCCCGATTTTGATGATGTTGGCGAAGGCTTTCGCTTTTTCGGCTAAAGCTTCGCGCAGATGCTTGACGGCGGGAATTACTTGATGGATTAAGGCTCTGGCGGCGGCGATATGCATCGCTGTCGGAAACGTGTCGTTTGATGACTGCGACATGTTGACGTGATCGTTAGGATGAATCGGGCTTTTGCTTCCCAACTTGCCGCCTGCAAGCTCGATCGCACGGTTGGCTATCACTTCGTTGACGTTCATGTTAGTTTGCGTGCCGCTGCCGGTCTGCCACACCCGTAGGGGAAACTCTTCGTCGTGTTTGCCCGCTAATACCTCGTCAGCCGCGGCGACGATAAGCTTGGCTTTGTCGGGCGCTAGCAGACCAAGTTCGCAGTTAACCTCGGCGGCGGCCTTTTTAATCAAGGCCAGCGCGTAAATTACCTCGCGCGGAATGCGGTCTTCGCCGATTGCGAAGTACATGAGCGAACGTGCCGTTTGTGCACCCCAGTAACGAGTGGCAGGAACCTCGATCGGCCCCATCGTGTCGGTCTCTATTCGCACTGCTCGTTGAGCTTCCGTTTGGTTGCCCGGGTTACTCATCTCGGTCTATGCCCCCATTTACTGAAATTGAAAGCTAGCCCGAAGTTTGAAAAAACCTCCGGCCCTAAGGCGCTCTCTCGGTCGGACTTACAAGGTGACAAGCGCTTTCGTATGTTTGTTCTTGTGAGCAGTTTAGCAACGAATCCGTAGCCGATCCTGCCTGCACACATAGCAAGCAGGGCTCGGTGGGCTGGAAATCGCTCGCGGTACGTGGTAATGATGCAGCCGCACGGCCGATCTCGCTGTGAGTCACACAGTGTCTGTCGCGGTGACATCGAGCCATGTAGGCCCGATCACGTTGCGTTCGCGCGATCGATCGTGCGGGTATCATCGAATCGGATAACACGATCTTTTCGTAATAACCTATAACCGGTAGCCTTAAAACAACCCATTGGTACGTGAGAGGTAACAATTCAGTCTATGCCTTGGGTAATAACACGGCTTTGTCGAGACTGCGTCGACACCGGATGCGTGAGCGTATGTCCGGTTGATTGCATATACGAGTACGTTGGCCCCGATCGCGAACGATTCCCCAACCAGCTCTATATCCATCCTGACGAATGTATCGACTGCGGTGCCTGCGAGCCCGAATGTCCTTGGCAGGCGATTTACGAGGAGCCGGCTGTGCCGGAGTTGTTCCGCGAAGACATCGAGCTCAACCGCGCGATAATGGACCACATGGACCAGTTCAAGGTTAAAACCTTCGAGCAGAAGGAAAAGCCGACCCCCGAGCAGGTAGCTGCTAACAAGCAGAAATGGGGACTGGTTGAGTAGTCAACCGGGCAAGGACGAAACAGAAGTGGCTTAAGTCCCGGCGTCTGGCTCAACCAGCGCGGAAAAGCCAGGCCAGACGGGAGCCGGCCCGCAGTGACGTAGTGCTGCGCTCCTAACGCGGAGCCAGAGCTTCCAGTGCTCGATGGTCGGGCAGTGGGCTTCCGTCTGCGCGCAGCGGCAGGATGCAGACGTGGGTAGCGCCGGCCCTGTAGTGAGCTTCGATACGCTCGCGTATTTTGTCGGCAGTTCCCCAGGCTACGATCGCATCCACCAGGCGGTCGCTGCATCCGTTGGCGAAGTCCTCTTCGGTGTAGCCCAAGTTTTCGAGGTTGCGCTTGTAGTTGGGCAGTCTCGGAACGTAGGTTTTCATGTATTGTCGAGCGCCTGCGCGCGCTTTCTCAGCGTCGGTTTCGAGAATCACCGCCTGGGCCGCGCATATCCACGGCTTGTCGCCGATTAGCGCCCGTGCCTTTGCCGTGTGCTCTGGAGGCACGAAATAGGTGTGTGTGCCGGAGGCTTCGGTTCCAGCTAACTGCAGCATCTTCGGATGAAGCGCGGCAAGCAAGATCGGTGGGTCGGTTTTGGGCGGCACCGCTTTATAGAGCGCTGACTTCATCTTGGACAAATACTCGCGCATGTAACTGTAGGGTTTTTTGTATTCATGGCCGCGAAGCTTGGCGACAAGCGGCTCGTGGCTTACGCCGATTCCCAACACAAACCGGCCGTCGGAGAGTTCTGCCAGAGTTTTGGCACCGGCTGACATCGTAAAGGCGTCGCGCGCCCAGATATTGGCTATCCCGGTAGCGACGATGAGTCGCTGGGTCTTGCTTAGAAGGTACGCGGCGTGAGCGAACGGCTCTCTACCAACGGCCTCCGGGATCCATAAGGCACTGTACCCCAGTCGTTCAACTTTTTGAGCGAAGTCTGCCGTCTCCGCGGCAGTTAGCGGATCGAGAAAAAACCAAACTCCCAATTTGCCTATTTCCATATCTCGCCCTCGTTCGTTGATCGAGATCGCATCAGACGCGCCGGATCGTGCACTCACCTGAGCGCCCAACGCGGCAACCAAAGTTAATGTAAAGCTTAGCTTGCATCGGTTGCCAAATTAAGTCTTCGCGGGCCGAAGGACTTTACCCTTTGTAGCCGAGCAAGCTAGATTGGCGGTTGAGCCGAATAAAAGGGGGCGCCTCTGATGAAGTTCGGAATAATGTTCGTCAACAGCGGTCCACTGGTCGAACCTTCGCTTCTCACCCACTTGGTTCAAACCGCCGAAGCCGTGGGGTTTGAGTCGGTATGGGTCGTCGAGCACGTGGTCGTGCCGCAGAATTATAAATCCGTCTATCCCTACTCGAGAAGCGGTCGGATGCCGGGCGGAGAAGACGTGCCGATTTTGGATCCATTCGTAGCGTTGAGCTGGATCGCGGCCAAGACCTCGCAAATAAAGCTCGCGACGGGAGTGCTAATCCTGCCACAACGTCATCCGCTTTACGTCGCGAAGGAAGCGGCTAGTTTGGACGTTCTTTCTCAAGGACGATTTATTTTGGGAGTGGGGAGCGGTTGGCTTAAGGAAGAGTTCGATGCGCTAGGGCTCGATTTTCACAGTCGTGGTCGGCGCACCGATGAGGCGATCGAGGCGATTCGCTCGGTGTGGCGTGACAAACCGGCAAGTTTCAGCGGCCGCCACTTCGCTTTCGGACCCGTATTTAGCTCGCCCCAGCCGAAACAAGCTGGCGGTATCCCGATACACATCGGAGGCCATTCTCCAGCTGCTGCCCGACGAGCGGCCCGTCTGGGCGACGGTTTCTTTCCCGCCCGCTCCGAGCTGGATGTATTAAAGGAGCTTTTTGCGATCGTGCGCCAGGAATGCGAGAGAGTTCAACGCGATTACACCGAGCTCGAGCTTACTTGTGCAGGCCGTGGTACGCTCGACACGCTCGATCAATACCGCGCGCTCGGCGTCTCGCGCATGGTTATAAGCCCGCCGGCCTACGATCGCGATGGCATCTCGCGCGGTCTTGAAAAATTCGCAAAAGAGGTCATTGCTCGCGCGTAGCTCCTTGTCGAGAGCATCTCCTTCCCTGCCTTGAGGGCGTGGACGAGCCATGCGCGCTTTGACTTCGACAGCAACAGGCCTGGCGTGAACCATCCCGTCGAAGGCCTAAACTTACGAGTTCGACCGAAGGGAGGATACAGCTGATGCCTGCGCCGCTTGAGAATCTGGTTCGAGAGCGTTGGAAGGCTGGCAAGCCGACGATCAATGGGTGGCTTACGCTGCCGAATTCGATCTCGGCAGAACTGATGGCGCGAGCCGGCTTCGATACGTTGACGATCGATATGCAGCATGGGCCGATCGATTACGCCAATTTGCGCGAGATTCTTACGGCGCTTACGCCCACCGACGTAACGCCCTTGGTGCGAGTACCTAACTCCGATCCGACCTTCGTCACCAGGGTGCTAGATCTGGGAGCTTTGGGTCTTATTTGCCCGATGATCAACAGTGCGGATGAGGCGCGAAGTTTTGCTGCCGGCGCGCGCTACTATCCAGCGGGAAACCGAAGCGCCGCGCCTTGCCGCGCCTCGATGATCTATGGTGCGGAGTATTTCACGAAAGCAAACGATGCCGTGCTGGTGTTGGGGATGGTAGAGACGCAAGCCGCTATCGAAAACCTGGACCAGATTCTGGAAGTCGAGGGGCTTGACGGCATCTACGTCGGTCCAAACGATCTCGGTGTTGCGCTCGGTATGCCTTCCGGTACCGACCGAGAGGAACCTGAATTTCTTCGCCTTCTGGAGGATATAGCTAAACGCAGCCTTAAGCACGGAAAAATTCCCGGCCTTCACACCAACTCTGCAAGCTACGCGGCGCGGGCCGTAGCGATGGGGTTCGGCTTTGTCACCGTGTGTTCAGATTCGGGCCTTATTACGTCGGGCGCCAATGCGGTCGTAAAGGATATACGAGGGAGGCTTGAAAGTCGCTCGTAAGGAACCGGTACCAGCGCCGAGCGGCGGCGAGCATTGTGGAAGTAGTGGATTTTTCACGTGTTAACTGTGCGCGAAAGGTCGCTCCAAGTGGTGGGTTACTGTCGTTCGGAATCGTTTAAGGGCGCGTAGCTCGCGCCTTTATTCTGAGCAGTGCCTGGAAAAATTTTTGGCCCGGGAGATTTGAACGGCTGATCTTTGCTCGCTCTTGCAGCGCTCGTTCCACAGCTTGGCCAGCAATCGCAAAATAATCGACCAGCCATTCTTCGATTTCGCACTTAAGCAACGATCCAGCTACCTCGAGCAGGCGCACTAGTTTTAGCGCGCATTCCTGTCTGCTTTCGGGCGGCGCAAAACAAAGGCCAAGGCGGCAGGCAAGCGCCGCAACTTCGTCGTCCGGGTCGTTGGTCAGTCGGCAAAGTAATCGCCAGCTTTCGGCCTTTATTCCGAGCTCGCTAAGCAGCCTCAGGGCGCTGCGCCGTCTAATAACGCTTGAGGGCGTCTCGCGGCCGCTTTTGCTCGTGTGTGGGGACAAGGCAGCTTCCACCAAGGCGCTCACGCAAGGCCTGCCGATCTTCTTAAGCGCCTGTTCGGCACTTGCGCGGTTTACGTCGTCCTCAAGTGCTTTTATCAGATGGGGAATCGCTTCGGTAATGCCGAATTCGCCTACTGCTTCAAGAACGCCGGGCACGGGATGTGTGCGGGCCGCCTCCAGTAACAGCGAGCGGTCCGTTTCCCTGCGGGCGGCCGCAAGAGCGCGTGCTGCTGTGCTCAACACCGCTTCGTCTCCTAGCCGCTCCACCGGGTCGGTTGCGGGACGCCATTCTCTGACGTACTCGGCGATAGGGTCGAAGGCGCCCAGCGCGGCTAACGCTTTGATTGCGCGTATGCGCGCGTGATAGATGCCAGTGGGGTCTCTTTCAAAAAGGACCTCTCGAAGCAGCGGAATAGCCGCTTCGCGAAGCGACACGGCTTTAAGCACTACCGTTTCGCTCTCGCTCAGTGACCGGATCTGCTTGGCAAGTGCCTCTAGCATATGCCTCATTGCGTGCGTCCTAGCAAAGCCAGTTTGAGCCGTCGATTCTCTTCCGCAAGTACCGCGTTTCGATAACGCAGGCTTGCTAGCTCGCTCTCCAGTTCACCAAGCCGCTTCAATTGTTGCTCCGCTTCCCATCGTTCAAACTCTGCGGGCGCACGAGCTTCGGCCTCTGTTAACTCGTTATCTTGGAGCTCGCCGAGCGAAGTAGCTCCGGATTGGGTTTCGAGCAAGGCGAGCGCGCGCGAGGTTAGCTCGTCGAGCTCTGCGCTCTTGCGCAGCCATGCCTGCGCGAGCGCGTCGCGCATCGCCTTAAGCTTTCCTTTTTCGACCTGGATGAAGTTCTCCGCGTTGCCTGCCTTAATGACGTGCTTGACGTGCTTTCGGCAAAACGGCGGCGCAGATTCAAGCGCTTTGCGAAACCGGACAAGGGAGTCGAGCCGCTGGATCGCGCGGATCATACGGGCTTCAGCAAGGCTCAGCCGCGCGCATATCGGACAATCGGCACCAGGTTCAAGACAAAGGTCATCCAGAGTCTGGATAACGATTTGTGCAAGCTCCTTGTGACGCTTGCCCATCGTCGACGTTGCCTTTAAATGTAGAGCGCAAAGCGGTACCGCCGAGCTCTTCGTTTTAGCAAGCCTCGCCACTGCCATTTGTTCTTGGCGAGCAAGCGCGCTACACAGCGGACAGCAAGAACCGTCAAAGTGTCTAAGCAGCTCCCGTGCGCTTAACTTGAACTGTTCGAGCACGTCCTTTCCTTCAAGAACTTGAAATGTCGAACGCCACCTTGAACTCTAGCTTTTTCCTAAGAAGCTTAGGGCATCTGGTTTGCCATGCCTAACAAGACCCTTGGGCGTAAACCAGCTGACGCTTTGCGTTCTTGTCACCAGCGGTAAGCTCATGTGCTCAGATGAGCGTTCGCCCGCTCGCGTCAGGACAAAATACCAGCGAAGAGCAACGCAAGTAGCGCGGCAAGGCCGTAGAGGACGTAAGCGTTAAGATAGCCGTGATGCATGCGGGCGAGTGTATTTGCTACCCATAGGGCAGTTTTCGCCACTGGCTTAAGTACTATGCGGTCTAGCACGTAGTCGTCCTCTTGAGTTCGTCGGATCGCCTCCCGGAAGTGCTTTCCGATGGTTTCGCGAATGTCTTCCACAGTGGTGGGTTTGAATATGGCCGTGAAGATGACGCGCACGGGGTTGGAAAATCCCGTCGCGGTGTAGGTCATCTCGGGCAGAAGCCGCTCGAGGCCCCCAGCCCAAACCGCTCCCCTGACGGCCCGTCGCCGGTAAGCGATGAGTAGCCGAAAGACGCCATACGCGACAAGAACCATGAGTGCCAGAACTACGGCCATGTACGACGTCGCCATCGCGAAAACGACAGGATTGTGTGCAGCTCCGCGGTACAACACAACTAGACCGCGCCCCGGCAGCAAGCCTTGCCCCAACTGGGCGCCCAGCGCGTGGAATTCCGTGACAAATTGAGCTGGCAAGGACGGGTGCGCCGAATGGGGAGTGAAAAATGGCGGTACCAGCGCTTGGGTGGCACTGGCACCAGTTATTGGCTCGACCGCGAGGTTCAGCACAGATATCACGTACGTGGGGGCAACGCCAAGCACGAAGCACAGAAGTGCCAAAGCAACCTGCGCGATCCTCATCGTAATCGGCACCTCGTTAGCCCCGATCGCCTTGCTCGAGCGCGCCATGCCAAGAAAACCCATCGCGAAGGCTCTGACAAAGCAGGTGACAGCTAGGCCAAGACTTAGGGCAAGCGCAACGCCGCATACGGCAAAAACGATCTTCACCCTTTGATGGGGCAGCGAAGAGCTGAGCAGTAGCGTTTCAAGCGTCAGCCATTCACTGGCAAACCCGTTTAACGGCGGCATACCCGCGATCGAAAGCGCCCCAACCAAAAAAGCCGCAGCCGTCCAGGGCATCGACCGTATCAGTCCTCCGAGCTGATTGAGCCTCCTGCTCCCTGTCCCTGTCTCCACACTTCCGACACCCAGAAAAAGCAGCGCCTTGTAAATGGAATGGTTGAAGAGTTGGTATAAACCGGCGGCAAACGCAATCGAAGCTGCGGTCGAAGCCGAATAGCCGATGAAGACGAAAGCCGCTCCGAAGGCGGTTGCCGTTATTCCGATGTTTTCGATCGAACTGTACGCTAGCACTTTCTTGAGATCGTCGGCGGTGCTGGCATAGAGAATCCCTACAAGCGCGGTGATCCCGCCTATTGTCATGAGAATCACCCCGTAAGCAACCGATGGTGCGAACGCCAAGTCGGCAGTTATCCGCAACAGGGCGTAAATGCCGAGATTTACCGTCGCGCCTGAAAGTAACGCACATACGTTAGCTGGCGCGGCAGCGTATGCGCGCGGAAACCACGAGTTCAGCGGCACGAATCCCACTTTTATCCCAAAACCGAATAGCGAAAGCAGAAAAACGCCCAGGCGTTCACCTTCGCTCAAGCGCGAAGCCGCCTGCCGAAGCGCGTCAAAGGTAAGCGAGTTGGTGTGAGCAGCGATCACGAGAAAGGCGACCAACACCATCAGCAGCCCAGACTCGCCCATCGCCAGCATCAGAAACCCAGCTTGCCCTGCCTCTTCGGCCTGACACGCGAAAGCTACCAAAACGTAGCTCGCTATCGCCATCAGCTCCCAAGCGACCGCGAAGGTCACTACGTCGTCTGCCATGAGAACGAAAACGATCGAAGCAATGAGGACATGGTAGAACACGCCGAATGGTTTAAAACTTTGCCGGCCGATGTAGCATTTCATGTAAGCAGAAGAAAAGACCGACGTTGCTAGGCTAACTAAACCGGCAAACACGATGAAAAGAGCTGACAGTCGGTCGATACCAAGGCTGAGCGCATCCACGCCTGGAAGGACCCACAAAGAGAAATGCAGGCTGCGGCCGTAAAGGAGTGCGTTGATACCAAGCGAGAGCGCGAAAACCGACGCAAGCGAACACACCCAGGCGGTGATTTGAGGAACAACACTGTCGCCCACGGCCAAACAGAGCAGAACACCGATGCCGCACAGGCCTGCGAACATTGCGAGCAGTTCGCCCACCGGATTGTACCAGCCAAGCGTGGTGAAGGCCGGTACGGAACTCCCCACAAAAGCGTCCATCGCAAACGCAGGTTTGCCTAGAAGCGTTATCAGAACCGACAGGCTCGAACCCGCCAAAAACGCTGTTGCGATGTTGCGACGCCTTGCACGTTCAAGCCGACGACGCGAACAGTCGATTCTGCACATGAACGAAAGGTATTCCAGTAACGTGCCCATCGTAATTTAGGACGCTTTGCTTAATTTAAACCGCGCTTGCTCGGCGGGATCGTGGTCGAGAAATGACGACGCTTTGCGGCCGGTCAAGAGCAAAAGGCCATGTAGTATCGCTAGCGGTGGCGGGGGATTGCCCGGCACCTCGACGTCGACCGGCAGGAGCTTACTTACCGCTCCGGCGCAAGCAAAGCTCGGGCCGAATATCCCGCCGGTCAAAGCGCACGACCCCACGGCGACGACTCGCTTGGGCGCAGGCATTGCGTCGTAAGCCATTTGCAAAGGTTTACGCATTTGTTCGGCCAGAGCGCCAACTACAAGCAAGACGTCGGCATGACGCGGCGAGGGAGTAAAAAAGAAGCCCAACCGGTGAAAATTGTAGTAAGGGTTGTTGAGCTGCTTGACTTCGTTCAGGCATGCGCCGCAGTCGCCCGCGTCCACTACCAAGATGTGTACCGAGCGCTCGAAAGTACGTGGGAGGCAACCGGAGCCGCGAGCATTGTTGCCAGCCATGAAAGCCCATTCGTAGCCGGGCTCCCATCGTACGGACACGCTGTTTTCGCGCGCACAGCGAAAGCAATGGATACACCGGCGAAAATCCACGCTCAGATGCTCTCGGCTGTTCTTGAGGGCGCCCGTGGGGCATCGCGCACTCAGCGATTCTGCGTCTTGCTCAGGCAACTCGGTAGCAATTGGCCTTCCTGGTGAGACCCCTGCGGCGCTTTCCTGCTCGCGCGGATAAGCCGTGGTCTTAATCCCAGTTCTGAGACCTTGAATAACCCATTGACTCATCGGCGTTTAGGCTCCTACTAACGGTCGTTTTCGTGCACCGAAAGGGCGAAGGTGGCCAGGATAATGGGAAAGTCTTGAAAGGCGAAGTTTTCAGCGGCAAGCCTGAAGGCATGCCAGTTCGCAAATGACGGCGTGATTATTCGGTAGCGTTCGACTGTCCCGCCTTCGCTGAGTCGAATCCAATGCAAGGCTGCGCCAGCCGGGGCTTCCACCCAACCCAGCGCTGCGCCCGGGGAGACGACCGCTTGGTCGGTGCGAGAGGAACCTTTTGGCACGGTTTCGGCGACAGCGCCGATGAGTTGGGCGGATTGAAATGATTCTTTGAAGAACACCCTGAGCCGGGCATAACCGTCACCTTCCGGCTCGTAAGGTGTTTCAAAGTCAAGCTCGTCGTAGCCGCAGTACGGCTGCACCTTTCTAAGGTCGCGCGACACCGCCGAGGCGCGCCCGACCGGGCCGACCATCCCAAAGTCGATCGCATCTTGGGTTCGTACGACGCCGACTTCCTCCAGTCGATCGAGAAAACTGCTTGACGTATTTAACATCCGCTCGAGTAACGCGAGTCTTTCGGCTACCTGCCGCACTTGGGCGGCGGCCCGCCGAAGCATCCGGTCGTCTGGATTTAATGTGAGGCCACCGATCGCGTTGAGACCGAAAAGATAGCGATGGCCGCTCAAGGAGCCGCATATCCTGAGTAAATCCTCCTGTAGGATTGCGGCCTGCGCTGCGGCGACGGCAAAACTTGTGGACTCGCAGATCCCCTCAATTGCCGCCACATGATGGCGTAGGCGCTCGAGTTCGGCAAAGAACACTCTGAGTGCTCGCGCTCTTGGTGGCACTTCGACCTTCCAGATCTGCTCGACCGCCTGGCAGAAGGCAAGCGAGTGGGCAAAAGCGCTGGTGGCGCTTATCCGCTCGGCGAGCAACACGACGTCTTGCGCGCGGCGGCCTTCGGCAATTTTCTCCAGTCCTCGGTAAGTGTAGAAAAGGCGCGGCTGAGCGCGGATAACATCCTCGCCCACAGTTTCCAGCACGAAGTGGACGGGCTCTGTTGCGACGGAGAAGAACGGCCCCACCGGCATCACGAATGCTCCGTCGGCCTCGACGATTCGCCGCGGCTTCCATCCACGGCTTTTTTCGCGATGGGTGTCGAGCGCGCAGGCCGGGAAGCTTTTGCGCATCGGAGCAACGCCTTCAGGCCAGACGTCGTCGTGGAGCACGAAGTTCCCCAGACGCGGATGGCCCTCGAAAATGAGGCCAAAGAGGTCCTCTGCTTCGCGTTCATGCCAGTCTGCGCCGTGAACAAATCTGCTCACGCTCGGCACCCGCTGCTCGGCGCTTCCAACACGAGCCAGCACGTAAATCCACGGCGTGTCGTTGTCACCGTAAAAGACGTAGCGCAGCTCGAACCCGGCTCGCTCCTCCACGATCAGACCGCCAAAGCTCAAGTGGCAGTGGGAAAACAACAATCCGCAAAGCTCGGCAAGCGCGCTTGAGTGGCATTCGAGCTGCGCGACGCGGCGGGCGGCGTCTTCCCAACGTATTTGGGGCTCGACCGGACGAGCGAAGCTCGCTTCCTTCAAGATTTGCTCTAACTTCAGCGCCATTGCTTACCTCGAGAGGGACTGGGCCGCCATTTTCAGTAGCGTGTCAAGAGGAGCTGGTAAGTAGAAGCCGAGCAAAATGACGGGTGCCGCGGACAGGATGACCGTAAGTACGCAGCTCAACGGAGGTCGCGCTACGCATTGCGGGCTCTCGGTCGTGCCGGCATCCCCAAAAACCATGCGGCTTACGTGATAGAGCATTCCGAAGAAGGCCACCGCAATAAAAAGAGCGAGCAGTGCAACTGCGACGTAATGCTTGCCGAAAACCGCTGCGCGCAGCACCGAAAATTCGCTAAGAAAGACCACCAGCGGAGGAGCGCCGGCGATCGCGATTGCACCCACCAACAGCGCGATCGCGGTCGCTGGCGCAGTCTGAAGTAAACCACGAACGCTTGCGATGCTGCGGGTTTCGACCGCCAAAAGCGTCATTCCGGCCGCAAAAAAGCAAAAGGATTTGGTCAGAGCGTGAGTCAAAATTTGAAAGACAGCACCGTAGCACGCGGCGGTGCTTCCAAGCCCGGCTGCAGTCAGGATAATCCCCATATGCTCGACCGTTGAATAAGCGAAAAGGCGTTTATAGTCGCTCACTTGGAGAATGAGGAATGCGGCTACACCCACTGATACTAGACCTACTGGCACGGTCCAACGGCTTGGGTCGATCGCGCCCGATGCTTCCAGAACGGGTATCATCCGCAGAATGACGTAAAGCACCACGGTAGTCTTGACGCCCGAGAGCAGCGCGCATACGGGCGAGGGAGCCTGGCTGTGCGTGTCGGGGAGCCAGGTGTGCAACGGTACAAGGCCGACTTTGGCGCCGAAGCCAAAGAGAATCAAAAGGAAGGCGGTTCGCAGTATTTTGGCGGGAACGTGGGGCGCCAGCGCAACCAGTCCGGTCCAGGTGAAAGGCGCCTCGCCATAGCGCGTAGCGCTGTGCAAAACGATGAAGCCCAGCAAGGCGACAGCTCCGCCCATTATGGTCAGAATCGAATATTTCCACGCAGCCTCGACCGATTCGTGTGTGTTGTCAAACGCGACCAGGTAGACACCTAGAATCGTGGTCAGCTCGGCAGCGGTCCACACGAGCGCGGGCTCGACCAACATTGGAACTGCCAGCATCGACCATACGAAAAAGTTGTAGTTGACGTAGTAGCGGCGCAGATGGCCGTCGTCGGCCTCCCGAGCCATATAGCCCCAGGAAAAAAGCGCTCCGGTGGTGCTTACTAGGGCGACCAACACGAGCACCAGAGCGCTGAAACCGTCGAGCTCCAGCCAGTTAGGCACGGCTACGATACGGACCGACGAAGAAATCATTGTCGCCGCCGCAACGCTCAGCCCAAGCTCGCCGACACACGCAATTAGGGTTACAGCGGGCGGCAGGCGTCGCCCAAGCGGAAAATACGCAGTTGCACTCGCGGCTAAGGGTAAGACCAGTAGTAGAAGCAACAGACTCATTCGATACCGACCTCCTTGAGGGCACGCATCGCGCCGATCTCGGTTGAGCCTACGCGCTCGTGCGTTATGCGGGTGAGGATTCCTATGACCACAGCGATAACCACCATGTCAAAGGCGAAGGCCATATCGGCAACTACCGGCAGGTTCGGTGCAACCGCGACACCGATGAGTAGCGCTGCGTTTTCCACGCCAAAAAGGCCGATCAATTGGGGCAGGGCTTCAACTCGCACCGCAAGCGTGTAAACGCCTACGAGCAGGCCAGCCAGACCGATAGGCAGATTGATTTGCCCCATGGCAGCGCTTGGCAAGGGCAGAAGCGGGGCCGACAAATAGGCCGTCAGGGTAAGAAAAAGACCGATCAGAAGCGAGCTTGGAATGTTGAGAAGTTGCTCTATTTCTCGATGCCGAAAAAGCTCGCCACGCACGTAGCGCTTGAGCAGCCACGGGATAAGCAACGGTTTGAGCGCCAGGTCAACTACGGCAACTACGACGAGATCGCTTACGTGCGTGCCCATCGCGAGCAGGAAAATAGACGCTGCCAGAGCGAACGATTGTAGCCTAAAGAAACGGACGCATCCCTGGATTTGACGCGTGGCAAGGGAGCCGAACGCGCTGAGCAAGAATAAACCCGTGGCCAGGCCGTTTAAGGACGCGATAGGCAAGTTCATGGTTTTAACTTTGACTCGCTTGGCGTTTAAAATTTGAGCAGCGCCGCCATCATCGCCACCACGGAAGTGACAAAAGCGGCGTTCAAAAACTCGCTCACCCGGAACAGCCGCAGCTTTGCCAGCGAAGATTCGACTGCCACGATCGCAACCAGTAGCAGAGCGATTTTGACCCACACCAGCGCAACAGCAAGCAACAGCGCACTCGAGCTTTTGCTCGTAGCAAGCCCCCAAGGGCTTACCAGAACGTTAAGGAAGATGCACATAAGGACCAAAAGTTTCATCTGTCCGCCCCATTTGATAAGCGCAAGGCTTGTCCCCGAGTACTCGAGATTTTTCGATTCATCGATCATGGCGAGTTCGAAATGGCCTGAAGGATTGTCGACCGGGATTCGTCCGGTTTCAGCCAAAATCAGCATGAAAAAGGCGATCATCAACAGCACGTGGGAGGGCGCGAAGAAAGCGTCGAGCGAGCTCGTCCAATGCTTCTGAACGATATAAGGGATCGTTGTTTGGGCAACAGAGGAGACAGTGAAAAAAACGATCATGAAGATCGGTTCAGCCAAAAAGCCAACCATACGAGTACGGCTCGCCCCCATCGCTCCGTAGGGGTTAGCCGTGTCCACCGCCGCCAGTGTGGCAAAAAAGCCCCCTAAGGCGAGTACGAAGCCGCCGCCCAGCATGTCGCCCATAAAAGCAAGGAACAACGGATAATCAGTAAGGACCGGAATTAGCGCGGTTACGAAAAGCGGAGCGACAAAAACCACGTACGGCGTGATTCTAAAGATCCACGAGCAATACTCAGAGATTACCTCTCCCTTTGCAAAGAGCTTGCGCAAGTCGCGATAAGGCTGCAGAACACTTGGCCCACGTCGAGATTGAACCATCTCGCGCAAGCGCGAGAGCACGCCTGCTACCAGCGGCGCAAAGAGCAGCACAAACAAAAGCTGGGCAGCATTGGCCACCAGCGACCATGCCATTGCACTCAGTCGATCCTTTCTCTAGCTGTTCGCAATCGTGCAGCTTGCCCTGCGCGGGATTGGATCAGCAGAGCAGTTACACGCTTTTTATGGCGAGGCCAGGTAGGGGAGACAGAAAACAAAAAACCCCTACCGGCTTACGCCATGGTAGGGGTCATCAGCCCTCACAGGTCGAGGGCGCTTACGGTGAACCCCATCACCGTCTAAACGCAGACAACCCTACCAGCGCGGAGCATCACAAGTCAATACCTGCATCTTCGCTTTTTCAGGGGCAAGGCTAAATGAAGACGTCATGAGTCGGGTTCTTGAGCTACGAGCGGCGGCGAAGTTCGGACAGTTGCAATGTTGCGGGCGGCCAACGGCAGCTAGCTGATCAGTCGTTTTCGGAGAGAGGTGGTGGAGCAGAAGGGATTTGAACCCTCGACCCCTACGTTGCGAACGTAGTGCTCTCCCAGCTGAGCTACTGCCCCAACCTGAAAGAAACCGGACTAGGCTGCGTCAAGCAATGAGCGCAGCTTCGATCGTAGGTTATCAGCGAGTTCTCGCCTTTTCAAGGCATAAGCCACCTGCGCCGTGACGAAGCCGAGGCGGTCGCCCAAATCGTAGCGGGCGCCGCAATACTCGTAGCCATAGACCGGGCGCCGTCTGGCTAAATCCATCAGCGCGTCGGTCAGTTGGATTTCCCCGCCGACACCAGGTTTGGCGTTCTCCAGAAGCCCGAATATTTCTGGAGGAAGAACGTATCTGCCCATGATTGCTAGCTCGCTCGGCGCATTCTCGGGGCTGGGTTTTTCTACCATCTGGGTAATTTTGTAAATCTGTTCTTCCTCGGGCGTAGCCGCGACGATGCCATACTTGGAGACGTCGGCCCTGGGCACGCGCAGAAGCGCAACCGTAGGCGCATCTTTGGCCGTGGCGATTTCCAGCAAGCGTTTCAGCAACGGCGGGTCGCAATCGAAAATATCGTCCGGCAACATCACCGCGAACGGTTCGGCGCCCACAGCCTCCTTAGCCTGTAAAACTGCGTGCCCCAAGCCAAGGGGTTTGGGCTGCTCTACTGCCGTGATTGACGCAAGGCGGGTTGCACCTCGCACCAGTTCCAGCAACTCGTGCTTTTCGCGCTCTTCGAGCGCGCGCTCGAGCTCAGGGGCGGGCTTGAAGTGCTCGAGCAGGGCGGTTTTTCCCGGGCTTATAACGAGCACGATCTCCTGAATACCTGAGCGAACAGCTTCCTCGGCAACCAGTTGAATTGCCGGCGTGTCGACCACCGGCAAAAGCTCTTTAGGCACAACCTTGGTGACAGGCAGCATCCTGGTGCCCAGGCCAGCCGCTAAAATAACAGCTTTTCGCACTCGCATCGCAAACCTCGCTCTGGCGCATCCCCTAAGAAACCTTCCACTCCCTTCACTACCGCATCAATTAGCGCGTTGCTGCGCTGATTCGGTAAAGCGAACGGGGGTTGACGCTGATTAAAGACATCAGACGAACAGCTTCGCTATGCTATCGACTAGGGAGTTAACGTCATGTTGACAGGTTACCTTGACGCTTTTTCGGGCGCTAGCGGCGACATGATTGTTGGCGCCGCGCTCGACGCAGGCGCCGATTTCCAGGGATTGAAGCGCGCATTGGGCTCGCTGTCGCTGAGCGGTTACGAAATTAGGCTTGAGTCGAGGGTCGTAAGCGGAATTGCCGCGCGCCGCTTTATCGTAGCAGTCAATGCTGAGCAGGAGGAGCGCAATCTCGAAAGTATAGTCGAACTGATTTCCTCGAGTGCCCTAAGCCAGCCCATAAAAGATCGGGCGATTGCGGTGTTCGAGGCGCTGGCGGAAGCTGAAGCCAAGGTCCATCGCACGAGCGTGCGTGAGGTTCACTTTCACGAGGTTGGAGCAGTCGACTCGATCGTCGATGTCGTTGGCGCCGTATGGGCGTTCGAAGTCCTAGGGTTGGAGCGACTTTTAGTATCGGCTCTGCCGATGGGCAGCGGCGTAGTCGGTAGCCGACACGGACCGCTTCCCATCCCGGCACCCGCGACTTTGGAGTTGCTGAGCGGTTTTCCCGTGCGTCTCCAGGACGGGGCGCACGAGATGGTCACGCCGACGGCGGCAGCCATTATAAAAGTGCTTGCGCGCCCCGCCAACTTCCCCTTAGATTTCGAAGTTGAGCGCGTTGGCTACGGCGCTGGAGCGAGAGATTACGCCGATCGGCCAAACGTTCTGCGCCTGATTCTCGGGCGCGAGCTTAGCGGTTTTGACCACGACCGCCTCTACGTGGTCGAGAGCAATATCGACGACATGAATCCCCAGATTTACGACTACCTGGTCGAGCGCCTTTTAGCCGCCGGGGCGCGAGACGTTACGCTCACGCCCACGATAATGAAAAAGGGCCGGCCCGGCGTGATAGTTTCGGCGCTGGCGCCCGGCGACCTTCGCCAGGCCGTAGCGCGCGAATTGCTTGCCGAGACCACCACGTTGGGCGTGCGCTTTTACGAAGTCAGTCGACTTATGGCGCGGCGCGAAATTCGGGAGGTCCAAACTCGTTTCGGTCCGATCAAAGTAAAGGTTGCGCGAATTCAAAACGCCCATCTAAGGGCAGTGCCTGAGTACGAAGATTGTCGGGCGGCCGCGCAGAAACACCGGGTGCCGATCCAGCTCGTGATGGAAGAAGCTCGACTTGCTGGACATAGGCTCTTGAGTGAGCAAGTTCAATGAGGCCACATTCGCTGCTCGTCAATGAAATTTTCTACAGCGTGCAAGGTGAATCCACATATGCGGGGATGCCGTGTGTATTCGTGCGACTTACTGGATGTAATCTGCGATGTAACTACTGTGACACTGAATATGCCTTTTACGAAGGGCGCGTGATGGCGATCGACGAGATCGTCAGACGAGTCGCCGATTACGACTGCAAGCTCGTAGAAGTTACGGGCGGCGAGCCGTTGCTTCAAGCCAATGTTCACGAGTTAATCGATGAACTTTTGCGCCGAGAATTTGAGGTGTTGCTGGAGACATCCGGCTCGGTTGACGTGGGTCGCGTCGATCCGCGCGTGGTCAAGATTATGGACTTGAAGTGCCCGGGCAGCGGCGAGGTATCGCGCAATCTTTGGCATAACCTCGACTTTTTGACTGCACGCGACGAGGTTAAATTTGTGCTGAGCGATCGTCGGGATTACGAATGGGCGCGCGACGTAATTCGGCGCTACGAGCTCAATCGCAAAGTGAAAGCCGTACTTTTGAGCTGCGCTTTTGGACGTCTCGAGCCTGCGCAGCTAGCGCAGTGGATTCTCGCCGACCATCTGCCGGTACGCCTTCAGCTTCAGCTCCATAAGCTTATTTGGTCTCCTGACGCGCGGGGCGTCTAAAGAGTTAACGTTTGCCGCCTTTGAACTTTACGAAAATATGGAAGTTTCCGAAGAGTGAGGTAACGTTTCTGGAGCCGAGCGATCGTGATTCGGCTCGAAGTGCTTCAGTCCGCAAGCAGCGAGGTACTCAGCTTCTGTTTGACCGGTCGTCAGTTGAGCGACCTACATCGCTTATTCCGTAGCGTTCGAGCATCCGGTACAGAGTCGATCGCGAAACGCCGAGAAGAAGCGCTGTCTTGCGCCGGTTGCCTCCGGTTTTTTGCAGCGAGCGCATCAAGGTTTCTTTCATCACTTCATCCAGCGAGAGGTTGCTCGTTTCGGCCCGCTCGGCCGCAGTTTGAGCGGCCTGCTCAGCCGCTTCGTCCTGCGCGGGCATCGCTGTTTGGGTGAGATGGGCGGGCAGGTGGGGCAGGTCGATGCGGTCGTCTGGGGTGTGGATGAGGGCGTGTTC
>JAJPIL010000029.1 GCA_021324755.1 Pseudomonadota bacterium
AAGGTGCAACCGGACCTGGCGCGCTCGCTCAAGGAACTTAAGCCTGAGGCGATAAAGAGCTTCGGTCAAAAGCTACTGGAGAAGCTCTTCTAGGCGCGCAGGCGCTTCGGCTTGCGCTCGTCCAGGATGACCAGCGCAGGCTCCTCCAAGTTGCGCAAAAGCTCAACTAGGTTGCTAGAGCGGGTCCGCGCGGTGGCCGCCGCCGGCAACCATAGTGGGCAACGTCGGTTCGGAAGCGACCGGCCCAGGCTTAGTAAAAACTCGACCGTCCTTAAAGCCGTGGCCCTCGAAAACTGGGTTGGATTTTCCCGCCGACCCGTCGTGCAAGTGCAAGGAGATTAGGTAGGGGGTCTTGACATATCGACGTGGACGGCTGTATAGGATGCATTAAAATTGTGGGGTCACTTTTCTTTTGCGGGGAGGGAACCTATGGAAACAATATCTTTTGTGGAAAGGGCATCACGGTTGGGTCAGGGGTCATCCGAGAGCGCCTTGAGCGACAGGCAGTGGCTCAGGCGATGGATCGACCCGAAAGTAATCGTCGTCGGTTCCGGCGTAGTGGCATTGGTGATGATCGCCTGCCGAGTCTACCAGCAGGTCTACGCTTGGACCGCTGGAATTGACTCGACGTCGCCCGAGTTCCAGGCGTATTGGATGCGGCTTTTGTACGCGCTGTTCGCCATCGAAGCGATCGCCGCGGCAGCGAGCTGGGGCGCCGTTTGGATGACGCGCCCTAGAGATTTTTCGAAGCTGACGACCGCTGAGGAGCTGAGGCGCTTTGGCAGATTCGTGGCGATCATTTTTTGCTACGTCTTTGCAGTATTCTGGGCAGGAAGTTTTTTCGCTGAGCAGGACGCAAGCTGGCATCAGACCGTCGTTCGCGACACTTCCTTCACGCCGAGCCACATTATCCTGTTCTATTTTTCCTTCCCGGTCTACATCATCCTCGGCATCACGGCGTACTTGTACGGGATGACGCGGCTTCCGCGCTTCGCGGCGCGCCATTCACTGCCGTGGGTAATCGCCGTGGCGGGCCCGTTCATGCTCTTGCCCGTGGTTGCGTACAACGAGTGGGCCCATAGCTTTTGGATCCTGGAAGAGCGCTTTACCGCCCCCGTGCATTATTGGTTCACCTTCTTCGCCTGGTCCGGCTTTGGACTCGGCGGGCTGCTGCTGCAGGCCTGCGACTATCTTTACGAGCTTGTGACCGGCAAGCCGCAAACGTTCGTTGGCACAGGCGGTCCAAAAGAGGATCCGGCGCTCGAGTTTGAACGCGAAGTGGCGTAGCGGACCGACGCGATGGCAGTCGGCGGATACGCCGATGCCACCGCTAACGCCGCGCCGTATTCGTAAGCATCACAGCCTGGGGAGGGAATTGATATGGCAGCGGGGGGTCAGTTGCCATTGCGCCGTGAGCCCGCAGCGTCGACTGCGGAAGAGGTGCAGGAGATTTATCGATGGTTCGACCTGGTCATTGCCGTGCTGTTGGTCTTTCTGTTCATGGCGCTCTACCACATCTACACGATGTTGACGGTGGGTGACTGGGACTTCTGGACCGACTGGAAGGACAACAGGTGGTGGATCACGCTGACGCCGTTTCTGGAGATGCCGATGCCGGCGGCGGCGCTGTATATATTCTGGTCGAGATTCAGGTTACCGATCGCCGGGACGTTGCTTGCCGTTTCCTTGGTGTTGGCGACGTGGCTCAATCGCTACGTGAACATGCACGGATGGGCGTACTTTCCGCTGAATTTCGTGTGGCCGGCGACGTTGATTCCGTGCGGGATCGTCTTGGACTGCACGCTAGCGCTCACCCAAAGCTATCTTCTCACGGGTATCGTGGGGGGATTTGCCTGGGGAATAATTTTCTATCTGGCTAACTGGCCGCTCATTACGCCTTTCCTCCAACCAACGGACTTGCACGGAGTGATGGCCTCGCTGGCTGATTTGCAGGGATACCATTACATCAGGACCGGCACGCCCGAGTATTTACGGATAATCAACCGTGGGACTTTGCGAACGTTCGGACAAGAACCCGTTTACCTGTCGCTGGCGCTGGCTGGCTTTGCGTCGGTGCTTACCTACGGGATAGGGCTTTTCATCGGATGGGCGTTTACCAAGACGCAGTTCGCCTGGTTCAAACGGGTCTGAGGTGACCGCTGTGAGCGTAGAGCGTAACTCGCAAGGAGGCCCGACCAAGATGGAGCACAGGAAACGAGCCATGTCCGCGGGCGGCATGATCGCGGCGCTGGCCGCTGTCATTGGTGCGATCCTGGGTGCAGCGGGAAGTGCCGCGGCCCATGGCGAGCGCGCGCAGGAGCCGTCGCTCAGGATGCTGACGGTCCAGTTTTATGATACCAAGTGGTCAACCGACAAAGTTCCAGTCAACGGCGAGATCACAGTTAGCGGCCGGTTCCATGTAATGAAGAACTGGCCGCTTGAGATATATGAGCCGGGTCTGGCTTATCTAAACGTCGCCGTACCAGGGCCGGTCTTTGTTCGCGTAGCGAGCTCGATCGGCGAAGTCAACGGGTTTGCGTCGGTAAAGCTCGAGCTCGGCCAGGAGTACGAGTATAAATTGGTTCTAAAGGGTCGGCTTCCCGGCCGGTATCACGTCCATCCGATGCTCGACGTGCAGGACGTGGGGCCTATCGTCGGACCGGGAAAATGGGTGACGGTGGAGGCCGCGCCCGCGCAAGCTCGGTTCGTCGATCCAGTAACTACCCTTACCGGCCATACGGTGGACCTCGCCAGCTATGGCCTCGGTTGGGTAATAAAGTATCACCTCGTCTGGCTTGCGCTTGGCCTCGCGTGGCTCGTGTATTGGATACGCAAGCCAATGCTGATGCCCAGGTACGAAGCGGTGCAAAGCGGTGAGGCGGACCAGCTCATCACCCGCGGCGATCGGCTCGCCGCTCTGGTGGTGCTGGGCGCGTCCTTAATGGTGGCGTTTGGAGGACTCGCGATTGCAGATTCGATGTTCCCCTTGACGATCCCGCTGCAATCCGATTGGACCCGCGCCAAACCCCTGCCCGAGAGTTCCGCCGAGATCTCGGTCGAGCCGCTGGCGGCCACCTACCTCGTCCCGGGACGCAGCATGCAGTTCAAGCTCTTGGTCACCAACAACAGCCACGAAGCCGTTAAGCTGGGGGAGTTTACCACCGCCAACTTGCGCTTCATCAACAGCGCGGTCGAGGCCGCGGACTCAGCTTATCCGGCGGAACTCATCGCTCCAGGCGGCCTGGTCATTAAGGCGGGCGGCGACGAGATAGCTCCCGGGCAAACCAAAGAGGTTTACTTCGAGGCCACCAGCCCCATCTGGGAGACCGACAGGCTGGCATCGCTGGTAAGGGACCCAACTAATCGGGTGGGCGGCCTGCTGATGTTTTACGATTCAGCGGGCAAGAGGTCGGTCGTGGAGTTCTCCCACGAGATTATTCCGACCTTTACTGGACCACTGGCGAACGCATATTAGGGAGTCGCGCGAAAATGTCGGCGCGAGTTCACGAATCACCATCGGCCCTTTATCCCATGAATGGCGCAAAGAGAATTTTCACTGCCTTATTCGTGACGCTTGCAATCGCGATACTGACGCCGCGGCCGGCGGGCGCGCACGGTGGGGGCGCGGGCCTCGATTACGACCCTTGCGCGCAAAAGCTGGGCGACGATTACGTCCATATGGCCGTCTACCAACCTTCGATAAACCCGTACAGCGAGTATTGCTCGTCTGTGCCCCAGGGCGGCAAGACGTTGATTGTTGTCGATTTCGTGGGCCCGAGGTTCGTCGCGCATCCTATGTCGGTCGTAATCCATCGCGAGGGCGGCGATCCGGTCGCTCAGCTCGTCTCGAGCGTGCCTCGGTCGGGCGTTGTCAATTTATGGGCTGACCTTAAGCCGGGCGCCTACGAGGCGGACGTGGTGGTTTCCGACGGGGCTCATCTTCACGAGCTTAGCTTTCCGATTTCGGTCAGCTCGAGGTGGGGCCGCTTCAGAGGGTTTGGAGTCGCGATCGCGCTTACGTTGCTCGTTGTTGCGATAGCCGTGGTTTACGAGGTCGATGCGCTTCGTTCAGAAAGACGCTCCGAGCCCAACAATCGGCGTAAAAATTGGGGTGAACCGCGTCTTCGTAATCGCGGCCGTTCTGGGCCTTGAGGCTGCGCTGCTCGTCGTCCTCATCCTTCGGCTGCAAAACCTTGATTCTCGCGAGACGCGCCGGCTTGAGATTCGCTTACCCACCGGCCGGCAATGCTCGGTCTTCCTGCCGTTCGGGCCGGTGTCGGGTGGGGGGCCACCATTGGTGGTGCTGATACACGGCTTAGGCGTCAACCGGCACACCATGGTCGCCCTGGCACGTGCCCTGGCTCGAAACGGTTACGCAGCGGCCGCCGTGGACGTGTCGCTGAACCCGTTTTCGACGGGGACGTCGGTAGTTCGAGAGATGAATATCGCGCTGGCCGCGCTTAAGAAGCTTGACGTTGTCGACGGATCGAGCATCGCCTTGATAGGCCATTCGATGGGCGCCGGCGCCGCTGTCGCCCTGGCCACGCAACGGACGGACGTGCGCGCGGTGGTGCTGGTTTCCGGTGGATGCGCATGGGGCGGCGCGCGTCCGCCCAATGCGCTCGTTATTCTCGCGTCCTTCGACAGCTCGCAGCTCGCAAGCGCCTGCCGTAGCGCGCTTGGCCCAACTGACACGGCTCGGCGAAACTTCTCAAGGGAGGCTAGCGACGAGGAGTTTGCCACGAATCAGGCTTCGGAGCTGGTCACCGTGCCATGGGCAACGCACGCCTCGGTGATTGGGTCTCAGGTCACGGCCGCGCTAACTGTAAAGTGGCTCGACCGAGCCTTCGGCGTTCGCCGAACTACGTCCGTCGACGTTACCGACGCTGGGGCGCCTCTGGAATGGCTCGCGCTGATCACCTTCGGAACGATCGTCCTCACGCTGGCCTTGGGCGCGCGGTGGATCCTAGGTTTGCGCGCTGAAAGCAGCCGGCGCCGCGAACGCTCCTAGGCGCGCCGGCTTCACCCGGCAGGTCAGACAAAACGCGTGCGCGCTTTTTCCGCCGCCCATCGGTTAAATCTCGATCAGCAGATCGACTTCCGCGGCGTAATTGCGCTATCGCCGCAGTTGAGTCGGGATCTGGTGGCGAGGGGCACGTTATTAGGGGCGCTGAAGGGTGCGGACGATCTGGTGCGCGTTCCGCTGCGCGCCTCGGGGACGCTTTCGGACCCGAAGGTGCAACCGGACCTGGCGCGCT
>JAJPIL010000013.1 GCA_021324755.1 Pseudomonadota bacterium
AAATGGCGCGTCCACAACACATAGCCCATCGCCGCCGCCCCCATCGGCATCCCAGGATGCCCCGAACCCGCCCGCTCGACCATCTCCGCCGCCAATACCCGTATCGCCACCACACACCGCTCGTCCAGCTCGCCCAATTCCCACAACCCCGCCCGCACCAACTCGGAATCGGTTCCGAACACTGTCCTCTGCTCCAATTTTTGCCCCGTTTCCCCAAAAAATAAGGATGCTTTTCAAATTTGCCGGCAGCCAGAGCTAAAACCTTAAGCTATTTTCACTCTAGTAAGCCACACTCGAACGGCATTCCGTGTGCTTGCCTTTCAACTCTGCCAGCATTCTCTAAACTCTACCGAAAACCGCTTCTTTGCGCCGCAATCTCCGCGGCGAAGCATGAGCTATCTCGGACCGAGAAACCGCTTACTATCCAAAACGATAACGTGTCCCTCATACCACAGCGCCCGATTGAGATTTTGACTCCAAGCAATGATTCCCTCGTTCAGGCAGCAGTTTTGCCGGCGATCATCGACGAGTTCGATTTTGGTCGTAACGGACGTAATTAAAGCGGCGGCTCGAAAAATTTTCGATGAAACTTCGTATGCGTGAGGGGTTTTGCGCGGACTAGATTTTGTGCAAAATTACGGAATAAGTTATTTGGGCTAGCAAAACACGAGAAGCTTGTCCCCGATGAAAATGCGTCCATATCGCCGAGTTGTTGTTACGGGCATGGGTTTGGTTACGCCCCTTGGCACAGGGCTTGAGCGCAATTGGGAGGCCTTGATGGCTGGGCGCTCGGGGATCGACCGAATTACCCGGTTTGATGCCTCAAACTTCCCGGTGCGTATCGCTGGCGAGGTGCGTGACTTTAATCCCGAGGACTGGATAGAGAAAAAAGATATCAAGAAAATGGACCTCTTTATCCAGTTTGCGGTTTGTTGCGCCGAGCAGGCGATGAGGCAATCTGGATTTAAAGTCAGCGAGCAGAATGCCGAACGAGTAGGGGTAATAATCGGCGTCGGTATCGGTGGACTTTGCACCATCGAGGAATGCCACAAGATGTTTTTGGAGACCGGCGGCACAAAACGCGTTAGCCCGTTTTTTATTCCACGGCTGATAGGAAATTTGGCTCCCGGTCACATCGGTATTCGTTATGGTGCCAAGGGAGTTAACCTTACCACTACCAGCGCCTGCGCTTCGGGCAGCCATGCGATCGGCGAAGCGTTTAGGCTGATTCGACTCGGCTACCTTGACGCGGTCATTGCAGGAGGTTCCGAAGCGGCCTTGACACCGCTTGGGCTTCTCGGATTTGCCGCTATGAAGGCTCTCTCGGAACGGAACGACGAGCCGCAGCGCGCCAGCCGTCCGTTCGACCGCGAGCGCGACGGCTTTGTCATGGCTGAGGGTGCCGGCGTATTGGTGCTCGAAGAGAGAGAGGGCGCCCTTGCGCGAGGAGCTCGGATTTTGGCCGAGGTTGTGGGCTACGGCTCCAATGCCGACGCGTACCATATCACTGCGCCCTCGCCTGACGGGGAAGGCGCCGCGCGTTGTATGCGCATGTGCCTGGAGGACGGAGAAATCGACCCCAATGAGGTCGATTACATCAATGCTCACGCGACTTCCACCCCGCAAGGCGACGTCGCGGAAACGATGGCGATCAAGACTGTTTTCGGGGAAAGGGCGGCCGAGATTCCGGTAAGCTCCACGAAATCGATGACGGGCCATCTGTTGGGAGCTGCGGGCGCGGTAGAGTCGGTGTTTACGGTAATGGCTATCGAGCGCGGAATGATTCCTCCGACGATAAATTACGAGAACCCGGACCCTGAGTGCGACCTGGATTATGTGCCTAATCGCCCGCGTCCGGCGAAGATTCGCGTTGCATTGAACAATTCGTTCGGTTTCGGAGGCACCAACACTACCCTGGCTTTTCGCGCCCACGAAGCATAAGCGAGTTGCATTAGTCAATGGGATCACGAATCCTAAGCACAGGTCGCGCAGTGCCCAGGACGTGTGTGTCCAATCGCGATCTGGAGATGCGCTTGGACACCTCTCACGAATGGATTTGCTCCCGCACGGGGATTACCCAGCGTTACGTTTTGCGCTCTGGAGAGTCGCTCGTCGAGATCGCCGCTGAGGCGAGCCGCCAGGCTTTACAACGGGCCGGTCTTCGGGCTAAGGATCTCGATGCGATTGTTGCTGGTACAGTTTCCTCGGAGTACGCTTTCCCGTCCTTTGCCTGTCAGTTACAGCGCGCGCTCGGTGCAAGCCTGATCCCGGCGCTCGACGTCGCCGCAGCCTGCGCTGGTTTCGTTTACGCCTTGGCGATGGCGGATGGGATGATGCGGTCCGGCGACTGGAAGCGGGTCTTGGTGGTGGGTGCGGACGCACTTTCGACGATGGTGAATTGGCGCGATAGGTCCACTGCAGTCCTTTTTGGTGACGGTGCCGGCGCGGTGGTGATGGTTTCCGAGCCAGGACCGAAGGGAGTTCTCAAAAGCGTGCTGCGGTCGGCCGGCGAGCTATGGGAATTGCTCTCAGTGCGGGCCACCGGACCACGCTGCGCCTTCGATGACGAGGCGGTACGAGACGCCGAAGACGCCATTCGGATGCGCGGGCCAGAATTGTTCAAGATAGCGGTAAAAAGCGTCGAAGAGGTCACGCGAGAAGTCGCCTCCGGTGCAGGCGTCGACCTGAGCGAGATTTCGCTTATCGTGCCCCATCAAGCAAACTTGCGGATTATTAACGCCGTAATGGAGCGTCTAGGACTCGACTCGAGCAAGGTTTTTACCAATATCGACCGTTACGGTAACACCTCTGCTGCGTCAGTGCCGATCGCTCTGGACGAGGCGATTGAGGCCAATCGAATTCACGACAATGATATCGTCTTGCTCAACGCTTGCGGCGGTGGACTGACATGGGGCGCCAACATTATCCGATGGTAGGATAACCACGCGCCGCAGCTATGCACGGCGCGCCGTGCCTTCAGGGGCGTTAGCGCTCCTACTTCTCGCCACGAAGGATAACGTTATTTCCCTACGGTTGCAGTCATGTTGCGGCTCAATTGCGACGATGGCCCATCTGTCAGCACGTCAGCCGTAACCAACCTTTTGAGTGCCGTTTTTAGTCATCGCCTTGTTATCGTTTCCGGTAAAGGTGGCGTCGGTAAGACAACCTGCGCTGGGTGGATGGCGTTGTTTGCTGGCCGGTCGGGGCGTCGCACCGTGGCCGCAGAGCTGGACAGCAACGCGCCGCTTGCTCGATTGTTCGGCCTCGAAGGCTCGCTAACGCCTGTCGAGGTCTTGCCGAATCTCAGCGTGATTCTGCTCGACGGACGCCGTGCGCTCGAGGAGTATTTGCGTCTGGTGGTCCCAGGGAAGATGCTTCTTGGGGCTATTCTTTCGAGCAAGCTGTATGACCATTTCGTGGCAGCGGCGCCCGGATTGCGCGAGTTGATGACGCTTGGCAAGGTTTATGAGCTGCTGGAACTTACCTCACCAAAGGAACGTCCTGAGGTCATCGTTGTTGATGGACCTGCTACCGGTCAGGCGCTGAGCTGGCTGCGGATGCCGTTTACTGCCCGCGAGACTTTCGCCGGCGGCCTTGTGGGGCGTGAGGCCGACAATATCGGCCGGATGCTTAAAAACCGCCGCGCGACGTGCGCCGTCCTGGTTGCAACCCCCGAAAGTTTGGCTGTTAAAGAAACGCTCGATTGCGCCGATGGATTGCAAGCGCTCGGGATAAAGCTTGCGCTCGTAATTTTGAACCGCTTCAAGACGGTGCAATTCACTGCGAGCGACGTAAAGCTGCTGGTTCGAAAAGCATCTCGTTTAAACTCGATTCGTTGTCCGGAACTTATCGCCGAGCTTGCTCTCAACGAGGTTAGGCGCGCAGTTCAGTCGCGCCGTTCGCTGAGGCTTTTGCGCAGCCGCATCAAGGCGCCTGTCCTTGCGCTCGAAACGCAGTTGGCTGTGGACGGAAGCGATCTAGTGCAGCGAGTGGCCCAAGCCGCCTGCTCGCGTAACGCCAAGTCGGGCGTTTTTTTTCACGCCTTTGTCTGAGCACACAGTCAGAAGCGATTCTGTTAGATAAGTTGCTTTTGCTTCTTCCCGTTTGTGGACGGTCGAGCATGCGACTCGCAGCCACGGTCTTTAAACGCGCAAAAAGACACACCGAAGCGCTCGACTATTTGGGTCTTCCGCACAGACGTTGTCAAAGATTTTGAAGGCAGAAGACGGTCGGAATGAATCGTCGGCGATTCCCAGAGCTTCACGCTGCCTGCCACAGTGTGATAGCGTTGTTCTTGGAGTCGTACAAAATCGTACCGGCACGACCGCTAGTTTGCCTGGCGCCGTATGGAGAGGACAATGGCGGATTTCGATGAGGCAAAGATTCGGGAGCTTGACTCAGCGATAAGTAGATACGTTCGTCCGGACACTTTTCCTCTGGCAATTAAGATGATTCGCCCCGGAGAACCGTTGCCTCAAGGCGTGAAGGTTCCAAGCCAAAGCTTCGGCGAGCGCTGGATTGTATGCCAGACTATAGGAGTAGCCCGCCGTTACGGGTGGGCGCTAGCCGTGGGGAAGCAGGACGTCATATGCCCACTTGCTGCCATCGCTTTCGGCTTTCGCAAACCCAACGAGGAATACCTCAAGGGCTTTGCCGCGGTGGGCATGTATTGCGAGAACGAGCAAGCCGCTGCTCGGCTCGAGGCTAGCACGTGGAAGTTTACTCCAGGGCAGTACGACTACGTCTGCGTAGCGCCACTTTCGCGAGCGACGTTTACGCCTGACGTAGTTGCCATGTATGGCAACAGCGCCCAGGTGATGCGCATGGTGAATGCCGCCCTGTATAAACGGGGCGGGCGAATAGAAAGCACCGTGGGCGGACGGCTCGATTGCGCGGAAATAGTCATCCAGACAATGCTCTGCAACGAGCCCAAGGTCATCCTGCCATGCAATGGCGACCGCGTTTTTGGGATGGCACAGGATACCGAGATGGTCTTTGCTTTCCCCTGGGAAAGAGTTGACGAAATCTTGGCCGGACTTGAAGGGACGCACAAAGGCGGCATACGGTATCCGATACCGGTTGCGATGCGGGCAACCGTGGTGATGCCGAAGCACTATCAGGAGCTCTTGCAAAAGCTCGAGGCAGAAGAAAAAGAAAGTAAGCCGAACTGAAAGGTTCGGTTCAAGCGGTGTAACATTAGAGTCCCTGAGAATAGTGCGAATGTAAGGTGTTCGCCCTACGCCTTTCGGCATTGGTCGAGAGCACAAAAATTAATTGGCTATGTCATCAGTAGACAAAATTTGGTCCGAAGCCGTAAAGACCCTCGAAGCGGGTAAGCCTTTCGCGCTCGCCACAGTGGTAAACGTGCGAGGTTCTACCCCCCGCGAGGTCGGCGCGAAAATGATCGTCCGGGAAGACGGTCAAATTGGCACGATCGGTGGGGGATGTGGCGAGGCGGAAATTTTCCGCAAAGCTCGGCTGCTGCTCGATGGCGGCGGTGCTCCGAAAGTTGACCACGTAGACCTTACCGGTGACTTCGAGCAGGACGAGATCGGCACCTGCGGCGGCATTATGGACGTTTTTATCGACCTATGGTATCCGCAGCGCGACTTACCTGTGGCCCGCAAACTGGCAGAAGCAGCCCAGCGCGGCGAGCCTTCCGGTCTGATTACCGTGATTCAAGCGCCAGATTCTCGACAGCAGGCCATAGGCGCCAAGGCGGTACTGAAGCTTCAGGAGCCCGACTTGAGCGAGCTGCCCGTTGCGTTGCCGGAAGGGGAACTGAAAGTACTTGCACAACGCGCCTTTGAGATGCAACCAGGTCTGCTCGAGCTCGAGCCCTCCGGCAAACTGAGGCCAGTGGCGCGAGTGGGTACCGGGAATAGCATATGCCTGTTCGTCGACCCTATACCTGGGACGCAACAACTAATCATAGTCGGCGCAGGCCATATCGCTCAGCCACTGTGCAGGATAGGAGCGATGGTCGGATTCCGGGTCACGGTTATCGACGACCGCGCGGCTTTCGCCAATCGAGAACGCTTTCCCGAGGCCCATTCGATCATTGTCAAGTCTTTTGTTTCCGCGATCGATTCGCTCAAGCTCGACCAGTATTGTTACGTAGTGATAGTCACGCGCGGTCATGCGTTCGACGAAGCGTCGTTGCGCGCAACGCTAAAACGATCGCCGCGTTATGTCGGGATGATCGGTTCGCGTCGGCGCGTGCGTGCAACGCTCGAACGGCTGGAGGCGGATGGAATAAGCAAGGAGCGGCTCTCCCAGGTGCACGCTCCAATTGGACTCGACATCGGCGCGGAGACGCCCGAAGAAATAGCGGTGGCAATAATGGCGGAAATAATCCGCATACGGCGTCTGGGAGTGGACGATGAGCTTTCCTTGGGAGTAAAGCTCGGGCGTCTCAAACCCACCGCGAAGGCTAGCGTCGCCGCGTAAGCTTTAAAACCGTTGATTCGCGAGCTGCCCACTTTTTAAGCTCGCCGGTGGCTGTGAAAACCTCGATTATGCCCTTTGTAGAAGGCGTTTTGCTTGCAGCCGGCGAGTCGCGCCGAATGGGTTTTCCTAAGCCTTTGCTGCCGCTGGGTAACACCACTTTCATCGAACGACTGTGCGAGACGCTGCTCGCTGAACTCCCGCGCTTGCTTGTCGTGCTTGGTGCTTATGCCCAACAAGTTCGAGCGAAACTTCCCCAAGACAACCGGATAGTAGTAGTCGAAAACCGAGATTACGCTCTGGGGCAGTTGAGCTCGCTCAAAGTCGCGGTCAGAGCTTGCGATCCCCAGGCCTGGGCAATCCTGGTGCATCTTGTCGACCAACCGTTTATCCGCCGCGAAACTGTGGCCGCCGTTGTCAAGGCTTACAACGAGGGCGCCGGGCCTATAGTGATCGCTCGCTGGCGCGGTAAGCGAGGCCATCCCGTACTCTTCGATCGTGCTCTCTTTCCGGAGCTGCTAAGCGCTGCGGAGGATCAGGGTGCCCGCGCAGTCGTGCACAAGGACCCAGGGCGGGTAGCGTACGTGGATGTGGAGGACGAGGGAGTGGTGCTTGACCTCGACTCACCGGAGGACCTAGCTCGCGCTGGTGTCCCCTACCCTCTTGATACTGCCAGACGCTGAGGCAGCTGTGTCAGTCCATCGTTCGTTTCGTCGCTACCACTCGCAGGATATTTTAGACGTTCGCCGGGTGCTTTAACTTAAAGCCGTTCACGTTCCAATATTGGAAAATAAGTCGCAGCTCGGGTGTAATGTGCTGACAGGCTTTTGCATACTTACGTAGTGAAAACCCAATGGCTGTAAGCGGATTACTAAAGCCAGGTTGAAGGACTGGCCAATCTTGTCGCTTTGGCGCTACATTGCGCCAAGTTGTTGTAGATACTTTTGCGCTTCTGCGGCGATTGACGGATCTTTGTCTTTGGCGTTGCTTTTAGCCTCGTTCAAAAAGCGCACGGCTTCGTCGCGCTGTCCTTGATGAGCGAGAATTTCACCAATGCGTAACGCTGCCAGGGGAGATTTAGGATCGAGCGAGTAGGCCTGCCTGAAATACTTCAGGGCATCGTCGAACTTCGGCGGGGTGAACGACATATACGCTTCGCCGATATTCAAGTAAGCGGTCACTTCTTTTGGCCTGTATTTAAGTAGCTTTTGGTAGACTTGTACGACCTTTGGAAAATCCTCGCGTGAATTGTAATAGAGAGCCAGATACAGATAGGCGTCAGTCAAGGTAGGGTCCAAATCGGTAGCCTGCCAGAGAAGCTTGAGCGCCTGCTGGCTGTCAGTCATCTGAATTGCGGAATTAACCAGAGCACGCGCTTTGGCTTGATTGGACTCCTGGGCGAAAGCGCCCCCAGTCACACCTACGGTTGTGACAATCACTAGCAGGCAAAGATAAAGGACTCGGGCTATTCTGTGTATCATGGCTGTAGGGATCTCTTTCAACTCCATAAAATGGTTGCATAAAGGCGCGGGTGGGGAAAACAGCGGGCAGACAAGAGCTTCTTTGCTAAGGCCTTGCCTGTCGAACTTTAGGTTTTCTCGCCTCCAGGGAGCAGCCACCTGCTCGAAGGCTTAAGCTTGGAGATGCGCCTAGGTATGACCCAATTAAAAAGCGCGATTGTCGATGGCCAGCCGAGGTTGCATTTTCTGGAGTGGAACGAAGCTGGCCGGGCGGATGTGGTGTTACTCCACGGAAGTGCTGCGAATGCCTGGTGGTGGTTTTTCGTGGTGCGGCACTTGCCCGAGAAGTTTCGTCTGATTGCGCTCGATTTACGAGGTCATGGCGATAGTGACTGGGTTCGCCCGCCAGCCTACGAACCTTTCGACCACGCTGAAGACGTAAGGCGGCTTGTAGAGCGCCTTGCGCTTCGAGCGCCAATAATTGTCGGTCATAGCATGGGAGGGTTGGTCGCGCTTGCCTTCGCCAGCCGTTATCCAGAGCTGGTTTCTGGCTTCGCCGCAGTGGACGTTGCCCTCGTCTCCACAGAAAGACGCAACCGCTTTCTCAGGCGGCTCAAAGCGCTGCCGCTCGTAAGTTATCCCGATCTAGTTACCGCAAAGCAGCGCTTCAGGTTAATACCTGATGAAGGGGAAATCCCGGTCGACGTCCTTGCCTTTGTTGCGGAGAGGAGCCTCGAGGTTAGTGCTGAAGGCCAATATTTGTGGAAATTCGATCGAGAGACGTTTTTTGGCGCAGATGGCCTCGAGCCGTTGGCAACGATCGCCCAGATCAAGTGCCCGATTTTACTGGTGCGAGGAGCAAAGAGTCGTGTGATGACAAGCGCTGCCTGTGGCATGGCAGCCAAAATCAACCCGATGGTGCGCCAAGTTGAAGTTGCCGACGCCCATCATCATGTGCTTCTCGAGCAGCCTAGCTCACTGGCAAAGGTTTTGGCGAGTTTTGTGGATGAAATCGTAAAATAATGTCTCTATGGTGCGAGCACGGTACGACAGAGATATCGCGTCGGGGCGACCGCAATGGTCGCGGCGTTCGCACCTAGGGCTGGTTTTGCGGACCTGCGCTATTCGGTTTCTTGAGGATTCGGCGACGGTACTGTTCGTTGGGAAGCGTCTTGAGCGTTTCCTCCAGGTTGTAGCGACGGATCATTCGGTAGAGGGTCGATCGCGAAATACGTAAAAGATTTGCGGCAAGGCAGCGATTTCCTTTGCTTGCTTCGAGCGAGCGCCTAAGAGCGCGCTTGATGTTTTCCTCGAACGAAAATTCGTTCTCGGGAGTGGGAAGTTCCTTGACGACGCTGGCGGTCGCTAACGAAGCTGTAATTTCCGCCTCCCTTTCACGGTTCTCGGCGGGGGTGTCAGAAAAATTCATTTCCTCGAGCAGGTAGGCGGGCAGGTGGGGCAGGTCGATGCGGTCGTCTGGGGTGTGGATGAGGGCGTGTTCTATGGCGTGGGCGAGTTCGCGGACGTTGCCGGGCCAGTGGTAGTTGAGCA
>JAJPIL010000025.1 GCA_021324755.1 Pseudomonadota bacterium
CGGCGCTCGGCCTGGATTCTGCCACTCCGGGCCCGATGCCGATTCACGATTATACCAACCAGGGGCAGGGGTTCGGATACTTTACCTACGAGCTGAGCCCGAGCGCCCGCTTGAGCTTAATTACTGGAATTACAGTAATGAACAACCAGTTTCCCAACGTTCCGAACCAGCCCGTGCTTTACAACCTTGCAGGTGTTAATCCCGCGAACTATCCTTCCACGATGATCGACTCGGGGCTCGGTCAGAACGACTACTTCGGTTTGCTCGCGTTATCTGGTACGGTCGGACCGTCGTTCTCTTATCAAATCGCCTACGGTGGGCATTACAACCTTCAGCATTTTACGCCCGACCCAATCGGAGATATGATTTACCAGGGTGTGGCTTCTGATGTTTACCACACTGACCTTGCCAACACGCTCCAAGGAGACGCGACCTACCAGTTGACAGATAACCATTTGCTGGGGTTCGGCTTTTATGCGGGCCGCTACAACATCGGGTCGACCAACTATTCGTTGGTCTTCCCGGTCAACAGCCAAGGGCAGCAAACGAGCGAGGTGCCGCAAGCTATCTACGATCAGTTTTACGGCGCGGATACGCTTCTCGGCATCTATCTACAAGACAGTTGGCAGATAACCCAGAAGTTGCGCGCCACCTACGGTGCAAGGTTCGACCAAGCGTTAGGCTTCGTCAAGGGAAATCAAATTAGTCCTGACATCAATCTGCTCTATCAGGCTACGAGCGCCACGGCCCTTCACGCTGGATTTGCGCGATACTTCCAGCCACCACCGTTTTCAGGAATCTCACCGGTGAGTTTTGAGAAATTCGCCGGTACGACCGCCGCGCTCAGCGAGGTTGGCAACCCTTTTCCCTATCCGGAGCGCGACTGGTACTGGGACGCAGGAGTAGTGAATCATTTGACGCCGAACCTCACTCTCGGTCAGGACAGTTACTTCCGCCTATCCAGACATTACCTTGACGAAGGGCAATTTGGCTTCGTCCCAATCTATATCCCGTTTAACTATGACCATGGCTACGGATGGGGCTTCGAGCAAACGCTGGCCTATAACAGCGAAGATTTGACGGTCAGAATTAACTTCACCGTTGCGCGGGACGAGGAGATGGGGGTTGCGAGCGGGCAGTACAACTTCACGGCTGCGGAGCTCGCGTACATGGCCGACCATTATTTCATTCTAGATCATGAGCCGCTTTTCGGCGTCAACGGGGGGATAGTCTATCGTTGGGGCAAATACCTGCTGAGCCTTGATGGGATCTTTAGCAGTGGCTACCGTGGCGGTTTTGCCAACACCGAGCAGCTACCGATATGGTGGTGGCTTAACCTCGGCATCGGGCGCAGCTTCAACATTCCAGGTATCGGTCAAGCCTGGGACCAACTGACGGTCATCAATATTTTCAATCGAACCAACCTAATCCGGCCTTCCACGGGTATCGGTTTTTTCGAGGCCGCGTACGGCCCGCGCATAGCGTTGTACAACGCCGTGACGGTTCCCTTGCCTTTTCTCGCTCCGCCATCGAGCTTTAAGCCTTAGGCGAGGAAGGCGAAGCGCGTGACAGGCGAATAAGAATTGATGATGGCACGCACCTCAGGTCGTATGGGCCCGAAACGTGTGGGCCCGAAACGTGTCAATCTAATCGCGCAGAATTCTTCTCTAAGCCTTACCGGATCAGTTGAAGCAGCTTACTCTCCCTCGCTCGGGCCTGATGCCGTCGAGGTAGCTGGATGTGAAAGGTTGGGAATCGCGATTACTTCCGACTGTGCGCAGCTGGCTGCCGAAGAGACGGCTACGCTGGACTTTAGCGGCTCTCCTGCAGGTCCCGAGCATCTTAAGTTTGGGTCCAGCACAGGGCTGCGATCGTTATTGGTGCCACTGGCTTTAGGCCGGAGATGGGACATCGACTGCAAACCCTGGGAATCAAGACGCGCACCCTGATGCCGCCAAACGTGAGCGTGGCTGTAAGCGCGGTGATAGAACTCGTAACTGAAGTTGCTCGCGCGCTCCCTGATTTCGACAGCAGGATCGCTGAGCTGCGTCCTCGCTTCGAGGCCGACGCACACAGCGGCACAGCGCCGACCTTGGGTTGAGCCCGGCTCAAGGGCGCGGATATAACCTTGAAAGCCACGTGATTTTTAGGAACATAAAACGCATGTTTAGTTTGAATGTGAGGTTTCACGATTTCCGCCATCACGCACGTGCAGCCGTCAAGCTGTTTGTCTTAGCTGGCGTGATTTCAATTGGACATGCGCTGTATGAAAGCCGGACCCGTTACGATCAAATGGCGTTCGGTACGTACTTTACTTGGTGGAGCCAATTCAACCACGGACTAAACCCCTGGCGGCTCGGATGCAACTATACGCCGTTTTTTATCGTTGCGTTCGCGCCGCTAGCCAATCTTGACCAGCGGTTAGCCTATTGGATATGGCAGGCGCTTCAAGTAACGGCACTACTAGTAGTTCTTGCTCTTGCCTTCAGTCAACTCCGACGCGACGTCGAAACCAAATTCGTCATTAGCCTCGGTACGGTGGTGCTGCTCTTTCCTCATCTAGTTTACGGCACGTTGTACGAGGCGGAACCAACTTTGATGCTGCTAGCGTTGCTGCTCGCTTCCTGGGTACTGGCAAATCAGGGGCGCGCCGCGTTGGCAGGTTTAATGGTGGCGCTCGCAGCTCTGCTCAAAGTATATCCAGCGGCTGCTGGAGGGTACTTTTTATTTCGCCGGCGCTTCGACGTGATCGTCTGGAGCCTCGTTTTCTCCTTACTTGGACTTTTACTCAGCGGCCCCACGCTATGGCTCGAGTCGCTTTTCTCTGGAGCCCTGCCCTATTTTCATACTCCCGACTGGGCGCGGGACGAACGTTCTCTCTCTTTCTTACTCAAAGCCTTCTCCGCCGCCGACGCTCTACGACTGCCACCAGCACAACAACCATATTGGATCCTAGCTGCCTACCTCCTTCTCTCACTGGGCGCAATTCTCTTAGCGGCCCTTGCTACCCCGATTCGCCCGGCTAGCGTGGAGCTCGATGGGATTTGTTTCAGTCTCTGGCTAATAATCGCTCTCTTCGTCTCACCGATAACATGGAGCAATGAAATAACATTTACTTTACCCCTGTACGTCTTTGTTCCAGCCTATCTTTCGCAGTGTTGCCACCTTCTCCGCAGCCTTGAAACACTGCTGTTTTCGATAGCAACGTTGGGTTTCATCATTTCGTATTACTCGACACCAGTTCGAAGTCTACATGTGTACTTTATCGCGTTACTAGTCGAATATACGGCTGTGATATTGATTCTTCGCCATTCGTATTCTCGCAGAGCGGATACTGCTGATTCTGTCGTGCAAAATCGCGCTAGAACATAGAATCTTTTGAGAGTTGCAAGTGCTAATTTTGGTCGGCGCTATGTTCTTTAAATAATAACGATTTGCCTATTAATGTGGCCGCAGGCGGTCGTGCCCAACGTAAGGTAGCCTTCACACGGACACACTCGTCAGTTGTGCGCGCTAAATGTCGGACACGGACGCTCGCGCTGATGGGAGCCGTTAGCTGCAATGAGGGCGGTTGGCAAAACTGGTGGCGACCTTGATTTTTACAACATCACGCGTTCGTGTCGGCCACTGGATGTAGCGAGTTGCGTCGAAGGTATGACCAACACTGATGTCTTTCGACAGCCAGCTGTAACGAGCTCTTTTCCCGACCCAAACGGGCTGGCGAGAATACATCCAAGGTTATTGGTTTGCGAGTTTTTGGTGCAAGGTCATCACAAGGATTTCTCTGTAATTTTGTGCGAAACAAGTGAGTGGTTTAGCCTTACCAGCGGATGCACACTGTTTCATGAGCGATGCAGCAGAGGTAGCCTATTTCGTACCGTCCGGACGGCCGGGCGCTTTTACGATGGGTCCCGAGGGATAGCGAACTCTGGTGGGGCAAGTGGGGACTGGGGAGATTACCGGCGAGATGGCTTTGCTGTTGGGCGAGGCTCGCTCGGCAACCATCTTGGCACTGCGCGATAGCGAACTATTTTGCTTTGTCCGCGCGAGCTTTGCGCATTTCCGCTCTCCAGTTGTTACCCAGCTTCTAGATGCTGAGCGGGCGCGCGTTTTTAGCGAAAAAGCGAAGGCTAAGGCAAGATGGTAGTGCAAACAAAAAGTGCCACACAATTTGTGCGGGAAATGCAAAAAGTTATTGTGGCTCGAGAGTTTTGTGAAACGCACAGAGATATCTCTGCGCTATCCGTCAATTGGATTGTCATCGCTGCATCCAAAAAGGTAGTGACTTTAGAAATCGCGGCGCACGTAGGTGCTAGCTCCCACTGCCACCGCCAAGGCCATCCAAACGGTGAGACAGGCACTGGCGGCCACGATGCCCAGCGGGCTGCCGAAAAATTGTCTAAAGAGCGCGCCCGTATACCCCATCAGGGCAGCTACATCAAGCCGTAGCAGTATCAAGATCCGCGCCAGGTCCAGCGGATTGAGAATGATTAGTCCCAAAAGCACTTTTTCCAAAGGAAAAGAGCTAAAGGCCACGATCACAGCGAGTATAAGTCCGTCGTAAACAAGCGCAAAAAAGAGCCACAAGAAGATCGCTGCACCCAACGCCTTGAGGCGATTTTCGGTGCGCACCGCGAGCGCGAAGGCCAAGGCCACGAAGATAAAAGTCAAAAGTATTCCCCCAAACAGTAGCGCTACGAGCGTACCCGACTGCTCTCGCGCATTCCATCCGTACCAGACGAATGGAATTCCAAGGCCGATCGCGAAAGCTAGGGCCAGCGACGCGGCCGTGCCCATATATTGGCCGAAAAAAACGGTCAACCGCCCTACTGGCTGAGCGAGCAACAGCTCAGCGAACTCGCGTGCGGTATAAAACGACAGCACGCCCATCACGATACTCACAAACGGCACTACAAGAAGTACGACGTTCAGCACGCTTACAACCGCCTGCGCTGGCTCCTCGCCGAAGGCGAAAAACGCAAATGCGAGCACCATGAAAAACAGGCAATAACAGGCGGTCCACCAGCTGCGCGCCAGTTCCAGCGCGCTATAACGGGCCAGCGTCGCTATCTGCCGCATCACGAGCCCTGCTCCATCATCGCGGCGATCGCGCGTTCGAGCGTCGGTTGTCCAGTCATTTGTATCGCTTCGCGAGGCGCGCCGTCGAAATACACTCGGCCTTCGAGGAGAAAAATCACGCGGTCTGATAGCTCTTCAACCTCGGCGATCACGTGCGAGGCTAAAATTATCGTCTTGTCTCGCGCCCGTTCGCGCTCCAGCCATCGCTTTTGACGCTGACTTGTGAGCGGATCCAGGCCTACCGTTGGTTCGTCCATGATCAGTATCTCGGGATCAAACATAGCCGCCAGCGCGATGTTGACCTTTTGGCGGGTCCCTCCCGAAAGCTGGCGGACTGGGCGATCGAGACTTGCCTCGAGGTTGAGCAGCTCGATTAATTCGCGACCGTCGGCTCCTGGCGTTCCGCGGAGTTTACGAAAGAAGGCGAACAGCTCGCGTGGTGACAAGTTCTCTGGGAAGTGGACAGCCTGTGGAACGTATCCAACCAGGCGTCGCCAGCGCCAGTCGCGGTTGACGTCGTGTCCGCCCACCCGAATTTCGCCGGAGTCAGGACGGACCAAACCGACCAGGCATTTTAAAAACGTGCTTTTGCCGGCGGCATTTGGCCCTACCACCGAGGTAATTTGGCCGCGTCTAATCGTGACAGTGATGCCGTTGAGAGCGCTTACTGAGCCAAAGCGCTTTTTGACGTTTGCGACTTCGACCACGGTGGTCTCGCGATCAGCGGTTTTTGGTCAGCGAAGTTGTGAGGTGTAAGCACCGGGATAGCCTGCTCGGCGGCGTCCAACAGCTCGGCAAACGGACTGCGCAAAAGGACGATCGCTTGCGGGTACTCTTCCAGTAGCAGGCCAAAAAGCCTGACTGGCCAAAACGGGACATCGCCAATCCCGTCGCGGTTAAGGTCATAGCCGCGGTAATCGTCCCAGTAGTTACCGTCGAACGAGCTTGTCGACCCAGATGACCAATTTGTGGTTACGTCAAAAGAGTTGGCCTCGAACAAATTCCCAGAAAAGACGTTGCCGTTAGCGTTCGCCATAATTCGCAAGGCAAAGCCGTTGTTGTAAAACCTGTTGTTTGCCACGCGGTTGCGATTAGCGTCGTCGGCATAAAGCGCAACCGAATTGTGGAAAAACAAGTTTCGCTCGAGCTCGCTCTCGTCAAGATCCTTGAGCAAGGCGCCGTAGCAGGCTGGTCCCCAGTTATCCTCGAAGCGATTAGCCACCACCTTGAGCTTTCTTGAGTACATCAACACCACACCAGCATGGTTAGCGCGAAGTATGTTTTGCGAGTAATGATTATTGGCGGAATACATGGTATGCAAACCGTAGCGGACATTATTCTCGCTAACGTTGCCTAGGATATTGCTATCGTGCAAAAACTCGAAGTAAAGTCCATCGCGATGGCCGGTCACGTGGTTTCGCTCGACGGTGATACGGTTCGAGTTCCAAAGATGGATGCCGTTGCCGGAGAACACCTCGGAGACGGCATTGCCGCGAATCTCGTTGCCGCGTATTGCACAGTTGGCGCTCGAAGCCAAGTAGATGCCGAAGAAGTTGTCGGTCAGCCGATTGCCTTCTATGACGCAATTGCGAGCGCCTTCCACCCTGATCCCGGCCAGGTCAGCGATGTAACTTTTCCCAGAATTGCGGATTACGAGGCCTTTCAGGCGCACGTTATCAGCTTTGACTGTAAGAACCTGATTCTTACCCGCTCCGTCGAGCACGGGCCAATCCTGCCCTTCGATCGCTACGGGTTTTTCGATCGTCATTTCGCCTTCGTTGTAGATTCCGCTTTGCAAAATAATTTTAGCCCCAGCTGAAGCCTCCCGCAGAGCATCGCTCAGACGCTTTATCGCACATCTGGGGCAAACTACCAAGGTAGCAGCAGACGCTTGACTGTTCGTCGTCCCGTTCGGCGCAGACTCACTTGCTCGCCCCGCCAGCGACCACAAGACGAGCCAGACCGCAAAAGCGATGATCGAGTTTGAAATCAGTTGCGGCAGGCGCATAACTGCGTCGCTTGCGGTTTAGAAGGTTCTGCCCGCTTAGCTCCTTTCAGCCTGGCGTTTTCGCAGACCCTGGAGAGTGTTGGGCCTCGATGATTTCTGGCCATGACAGTTCAGTGCCGCCAAGGCTCATTATCGCTTGCGCTCGGTCAGCGGAGCTGGCAAATGCTATTAAGTTTCGCTGCATCGGACTATGCAGGCGCCGCGTTTTCAAATAAAAAGCGGAAGGAGCAGGAACCAGTTGCTCGGGATGCGCGAAGTCGCTGACCCACATCGAATGAATGTCGCCCTGCGCGACCTGGCGCTCGGCCACAAAGCTCGCTAAACACTCGATCGAGTCGAAATAATACACGCGCCCCTTTTTAGTTACCAATTCAGCCGCAAAGCGCCGATCGCTCACGACCATATGGCAGTATGCGCACTCGACGCTACCAAAGTGAATTGGATAAGGTGGAGCCGGCCTGCAACCGACAACGACGAGCATCACGATAACAGGCATAATCAAATGCAGCTCCACCCACCGCGTACCGGGAATCGACGCTTGTGCTGTGAAAAGCGGATCAAATTTCATCACGGTAATCTAGAATGTCGTTCAACTCTGGGTTCGAGTTTTATATCGATTGATTCCTGGATTGACGGCCCGTGCCGACCTGGCGATCGTTCGATCGGTGCCAACTGAACTCGCTTCAAAACTCGAAGCGTTTGCCCGCCTTTGCCGCCCTACTGGGAAAAATTCGAGCGCCGCTGTGTTCGGTCTTGCGGGCGACCCACCTCGGCAACCCCTGACACGGAAAGAGACGCTCGAGCGCTCAGATGGGCCAGTTCCCACACCAGCGCAATTCCTCCGAGCACGAACGAAAAGACCATCGCAAACGCGCCCCAATCTGGCCAGGCCATGATATGGAAGTTGAGGAACGTATACGCGCCAATCAAATGTGGAGTAAATGGGGGTATCTTGATGGCCGCATGGGGATCGAGGTCATGACCGTACACGTAGAGCCAATGATAGAAGTCGCCAAGCAAGCCGAGTCCGACGATCGCGAACAGGCTTTGCCACACGAGAAGCGACCTGAGACCACCAGCAAGAGCGATGCCGATCGCGAGTATTATCAGTAGTGCCAGTAAAACAGGTATTATTTTGAGCTCGGGAAATCCACTTTCAACGATCTCCCGCATCCCGATGTAATGATTGAGCTCATTGATCAGGTCGATTCGACCTGAGATGTGGTTTGCATAAATCCACATCATAAGACCCTCAGGGTACTGGAGTGCGCTAAATCCGTAACTCCAAAGCGGTAGAAAAAAAGCCGGTAACAGACTAAGAGCAGCTAGCACAAGCAAGACGCGCGATATTCGTTGCAGTTTGCCGTACATTTCAGTTCCTCCGCTTAGGCTCGCCGAGCAATATTTCCGAGCCTGGCCAAGCGCCCGCCGATTGTAGAAAGAACACTCTGCTGCTAAGTGCCAGTTGTCGAGCGCTTGAACTGTTTAGCGCTATTCTCGTTCGCTCCCAACCTGCTCAAATGGCATATCGAGTTACACACGTTTTGCGGGGAAAGCTCCCACCTTATGCTGCCAGCATTCGGCGGTTCGGTGTTTTTAACGGGCGGTATTGGCCCGCAAAAGTTGCCGAAGGGCGATGGCGTGGGGTCGGAACTCAAGTTTAAGGTCCAAACCCCACGCCGAGTTGGTAAACCCATCCAGGTCTACTTGCCACCACCGTGCCACACTAAGGCAACGTTAGAGCCCGCGGGCGAGACTCGTACGTAGCCCTGCATTTCCTGATGCAAAGCTGAGCAGAAGTCGGTGCAGTAGAAAGGATATACACCCGGGCGCTCAGGCACCCATTTGAGCGTCAGAGTCTCGCCGGGCATTACTAAGAGATCCGACGTTTTCGCGCCAAAGACTGCAAAACCGTGCGGGATATCCCAGTCCTGCTCGAGGTTAGTCACGTGGAAATAGACCACGTCGCCAACTCGGATGCCTTCGATATTGTCCGGCACGAAGTGGCTGCGGATCGCCGTCATATAAACGTGGACCACGTTGCCCTGGCGTTCGACGCGCGCATCGCTCTCGCTTTTGGTGGCGTAGGGATTTTTGTTTTCGTCAAGGGCGTAGTACTTAAGGTTTTTAGGCATGACCAGTTGGGCCGGTATTGCTTGTGCGTAGTGAGGCTCGCCCATCGTTGGAAAGTCAAGCAGCATGCGCATCTTGTTGCCCGAAATGTCTATCAGTTGACACGATTGCGCGAGCTCAGGGCCTGTCGGCAAGTAACGGTCCTTTGTGATCTTGTTGAGCGCTAGCACGTATTTGCCCCAAGGCTTGGCCGAGTCGCCTCCAGGAATCATCAGATGCCCGATCGAGTAGTAAACCGGAATACGGTCGACGACCTGCGCATTATCGAGCCGCCACTTGATGATTTCGGAGCTGATGAAGCATGACGTATATACGTTACCTTGGCCGTCGAATTCGTTATGCAGCGGTCCCAGACAAGCGTTCTTCACCTGATTGGCTACGACCGACTCGAACTTAAGCACCGGTATCCCGTAGGATGGATGGTTGGGTTGCGGCGCCTCGAAGTCTTTGTTTTGGATCGCCTTCATCATCTTGCTGAAGGAATGATAGGCAATCGTTGCCGAAAGTTTGGCGCCTGGCACGATATATTCGCCCGTGGGGTCGACGTCGACACCGTGCGGCGACTTTGGGGTCGGCAAAAAGTAGACCATTCCATCGCACGTGTCAGGGGTGAGCACCTTAGTTTGGGTGAGTTCTTCGGATTTAGCGATGTGCGTTACTGGGTCCACGTAGTTGTGGAAGTAGTGCGCGGGCATGTCTTTGCCTTTACCCTGCGCAAGACATTGCTCTGCTCGCTTCCAGTTGACCGCGGCGATGAAGTCTTTGTCGAATTGGGAAGCATTGACCTCGAGCAGGGTGTGGGCTTCCTCCGTGTTGTACGTCGAGAAAAAGCACCAACCGTGAGAAAGACCTTTGCCGCAATGGGCTAAGTCATAATCGAAGCCTGGCATCAGGATCTGGAAGGCGATGCTCATGTTGCCCGTCTTCGGGTCCACCTTTATGAAGTTGAGCGTACCCTTGAAATGGCCTTTATAGTCGGCGATCGGCATGTCGGTTTGCGGAATGGGGACGCTAAAACGGGTTCCAGCGACTATGTATTCGGTATTTTCGGTAGTGAACGGAGCCGAGTGCAGCCCGCCGACGTGGGGGATCTCCAGCGTTTCGACGGTGCGAAACTCGCGCAAATCTACGCGTGCGATACGCGGGGTGTTGTTGCCATTGATGAACAGCCAGCGTCCGTCAGGAACGCCATTAGTTTGAGAAAGCTCCGGATGGTGCGTATCGTCCCAGGGCACAAAGCCGTGGGAGGTCATCAGCAGAGCCCTAGTTTCCTCGGAGTAGCCGTAACCGTTTTCGGGATTCACGCCAAACACGGGGATAATTCGAAGTAAGCGCCCGGACGGCAATCCGACGACATCGATCTGGCCGTTGAAACCGCCTGATAAGAAAGCATAGAATTCGTCATACTTGCCAGGCGGAACATAGACTTGTAAGGCCGCCTGCTCCTGCGCGCTTCCGAGCCCCGGTTTCGCCACGGCGCTCGTCCCGGGCCGATTGCAAGCTGCAATGAGCGCGCTCAGGACCAGGGCTGCTAAGCCGAGTATAGCCGCCGTAAACCGTTGGGTTTTCATCGCTATCCTCCTTTCCGTGTTGGTGCTTCACGGTAACTGGCTGGAAGAGAACCGGTTTTTTCTTTACCTTTTGGCGCGCGTTGAACTTATTTCTTGGGTTGCTGTTCGGATACCTGGCGCAGGTATTCGAGCACCGCTCGGGCGTCGTCGGGAGGGATGCCGCTTACAGTCATAATTGACCCATACTTGCCAACTAGATCGCGCGCCACAGGGTCGTTCATGATCATCCCGTTGGTGTTGAGGATCATGTTCATGATCCATTCCGGCGACCTCAGCTTGGTGACGTTTCGCAGCGGAGGACCCACGTAGCGAGAATCAAGGCGATGGCACACCGAGCAATGGGTCGCGAAGACTTTCTCGCCCTTGGCAGCCAATTGGGGATCGATCGCCCCAAGTTTTACTTCCTTTATCGGTCCCACGCCCTTGTCTTCCAGCGAGGGAGTTTCAGGCGGCGTCGGGAGTTGAGCCAGGACTTGCCAGGCAGTCATCGCGACGGCCGCCACAACCAGCAACGTGAAAAGTGCTGCCTTGGCGGCTGCCAAACGAACCAGGCCATACTGTCGCATCGAATCCATGTTGACTTGCTCCCCCAAAACGTTGATTTGAAAGTTCTGACGCACGCTCACTGGAAGATGTCGGAGCCGATCATCTTCTCTCTGTTCGTTTGTCAATGTTGTCCTCCTGTTCCCGGTTTGGATTGTCCATTTGTGAGTTCAACGCAATTGCTGTTCCAGCTATGATTTGTCGACAACGAACGATAATTCGCGTTCATGGCGCTGCCAGACTGTTACCTTTTGCTACAGAAGCCTAGTGCTTCGTGGTGCAAAAGGTGCCACGGGGTTACACGTTTAGCTGAAGTCAAACGCCTGCGTGTCATGGCGTGAGGCCCTAACACCTGCGGGCAGAGTTTGCTTTTCGGTGTTCGGACGCAACGACTGTTTTTTTGGCGTACTTACTTTTGCCGCCCGAGACCGCGGTCACGGCGGTTGTCTGCCCGCGTTTCACAACGCCAAGAAGATAAGGCGTGCTCTACTCGGCAAGAAGCCGCGATAACACCTTAAGACCCAGGTCCATCGCTTCCCAGGCGAACCCCGCGTGAAACGGTTCGCCGTGCCCGAATCGCCATGGTGTATACAGGCCAAGAATCTTTTTACCAAGACGCCAGAGCGGCGAGATGCCGACCTTGTATTCCGCAGTATCTTCCGCTGCTACGTCGACCGGCTTTAAGGGGTCGCCGGTGTATTTCAGCGGAACCTGCGCGAACGTCGCCCGGTTCAGCTCCTCCATCACGCACATGCTCATCGGTTCGAAGCTAAGTTTGGGCGTTTTGCCTTCGATTTCGGATGCGATATGGTCGGCCGCCGCATCCGCCTGTAACAGAGCAAGAAAGGCTTGTTTGATGGGGAAATCGGCCGCGTCTCCCACGGCAAAAATTGCCGCCTGGCCTTTTACTCGACGGCTTTCGGCTTCCACCCGGACGAAACCGCGGTCGTCCCTAGCGAGCGAATCGTAAGTTAGACCCGCAACATAGGGCGGAAACGCTACCAAGAGGTCGAATGGGTAGCGCTCGCCAGTTCGAAAATGAACGATTCCCGGTTCCACTCCTGTAACCACGATACCCTTGTGCCCCTCGATACCCCGTTCTTCGAATTCGCGCGTTACAACGGTATCGAGGCGCGGGCCGAAGGCTTGGATATAACCTTCTTCGTAAGTTGTCCAGGTAAGATCGACTGCGGAACGTAGCCCCTTTCGTGACAGCCAGGTGTCGGTCATCAGGCAAAGCTCGTAAAGCGGCCCTGAACACCGATTATTTGGCGGTACGAGGAACAAAATCTTCTGACGACGACCGGACCTCGCCGCTTCAGCGATTCGCGCGAGCTCCCGGCGAAGCGCCATCATCTCCTCAGGCGTCCAAACGGTTACGGCGTATTCTTTCAGGCCTGGTACTTCGGATGGCCGCATGTCGGCGCCAGTTGCGACGATTAGATAGTCGTAACGAAGTTCCCGGTCGACCAGATGAACTTTGCTGGTTTCAGGCTCGACTCCGACGACGCGGGAAATGACAAGATCGATGTTTTTCCGCTTAGCCGCCGGTCGTAAGGAGAGCCTGAACCGCTCGGGATCTTCGCCGAAAGGGATGTACACGGTGTTTGGCTTGAAAATGAAGAAATCGCGCTCGCTCACGAGCGTAAGCTCAACTTTGTCGTCGAGTTTGTAGCGCAGATAAAAAGCGGCCTCCAGGCCACCGAATCCGCCACCCAAAACGACAATTCTTGGTCTTCCCATGGCTTTGGACCTCCAACCAGCATGTACAGTATCGAGGCCCGGGAGCTGTCCGGTTGTGCCACGGCAGCTTACGGCCCCATCACATGCCGTACTTTGTCACCTGAAGAAAGGAGCATTAGCCGTGCCAACGGACGTAGGTAGTTTCAGGAGCGCCAATTATGGGCTGTAGTCAAAGGCTTAAGGGGAACCTGTTGTGATAACCTCGTACCAGCTGACGCCGTCGGAAACACTTCCCCATTGCATTGTGGCGCCACAGGAGGCAACTTCCGGTGGCGTCGAGCTTCTTTTCCCCTGGTTTGTGGGCGGTGGCCTTTGGGCGCAACTCGCGCCTTAGCGCAGCGCGGTACTTATGTTGGCTCACGACCAGCGGCTAATCTCTCGCCGTTGGTCCAAAAGAGGTCTTTTGGTGGGACTACCCTTCAAGGCTTTTCGTGCGATACTGCCGCGAGGACTTCGGCGAGCACGTCGCGAATTCGGCGGTTAGATTTGTGGCGAAGCGGTCGCGCAGCCTGGCGCGCCAAATCATCCAACGATAATAGCCCGGCTAGTTTGCCCTCGTGATCGACGACGGGAAGCCTGCGCACGCGATTTTCCCGCATCAACTTGATCGCTTCTTCCAGGTCATCTTCGAGCTTGCAGACGATTACCTTGCGAGCCATCGCAATCGAAACAGGTAGTTCCGCAAGCGGTTTGCCTTGTGTGTAAGCCGCCATGCAGATGTCGCGGTCGGTTAAAAAGCCAACCGGCCGGGAGTCGCCGTCCACCACCGCCAGCCCACCGCATGCGCACTCCCACATAAGTTGGGCGGCTCTATTCAACGAATCATCCGGTCTTACCGTCTCGACCGACCGATTCATTATCTGCTCCACTTTCACGGCGTAAACTCCTTTCTGCAAGTGCTAGGTCTTTACGTCAAGACGATCGCGGTGCTGTCGCATACAGTCGTTCCAGGGCATGTTCGATTGCAACGAGCACCTGCTGTAGACCGCTTGTCGTATCCACAACGATGTGGTTTTCGCAAGCCATTTCGGTAAGAGGTTCGAACTCAGCTTGCTGTTTGATGAAAATGCCCCAGTTTGCGTCTGACACCTCGTGCAAGCTTTGCTCGCGCGCTGCCAGTCGCTTGCGAATTTCCGCCAAGGGAGCCGTGCATTCGACGAACAGCACCGGCACGCCAATTTCGCTGCTCATCGCTGATACCTTCTGACGATCGGCGCGTCTTTTAAAGGTTGCGTCGAGTATCACCCCGCGACCGGATTTCAGCAGCGCGCGAGCCGAGCGTAACATCGCCTCGTACGTTACGCGGTCGAAATCGGCTGAGTAGATACCGGTCCCATACGCCGTTGGCATTCGCGCTTCAGGCTGTAAGCCTGCAACTTGCTTGCGTATCGCGTCGGACCGCAGTACGGTGAATCCTGTGCGCATGCCGAGAGCGGCTGCCACAGTCGACTTGCCCGTGCCCGACAAGCCGCATATCACTACGATAACTGGGCTGCCTCGCTGCGCGTATCGAACCGCCAGTTTGAATGCGGCCCTTGCCCTGGCCCGGGCAGCGTCGCGCTCGTCCCACGCCACTTCCTCTTCGAGGCTTTTTAAGCTCTCGACCTTTCCCCTTACGCAAGCGCGATGGCATTTGTAAAAGTTGACGAGAAGCTTAAAGCCTTCATCCTGCGTTTCGACGGAATAACTTTCGGCCAGCTCGTCGGCAAGCTCCTCCTTGCCTGTCAGGTCAAGCTCCATCGCCAGAAACGCGATTTCGGAGGCAACGTCCGCGTAACGCAGCTGTTCGCTGAACTCTACGCAGTCGATTATCGAAAACGTATCTTTATGGACATAGACATGATCGAGCCGCAGATCGCCATGTCCTTCGCGCACTTCGCCGAGGCGCACTCGGCCGTCCAAAAACTCCTTATGGGAAAGAACGAAGTCGCGGAAAAACTTTTCAATTGAGGCAAGGTCGTTTGCGCCCACGGTGTAGCCAACTAGATTAAGGCATTCGGTCAGATTCGTTGTAACGGTTTGTAGTACAGCGGAAGCTGAGCCGTACTGTTGGGCCTTTTCAGTGCCGGCGGTTTTGTGGAATGCGGCAAGATGGCGAGCCAGTTTGCGCATCAAGTCTCCATCAACTTGTCCTGCCGCAATGAGCGCTTTGAGGGTCAGCTGTTCTGGCAAGCGGCGCATCTTGACCAAATATTCGAATGCACCGGGGTCGAACTTTTTGGACTCCGATTCGCTCATCGTCAGCCGCCCGTCCTTTTCAGAGACCGCAAACACTCCCAGGTAGACATCCGGAGCAAGGCGCCGATTGAGCGTCACCTCGTTTTGGCAAAGCGCATACCTCAAGGCGAGCGTGTGGCAGTCTATGAAGGTGAACCGCACCGGCTTTTTGAATTTGTAGGCGTACTCGCCGGCGAGAAAAACGCACGATAAATGGGTTTCTCGCAACTCTATCTCGCTCGGCGACTCGGGATAAAATTCAGGTCGCATCATCGCCTGCTTGAGCCGGGCCAAATGGTCGAGCTCGTTGTGTTCTGCGCGCTGCGTCACCGCTTAGATACTCTCTGGAGTGGTGCTATCCGGCAAACTATCGTTGGCTGTGCTAATGTTCCCTACTGTTCCTGACGGACACACAGCACGGGGCATGGTGTTTCCCTTAGCACCATCTCGGTTACACTTCCCAAGAGCATCCGCGACAGTCCTTTGCGCCCGTGGGTCGCCATAACGATAAGGTCCGCTTCCATTCGCTGTGCTGCCCGCACGATAGCCTTAGCCGGAGCGCCTACTTCTGTTAGAACCTTGTGTTCGATTCCTTGAAGCTGCTCCCTCGCAATTTTGTCGAGGTTTTTGCGTGCCTCCTCTTCCTGCCCGCGAAATACATCGACTAGCGTGGGCTCGGCCGTGGGCGGTAACGTCACCACATAGAGCAGCAGCATCTTGGCCTGGTTTTGGCGGGCCAGCTTGACTGCAATCTCCAGAGCCGCGTTCGACATATCGTCGAGATCGATAGGAACCAATATGGTTTTGAACGGAAAAGCCATTGAACACCTCCCTTGCCTGCAGGCGTAACCGAATTGATTCTCACATCAAAAGAGCGAATCTCGTGCCAGCGCCGAAACGAGACGGTCGCAACTGGGGCGTTCGGCTAAACATTCTTCGTATACACCTGTGTATCAGTAATTCGCAGCTTTTAGCCGGACGTCTTCGCTTGCTGGTGCAATAAACCGTCACGTCTGGGCCATTTTGGCGACCGCAACCGTGTGTGGTCTTTCAGATCGACGTGCCGCGAACGGCAAAGTTTTTGCTTTTTAATAGGCTTGCTCAACTTGGTTCGTTTTAGCTGTCAGCGTTGGCGCGTTTGGTCGGTGAAAATGTGAGGTGAGGCCTGGTTATGCGGCGAGAATCGTCAACCAATGCTTTCGCTTTGGTCCTGGCTGGTGGCAAGGGGGAGCGGCTTATGCCGCTTGTGCGAGAGTTGTACGGCGTAGAAGTGCCAAAGCAGTTTTGCCAGCTCGTTGGCTGCAAAACTCTGATTGAACACGCGCTCGAGCGTGCGGCACTTACTGTCGGAATCGAGAACGTTCACGTCCTGCTGTCGGCGGCTCACATGCGCTTTAGTGAGCGGGTCACTGGTTCCCTACCGCCGCGAAGCGTGATCGTACAGCCTGCTGACCGCGGCACCGGAGTAGCCCTACTGTATGCTCTCATGAAGCTTGCGATTGCCGCGCCTGATGCGTCCGTGGTTGTCTTTCCGGCTGACCATTACGTAAGCGACGAGGCGCTTTTTGCCAGGCAAGTTAGGGTCGCCCTCGAGCTCGTGGAGGGCAGGCCGGAATTTATCGTCATGATGGGGATCGTTCCGGACCGGGTAGAGAGCGGGTACGGATGGATCGAGCCTGGAGAACATATTGGCAGCGACTGGGGATCCGCCCGTTACGTTAAACGCTTCTGGGAAAAGCCACCTCGCGAAAAGGCGCTCGAGCTTTTTGAGCGCGGCGCGCTGTGGAACAGCTTTGTCTTCGCGGGGCGCGTCGTGACCATGCTTTCGCAAATAATGGTAGCTTCGCCGTCGACCTATGTAATCTTCCAGGAAATCAGAGAGAAGTTGTATACCGCGAGAGAACGTGCGGCTGTTGCCGAGGCTTACGCGGCCGTGCGTCCGCTTAATTTCTCGGCAGACGTCCTCGAGCGCCACGGTATGAATCTGGTCACGATTCCGGTCCACGGCGTCGAGTGGAGCGACCTTGGGGAGCCGTCCCGGGTGCGTGCCATACTGAGCCGGCAGCGTTCGCACACGGTAGCGAGCTAAATTGCGAGTTTTCGTAGCCAAGGCCTTCTATTGGCCTGGCGAAAGCCGTACACGCGTGTGGAGGTTTGCGAGGATAAAGGCATCGCCACGCTTGCAAGCTTGCTTATAGGTGTTATCACCCGGAGCTTGGAGGAACCGCGATGATAGTTACTGCTCGTCTTGAGTGTCAGCCTCGTCGTTTGGGCCGCAAGCAAGGCCGTACTTCTTAATCTTGGCGTAAAGCTTTTTGCGCGAAATACCCAGGAGCTTGGCTGCCTGCACTTTGTTGCCGTTGGTTTGCTCTAACGCCCGGGCGATAAGCTCGCGCTCCACTTCGGCAAAAGTTGCGGCGCAAGATACCTTTGGGAGGTCCTCGACTGGTGACGGCATCCGGGTGATACGTGGCGGCAGATCGTCGAGGACGATCGTCGCTCCACGGCCGAAGGTGATCGCAGCTTCGATCGTATTCGCAAGCTCGCGGACGTTGCCCGGCCAGTGGTAACGCATCAAAGCCTCGAGCGCAGCGGGTTGGATCCCCTCCACAGGTGGCCGGCGGCGGAGTTTTTCGTTGAAAAGCGCAATAAAGTGGTCCACGAGCTGGGGAATATCGTCGATGCGTTCTCGCAACGGCGGCACTCGCAATTCGCCCGCGGTAAGCCTGTAGTACAGGTCGTGACGCAGTCGTCCTTCCTCCATCGCTTGCTCGGGTTCCCGGTTCGTCGAGGCGATTAACCGAACGTCCACGCGAATTTCTTTGGTTGAGCCGATCGGTCGAACGGCGTATTCCTGCAAGACTCGCAGCAGCTTGCTTTGTGCCTCGATGCTCATTTCGGTGATCTCGTCCAAAAATAAGGTTCCGCCGTCTGCCGCGCGAAACAGGCCCAGATATTCCGTGTTCGCCCCGCTGAAAGCGCCGCGCCGGTAGCCAAAAAGTTCGCTCTCTACAAGGTCTTTCGGGATAGCGGCGCAGTTGAAAGGAACAAACGGACCCGAATGTCTGGGACTGCACTCGTGAATAGCCCGCGCTACGAGCTCTTTGCCAGTACCGCTCTCTCCGACGATTAGAACTGTGCCGCTCGTGGCCGCCACGGCCTCGATTTGCTCATAAAGCCGCTGCATAACCCGGCTTGACCCGACAAGACCGTGAAAGTTCTGGCGCCTGGTTCCAGCAAGCGAATTAAGCTCGCGCTCAAGCCCAGTCAGGCGCGCGCGAGTAAGCGCATTCCCCAGTCGGCAGTATGTATCGACCAGCAGAATTACGCGTATATGGCTTAGCTGGTCGAATTTGGTGGCGATATCTACTCGCGACTTCAAGCTCTCGGGACAAAACGCCATCGCCGCCTGCTCGAAAAGATGCATCGAGGCGATTATCTCTTGAAGCGGCACGTTTTTTCGAACCAATTCTTCACCGAGCACCCTGACCTCTTTGGCATAGCGGTCCATATCGCCGTGCAGGAGAGCCGTCTTGTTTCGCAGCAGGGCAGGCTCGAACAGGCGTGAGAATTCCTGCTCGGAGAGCGTTCGTTCGTCGGCGAAGTGCAGCGCGTAAAGCTGATACCAGTAGGCGACGACCGCTTGGCGATGCTCGATAAGCGCCTCGAAAAGCGGGCGCATCATTTCGAGATCTTCGTCCCAAAGCAGGTGATAGTACCGAGGCGGTCCTCGGCGCACAACCTCAGCTACTAGCGGTTCAGCTGCGTGAAGTTTTTGCCCCGATTCCGACATGGCTGGCTTCCTAAGCTAGCTTTCTCAGCTAGTCGCAGCGTAGTTTATCACATCCCTCGTCGCGTTTGTAACGAAAGGCCTGATTCGTGAACCGGATGGCGCAACTCGCGCCATGTCGATGGCGCCTTTGGAGCCACTCGTAGCATCTAGAAGGCGGATTTCATTTCTAGGCACGACTTGTGCTGTCATCAATGAGGCTGAGGCTACTCGAAAGAGGCAGGCTACAGCACAGGAGCTAGGTCGGGCTTTAAAGCTTGGGGGGTCAGTGGATGGTATAGGTATGCGAGCGACGGCCCTCAGACTAAGCGAGCACATAATTGGCTGGCTTCGTGTCCGGAGGCTCGAGCTCTTTTGCGGGCTCTGGCGGCGGTCTTCTCGCTTGTTTGAAGTGGCATGATTATGGCGTCTCCTATCCACGTTGTGATTATTTCCGAGGACCCATTATTCGGTAACCTGGGGACGAGAATCCGCAATTTCGGATTTCGCGTTGGACATTATCCCAGCCCGACCTCGGTGGTTGAAGTTTTGAGACATCCAGAGCTTCGACTCGTAGTCATGGACGATGCGGTGCTCGGAGACCGTCCGGCCGATCTGGTTCGACAGTTCAGGGATCTGGCGCCGCGTTGCCCGCTGGTTTACGTCGCTGACCGGCACGACTTCGCAACCGAGCGCGCCGCACGGGCCGCAGGCGTGAGTTTTTACACCTCCAAACCAGTTGACCTGGACCATATGACGCGAGTGATGACGGCATTTTTGAAGATGCGAGGAACGCCGTAAACGCAGTGATTATGAGGAGGCGAGCGAGACATGGCCGACAAAACTATGAAAGCTTTTGTGATGAAGAAGATCGGGAGCGTGGGCTTCGTCGAAAAGCCTATTCCAAAGGCGGGGCCGATGGACGCGGTGGTCAAAACCGCGTGCGCCCTTATCTGCACGTCTGACACGCACACGGTGCGCGGGGCGATCGGGCCGCGCGAAAACCTTACACTTGGGCACGAGGCGGTCGGCGTGGTCGAAGAAGTTGGTTCGGAGGTGAAGCTGTTTCGCCCGGGTGACCGCGTACTGGTCGGCGCGATCACCCCTGTTTGGGGCGATATAGCCTCTCAGGCCGGGCATCCAAGTCAATCCGGAGGGCCGCTTGGCGGCTGGAAATTCGCTAATATCAAGGACGGCGTTTTCGCCGAGTATTTCCACGTCAACGAAGCCGACGCAAACCTAGCGAAAATCCCCGACGGCGTCCCTAACGAAAGTGCCGTCTATTGTAGCGATATGATGTCAACGGGCTTCATGGCTGCCGAAAATGGTGACATTCCGATCGGCGGCACGGTCGCTGTCTTCGGGCTTGGGCCAGTAGGTCTGATGGCGGTAGCGGGCGCTAATTTGCGCGGCGCTGGTATGGTGATTGGAGTCGATCCAGTGGCTAGCCGATGTGAGCTTGCCCGCTCGTACGGAGCAACTGTCGTTTTGGACCCCACCAAGTGCGACGTTGTAAAGGAAATTTTGCGCCTCAGCGGCGGCGGTGTCGACTGCGCTATCGAGGCTATCGGCTCGACCAAGGCGTTCGCGGACGCCGTGCGCGTCACTCGCCCAGGTGGAACGATTTCCAACGCCGGTTACCACGGCGAAGGAGAATTCGTGATGATTCCTCGGCTCGAGTGGGGTGTGGGGATGGCCGAAAAGACGATCAAGACCGGCCTCTGTCCAGGAGGCAGGCTCAGGATGGAGCGACTTTTGCGCGTGCTGATGTCGGGCAAGGTCGATCCGACCCGGATGACGACCCATACGTTCCGGTTCGACCAGCTCGAAAGAGCATTCGAAATAATGGATAAAAAGCTCGACGGTGTGATCAAGCCGCTAATCGTATTTTGAAAGCATCGAAAGCAACGTTAACCGGATTAAGGGAGCAAGCGCAGGCCACCCCAGGCGACGTGTCCCGCCGTGGCCTGCGCCAGCCTCTAAACGAACTTTCCCACCCAGCTTGTGCAAAAAGTAACTGGAGGCGAACCGAATAGGCTGGGGTTCTTCGCGTTCAGGAAAGCGTAACTTATTTGAGGATGCCGAACTTTGTTCCGCAATGGTCCGTTCCGAATCCCTGGCCACGAGCTTTATCGATGCGGTCGGGTGCAGCGAGATCGCGGATTGGCCAGATCGCTGAAAGTAACGCGGAGAAAACGGTTCGCTACCTCAATTCGCACATTTTTGTCGGCGCTCGAGGTTGCTGGGTGCCATTCGGAAGCTGTGGCGATAATCGCTCTTATCTTTTAGGGTTTAAACATTCGTGCGGCCTTGTTGATTCCCTCGGACAGCATCGGATGGGGAAAAGCGGTTTCAGCCAGAGCGTCGGCGTCAAGTCCCCGCTCGACCGCCAGCGCCAGCGGCGCGATAAGCTGGGCGGCATCCATGCCTAGTATCTGCGCGCCGATAAGCCGCCTGGTCGTTGTTTCGAACAGCAGCTTTATAAAACCTTCTGTTTCGCCGAATATCTGCGCTCTTGAATCGACCCGGTACGGATAGCGGTGCACCTCGAATCGCAGCCCCATCTGCTCGGCGCGCGCCTCGTCGAGACCGACCGAAGCGACCTCCGGCTCAGTAAAAACGGTCTGGGGAACGCTATCGAAGTTCATGCGGTCCGCAGGCTGACCGCCGGCCAAAATATTATGTGCAGCGACAAGGCTTTGGCGAACTGCGGAATGGAAAAGCATGCTTCGGCCGTTGACGTCGCCCGGAGCATATACTGCCGGGTTGCTGGTTTTGATCTGTTCGTTGACCGTGATAAAGCCATGCTTTTCGAGACCCAGCAACTCGACCCCATCTGGAAGGACCGGTTCGCGGCCGGTCGCCATCAAAACGGCGTCGGCTTCTACCTCTAGATCGCGCCCGTTTTTCTGATAACGCACACAAAGTTTGCCGTCAGCTCTCCTCTCGATCGCGGTTGCGCGAGCCTCGACCTCGATTCTTATCCTCTTCGAAAGCTGCTCTCTAAGTTGCTCACTAAGCTCGCGGTCGAAGCCCGGCACCAGCTGCGGCATCATCTCAAGTACCGTAACTTGCGCTCCGAAATTATCGAGCATCGAGGCCACTTCTACGCCAATGTATCCGCCGCCCAACACGGCTAGCTTTCGCGGAAAGGGAAGGTCGGCGCCGAGCCGAAACAAATCGTGCGAGGTTATTGCGAGTTCTGCGCCTGGGATCGCTAATCGATGAGGTCGCGAGCCGGTGGCGATAACCAGATAGCGAAATTCGTAGCGATGGACGCCTTGTTCGTCAGTAATTTCAACCGTTCGCTCGCCCGTAATCACTCCCTTACCGCTATGAAATGTCACCCCAGAGTCTTGGATCTCTTCGAGGTGTTGGGCGTAGCGCGTGCGCTGAACGCGGTCTTTGTGCGCGAGCACCTTCTGCCAATGGACCTCGGGTAGCTCTCCGGCCAGGCCGAACAGGTCATACTTGCGCGCGGTCGCTCGAACAAGGCTTGCCTCTCGGACCGCCTTTGAAGGCACGCAACCCTCGGCCAGGCAATCTCCGCCAAGGTTTCCGATCGGGTCGGCCATCACAACCCGCAATCCCGCCCGGTCCATCAAAAAAGCCCCAGGATAGCCCGCGCCTCCAGCACCTAGGACGACAACGTCTACTGACTGCAAACCCATTTGCTGCTACCTCCAAACTGAGATGCTTTCGTCACAATACAGTTAACGCAATTTCCGAACCAGTCGCGCTTTCTCGTTGCGCAACGTCTGTGTTTTGCTTCCCTGTTTCCTTTCGCAACAACGACCTGGCGCCGCTGGATACAGAAAGAAGCTTGACTAACTTTCGACCGACTCCCAAAAAGCTTTGCTATGGCTTGTGAGCGTGTGAAGGAATTCTTGTGCGTCGCGTATAGGTAGATGCTTGGTGACCAGACTGCGTGAATCTAAATCGTCAGGCTGTCAAGAAGTTTTCCCATAGACCGCCAGCTTCCGAGCGAAAACCACATTGAGGGCTTTGGGTGTTGGCAGCAAAGCTAAGCAAGCGACAAACACGAAACAGCGAACTTCCGAGACGACAATCCAGCTTAAGCAGGTAAGTAAAGTGGTCCCAGCGCGCGTAACACAGCGCTCAGGCGCTTTGTCGGGTGAGATTTGCCGCCAAGTGAAGAGACGTGACCAGTATCGTCCGTTTCGACAGTGCTGGGGAGACTGCCATTATAGGTTTAATTGCAGCTCTATCGAACGAGGAGCCGATCGCGGTGCCGGGAGGATCGAGGTAGGCAGGGAAACTTATGGGGATGCAGCCGCTTGAAGCCTACGTGTTCGAAAGGTTTGCTCCGCTGTTACGATAGCGGCATGGCCGTTCGGCGTTCCGTCGAAACAAATCATTTTTAGTTTCTGCTTGTCGCGTCTTCGCGCTTCTTGTTGTGCTCGCTCGGGATGGGGCTTTCGATCTCGACAACAGGCAAAAGGCAGTTCGTCGCCCGCGAGGTGGCAATTTTCACCGCCTTTCTGCCCGTGTTTCTACTTTCCAGCTTCGTCGTCGACATTCGGAGCATGCTTGTTGCCGTACGCCTCATCGCCCACATCGTTGTCACGCCCTACCTCATTGCAGCCTTGCAGAGCACCTTCTTGGCTGGAAACGGGCCGATCGTTTTGCCAGATCTGCTCGCTTTTACCCTGTTCTGAGTGAGTTTTTAACGTTTGTCTGTTGCGTATGCTTCGCCATTTTTTGAGGCGAGCGGAGCTGCTCGATTCTGTAGCGATCGCTCAAAGGTTGCAGAAGCTAATGTGTCGCGCGGAAGATGCCCCGTGCGCCCTTGTAGCTGTGCGATAGCGAGCCGTCGCCGAACTGATAATCTCCTGGTGCGTTCACGGTGAACTCGAATACAGCTCCCTCGCCGGGGCCGAGTGTCACGCTCTTGATGTTGTGCATCGCGTTCTGAGGATTGCCGCCCCGGTAGACGGTGCTAAAGATTACGCCGTCCACCATGAAGTTCGAATATAGGTTGGGGCCTGCGTTGAGGAAAAAGATGCGCACGAGCCGTCCGACCTTTATCGGGATTGGGTGGTTGAGGTCGTATTTTGCTACGCCGCCGTTGAAACCGAAAAATTCGGCCTCGGCCTTGACCATCTCGGAATGATCGGGGCGGATAAGTCCGGTCTCGTCAGCTAGCCCATAGAATTCGTTCTGAACCAGTGTAACTTCTTGCGCGTCGCCGTTTGGCCAGCCGTCTTTGGGCTCGACGATCATCATGCCGAACATCCCGCCAGCGACGTGGTCCAGCACTGGATGGGCGCTGCAATGGTAATCGAACACGCCTGGTACGTCGGCGCGGAAACGGTAGTGGGTCTTTTTTTCGGGCCCTTCTCCGAACAGTTTCGGTTCTATCTGGGCGGCGTAGATGTTTATTCCATGCGCGTCGGTTGTCTGGTTCACCAGGTCGATCGTGACCTCGTCGCCTTGACGCACTCGCAGGACGGGACCCGGTACCGTGCCGTCGTAGGTCATCGCGTCAAAGGTCATGCCCGACCCGATGTCTACGCGCCGATTCTCCGCCGTAAGCGAAAAAGTCTTCTCTTCGGCGCTAGCAACGAGCGGGGTTATCAACAAAGCGCCCGCTATCACGAACCAGGCCAGAATCCCCACAAGAACGCTCGAGCCGGGCAGAGGCGTCGAAACCCTGATGTTCGGAAGACAACTTCGTGCAAGTCCAATTAACACAGCCTTGCTTCGCCACATCAATTCTGCGACTTTTCCCTGCCGGTCAAAGTTTTCGTCGGTTTTCGGACTCCGTCCTTTCATATTTTTCGCTCTCCAATCTCGAGTCGCGCTGCTTGTCCAACAATGCAATCGTCCCAGGGAGTCGTCAGACGCGAGACATCATTTGCAAAATCCTCTGATAAATGCGACCAGCTCCTTTATTTCGTTGTCGTCGAAGGCGGTAGCCCATCCGGGCATGCTTCCGCTCAATCCCACCGATGCGCCTCCAAACTTAATCGCCTTGAAAAGCCTGTCGTCGGGAATCTGCTTCATCGTGGCACAGTCGGTGAAGTTGCGCGGCCTGGGATTTAGCGCGGCCGCCGAAGGTCCGTCTCCTCGTCCCGAAGGCCCATGACACCGAGCGCAGAAATTCATGTAATCCAGCTTGACCGAATTTGCGTCGGCGGCAAGCGCTCGCGTGCCAATTAAAACCAGGGCGGTGGCGAGCGCCCATAACGACAGCCTTCGTGTCGCTTTCATATGCATGCTCAAGTCAAAGCCTCCTTGTGGGGTATTTACCGGCAGCCTTCATGCGGTAAGACCTGCCTTTATTCCTGATGCTTAGACTGGCAAGGTGACTGGGTATTCATTTGTGATGTCGTGAGGAGAGACAGGGGCTAAAAGAGCATTCGTGCCGCGGCCCCTTATCTCCCAAATGCGGCTCGCTCCGATTAGCCAAAGTCACGTTGGCTGAAATTCATATTCATTACCGCCCACCCTGGAGGTAGACGTAAACCGCCTGGGCGTCCTGAGGCGGTAGATTTGCCAGGGTCCGCATATGCATAAGGATCATCTGCCATTGTTCAGGTGTGAACTCGGAGCCGGGTCGCGCGTTATGGCATTGCATGCATTTGACTGGCCACAGTTGTGCTCCTCTGCGGAACAATTCTCGGCGCTCGGCAGGGCTGATGTTAGCCGGAGGTGCCGACGCCGGCTGCATGTTGGAGCAGCCGACCACAGCACTGGACGTCATTATGCAAACGCTCAATAGGTAAAGCAGTTTCTGTACCTTCACGTCAGATCCCCCGTAGAGCTAGAAGCCGATCGCGAACTGAGTCAAAAACGCCTTATCATTAGGCGTCGGCCCAACCGGTACTCCCTTGTTTGGCGCAACTCCTGGATACGCGTAATATAAGCCACCCTTACCTGGGAGCTCAAAATCGAGCTCGGTCTGCCACACGACCGACGGCGCTATCCAAAAGTCTAAACCTATTGCCACCTCTCGCGAGTAAGGCGCAAATAACGAGGGTGAGCCGTTGAACCCAAATGAGTATGCTGGAACTCCAAAAGACGCATAGGGCGTCTGGCTGAACAAGACCGCAGGTTGGTTGACACCGGAAAAACGGACGATCGGTTCCAACTTTTGGAACATGTAGTTAACTTCATCACTTGCCATCGGAAGGCTAATTCCGTTTAAAAAGTAGCCGAATTCGATCCACCAGCCCTCTTCGTGGTCATGTCCTAGGCCGACTGGCAACTCCCGATACATTTCCAAATATTCGCCCCGAGCCTGCAGATTTTTAACAAAGTAAACGAAGTCTACTCCCCACGCGTGCATCCAAAAGTGGTTAAAATATTGGCTGTTATAAGTCGACGCTCCCAGTTCTAGGTAGCCCAGCTCTGAGCTGTAGGGCAACGGATAGAACCTGAACCTCGCGCCGTAGCCCCTTCCGTTGCTTTGATACGCAAGGTTAGTCTGACTGTTTAACTCGTCACCTGGTAAAATACAGCTTTGTTGCGCGCCTGGAGGACAATTGGAAAATGTCGCCCCGTTGCCCATCCAAGTGGTATAATCGAAGTTTTGACCAGGCTCGCCCCACTGCACTGCACCCCTAAGCTGTATGCCTATTTCGGTTGGCGGCACGAGAGCGTTGACACCGTAAGGAAGAGGTGCAGTGATAAAGCGGTTTACCCAAACAGCGCTGTAGTCTTCATAAAACTCGCCGAATGGCATATCGAATATGCCCGCCACAACTTCGAGGTAAGGGTTCAGGAAGATTCTGAAAGTCGTCAACGGGCAAAGTATAAAAGGTGCTTGTCAATCCCAGGTGTCCGCTGATACTGCCTTCGAAAAGTATCCAAGGCGTGACCTGGTATAAGATTATGGGTGCAAAGTGAAGATTGAAGGTGTTGTCCGTAGCGTGAATACGGCCTTGGCCGCTGTCAAAAATAAAATCCGCAGCGGCCTCGCCGACCAGCGTGAAGCGATGCGTGCCAAGGTAGCTTGACACCATGCTGCCAAAGCTAGTACCGGCCTGAGCCTGCGTGACTTGGTTAAGTTGTGCCTTTAGGCTGTTGATTTGGTCCTGAAGCGATTGGACTGTCGGCGGGGAGGCGCTGGGCTTACTAGCAGAGGTTCCACCGCCGCCGGCAGCCGCAGCGGGGCCGGCTAAGAGAGCCGGTGCAGCCGCGCTCGCCGCCGCATCCGCGCGAGTCACAGTTACGCCCTCGCCTTTTGCGGCAGCTTTTGCGGTCTCAGAGTGAGCCTTGCTAAGCTCGCCTTCGAGCTGTTGCAGTCGGCGCTCCAACGCCTGTAGCCGCTTTTGCTCCTCGGCTTCTCTCTTTTTAAGCATCTCTATTTCCTGCTTGAGAAGCTTAGCCGCCGTTTTTTCATTACCAGGATCGGTAGTAGTGTCCTGAGCCATAGCGGGCGGAAGCCAGAGCGCAAGCAACAAAACGCCGAGCGCCGCTACGCAATAAAAACTTCCTTTCCAACCATGGTTCATGGTCAGCCCCCTCTTCGTTTGACACCGTTCACCCCAGACCAATTGCGCTTCCACAGCACC
>JAJPIL010000001.1 GCA_021324755.1 Pseudomonadota bacterium
GATCAATTATCGAAAAAAAGAAGCGCGAAAGACCCGCGACCCAACCTACCGCATCCGAAAGGAGAACACTCGGAGCGGCACTACAGTGCGATCGCCGAATCGAAAGGTTTTGATGAAACGGGGGACTTAGTCATGCGCGGCATCCTTAAGTTGTGCCTTACCCTCTGCCGGCCGTTCTGCGCGTCCAAGCCTCGACCCCTGGACAGTTGCGGACAAAAAGCGAGGAAAATCAAGGCTTTTTCGCCGTTCCCACGAAGGCGCACCTGAGCCGCGAAACCGGCCGTGTAGACGCTAGGGGCTTTGAACTAAGGAGGCGAAAGGCGTCATGGCAACCGAGCGAAAGTTGGCCGATTTTGTACGGAGAACGCGTCGATTTATTTGGCGTAGTTTCTGCTGGTACATGGGTTTCAACGGACTTGCGGAACTGGGCATAATCGCTTGCTCCTACGCTGGATTCCCCAATACGGATTTTCAAAACTGCCTGCCCGTGTACGTTTTGAGCCTAGTGCTGACCGCGATTGCGAATGTGCCGACCGCGCTCGTACTCGCCTTCGCCCAGATCGCCGCAGGGTTTTATCTCGGCTGGTGTTCGATGAATGACCTGTTCTGGAAAGAAATCGGTTGGTACGCGAGGGCTGGTGTCGTAATTAAGCTGGCCTTTATGGCCCTAGCCATTCTTGTCAATAACGCTGATTTCCCCGCTTGGACGGCATATAAGCTTGCCATGCATGCATGTTCCAATTTCGGCGACAACCCTTAATTTGGTAAGATTCGCCTGGATAAAGGGTTCGTAGGAGGACCCGTTATCGTCACTGCCACCCGCACGGGGGGCGGCGCCTCCATTTACCGTGTAAAACCTCGCGCTCGGCCACCGGCTCAAGTCGCACGTTGCATATCGCACAGGTGATTAGGCTACGTTCGCCGTCAGGGACGGCCCACCGATGACTACGCCATTGCGGTGTATTCGGCACTCGAGACTTTTCCTCGTTAGGGCACCAGCCCTTGTTTGGCTAGGTCCTCCACCGTCTTTGCTACAGCGATCCACAGCAGCATGCATGCAATGCCGAATACCATGCAGTCCACTGGGTTCCTCGGAAGCTCGCCTAATTCCTCGAACCATTCCCTAGCCCAAGTCAACGCGGGCCACTTGCTCCGGCTGCGCAGGTCTTCCCCACCCAAACGCGCGATATCCTGCATGGCTGTGCGGAGAGCTTCCAGCTTCGCCAGGGCTTCAGGCGTCGGCTTGTCGCTCGGGTAAATCAGTCGCTCATATTCTTTCACCAGTTCAGCGTATCGCGCGTCCTCCTGTTCCTTTTTGAGCAAGACCATGAGAACCGTCGCCTCCCGATACAGGCGCCACTTGCGTTGATACTTTGGCCAGAACGACGCAGACAGGGCGTTCTCAGGCAAGGGCGAAAAATCATCCCTTGCGACCCAGCGCTCCACGAGGGACCGCGCTATTTGACTCGGCGCACTCCGCTGAGTACGGACCCCGAGGATTTCCCTCGAGCTCACTAGCTGTTCTCCAGCCGCTCTCACCAGCGCCTCGAAGTTCAACGTCTTGAGCTTCGTTCTGACGGCGTGGACGACTTGCTGCACCACAACGGGGTTTGAAGGACTGCCCATCAGCTCTGCCACCTTGCGCGCAAGCGCGTCAATCATACCGTTTCCCGTGTACAATTCGTTTTTGTCTTCGTCACTTAGGCTTGGGCATTTTTGGTACTCCGCCTCGGTATTGTTCAGGTTTTCAAGAAACTCTTGCTCAATTTTAGATTTGAGGTCCTCGGGCCAATGGTCAAAGAGTCCGGCTACGAAGCACTTCGCAACGAGCGGGCGTAATTTACTCTGGAGTTCGCGTTCGCCTACGTCCCCGAAGATTGAAAACGCGAACCTGCTAATGAGGTCCATAAAAAAGTAAACAAACTCGGCACAAACGTGTACCCAAACCTCTGGACGTTGCTCTGGCTTAATTTCGTCTTTCAGAATTTCGGCGCAGTCGAAGGTGGCCATGCCCACGGCCGCGCAAAGCTCGAACAGTGGTCTTGTCTGCTTTTCGATCGAGCGAGCAATCGGCTTGGCCTGCCATTGACGCCAAATCTTTTTAAATCAGGTCATCGGCAAATCCTCGGGCGCAATTTAAACAGGCCAATCTCCCTCAGGACGCCTTGAAGGATGTTCTCATCCACCTCTTCTTCGAGATGGAAGTCGAAGAATCCGTCGGCGACAGGCTCATCGAGGTGCGCTCGCAGCCACTCGGGCGACCTCTTGCGCAATACGATCCTGCTGAACGCCTTGCGCTGACGCCCGTTGACCAGCAGGTTCCCTGCGTCCTTCGGGATATATCCCTCGGACTCGACCGTTTTCAGATTCTCGTCGAGGTAGGACTTCTGCATGTGACTTCTCCTTTCATTTGAAATTCTGGTTTCGTCTAGGCTTATGTTTCTCCCGACTCATCCGCAGATGAGAGGGGCCGAAGCAATGGCACTCACCATGAGGAAGGTCGCATTCGTTCTAGATCGGGCATGCAGCAAGAATTCATCGTTGCGCCATGCTCTTTACGGTCAAAGGAAGTATAGCCCTTGTCTATCCCAAACGCTATGGCTTCATTACTGATTTTGTCCAAGGCACAGCGCGCTTACGTCTGGTGGAAGTTAGCGAGAACCTTAGCGCCTGGTCTCGGTCTTCCTCGTCGTATCGACCACCACCTATCGATAGGCGGCGCACTGAGCTTAAAGCCTACTTCGCCCGACCGCCAGCGGGTTTGAGCCGCCCCGATCCCCATCCAAGCCCACCCACCCGCCGGCCACATCCCGCTCCCCTCCCTTCTCCGCCAACGCACTTCGAGTCCGCCCGGATGGCCCGGGGCTGGGGGATTCGCGCCGAGCGCACTTGCCCGCTTCGTCGCTCAGAACTTTTACTGTGACTTTCGGCTTCTTCGTTCCGGTCCTACGACGCTTTATTGCTCAGGTAGGAGCGAAGCGCGGTTTCGGCCTTTTAATCGAGACGCGCGCAGGGATGGAGCTATAACCCGAGCAACGGCCGAAGCTTGGCCGTCACTTCCGCGATCACCTCGGGCGGCGCTTTGGCGGCGAATTGGGCGCGGCGGGCGGCCCAATCGACGCTCTTTACGTGGTCGGCCAGGACCACGCCGGAAACCGTAAGCCCTTCGGGCACGGCGACCTCGAACGGATAGCCTTTGACCTGGGTCGTTATCGGGCAGACCAGCGCCAATCTAGCCCGCCGATTGTACGGCGCCGGCGAAAGCACAAGTGCCGGCCGGCGACCCGCCTGCTCGTGGCCGGCCTGCGGATCGAAGCTAAGCCACACAAGGTCGCCCCGCTCGGGCACGTAGCGGCTCCGGCTCACCAGCTCTCTCTGCCCACCGGCCTGCCCCAATCGGTCTCCCCGTGGCGATTTTTAGGCGTGATCCCAGCGACGAGCTCTTCGAGCGTGTATTGCGGGCGCACCGGCTCCAGCACCAGCTTGCGGCCCGACACCTTCACCTCGACGGTCGCGCCTTCGCACAGGCCCAGCTCTTCGGCATAGGCCTTCGGAATGCGGACTCCGAGGCTGTTGCCCCACTTCGACACTTGCGTTCTCATACCTTCCTTCGCGCCTCGGATATACAAAAGCTATACTCGCTTTGACCGCAGAGGGCAAGCCGTAACGATCGATTCTCACCGCACGCCCGATCTGCAAGGAATGCGACCTTCCTGCGATTGCCCGCACCCCGCTCATCTGCGGACTAAATCGCAGGCAGGCTTGCACCGGAGTTCTCGGCGCTAGCGCGCTTAAGTATACGCGCTTTGCCGCACAAGCCGCCGCTTCGGCTGTTTCCGCAATTACGTCTTGCGCTAGCAGACGCGATCGATTATCGAAAATAAGCCCGAAAGACCCGTGACCCAACCTACCGCAACAGAACGGAAGCAATATGAACGTTGAGAACAGTAACAGCGATTTTTTCCGACACGCTAACGCCGATTAAAACAAAAACCCGTAGAGGCCGAGCTTCAACTGCACAGCAAGGCCAGTGACACGCAGCGCCGATTGTGTTCGCCCGCCTTGGAGATAGCCGTGTCCTGGCCATTTCGATTGCTATATGTGCAGTTTACTAGGTATGCTACCCACACATCGGTAGCGAGCGTCAGCGCCGTATCGGCCTCCAGCAGAAACGCGAGCCCATCCAGGCCTGCGGCGAACGGTTCCGCCGACGCCTCCGGTCAGTTCACTGTCCTCTCCGCGACCTGCAGGGAGCGTTCAGCGGTCACTTATCGGAAGCGTCGTCGACATGTAAGAGGGGGATGACGAAACTTACAGGGCGGGGCTGGGACGGGTCCACTGTGGGTCGCCACATGACCTACGCCGTCTCGGACCACGCGAATGCCGCCACTGTCCGATTCGCGATCTTCTGGTGGCCCATCTGGAGGTGAGGACATGACTATTCCAGACTATCAGACCTTTATGCGCCCGTTGCTCGAGCTACTCAGCGACGGCCAAGAACGTTCAAGGCGCGAATGCATCGATGCGCTTGCAGACCGTTTTGGTCTTTCCAGAGAAGAGCGAGCAAAGCTGCTCCCTAGTGGGCAGCACCGGGTTCTCGATAACCGCGTTGACTGGGCTAAATACCACTTGAAAGAAGCCCATCTTATCGGGGCGCCCACCCGTGGCCGCTGGCACATAACCCCTTTAGGCCAGCAAGCGCTAAAAGAGCATCCCGGCGAAATCGACGGCGAGTTCCTCAAGCGCTACTCGGAATTCAGGCAACAAAGCGCGACAAAGTCGAGCGACCGGGAGGCGTCTGCATCGGAACACGCGCACGCTGACCCCGTGGAGCAAATCGAACGCGCATTTTCAAGTTACCAGGAATCGCTAGTCGATGACCTGCTGGAAAAGATCCGCATGGCAACTCCGGTCTTTTTCGGGCGCTTGGTGATCCGGCTGCTTGTTGCGATGGGTTACGGAGGCGGACTTAGGGAGGCCGCGGAAGCCGTGAACGAGAGCGGCGACGAAGGAATCGACGGCATCATCAACCAGGACAAGCTAGGCTTGGACACCATCTATATTCAAGCCAAGCAATGGACCAAACCGGTGGGGCGTCCTGAGATTCAGAAGTTCGTCGGTGCGTTGGAGGGGAAAAAATGCAAGAAGGGGATTTTCATAACAAGTTCGGAGTTCACCAGAGATGCACAAGATTTCGTCACTCACCTGCAATCGCGGGTGGTCCTGATCGATGGGAGAAAGATGGCACGCCATATGATTGGACACAACGTAGGTGTAACGACCAAGTTTGTTTACGAACTGAAGTCAATAGATGAGGATTTTTTCGAAGATGAAACCTGAACGCGTCGTTATGCAGGGTGAAAGAACGTGATAAATGAAACCGCCACCGGTCAAGTCCTGAATCTCCTGGAGTGCCCCCTGTAGGTTTGGCGTTGCTCCCCGTTCAGCGTTCGACGCTCACCACCTTCTCTTCCTTTGCCGGGGCAGTATTTTTAAGCGTCGTGCTGCCGACGGTGATTCGACGCAGGAGGGGATTGAAGCGGGCGCTGGACTTAACTTAGCCGATCGAAGAAAATTCCCCTCCCAGGAGGTCGCCCGCGATGGCTTCGGAACTCGACCAGCTGTGGCTCGACGGCTCATCTCGTATCCTTAAGCGATGCGAGATGAGCGCAAGCGAACTCGATTCGGGCTTTCCCCATTTCGCCGACCCCGAGACCGGCGCCTGGACGCTCTCGCCCCAGGGCGACTGGACCGGCGGCTATTTCTGCGCGATCCTCTGGCTCGACGCCCATCTCACGGGCTCGGACAACGTGCGCGCGCTCGCCCGCCGTTTTTGCGCCGCGCTCGGCCCGCGAATCGACTCGCGCACCGTCTTTCGCGCCTTCCTCTTCTACTACGGCGCCGCGCTAGGGGCGATCGTATGCGGCGATGCGCTTGCGCGCGAGCTTGCCCTCGACGGAGCACGCGCGCTCGCCACGACCTACAACGCGCGCGCCCGATGCTTCGGGCTCGGCGAGCAGGCCGAAGAGGCGAGCGACGTCGGCAATTGCGAAACCAGTATCGACGCCGTGGGCCCGCTCTGCGCCCTTCTCGCCTGGGCCGGCGCGCAGAGCGGTGACGAGCGGATGGGCGCGATCGCCCGCGAGCACGCGCTTACCCATATCGAGTTCTGCCTGCGCCCCGACGGCTCGGTATGCCAATCGGCGACCTTCGACGAAAACACCGGCCGCTTGATCCGCCGCTACACCCATAAAGGCTTCGCCGAGAACAGCACGTGGGCGCGCGCCCAGGCGTGGGGAATGCTCGGCTACACGTTCGCCGCGCGATGCTTTCCGCAAGAGCCGCGCCTGCTCGAGGCCGCCTACCAGACCGCCGATTGGTGGCTTGCGCACGCGCCGTCAGATCTGGTCGCCTTCTGGGACTTCGACCATCCCGCGATCCCCGATACCTACCGCGACACCTCGGCCACGGCGATCGCCGCCGCCGCGCTCCTAAAGCTCTCGGCGCTTACGCCCGAAGCCGAGCGCGCCCGCCGCTACCGCGCCTTTGCCGAGCGCGTCGCGGCCACCCTTGTGCGCAACTACCTGACGCCCGTCTCGCCCACCGACCGCCGCCCGCCCGGAATCCTGACCGAAGGATGCTACAACGCGCGCATCGGCCTTGCCGTCAAAAACGAACTCATCTGGGGAACGTACTACCTGCTCGAGTCGACGCTCGCCCTCTCTGGAAGAATCGATCCGCTGGCGCTGTAAAAGCGCCGGCGACGCTTCTTCGCTTCGCCGTCTAGAAGCCCGATCCAGCCGCCCCAGGGCGCGCAAATCCCACGCGCCAAAGCGTTTGCGAAGCGACCGCGCGGCCGTAAATCAAACACGCCTTTATCGCCGCTTGCTTTCTTGAGCAACTCGAGCGAAAAGTTTAAAAGTCGGCCGCTTTTTCGAACAAAAAGTTCGCAGGCACAGTTGCTTTTCTCGAGCCATAGGTTCGACAGTTCCTAGTCTTCTTCGAGCGAGAAATTTTATCCGTCGCTTCCCTTCTGCGAGCAAAAGCTTTACTTGCGGCTTGTTTTTTCTCGGGCGAAACGCTTGTCATCTTCTTTTGCCTTTTCGAGCGGCGACCTTACCTGCCGCTTGCTTTTTTCGAGCGAGAACTTTAAGAGTTGTTACTCATATGGAATACACGATCGACGAGCTTTCGCGCAAAAGCGGCCTTTCGGTCGACACGATTCGCTACTACCAGGCGATCGGGCTTTTGCCGCGCCCGCGCCGCATCGGACGGCGCGCGCTGTACGCCGACTCCCATCTGGAGCGCCTCAAGGAGATTCGTGCCGGCGCACGCGCCGGACTTCCGCTCAAGGTGATGGCGGCGATGCTCAAGGCGCGCGGCTCGCTCGGGCCCGAGCTCGAGCTTTACGCCGCGCTTAGCAAGCCGCGGGCAAATCCGCGCTTTACCGCGCGCCAGATCGCGCGCGAGCTCGGCGTGCGCCCCGAGCTAGTGGAGCTCGCCGAGCGGCTCGGGCTCACCTACGGCGAACCGACGTCGGGCGGCCGGATGCGCTACTCGCGGGCCGATCTGCGCGCCGCGCGCAGCGCCAAAAAAATCTTCTCCTACGGCTTTCCGGTAAGTAAGCTCTTTGCGCTTGCCGTACGCCACGACCGCGCCGTAAGGGCCACGGTCGACCAGGCGATCGAGCTTTTCGACCGCTACGTGCGCCGACCCAAAACCACAAACGGCCGCGAAGACCTAGCAGCCGTGGCGCGCGCCTTCAGCGAGCTCTTCCCAGCCGTAAGCAGCCTTGTCGCCTACCATTTCCAGCGCGTGCTCGTCCAGCGCGCGCTCTCGCGCCTAAAACAATCCGCGCCGCAGGCGACCTACCGGCTCGCTCGCAGGACGGCGTACCAGGTCTACGCCTACCAGATTTGAACCCGTAGCCGCCCGATTCCCGAGGTGCCAGCGATGGGCTCGACGATCGATCGTTCGCAGGAAAGCGAAGCTCCCATGTCGGCGCAAAAAGCCTCCCCACGCAAGCTTGCGCGCGAGCTCGTGCGGCTCGACACTGCGCCCGACCTGCTTGCGCTTGCGCGCGCTTGCCCGGCAAGCCGTCTTTTTTACTTCGAACATCCGGCACGGAACTTCGCGCTTCTAGGCGTCGATTCCGCCCTGCAAATCGCCACGCGCGGCCGCGGACGCCTGCCCGCGCTCTCGCGCACAATTCGTACCGCGCTCGCCGAGCTTGCCGCCGACCGCGCCGAACCTCCGCCCGTCGCGGTCGGAGGCTTCGGCTTTTTCGACTTCGAGAGCGAGTCTCCCAGGTGGCGCGATTTTCCGCCGGCCTTGCTTTTCGTGCCCAAGCTCCTGTGGACGATCGACGGCGGCACGAAAACTTTATCGCTCGTTTTCGACTCGCCCGCCGAGCGTGCCGAGATCTGGGCGATGGCGCAACGCCTGATCGCGGCGGCAAGCGCTGGCACGATGCCCAAAGCCTTCGCTTCGCCGTCCCCGGAGCGCATCGATTCGGCGGCGCGCCCCGAGCGCGATGCGCTCGCACAGGGTTTACCGCCCGCTTCCGCGCCCGACTTCATGGGGCACGACCAACAGGAGCAGGAGCGCCTTCGATGGCGGGAGCGTGTCGAACGGGCGCTGGCGAGGCTTTCTTCGGGCGAGCTTCAAAAGATCGTGCTCTCGCGCGCCAAGACCGCGCGCCTGCCGGCGGGGCTCGACCCTGGGACGATCGTTGCGCGGCTGCGCTCGAAGCGGCCGCGATGCGCAAGCTTCTGGATGAAGCAGGGCGAAAAAAGCTTTATCGGCTCGACGCCAGAGCTCCTGGTGCGGCTTTGCGCCGGGCGGCTCGAGTCGGCCGCGATGGCTGGTTCGGCGCCGCGCGCACAGACGCCGGAGCGCGACGCCGAGGCCGCGCGCCGGCTCCTGGTCTCGCCCAAGGAGCTTTTCGAGCACAAGCTCGTGGTCGAGGCCGTGCGCGAGGCGCTTGCGCCCGTGGCGCGCACGCTCGAGATTCCCGCTGCGCCCGAGGTCGCCGCGTTTCCCGAGTCGTTCCATCTGCTGACCCCGATAAGAGGCGAGCTTGCCCGCGCGTGCGACGTGCTCGAGCTCGCCGCGCGCCTCCATCCCACGCCCGCCGTCTGCGGCGTGCCCTCGCTCGGCGCGCTCGAGATCCTGGCGCGCGAGGAGCCGGAGCGTGGATGGTACGCTGGAGGAATCGGATGGCTTCGAAGCGACGGCGACGGCGAATTCATGGTCGCGCTGCGCTCGGCTCTGATCGAACGAGACCTCGTCACGATTTTCGCCGGCGCGGGAATCGTCGCCGGCTCCGACCCGGATGGGGAATTCAGCGAGATCGAAAACAAGATGGGGGCGCTTTTGTCGGAGTTGATCCCATGACGGTTCGAAATCCCAACGCCAAAGCCGCGCTCGCCCTGCTCGAGGAACTCTGCCGCTTGGGCGTGCGCGAGGTATGTATCAGCCCGGGCTCGCGCTCGACGGCGCTCGTGACCGCCGCGCTCAAGACGGCCGCGATGCGCTCGCGGGTAATCCTGGACGAGCGTTCGAGCGCTTTCTTCGCGCTCGGGCTTGCGCGCGCCTCGGGCCGACCGGCGCTCGCGATCTGCACCTCGGGCACCGCCGCCGCCAACTTCATGCCCGCCGTGGTCGAAGCCAACCTCTCCCATACGCCGCTAATCGTGCTTACCGCCGACCGCCCGCCCGAGCTTCAGGATTGTCACGCGCCCCAGACGATCGACCAGACGCGGCTTTACGGTGTTCACGTGCGCCTCAGTATCGAGCTTCCGGCGCCCGAGGACCGGCCCGACCTGGAAGAGAATTTCCGCGCCGCCGCCTTCCGCGCCTTCGCGGCGGCGATTGGAATCCCGCCCGGCCCGGTACATATAAACTTCCCCATGCGCGAGCCCCTGATCGACGTCGCGGAGGAAAAAGCTGCGCTCGACCGCCTAAGCGAGTCTCGATCCACGCCGACGCCTGCGTCCTCGGAGCCGCCGCCCACGGTCGCGATACTCCCAAGCCTGCTCGGCCCCGACCAGGCTGCCGTGGAGCAGCTCAAATCCACGCTCGATCGCAGCCTGCGCGGGCTTATTATCTGCGGCCCTGGGACGCTTGCCGGCCCCGACCCCGAAAAGGCGAAAAGAAGTATCCTTGCGCTCGCCGAGCGCCTCGACTGGCCCGTGCTCGCCGACCCGCTCTCCGGGATGCGTTTTGGTCGGCACGACGCAAGCCGTATCGTCGACGCCTACGACGTGTTGACCCGCGAGCGCAGGCTCGATCCCGCGCTCGCGCCCCAAGCCGCGATCCAGTTCGGACATCCGCTGACTTCCAAGGCGACGCTCGAATTTCTGGCGCGCAACAAGCCGCTTGCCTTCTACCTGGTCGTCGCGCCGTGCGGAACCTGGCCCGACCCGTACCGCCTGGCCACGGCCGCGCTGCGCGCCGATCCGGTCGCGCTTTGCACCGCGCTGCTCGAGCAACACGGGCTTGCGCCCGCGCCCGCCGATTGGCGCGCACGATGGGAGATCGCGTCGCGCGCCGCGCGGGAGCGCCTAAACGCTCTGCTTGCCGACTATCAGGCACCTTTCGAAGGAAAAGTGTTCACGGAGCTTTTGGCCCGAATGCCCGAGCATAGCCTCCTCTACGTCGGCAACAGCATGCCCGTGCGCGACCTCGACACCTTCGGCCCTGCGCTCGGCCGCGAAATCCGCGTGCTCGCCAACCGCGGCGCAAACGGAATCGACGGCGTCCTTTCCAGCGCGGCCGGCGCAAGCGCCGGCGCCTCGTGCCCCACCGTTTTGGTGCTGGGCGACCTAAGCTTCCTCCACGACTTGAGCGGCCTGCTCACCGCCGCGCGCTGGGCGCCGAACCTCACCGCCGTCGTGCTCAACAACGACGGCGGCGCGATCTTCTCGTTTCTGCCCCATGCCGCGCTCGGCGCGCCGTTCGTAACATACTTCGTCGCGCCCCACGGTCTCAAAGACCTCGCGCCCGCCGCCGAGCTCGTCGCCACGAACTTAAGCCGCCCGCAAAACTGGCCAGAGTTCGGCCAGACGCTTAAGCGCGCGCTCTGCGCGCCGGGCTTCAAGCTCGTCGAAGTCCGAACCGACCGCGACCAAAACCTAAAGCTCCATCGCCACTTTATCGCCGAGGCGCTGGCGGCAAGCTGCCAGGCTCTCGCGCAGCGCGGGCTTCTACGAGAGTGAGTTCGTGCCATGGTCCGCAAAGTCGCAACCTCGCTTGCAACCTTCGAGCTTGCCGACGAGACGGCGCCGCGCCGATCATGCTCGAGCGCCGCACGCGACCACGAGCGATTGCCCGTGGCGCTCCTGCACGGCTTTACCGGCAACAAGCAAAGCTTCGCCACGCTGCGCTCGGGCCTGCGCGCCAGGGGCTTTCGCGTGCTCGCCTTCGACCTTCCATTCCATGGCGGCACGGTCGTGACCGCTCCAGTTGCGGCGCTGTCGGTCGAAGGATGCGCCCGGGCGCTCGTCGAGGCGCTCGACGCGCTCGGAGTCCAGCGCTTTTGCTTGATGGGCTACTCGATGGGCGGGCGAATCGCGCTTGCGCTCGCCCTGAACCATCCAGACCGCGTCGCGCGCCTGGTACTCGAGAGCGCCTCGGCCGGAATCGCCGACGAGCGCGAGCGCGACGAGCGCCGGCGCGCCGACGAGGAGCTCGCCAGGTTCGCCGAAGAGAACGGAATCGAGCCGTTCGTGGCACGATGGGAGGCGATGGCGCTGTTCGCTTCGCTCGGCGCGATGCCCGAGCGCAGAAAACAGGCGCTCAGACGAATCCGCCTTTCGTGCCGCGCGCCGGAGCTCGCCCGATGCCTGCGCACGCTCGGCACCGGCTCCCAGCCTTACCTGGGAGACAGGCTACACACGCTTAGCGCCGAAACGCTGCTCATCGCCGGGCGACTCGACGCGAAGTATTGCGCCGCCGCGCGTGCGATGAACCGGGCGATCGCCCGTTCGCGCCTTGCGATAATCGACGGCGCCGGCCACGTCCCCCATCTGGAACGCCCCCGCGTCGTCCTGCGCCTGGTCGCGGCGTTCCTGGCGGGCAAGGAGCCTTTGCAAGAAATCAAATCCACACAGGGAGAAGAGATGCGATGTCGGTAAAGTGGGTCAAACTTCGCGACTACCAAGATATCAAGTACGAAAAAGTGGAAGGCGAAGCGATCGCCAAGATAACGATCAATCGCCCCCACGTGCGAAACGCCTTCCGCCCGCTTACGGTAAGCGAGATGATCGACGCGTTTTCGCGCGCCCGCGACGACGCCGATATCGGCGTGATTATCCTTACCGGCGAAGGGACGCTCGCCTTTTGCAGCGGCGGCGACCAGCGCGTGCGCGGCGACCAGGGCTACGTCGGCGAGGACAAAATACCGCGCCTCAACGTGCTCGACCTGCAAAAGCTGATCCGCAGTATCCCCAAGCCGGTGGTGGCGATGGTCGCCGGCTACGCGATCGGCGGAGGCCACGTGCTTCACGTGGTGTGCGACCTTACGATCGCCGCCGACAACGCCGTCTTCGGCCAGACCGGCCCCAGAGTGGGAAGCTTCGACGGCGGCTTCGGCGCCTCCCAGCTCGCCCGCCTCGTCGGCCAAAAGAAGGCGCGCGAAATATGGTATCTGTGCCGCCAGTACAGCGCCAAGGAAGCGCTCGAGATGGGATTGGTCAACACGGTCGTGCCGCTGGCCGAACTGGAGCAAACGACGCTCCAATGGTGCCGCGAGATGCTGGCGATGAGCCCGTTGGCGCTGCGATGCCTTAAGTCGGCGTTCAACGCCGAAATGGACGGGATGGCGGGAATTCAGGAGCTCGCCGGCAACGCAACGCTGCTCTACTACATGACCGAAGAGGCCCAGGAAGGGCGAAACGCGTACCTCGAGAAGCGTAAGCCCGACTTCTCGCGCTTCAGACGGCTGCCATGAGCGGCGAGAAAGAAAACCGCTTGCCTGGCGCTCACGGACGTTCTGACGCCGAGGGTGCCATGCGCGATCTCGGCGGGCTTTCGAAATGGGTGATGGCGGCGCGGCCGCGCACCTTGCCGGCGGCGGTCGTGCCCGTAATCGTGGGGCTTTCGCTCGCGCGCCGCTTCCGACCGCTCGACCCGCTGGTAGCGGCCGCCACGCTCGCCGCCGCGCTCCTGATCCAGATCGGCACCAACTACGCCAACGACTACTACGACTTCGTCTCGGGAGCCGACGTTCCGGGCCGCCTGGGTCCGACGAGAATCACCCAGGCGGGGCTCGCCACGCCCAGCGCGGTAAAGCGCGCCGCCTTCGCCTCGCTCGGCCTTGCGGCGGCGATCGGCCTCTACCTGGTCGCCAAGGGCGGATGGCCGATTCTTTTAGTTGGCGTGGCCTCGCTCGCAAGCGCGCTCGCCTACAGCGCCGGCCCCTATCCGCTCGCCTCGCTCGGCCTGGGAGACCTTTTCGTTTTTATCTTCTTCGGCCTGGTCGCGGTAAACGGCGCCGTCTATCTTCAGGGCGCACCGCTCGGCGCGCTGTCGCTGCTCGCCTCGCTGCCCGTAGCCTGCCTGGTGACGGCGATCCTTGTGGTGAACAACGTGCGCGACATCCCCACCGACGCCCAGGCAGGCAAGCGCACGCTTGCCGTGCGCTTGGGCGAGCGGGCGGGCCGGCTCGAGTACTACGTGCTGGTCGCGGGCGCCTACCTGGCGCTGGTCCCGCTCTGGAAGGCGGCGGGAGCGGGCGTGATGCTCGCGCTGCTAAGCGCGCCCGTGGCGCTTGCCGAAGCGCGCGCCTTCAGCGTGCGACGAGGTGCCGCGCTCAACCAAAGCCTTGCCGGCACGGCGCGCCTCCATCTGATCTTCGGCCTTCTGCTCGCGCTGGGACTTCTGCTCTGAGCACGCCCCGAGCAGGCGGCGCCGTATCGCTCCTTCCACTTTCGCCTTCGCGCGCAAAGGCCGCCTGCTCAAGGTTAATGCCGTAATTTTTACCTGCACGGGGCGCTTTCCACTCGCGCCCGGCCGCACCTCGAAGCTCAGCCTTGACGCCTTTGAAAAGGCGCGCTCGAATCGTGCTTGTCAGGCGCGGGCAGCAGCGCTATGGGAGAACAAGACATCTTTTGGGTGCTCGATCGAGGATAGCGACTTTTACGGGATTGGCGATGAGGATCGTTCGCGCCGAAATCGAACATCGAAGGCTTAAGCTTCGTGCTCCGCTTACGACCTCGCGAGCGACGATCGCCGAACGCGAAAGCTTCGTGCTGCGCCTTTACGACGAACAAGGTGTTTGGGGCGCGGGCGAGGCCGCCCCGCCCTACTGGCTGGGAGGCGAAACGCTAAAACAAACCTACGCCTCGCTGAGCGCCGTCGCCGAGCTCGTCGCCCGCCGCTCCCATCCGGGCACCCATCCCGCGCTTCTGCTACCGGAGCGAAAAGGCCGTCTGTCAGGCGCTTGCGCCGCAAGGCGAACTCGCCTTCGAGAGGCTCCTGGAGGAGAAAGATTGTGCGGTCGGCGCAGGCTTGCTGAGCTCGCCGTAGCGCTTTCGCCGGCTGCGCGATGCGCGCTCGAGGCAGCGATGCTCGACCTCGAGGCGAGGCTCAAGGGCGCAAGCGTGGCCTCGCTTCTCTCGCGAGCTTTGCCAAAAACGTCTCCCAACCAGCCGCTTTACGTCTCGGCGCTGCTCAAGGCGCGCACCGCGCCCGGCGTCTACGCCGAGGCGCGCGCGCTGGCCGACAAGGGCTTTTGCGCCTTCAAGCTCAAAGTGGGAGCGCGCGAGATCGAGGACGACCTTGCGCTGCTGCGCGCGCTAAGACGGGCGCTTGCCTCGAGCGGCGCAAAGACGGCCTCGATTCGGCTCGACGCAAATCGTGCCTTCTCCTTTGGCACAGCGCTCGAATTTCTCAAAGCCGCGCTCGCCGAAGGGCCGCTCGAGTTCGTCGAGGAGCCGCTCAAAAGGCCTGCGCCGGCGGCGCTTGCGCGCCTTCGCCACGAGCTCGCCGTTGCGATCGCGCTCGATGAGTCCGTGACCAGCGAGTCGCAACTGCGCACCTACCTTCGCGCCGGCGCGCTCGACGTCGTGGTGGTAAAGACTGCACGCCTGGGAGGACTAAGCTCCGCGCTCGAGCTCGCCCGCACAGCGCTCGGCGCGGGGGCACGCGTATGTGTCACCGACGCGATCGAAGGGCCGCTCGGGATGGCCGCCGCGGTCCATCTGGGAGCGGCGCTCTCTCCGTTCGCGCTCGCTCTGGGTCTGGGAGGCGCACGCTACCTTGCCGAGCGCGTGCTCGGCGACTTCCCAGCTCGTGCGCCAATCCTTTTCGCATGCGCGCCCGGCTTCTCGGTGCAAGCCGCCTAGCGCCCCATCCCCGCCCAAGGCAAAAACCTGCCCGCCGCGCGCACCTGGCGCGCCAAGGGCTTGACCGGCACTCGCTTGCACTCTAGCCTTGAAAAGCTTCCAGGCGCTGGCTTGCAAGAAGAGCCGCCCGCTCGGACTTCTCGCTCAAAGTCCACGAGGATGGTTTTTTCGATCTCTTCGCCGTCGGCGCTGAATTTTTTAAGGGCAGGCGAAAAAATTCACAAACTCGACACGCCAAGCGATTGCATCAAGGGCGCCTGTTTTACTAGCCTGTTTCAAGCCCACCAAATTGGGTATGCTTGGCAAGCCGGTGCGCCGACGATCGTGGGTGGCGAACCGGCGTTGTGGATGGAGCGCGGGAGGAGCGAAGGCAAACCGATGCTTGCCGGCGCCCGACCTTGGCGGGCGAGCTTCGGCCCGAAGCCCGCGACCGCGTAAGGCGCGCCTGACCCGGTCAGGCGCGAAAAAATCGCGAGCAGGAGGAGAAAAGTTGCATGGCTGGTTCGAAACCAAAAGGACGCGTGTCCGCTTTGCTCGGACTTTCCCTGGGGACCGTCCTAGCGCTAAACGGCTGCAGCCTCAACGGCGTGACCGAAAGACGTGAACGGATCAAGCGATGTATGATCAACGGCGCGATCTTGGGCGCGATGACCGGTGGCCTTGCAGGCGGCCTTACGGCGGCGCGCTCGGATTGGTCCGACAACGCCAAGATCGGACTTCCCGCCGGAATCGTGGGCGGCGCTTTAGTCGGCAGCGCCTTGGGTTACCTGATGTGCCCCGAGCAGCAGGCGCAAGCCGCGCCACCGCCGCCGCCACCGCCGCCGCCACCGCCACCTCCCCCACCTCCACCTCCGCCTGCTGCGCCCCCAGCTAAGAAGATTATTCTGCGCGGCGTGCACTTCGACTTCGACAAAGCGGTGATCCGGCCGGTCGACGAGCCGGTGCTGGATGAGGCCGTGGAGACGCTCAAGGAGAACCCCAATTTGCGGGTCGAGGTCAACGGCTACACCGACGCTATCGGCAGCGAGGCCTACAATTTAAGGCTTTCCGAGCGGCGTGCCCAAGCGGTGGCGCGCTACCTTGAAGCGCACGGAATCGCGCGCGATCGGCTGATTATCCACGGCTACGGCAAGACCCATTTCGTGGCCACCAACCGAACCGCCGAAGGCCGCGCGCAAAACCGCCGAGTCGAACTGATCCCGATTCAGTAGCGCAAGCCACACCCGTTGGCCGACACGCGCTAAGGCTCCGGCCGCGCCCTGTTGACTTCAAGGGCGCGGCCGGATTAAGGCTTGTAGCTTGAAAAACCGAAAGCCCGGCAGGGGGAGAAGAGTCGAGAGCTATGGGGAAGTTCGGATCGACTGCCGCCGTGATCCGCTCGTCCGCGGCGGCGCTACTTTTGTGCGTGATCGCTCTTGCCCAAGCAAAATCGGCCGCCGCCCAAGGACTCGACGCACAGCGCCCGGGCGCAAGCCTGACCGCCAGAGCCGCGCGCGCCGACGACAGCTCGAGCCTTTACCGCGAGGCCGAACGCGCCTTTCCGGCCTTCTGCCGCGAGTGGGAACGAAAACTGCGCCAACGCGAGCAGGACAACCTTGCCAACCTTAGATGGAGCGAGCGCAACGGCTACCAGACCGCGACCTACGTCGGCTACGGCCCGATCGAAAGCTGCGTCTGCAAGCGCTCAGCAAAAGGCCAGCCCGTCGGCAAAATCGTATACCGCGAGATGGTCTACTACTTGGTCGGGCGCACCGTGGAAGAGGCCAAGCGTAGCCAACCCAAACTTATCGGCAGCACCGATACGGTCGAGCTTTTCAACTGGAGCGGCCATCGATGGGAATACTGAGCGGCGCAACTTTGCGCGCCGTCCGACCGAAGGCGCCCAGCGCTCAAGCTCCGAACAAGCCGCCCCGGGCTAAAGCCGCGCACGTCTCGAACCATTCAGCACACCCCTAGCGCTAAGCGCTCTTGCGCGCTTGCGGCCTGGGCGCAAAGGCCCGAGGAGCGCGCAAGCCCACGGACGCGCCGAACCATCTTGGCGCTTTCGCGCCGCGGCTGCGCACGACGGCTCGAAGGTGCGCTCTTTCGCCGAGGCCTCCTCCCAGAGGCACCTGCGCACCGGCGAAAGGCGGTCCCGGCGTTGCAAGATAAGTTTGCGGCGCGCGCAAGCCAATTTGGAAGGCGCGCACCTTCCAGGCTAAAACGTCACCGCCAAACAAGGGGCCTTGGCCGGGTCTATCTCGTGGCGGCCCGCGCCCTGGATGGAGCGGCGCGAAAAGACGCCCCCGAGCGGAACAAGCGAGCGCAAAGCGCCAGCCCCCGCGCAAACCCGCCCGAACGGAGCCTCTTTCGCGCCCTCTCTACCACGGGCGCCGAGCTTGTGTGAACCGAACCCCCCGTTTGTATCGTTTCCGCAACCGAGCGTCGTCTTCCCCCCAAAATGTGCGCGCCGGCGTCGTCTACCGCGCCGACGCTGACACCGCACGCTTGCCGCTCAGCTGCTCCTGCGCTTGAACGTAAGCGCAAGTTCGCTTCCGCGAAGCGTGCAGGTCACATTGTCGCCGGCCTTGAGCCTTAGCGCCTTGCGCACCGGGGCGGGAATAACGATTCGCCCCTGCAAATCGAGCTTGACGGTGTAGGAGTCCGCTTTCTTAGGCGGCTTGGAAACTTTTTGCGCCTTCACCATCGGTTTCGATTTCGCCTTCATAGCCGTAACCCTCTGTACCATAGTCTAATTATATATCCATCCACGCGTGACTTGCATAATTCCCCATCAACCTCCTTCGCAGCCACGAGCTTAGCTTGTAACCATAAATACGCGATAAAGCAACTCCCCAGACGCAAAATTGTGGGGATTTGCACCCTGCGAGGGGCAAAACCAGACCAAAGCGGGGGTCTAGATGCCCCGACCGGGCAGGATCCAGGTCCGGCGCCGTGATATGCAAGTTTGCTCTGATTGAGGCTCTCGAAATTTTTGACGCGCTAAGCTTCGTCAGCGTCGTCTTGCTTGGCGTCGTCAGCGGCGGCGTCGTCGCCTTGCTTGGCGTCGTCGGCCTGCGACTCGTCGCCCAGGTAGACAGAACTATTCGGCGCCGCCAGATATTCGCGCAACGCCACGATCGACAGTTTGTCGAACGAGGCAAGCGTGGCCTCGGTCTGTTGGCGCGCCGGCGCGTCGAGCCCCAGAAGGGCCGCTTCGCGCTCCTCGATCTTAAGCGCCCGGTCGATCGCTTTTAGCGGCTCGCGCTCAAAATGTTGCCACAAAAGCCTGCGCATCGCACCAAGCCGCCGGAGCATCGCTTGTCGCGCCTGCTCCAGGTCGCTCGTCGGCTCCTGTCGAGCCTCGCGCAAAAGCGCCGCAAGTTCGCCGACGCCTCTTCCAGGGGCCTTCCGCTCGCTCCTGGTCTCGCCGCTCGCCGCAACCTGTGGCAGCAGGGGTTTTGCCGAACCGCGTTTGGTTGCGGCTTTAATCCCATTTTTTCGTTTCGGTCCTCGAGTGGAAGTCCTTTGGTTGGTCGGCCGCTTATCCCTCGTTCGCATCGATCGCCTCGCTCGATTTTTTGGATCTGTTTCTTTGGTACGCTCAATCGTGCTCCCCGTCGCGCCTTTTTGGTCCGCCTAGTCGCGGTCCCCATCGCGCCTTTTTGGTCGGCTTAATCGTGACCTCTAACGCACCTTTTGATAGGCCTAATCGCGGCTTTCGTCGCGCCTTTTTTCGCCTTCCAGCGCGATAAGAGCGGCGCTCAGGCGCAAAAGGGCGCCAGGCGCGGGCGGCACGAGCGCGTCGAAGCCGCGGGCGAAGAAGTCGGGATGCCAGTGCGCGGGGTAGTCGGCGATCGTCTGTCCGGGCAGGAGGCCGCGCGCAAGCAGCGCCGCCTTGTTGGCAAGTACGTTGCAGTCGCGGCAGATAAGCTCCTCGAGCGGCCCGGCGCATCGCGCACACCCCATCGGCGCGCCGCATCGCCAGCACGGCGGATGGGGCGGTGCGGGCGAATGATGGGGCAGATGCGGGTTGGTCATTTGCGCGAACAGCGCGCGCCCGCCTTCGCAATGGAAAACCGGCGTCTGTGGCTTCCATCCAAGCGCCCCAAGGTCAGCGCCGCATTCGGGGCAAAACGCGCGTTCGCCTGCCGAGTTCGAAAATCGCCGCTTAATCGCCATCCTATCGCCTCCTGGTCTGCCCTTCGACGGCGCGCTCGAGCCAGCGCGCGACGAACCGCTTGACCGTTTGCGCCGAGGGCGCCCGGCTCGGGTTTCCATCCAACCAGAGCGCCATCTTGGCGAACTCCGCCTCGAGCATCTCAAGGCTAAGCCCGCCGACGGCCTCGCTAAGCCGACACCAAAAGTCATAATCCGAAAGCAGAACGTCTAGCGTCGGCCCGCTGAAAGTCCTTTGGCGCTTGCGCAAAAAGCGCTCGAGCCATCGGTCCTGCTCCTCCCATCGCAATTCGCCGCCTCCAGCCGTGCCGTCCGCGCCGCCGGCACTTGCACTGGAGGGCTTGAAGGGCGCGCCCTGGGTGGGTTCGCGCTCGGGAAAATAAGCGCCAGCGCCGGCGCGGTCACCGTCCGGGCCGCAACTGCGCGCCAGGCAAGGCGTATCCGAGCCCGAAGCAGCGCAGCTGGAGGAAATCGTTTTGGGCAACAGGAGGCTGCCTAAACCGCTCGCTTGGCGGCACAAGCGGCCTAAAGAATTCTCCTCGGACCAGTCGCCGCCGACGCTTGCCGATAGCGCCGCAGAAAAGCTGCTGTTTGCCTCGGCGTCGGCGCACGAAAAGCCGACTTCGACCCGACGGCGCGCCGAAAAAGTGCTGGGGTCGGCCGAAGCACGTGCATGGAAGGCGACGGCCTGGTCCGCAGTGCAGCTGCCGGCGGTATCAACGGAATTAGGAGAGAACAACGATTGGACATTGGACGATAGCGAATTGATCGATCTGGAGGCTGGATCGCCATTTAGCGCCTTGCCGTTACATTTAACGGCTTGGCCAGCGGAATGGATCGGCGAGCTAGCGGTTGAGTGCGACGAGCGAGGCGAAAAGGAAGGAAAATCGCTGTCGCTAGCGAGGCGTGGACGGGCGTTAGGAGGTGCTGGAGTATGGGCCGCGGGCGGTAACTCGTAGTTGCTGCTTTTCTCAGGGTCAGGGGCGTGCAGGGCGCAGGGATCTGAACTGATTTGGCTCGGGCTCGAGGCCTGCGTGGATGGCGAATCTGGGTCGAGTTCGTGGGCGCGCGAGGTCGAGGGTGGGGGCGGCGAAAAGCTCACGTTTTTGGAAGCGCAAGATTCGGGCGGCGGAGGGGGAATCTCGCTTTGCGCTTCGTGCGGATGAGGCCGTTGATGGCGTCGCCAGGTGGGAATCGCGATATACGCTTCGCCTGCGACGCGGTAGCGTACGATCAAGTTTTGGCGCGCAAGCTCTTCGAGCCAGCGGTCGACCTGCGCGGGCTTGAGCCGGTCGTAAGGGAAGAGCTTTATCGCGATATGTTCGGGACGGTCCTTGAGCCGCCCTTCGCGGTCGGCCATATTCCACAGGCCGATAAAAGTGAGCCGGGCATGGTGACTTAGGCGGCCGATTTGGGGGCTTTCCCAGAACTCGGGTCGAATCGTTCTGATGCGCATAGGTTTTAGCCTCCGACTAATGGCGCGGATTTTTTGGTGCGCGACTTTTTGCGCGCTCGAGCCAGCGCGGCCTTGAGGTTGCGTACGCGGCGTTTAAAGGGGTCGAGAAGGCGCTTTGAGTTCGCCACTTTAACCGACGCTGCGCCCCAGGCGCTTGGGCCGCGTATCGCGAGAGGAAAAGATCGTTCGTTTGCACGCGGGCGCCTTGGGCCGGCTTTAACGCGACGAGGTTGATTCGGCGACAAGCGAAGGTGTCGTCCGAGGGCTTTCGGACTGGGAGGTCCGAGCGGGCGCCCAACGCGCGGTAGATTTTTTGTGTGCGGTAGGATTGGAGGATTTTTGCTTTGCGATTAGGGTTCGACTTTGCCGAAGGTCGAATTGGTTTAGCATTGGGGATGGGGTTTAGGTGAGCGTGGCGAGACGGTCGATTGGGGTTTTGGGTTTTGGAGATGCGGGTGCGGGTTGGGACAAGGACGGTACGGATATCGTTTCGGACGAAGTTCTGGATTTGTCCAGGGCGAATGCCAATTTTCATCAAATCGGGGATCAGCAGGGCACGAGTCCCGGTTGGAACACAATTTGGGATTTGTGGGGCGCGAATGCTGATTCGCACGAAGCTTGGAGCGTGAAGGGCGCTGATACCGATTCGAACAAAACTGGTGATTTGACGGGCAGAAGTGCCGATTCGAAAAAAGTTCGGCGTCGGTACGACACGACTCCTGATTAGGACGCAGTTCGGAACTTCGAGGGCTTGGGTGTTAATTTGAACAAAGCGCGGAATTTGACCGGCGCAAGTCCCGATTTGTGCGAAGTTCGGGATTTTAAGGGCGCGAATCCCGGTCCGCACGAGGTTCAGGATTTGGAGCGCGCGAATGCTGATTCGCAGGAAGTGCGCAACCTGTAGGGCTAGGGTGCCAAGTCGAGCAAAGTTCTGGATTTGACGTGCGCAAATGCCGATTCGAACGAAGCTCGTGTTTTGACCGGCGCGGGTGCCAGTTTGAACGGAGCTCTTAATTTGACCGGCGCCGGTGCCGATTTGGACAAAGTTCTGGATTTTACGGGCACGAGTGCCGGTTAGAATGAAGTTGGTGACCTGACGGGTGCGGACGGCAATTCGAACGGGATTGTGGATTTGACCGGCAGGAGTGCAGGTTCGAACGAAGTTTGTGGTTTCACGGGCGCCGGTGCCAATTCGAACAGAGCCCGGCCTTTGCCCCGCACAAACACCAATTCGAACAAGGTTTGTGGTTTGTAAGTCGCAGGCGTGAATTCGGACAAAATTCGGACAGATCGTTTCAAACGCAATTCTATTTCCCGAATTCCCGCATATTTTCTGTTCTTCTCTTTTCCCGTACCCCTCTTTTGGCGTGATGTTTAATCACGGCAAAAACAGAGAGTCGGTGTGCTGGCTGTTTGGCAAGTGAAATGCGGAGAACATGGCGCGGCAAGGCCGGCGCTCGGACAGTTTAAACGCCCGAATTAGCGAGATACGCATGAGTGGCAGCCGATTCGAAGGAAGGCAATCAATTGCCTTAAAAGAGACAGAGCCGATATCTCGTAAGACGCGAGACTATCGCTTTTGCTAGGCGTCGAAGATATCCCATTTGAAAAATGGCACGCCCAAAAGCTACAGCAATCCGGAGGTCAAACCGATGGAAAAAGCTAGCGGGCACAGCTATCGCGCAGCTGCCTGGTTTGTACGGAGCGCTTCACCAGCCGTTATCAGAGAAATGAAGTCAGGTGGCAGACGCTTGTTGCTGCGGATTCGGTGATATTTTCGACGGTATTGTGGACGATGCGCGGGGCAGCTTTAGGAAACTACCCGTGAAAACCACGGAATTTGGAAACACAATTGTGCGCCCGGTCGGAACCCAGTTGTCCGGGCCACCCGTAAGCTCGCGTAGACTTATTCGCAGCAGGCCTAATTCCTGTACCTCGCCATAAACGTACCCGTATGGCCCCTGCAAACCCACTCGGTCCCCTACCCGTGCACCGTTACGGCCAATGATCGAGAAATACCCGACAAGCGATAGAATTACGTTCTGTAAAGCAAAAGCAATGCCTGCGGCGGCAAAGCCAGTAAACGTCGCCAAAGCCGCCATGTCTGTCGCAAACTTGAATACAAGCACCATCAGGCTAACCGTGATAACTGTAATCGTTCGGAACACCATAACTTGGTGAAGCCGTCGGTGGTCGGCTATATACTTAAGCGCCAACTGCCGCCACAGCACAGCACCACCGAAAATAAAGCCGAAAACCACGGACAATAAGAGTCCTTGCTCGATCAAATCCCGGATTGCACGGTAGGAGGATTGTCTCAGTCCCTCAATATATTGGTTCAAGCCCGCCTGGTAGCGTTTGAGTAGAGAATGCCCTGCTACGATCGGCGCAGCGGCGTCCCCTAAAAGGCGAAGCTCAGCTAGTGCGGCCTCGAACTGTCGGTTACGCTGTTGCATGGCCCCTGGATCCGCCACTGCTGATTCAGAGTTTTCAACCTCTTCGAGCGCTTTGAGTAGTTCTCTTGCCCGAGTGCGCAAGTCCTCCCTGGTCTTATCAAAGTCGCGCTGCAATTGAATCGTTCTAGCTAACAGATGCTGGACCCTACTCCTTTCCTTTTGCAGCGCGAACAGCTGGTTGATACGCCCCCAGATGCCCCCGCTTGACGCCGCAGAATCGAGAGCGGATTGTTGAGTACTTACCGCGCTGACGGCGGCTTTCCCGAGACCGAGTTCGGGAACTGAATCGGCAAGATCGTTGATTTGTTCAAGAAGCCCGTCAACCGTTCCGAGAGGATTAGCGGTGCCTTTCTGAAATTTCTCGACCTTGTTGTAGAAGTCGAGCCGGGCCTTATCAACCGCAAGTTTGTTTTCCGTGTCTGTTATCTGAGCTAAAATTGCAGGCTTTGCCACCGGCGAAGCATTAGCGGCTTGTGCTTTGAGCTCGTTTAACCTGCTCGATAAGGCTTGAATTTCAGCCTCGACTTGTGTCTTGCGTTGGCTAAGATCGGTGTCCGATCCGGACGGTGGATTAGCGGGGACTTTCGTAATCAAAGCGTCGGCCGCCGGCATCTTAGGCAGCATTGCTGCACACGCCCTGGCATATTCAAACGAGACTCGCACAACCTCGAGAGCAGTTTTGTACTGGGCCTCTGAGATTATCGCCAGCGCAGGCTCCACAGGCGCCTGGGGCGGAGTTTTTGCCATTCGATACCAGTCCAGAACCTCATCTAGAAACGACAATACCGAGCGCTCGACCTTTGCCTCAGCGTTGACCTCGCTCTTCTCTTTCTTAGCGGGATTCCCGGGAAAATCGGCCGAACTAACAGAGACAAATCCAAATGCGCAAACGATAAGCGCTATAGCTATCGCGCCGAGTCGACCGCCTAAACTCTTTCCAGAGCTTGGCCGACGAACGTTTAGACTGGCACAACCTGCAAGACCCGAAAGCCTAAGCTGCACAGATCTACATTGTTGCGCCACGAGCGAGCGACGTAGTAAAACTCCAGCGCGCAGATACATAGACCTCCTGAGAGCCACGCAAGACTTCTTCGATAGCAGACGCCTTTGCCGAGGCACAACGTACCTCAGGACGAAAACAGGTCGAAAAACTTTGCCAAAAGCAACATTGGCCTTTTATATAGAAGTCGTCGACACAAGATTGAACCGCAGCGAGCGCTGCAAAGTCTAGCCTACTTGAAGGCCAAAAATCGCGAACCAGGAGTTAGCCAACTCGGGCGGATGTGTTCGTTTTACAGGTGCGGGCAGGCGTAGTCGGCCGCTCTGTTGTCGCTTGAATCGCACGCCGGTTTCACATACTGACAAACCTTGAACCATGGAGAGAAGCCGTTTCCTTGGACGCTCGTGAACAAATTTGGCGGTTTCGCGCTAAAAGAAACGCTAACGCTGCGATCGAAGACTAAAAATGCTAGAACTCGTGATTTTTGATGCTGACGGTGTGCTTTTCCAGTCCGACGAGTCAAACATCGCCTACTATAATACGATCTTCCAAGCTGTGGGCGAGCCACCACTTACACCTGAGGAGGAGAAAGCTTGCGTTTTTCTGTCAGCTGCTCAGGTGTTTGAACTGCGCTCGCAGGGCAATGAAGAGCGGCTTAAGCGAATGCGGGAAATAAGCGCACAGCTCGACTTCGAACAATTCTTCAAGTTACTGCGGCCGCCCGTGGCTCTTCGACCCTTTCTGCTCGACTTGCGCAAAAGCTACCGCTTAGGCCTAGCCACTAACAGGTCGGCAACCGTGCAGAGCTTGCTACGACACTTTCAATTAACCGACGTGTTCGATGCGGTCGCCAGTTGCGCTGACAACGTCAGACCGAAGCCGGCTCCTGACATGCTGACCTTGTGTCTCGAGCGGACCGGGCTTAAGCAACCCAGTAAGGCAGTGTACGTCGGCGACAGCGAGATCGATGAAGCGGCGGCAAAGGCCGCGGGAGTTAACTTTCTCGGTGTAGGTGAGCGCGTCAGCAGCGCGCGGCGCGTCGGGAGTTTGACCGAGGTACCGCTCGCATTACGCCGCTGGTTCAAGTGAACGTGGCGTGAAACTTTCTCATGTTTCCCCATAAGCGAAACCACTGCAGGGCTCCCGCGCCGACCATGGATTACTACCGGCGCGGCTTGTTTCGTTAGTTCTGCAGCTGGACATCGAAAAGTAAACTAGCGTAACAAGGTAACCATCACTTTCAAGCGAAAGCCGGAATTACCTCATGCGCGAACAACTTTAACGTTTCTGGCGAAGCTAAATCGCTAAAGAAAATCGTAAACAAGCTCACACCTCTGCCAACTCTCTCGCGAATCGACTCGATTACTTGCGGCGGCGTGCCTTTAATAGCGGTAAACGAGAATGGCTTTAGGTTTTTGACCCGCTCCCATTCCTGGTCGACCTCAGCTTGTGTCGCGCGCACGCACACCAGCACTTGTTCTGACAGCTCCAGTGTTCGTATATCACGCCCCACAGCTTCGCAATGAGCTCTTAAGGCGTTAAGTTTTTGCTCGAACCTCCGGTAACCGGCCGGACAGTTCCATCGGTCAGCGTAACGAGCCACCAAGCGCAGCATCACTTTCTCTCCGCTACCTCCGATCGTGAGCGGCGGATGGGGTTTTTGCAAAGGCTTTGGATTATTTGGGGCGTCGGTCACCTTGTAGAACTTACCATGAAAAGTGGTGCGCGACTCGGTGAACATCGACTTAAGAATTCGGAGGCTTTCCTCCAGCTGTTTGAGCCTCGTACCGATCGGCGCAAACTCATAGCCATATCCCTCAAACTCCTCGGCCATCCATCCTGCACCCAGGCCGACTTCTAAGCGCCCAGCACTTATGTGGTCGAGCGTGCTGAGCATCTTAGCCAGTAATGCAGGATTACGAAACGAGTTGCACAACACCAACGTGCCCAGTCTCAAGCGTTGCGTCCGGGATGCAAGCCCGCACAACGACATCAAGCATTCCAGATGATCGATGTCCTTGGCTCGGGGGCTCCACATGTGATCGACCAACCATAGCGAGTGATACCCAAGTTGTTCGATGAGCGATGCCCGCTCGGCAAGCGCTTCGAATTGGAAGCCTGCCTGCGGCAAAAAAACCCCAAATTTCACTTTGTGTCCGTTGACTTCCATCGCCCCAATCTCCGCGCAATTGAATTAGCAAGTTTTAAAACCACGCTCCGAGCTTCAGCCGAGCACAGACTTATCAGCCCACGAGATTCACCTAGGTTACATATTCTTGTCGGCTGCAAGCCCGGCAACGCGCGACCAAACGTTGCTAGATCACCTGTCGCTATAGGCTAGCACCCATGCAATACATTCGAAAACTGTCGAAGAGCATTTTGTTGGAGCGCACTTCTTGAACACCGTGGCCAGCCAAGTCCCCATCGGCAACGGCGCTCAGTTGTAAAGACACTACACAATCGGCGCGCTACACCCTAGGCTCGCAGATTTTAAGCCTAATACAATAACTTCGGCCGATACGGTAACTCCTGCTCCGAGTCGTGACCAAAGCCGCAGCAATTGTAGAACCTACCTTACCCGATGCGCTTAAAGGGCTTGGGCAGAGCGGCATAGACTTTCGCAAGCCCATAAAAAGGCGGGCTTTCGCATCAGAGGCAACGGCGAACCTAAGCGAAATGACGCGGCCGTAAATAATAAAAGTAGGCCAACCGCTTCAGGACTCTGCCAGACGTTTCTGAGCTTTCGCCAAGGACGCCGGAGTTGCCCGGACCAAGCATTTGATCTGTCGACTAAACAATAGTTAGAATTTCAAGACGTGCGAAGTAACAGACCTATGGCTGTTGCCGTGACCCGAAGGTCGCGCAAAGGTGCCGGTATTATCCCCACAGGACGGCAGAACGCCAAGCACGCCGCGTCGTAGTCAGTCTCTTAGGCAAACGCAGAGATGGCGATTTAGTGATTTTCCGCGCAAGTACGATGGCGCCTGGGTGAGGCATACCCATCTTCGGCCGTTAATGGATAGCCGCGCATGTAGTGATCACGTACCTAGATATTTTCAAGTTCGGGCAGAAGGGAAACGAATTAAAATGTACGAGCATATAGTGATAGAGAATATCACGCCATGTTTGGACTGTGGCCGCTGGCCGATCAAGCGGATTGTCGGCGACACGGTGACGGTCGAGGCTGACGTCTTTCGAGACGGCCATCAGATCGTGCGCGCGGCGCTTCTATGGGGACGCAAAGGAGATAGGAACCTTGACGAAACGCCTATGGATGCGCTGGGCAACGACCGCTACAGGGGTCAGTTCGTCGTGGAGGAAAACGCGCGCTACGTATATACCGTTGTTGGATGGACCGATTATTTCGCCTCGTGGCAAAGTGATTTCAAAAAGAAGGTCGAAGCTGGACGTGACGTAGGCTCAGACTTGCTCGAGGGAATCGCTCTGCTCGAAAAAATCTGCGGGCGCGCCGTCAAGAACTCGGCGGCCGTTGAGGAGCTTAAGGCACTGGTGGAAAGACTTAAACGGTCCAGCCATCAAGACGCCGTGCGGCTTGCGCTGGACGACGCAGTTAGGCGCCTGGCAGCCGTGCTCGACCCGCGCGAGGATGCGATGGTTCACAAACCGTACCTTGAGATTATCGTTGACCGGCCGAAGGCGCGCTTCAGCTCCTGGTACGAAATGTTCCCCCGCTCTCAAGGCACGGAACCGGGCAAGCCGAGCACGTTTCTAGAAGCAGAACGGAGGCTCGACGACATTCAAAGGATGGGATTTGACGTCTTGTACCTTACACCCATCCATCCGATCGGTATCACCAACCGCAAGGGCCCCAATAACTCGCTCGTTCCGCTCCCTGATAGCCCGGGGAGCCCATGGGCCATCGGCTCTTCCGCCGGCGGGCACACCGCAGTCGATCCCTCGCTCGGGACCCTCGAAGACTTCGACCATTTCGTAAAAACGGCCCAGGAAAAGGGACTCGAAGTGGCCCTCGACTTTGCGATTCAGTGCTCGCCCGATCATCCTTGGGTCCGAGAGCACCCCGAGTGGTTCCGCCATCGCCCCGACGGCTCAATAAAGTATGCGGAAAACCCTCCTAAGGAGTACCAAGATATATACCCGATCGACTTCGACACGCCAGACCAAGAAGGGCTTAAAGCCGAACTTCTTTGGGTCCTACTGTTCTGGATACGCCGAGGGATCCGCATTTTTCGGGTCGATAATCCACATACCAAACCGATCATGTTTTGGCACTGGCTAATCGAAGAGATCCACAAAGACTATCCTGACGTCATCTTCCTTTCCGAAGCATTTACGCGACCGAAGTTGATGAAAGTTTTGGCTAAAGTCGGCTTTACTCAGTCATACACTTATTTTACTTGGCGCAATACCAAGCAAGAACTCACTGAATATTTAACAGAACTTACACAGAGTGAAATGGCGGAATACTTCCGGCCAAACTTTTTCACCAACACGCCTGATATCCTGTCGCCTATTTTGCAGACCGGCGGTCGGCCGGCTTTTCAGATGCGGCTGATTCTCGCGGCCACGCTTTCGCCGTCATTCGGAATTTATAGCGGTTATGAATTGTGCGAAAACGAGGCGATACCTGGGACTGAGGAATACATGAACTCCGAGAAGTACGAAATCAAGGTCCGCGACTGGAACAAACCGGGCAACATAAAGGACTACATCGCGCTGGTCAACGCGATAAGGCGTGAGAACCCAGCGCTTCAGTATCTAACCAACCTGCGTTTTTTGCCTGCCGACAACGACGCGATTCTTTTTTACGTAAAGTCGACCGCTGATATGAGCAACGTAATTTTGGTTGCGGTCAACCTGGATCCCTTCAACACAAGAGAAGCCACCGTAACCGTCCCGTGCGATTCGGTCGGCGTGGCCCCAGGCCAGGCTTATGTAGTTAAGGATTTGTTGAGCGGCGCAACCTACACCTGGTCCGAACGCAATTACGTGCGTCTGGATCCCCAGGTAAATCCAGCTCATATTCTTCGCGTGGAGCAAAGACTGTGAGGCGCAAACAGCGAGAGTTCGAAGGTCCTAGCGACCCGTTGTGGTACAAAGACGCGATTTTTTACGAGCTCCGCGTGCGCTCGTTTTACGACAGCAACGCTGACGGGATTGGCGACTTTCCGGGGCTCATACAAAAGCTCGACTACCTCCGAGACCTGGGAGTGACGACGATCTGGTTGCTACCGTTTTACCCCTCGCCGCTGCGCGACGACGGGTACGACATATCCGACTATTTTAACGTTCATCCGGACTGCGGCACGCTTCAGGATTTCAAAACTTTGCTCTACGAAGCGCATCGACGAGGACTACGTATCGTGACCGAGCTTGTGCTCAACCACACCTCCTCCGATCATCCCTGGTTTCAGCGTGCGCGGCGCGCTCCGGCGGGTAGCGTGTATCGCAACTTTTATGTATGGAGCGACACCCCCCAGCGATACCAGGAGGCTCGGATAATTTTCCAAGACTTCGAGCAGTCGAACTGGGCGTGGGATCCGGTCGCCAAGGCTTACTACTGGCATCGTTTCTACTCCCATCAACCCGACCTCAACTTCGACAACCCTGCGACTCGTCAAGCGATTTTGCGCGTCGTCGACTTCTGGCTTGGAATGGGAGTAGATGGCCTCCGCTTGGACGCGGTGCCTTACCTCTTCGAACGGGAAGGAACCAACTGCGAGAATCTGCCAGAGACTCACGCATTTCTAAAAGAGTTGAGAGCTCGCGTGGATGCCAAATTTCCCAACCGGATGCTGCTTGCGGAGGCGAACCAGTGGCCCGAGGATGCGGTAGCGTACTTCGCCCAGGGGGACGAATGCCATATGGCATTTCACTTTCCGCTGATGCCGCGCCTGTTCATGGCCATCCGGATGGAGGACCGCTTTCCGATCGTCGACATTTGGGCGCAAACGCCTCCGATCCCGGACAATTGTCAATGGGCATTGTTCTTGCGCAACCACGACGAGCTCACCCTCGAGATGGTAACCGAAGAAGAGCGCGAATTCATGTATCGAGCATACGCGCAGGAGTCGCGGATGCGCTTGAACCTCGGCATACGTCGCCGCCTAGCGCCACTTTTGGGCAACAACCGGCGCACGATCGAGTTGCTCAACGGGCTATTGCTCTCGCTACCCGGAACACCCGTGATTTACTACGGCGACGAAATCGGCATGGGGGACAACGTTTATCTCGGCGATCGTGATGGCGTGCGGACGCCGATGCAATGGAGCGGGGATTTGAACGCCGGCTTTTCCCGCGCAAATCCCCAGCGCCTGATCCTACCTGTGATAATCGACTACGAGTATCACTATCAGACGGTCAACGTTGAAGCGCAACTACGAAATCCGCACTCGTTATTATGGTGGATGAAGCGTCTTATCGCGCTTCGCAAGCAGTTCAAAGCTTTCGGCCGCGGCACAATCGAGTTTTTAAATCCTGAAAATTCCCGGATCCTCGCCTTTCTTCGCTCGTATCAGGAAGAGTTGATCTTGGTTGTCGCCAACCTGTCTCGATTCGTCCAATACGTACAGCTGGACTTGGCACGCTTCAAGGGTTTTACCCCGGTCGAATTGTTCAGTCGCGCTCCGTTCCCATCCATCGGCGAGCAGCCTTATCCGCTGACCTTGGGGCCGCACGGCTTCATCTGGTTTTCGCTAGAAAGACCGCGCGCCGCGACGGTGAAGCTCGAGCGCGCCAGAACGGAGATTCCGCGCATCACGATAGAAGGTCCATTAGAGACGGCTTTGCGTGGTGAGGCGCGCGAAGTTCTCGAACGCGCGCTTCTCGACTATGTCCCACAACAACGATGGTTTCGCCACAAGACCCGTGTGGTGCGCCGAGCGCAAATCGTCGATATCATCCCGATGGCTAACGAGGGCAGGCGAATTGACCTGACCTTTGTTCGCCTGGAGTACGTTTCGGGCGATCCGGACACGTACTTGCTAGCGTTGGGTATGGCTTCCGGCCCCGTCGCATCCGAAGTGCGGTCGCGCTTTCCCGAGCGCGAATTGGTGCAAGTGACGCTTCTGAAGCGTCGCGGCGAAAGCCAAGAACTACTGATTTACGACGCACTGAGCGACGAGGGCTTCGCTCAAGCGCTGCTCGACGTAATCGACCGACGGCGCAAGCTCCATGGCCTGGAAGGGCAGCTGGTAGGCTCGCAGCTTGTTGCGTATCGAAAATTGAGAGGCGAGACCAACGGGGCTCTGCTCAAGCCGCGCATATCCCGAGCAGAGCAGACCAACTCGTCGATCGTATACGGCGACCGTTTCATTCTTAAGCTGTTTCGGCAAGTAGAAGCCGGTGTAAGCCCGGAACTTGAGCTAGGCAGGATGCTGACGGAACAGGCCGCGTTCCGCTACGTGCCGCCTCTGGTCGGTTATCTGGAGTATCAGGTCGGCCGTAACGAGCCCCACACCGTAGCGGTAGTACATGGTTACGTGGCAAATCAAGGCGACGCATGGGAATTTACCGCCAAAGAAACAGCTCTTTTCTTTGAGCGCGTAGCGACTGCCAAGGCTGGGTTGCCACGCTTGCCGACCAAGCCGCTCGCCTACCTGATCAGCGAGGACAAGCCCGAGGCGGAGGTCGCCGAGATGATCGGCGCCTATCTAGAAGTTGCCCAGCTCTTGGGTCAGCGCACCGCCGAACTTCATCTCGCCTTGGCGTCGCTCTCCGAGGACCCTGCTTTCGCTCCCCAGCCTTTTACCAAACTTTATCAGCGCTCGACATACCAGTCGATGCGCAACCTTGCGAACAGCACGTTCAGAGCGTTGCGCGCCGGTCTGGGATCGTTGGACGAAGAGACGCGCAAGCGAGCGCAAGCTATACTTGCGCGGCAGGACGACATAAATGCAAGGTTCGAACAGTTTCTTAAAGCGAAAATAACAGCAAAGTTAATTCGCTGTCACGGCGATCTTCACCTGGGGCAGATTCTCAACACCGGGAAAGACTTCGTATTTATCGATTTCGAGGGCGAGCCGGCTCGCTCGCTCAGCGAGCGTCGGCGCCAGCGCCCTGCGTTCCGTGACGTCGCTGGAATGCTTCGGTCATTCCATTATGCCTCGTTCAGTGGGTTGCTCAATCTGAGCAAGACCGGCGCGCTAAGTGGTGACGCCCTGGCGCAAGTGATTCCCTGGGCACGCGCATGGCAAACTTGGTGCTCCTGGGCGTTTCTCAGGGCTTACTTGCGCACGGCACAAGGAGCGGCTTTTTTGCCCGCCGACATCGAAGAGCTGCACGTGCTTCTGGAAACGCTGGTACTGGAAAAAGCGATTTACGAAGCGGGCTACGAGCTGAATAATCGCCCGGACTGGCTTGCGATCGCGCTGGACGGGATCTCCCAGATTCTCGACTCGGGCAGTGCGGACAAAGTAAAGGCGTGACCAGTCGAAGGCTCAGAGTAAAGACAAGACTGCCGATTCGAAAGCGTGTAAGTTTTGAAAATGGCTTTTTGCCAGCGGTCGTTGCTCTAAGATCGGATTGCCGGCCTGAACGGATGTAGCTTATTGCCTATGCAACGTTGCAAAAATTTGAACCAAAGCCGGACCCACCACTACAAGCATCATCGCCGGCAACACGAACAGGATGAGCGGAAATAGCATCTTGATCGTAGCCTTCTGCGCCGCTTCCTCTGCTCGCAGTTTTCGCTTCAAGCGCAAAGAGTCGGACACCGCTCGCAAGGCGGCGCCCATCCGCGCTCCTAGCCTCTCGCTTTGCACCAACACGGCCGCTAGGCTTCGGATATCGTCAAGACCGGTTCGCTCAGCCATCGAATGTAGCCCCTCGGCGAGCGAGGCTCCCGCGGCAAGTTCACCCGACAGCATGGCTAGCTCTACTCCGAACGCTTGACGCTGGCGAGCGCAGACGTTTCCCACGGTTTTGACTGCTTCATAAAGCCCCTGTCCTGCTTCGACGCAAACGATGAGAAGATCGATCACGTCGGCGAGCTCCCGACTGAGCTGCGCTTGCCTCATTCGTATCCGCCTGGCCAGATAGTAGTCAGGCAAGATCCCTCCCATCACGACTCCACAAGCCGCGCTAAAAACCGCGTCTTTCCAGGAACGCGTAATAGGGGCGACTAAAATTGTCGCGCCCGCGGACAGCAAAATCATCAAAATAAGCCGCGCAGCTTCGAATACCTTGGTATTGGACCGTCCTACGAACCCCGCTCTAGCTAACTTGAGCAAAAGCTTTCGGCGCCTCGACTCGTGCAGGCTGGGTTCAGGAAATTTGCGCAGAATCCATCCTAACCATCGATCGTTGGAGACGCCGTTGCTCTCTAGCTCTGGCAACTCAGTTACGCCGTCAAGCGCTCTGAGTCTAGCGGTCATCGAGCGAAGCCTACTTTCGACGGCCGCTTGTGGATGGAAAATCCAGAAGTAAATAATCGAAGCGCAAGCAGCGAGCAACGTGAAAACGCCTGCGGCAATAATTATCGAATCGTCGAGCATCGTCAGGAGGTTCAAAAGTCGAGACGAAGAGTACGTCTAATCGCCAACAAAGCGAGCAAATCGAGCGCCAAAGCTGCCTTTAACAACTTCTTCCCCACTGGGTCATAAAACAGCATATGGACGTAGTGGGGATCAAAAATGGCGTAGGCTGCCAACACCACTACCGGCATCAATCCAACCACCCATCCGCTTAGCCGAGGTTGAGCAGTTAGGCTGCGCAGTTGCATCTGAATTCGCTGCCGAGTGCGCACCGTATCGGCTAGTCGCCCGAGAAGTTCAGCCATCCTGCCGCCGGCCTCGCTTTGCAATATCACCCCCACTACCAGAAACCACACCTCGCTGTCCGCCACCCGCTTGGCCATCTCTTCAAGGGCGTTTTGGATCGGTTCGCCTAGGCGGTTTCGTTCCAGCACCAAGCGTACCTCGCCTGCCAGCGGGTCGGAAAACTCGCTGGCAACGACCTGCAACGCACGCGGGAACGTATGTCCGGCTTCGAGCGACGACTTCATCAAATCCAGAGCCTGGGGAAGCTGGCGCACTAAGGTTTTCACTCGTCGGTTACCGCGCCATTTGAAGTACGCGACGCCCAGGCACGCGGCGGCGAACCCGCACCCAACAGAGGCGACCGGGTCGTCGAAAAAAACCAGCCCTAACGCAGCTCCGGCGGCCGAAAGAAGTCCCAGAACGACAAAGGCCTGGTAGACGCCGATGCGGAGCCCAGCGCGCAAGACCGTGCTCTCCAATCCGATCGCTGCATCTAGACGCCTAAGAATCGACCCGAGAGGTTTTTGCCTAGCTCTCCAGTTGACCTGTATGGCCTGGGCTAAGGTGGGCTCCAGTTCGCGAGCGCGCTCCAGCTGCGACACAATCTCTTTGAGTCGGCGTGCTCGCCGTACGACGGTGACATCCAGTAACAACACGACCGCCATTGCCAACGCGAAAACGGCGACGGCAACGAGCAAGTCATTCATCTGCGTTGGCTCCGCTTGCGAAAACGTTCGGGTCAAGCTCCAAACCCGCAACTGCAAGGCGTCTACTGTAGGCGGACCGAATACCGGTGGCTCTGAACGAGCCCATCACCCTGCCATTCGCGTCGACACCTGTTCGGACAAACTCGAACAGGTCTTGCATCATCACGGTCTCGCCCTCCATCCCCGTTATCTCGGCGATTTTAAGGACTTTACGGCTGCCGTCCGATAAACGGCTTACGTGCACGATAATGTTGATAGCGGCCGCTATCTGCTGTCGCATCGCGCGCTCAGGCAAATTCACACCGGCAAACAACATCATCATTTCAAGCCGCGCCAAGCTGTCACGCGGGTTGTTGGCGTGAATTGTGGCGATCGAGCCGTCGTGCCCGGTCGACATCGCCTGCAACATGTCAAGCACTTCGGCGCCTCGCACCTCGCCGACGATAATCCGGTCGGGTCTCATTCGCAGCGTATTGCGCAGCAAGTCTCGCTGAGTAACCTCGCCCTTTCCCTCCAGATTGGGTGGACGGCATTCCAGCCGAACCACATGAGGCTGCTGAAGGCAAAGCTCAGCGGCATCCTCGATCGTGATTATGCGCTCGTCAGCAGGAATAAATCCCGACAGGCAATTCAGCATCGTCGTTTTGCCCGAGCCCGTGCCGCCACAGATGAGAACGTTTAAGCGGGCACGCACCACAGCCGCCAAAAAGTCGGCCATCTGCTTTGTGAGCGCACCGAAATTTAGCAAGTCCTCGATCGTCAAGGGATCCTTGCCGAACCGACGAATCGAAACCGCGGGACCGTCCAAAGCTAGAGGCGGAATTATGGCGTTGAAGCGCGAACCGTCCCAAAGTCGCGCGTCCACCATCGGCGAAGCCTCATCCACGCGACGCCCCACCTGGGAAACGATCCGGTCGATCGTTTGCATCAGATGCTCATTATCTCGAAACGTAACGTCGGTCTTGTACAGGCGACCTCGTCGCTCGACGTAGACCTGGTTGTAGCCGTTGACCAGAATGTCCGAGATTTCGTCGTCACTCAGCAGCGCTTCGAGGGGACCCAACCCGAGCAACTCGTTTTTAATCTCCTCAGTCAAACGTTGACGGTCAGCATCGGTCAGCAATCGGCCTTCTTCTTCGAACGTTTCGTTGACCGCTGCAACCAACTGCGCCGAGAGCAGTTCCTGATCCATCGTGTCGATCTTTGAGATTTCAATCGTTTCGACCAGTTTCTTGTGAACCTTGGCCTTGAGTTCACCGATACTGGCAGAAATACTCTCGGCTCGCTCCCTGCCGTTGCCACGCGAAGCTCGTGGTACAACCTTCGGTGTTCTATTCTCGTTAAGTAGTACTCTGTCGAGCAGACCCATATTAATCTTTCACGTCAAAACCATTGAGTCGTAACGATTTCGCGATGAATTTCCCCAACCATCCAGATGACCCATCCATCGACCATCCGGACAGCTTGGCCGCCAAAGAAGCATAGCTCTTCACCAGCGTAGAGTGAGGAGCGTTCTCGAACAAAGGTCGTCCCTGGAGAAAGGCCCTGCGCAGTGATTTAGTGCCGTTCGGTATTTTGGCGAAAACCGCGTATCCAAGCGACTGCGAGATTTGAGCTTCACCGATAAGCTCTCGCTTGGAGTAGCGGTTGACGACGAACTTAGGCTCGACCGCTGACAGATTGAGGCGCTTGATCAGGCCAAGGAAGCGCCAGGCCCCGCGCAGGGCCGCAATCGATTGATCGATGACGTAAAGCAGGCGGTCGGAGCATTCCCAAGCGGTTACGACGCACTCGTCGACGTGACGACCGCAATCGATCAGTACTACATCGAAGAGCTCACGCATAAGCTCGACCACCGACGTTATCAGCTGGGCGTGTACCAGCTCGGAATCTTCGATACGCTTGGGAGCCGCGAGCAGATAGATTCCAGCGGGAGCCTTGGTCAGCGCGCCTTCGAGGCGGATGGAGTCGAGTCTTTGCCCGTCACTGGCAACGTCGATAATCGTATTTTCTGGCTCAACGTTGAGAGCCGCGCATAAATCAGACGCCTGGAGGTCGAGATCGATAATCGCCACCCTTTTATCAGCCTTAAGCTTGAACGCGAAGGCCAAATTGGCGGTAATCGTCGTCACGCCGACGCCTCCTGAGACGCTGACCAACGAGCATACGAGCCCTCTGTTCGGTCGGCAGGCGGCTCGACGCATCTCATCGATTTTGAGCAGCGCACGCGTCAGATCGGCCTTACTCGGTGGCGCGGCGACCACCTCATCAGCTCCAGCTCTGAGCGCGCGCCGAATCGCTCCTTGCGAGTCGTCGCTTACCACAGCCACGATCGCAGGCTTGTTCTTCACGTGCGCAAACCGCTGGACCAGACGAACGATGGCCGAGTCTTCGTCGCCGCCGGCCACCACGATGACGTCCGTCTCTGCCGCCGCTGGCGTAAAAAGCCCCTCGAACGTTCCTTCTTGTCTTACATCGAGATGCGGGTCTTGGATTTCGTTTAAGCTTTTGCGCACCGCCGCGCTAGCTTCCGGCGAAGGGGCGACGATCCAAACCTTGAGCGCATCAGGTCGTATACTCTTTTTGCCCGAAAGCATCGCAGGCAGTTGGATCGGACTGGTTTTGTTTACCAAAGTCTCGGTCGGCTGGGATCGGGCTGGGGCAACGAGCGCGTACGAATTTCCTGGTATGTCATCGACGCGCTGTCAGTGGGTCTGGCTACTTGCGCGCCTTGAGGAATCGCGCGCACGAGTTGGGGCGTGACCGTGATAACCAGTTCCGTCTTGACCCGATTGTAGGACGTGTTTCGGAACAACGCGCCAGCGAATGGGATATCTCCCATATAGGGGACTTTCGTCACCGTCCGTTGAACGTTCTCCTGAATCAGCCCAGCGATTATCAAGGTTTCGTTGTTTTTCATCCGTACCTGCGTTTCGGCGCGCTGCGTGATAAATGCTGGCACGTTAAAGCCGAACATCTGTACGCCTTGCGAGTAATCTGGCTGTGAAACCTCCGGTTTCACTACGAGCTCAATCTCGTCGTCCCCGACTACGGTCGGTATAAAAACGACCGAGGTTCCGAACTGCTTGAACACAATAGAAGTGTTAAGCGCCTGGGCGATGACAATCGGAATTTCTCCACCCGACAAAAACTTTGCTTCTTCGCCAGAGTTCGCGAGAATTCGCGGTTGCGCTAGGATTTTCGCTAACTGATGGCTTTCCAAAAATTGGAAGAACGAATTGCTCTGAAAGCCGCCGTTACTGGTAGCAAGGGCGTACGTGATCTTGTTCGACAACAAAAGCGGCATGAGCGTGCCACCGGGAGTCATCGTTCCTTGCAAGCCCAGCGGAGTCGGCGGTGCGGCTACACCGGTCAGGGGCGACGGGCCGAAGGTCGGAAAGATGTTAAGGGGAATAATGGGAGAATAAGGAGTGGCTACATTGCCAGGAAGCCCGACGAGGCTAGTCCCGGCACCCGCGACCGACAAATCCACGCCTTCGTTTTCGAGTTTTGTGCGGTTAACCTCCGCAACTAGAACGTTGAGCAGCACCTGCTCATGACTTTCCTTTTCGACACGCACTTTTCGTTCCTGAAGCTGACCCAACGCGTTCCAAACCGCCAACGTGGTGACCCCCGGCTGCCCTCCGATAAGCATCAACTGATTGGGACTGACCAGTTGAATATCGGATACCTGCGGATTAGCGATCGACACCCTGGTGATCGGCACGCCGAAGCTGAACACGCGCGAGGTGCCCGTAATCAGAGAAATCAGGCCGCATGGCAGACCGTCGCTGCGCGCTGTGCAGGTTTCAGCTGACCTGCTTGGAGGCAAAGCAGGAGGATTTGCGATGTACTTGCCGTTTGAAACAACGCTAGGCGACAAGCCTTGCTGCCCGATGAGCAAAGGCTGGTTCGGTCCGTTAACCGCACCTTTGTTTTTGTCTTCTCTAGCAACGTTAGTCGGCTTGCTCTCAGGATGCGTTGCGGGAATTTCCACCGTCGATGTCGCCGTCGAAAAGTCGCCTGGCCGCGCGTAATGGGTCACTGGTCCCGCGCCGGCATCCAACGATCTGGCACTACTAGCGGTTGCCTCGCCTGCTCCATAAGGCGCAACGGCAGTCACGCTGAGGGGCGGCGAACTCGTGCCTGGAGCCAAGACGTTGGTGGGATCAGCCACGCCTTGCACTATAAACTCATAGTCGATGACCTTCCCGGTTTGGTCTGTGACACGCACCGAGCCAGCGCCTCGGGATGTCGCCACAACCTGCAGCATGCCGCCGTCCAACGTATCCACCAAAAAAGCCGGCGGGTTGCTGCGGAACCTAACTTCAGGCGTCGTTCCAGGCGCGACGTTTCTTATTACGTAGACTTCACCGGCATTCAAATAAATTTCTTTGACTTCCGGCCTGCTTTGCGCTAACGCCGACGCTGCCACTCCACACAACGCCGCCGGAAACAGAAGGCTAATCGCGAAAGCCCGAGACCAGCTCGCCATCATTACGAACAATCAGTGCAATCCTGTGCTCCCGGCCGCGTTGCCCGCGCTCGTCGTTCCCGCAGCGGCAACTCCGCCGGGCGAAGCGACCTTTGAAACAACAGGTGATTCTGTGACGCTCAGCGAAGCATTAATTACTGAGGATTGGCCTAGCGATACCCCGCCACCCGAAGCGCATCCCCAGATACACAGAGCGAAACCAATCATCCACCCCACACGAATTATTCGGACCATAGGCCTCACCATTCAATTGTTGTTTACCTAGGCTCAGCATAGGGAGCGGTAGCAGGCATATAAACCGGCGCACCGACCTCTATCGTTTTTGCGCCAGGACCGAACACTTCCGAGTTCATAAAGCTCGACGATTCCTCGTCTTTTGACGGGCTCTGCGCTTGCGAAACACGCATCCCGTTCTGATCCGAAGCAAGTTTCGGACGCCTTTGCAAAGAGGCAGTACCGGCAATAAAGCTTACAAGCTCGCGAGCCTTAGCACCCCGCATCACCTCTACCCGCACAGCCTGCGCGGACGCTTCCGCGCTAGAGGATCGACGCACTTGCGCTCTGGCAAACACCGGATTGCTGTAGGCTCGAAGCAATCCTTCTAGATCGGTCCCGCTAGTGTTTACCAGCTTTTGATCGTCGTAGCGGCGGATAGCAAGCCGCAGCGTGCCTTCGCGACTTGCCAGCGCTAACCGTTCGGCTTCGTCAGGAGTTACGAGCAACGTTACGACGCGCACGACCTGGGGCTGGCGGTCGCTGCCCTCCAGCTCTTGAGCGATCGCTAGGACCTCGACGTTCTCGAGCACAATCTTGGCCTTGGGACTCTCCGTTCCTTTGGGGGAATGTATCGCAACCAGCACGTCGACTCGCGCGTGTGGCATCACGAAACCAGCCACGCCGCTCACTTCGTCCACCGGCACCGACATCGCCCGCATCCCCGGCGGGATCATCAGCGGCAAAAGACCGCTTGTGGGCGCGCCGTCGTACAACGCGGACTTCACAATAGGCTGATCGGCGGCGATGGATACCTTTACGATACGGTCACGTAGGGCCGCAGGATCGGTAATCGCTCCAGCTGGTAGATGGTCGCGAGGCCACGGTACCATCGCGATCGCCGTGGAGTCGAGTTTGCTACCTAATGGAAGGTTGCGGGTAGCAACGGCGATCGCCACAAGTTGCGGTTGCTGCTTTTTCAGCAGCTCGTCGCGCGTCTTCAACACCGAGTACACCATGTAAGAGGCGATAGTCGCGATAAGACCCGCGACTAACACAAATACGTTCGGCCGTACCATCACAAGGTTACAGTCTCGGTCTTCGCCCGCCCTCCTACGTCAGCGCAAAACCAAACCCACTTGACACATTAGATGTCGCAGAATCGAACTAAGCCCCTCAGATGCCAAGCGTCAGGCTGCGCTGTTCTAAACTTTAAGGGAAAATTTCGCTCGCCTAGCTCCAGACCGCAGGATCGCTAAACCGCTCACGTCCTACGCCCGAGCACCCGGTATTTGGCTGCTCCGCGGCGCAACCTGAGGTAACGACCGTTTAGGCAGACCTGGAGCACAGCGAGATCAGCTTGTCGTAAGGCTTAAAATCCTTATAGAACTTTGTTCATTCTACTCATTCATTCAATCGCCTCTCCGTCAAGTTTCTTTAAGCTGCCAGCGCGCGCGGCTTCGTCAGTCAATGACGTCCATCAGAAAGCTCGGCAACAGCTTGTTTGCGGCTACACATATGGGAGTTTTACAGGCCTACAAGTAAACCCTTTTGCGCAACTCCGAGACAACTCCCAGATCACGTGCTCGAGCCGCCTGGGCTTAGATAGTTCGTAACGTCCTGCAGTAGCGCGAGAATCTTTTGACCCAAAGCCGCCCACGCGGTAACCGCAGCTACGGCAACCAGCGCGACGATGAGCGCGTATTCCGTCATCGTCTGGCCCTGCTCGCGATCGCCGCGGCGCAACAGGCGGGCAATCTTTCTAAAAGCGAACTCTCGAAGATAAAACAGTTGAGCTCGAACTTGCTCGTTCATAATTAACCTCCTCCGCTTTTCGAGGCTCTCCCTTCGACACAGCATCTTTTATGCCCAGCCGTTGAGTCCGACTAAGCGCAACTAATGTCATCAAGGCTTCGACGATGCTTGCGATTGAGACACAGATGTCCCATGCGAAGCGACATCTCGTGCGACGCTAGAGAAACGAGCTTTTGCACCGCGCTTGCGCTGGGTCGACTCAATACGAGCGGTTTTGACTACTCGAGAGCGTCAAGACGTACATGAACGTTTTCCACAATCGGCGCTCAAACATAAAAACTGGCGATTCGTGGAACGTTTAAGCCGACAGCCGCTCACGGTGACCTCACTTGGATTGCTGAAGCCTAAAGCAAGAATTAGCGGCAGGAGATTCTTAATGTTTGCTAGTGGATCGTGACCGTGACCTAGTCTTGCGCAGCGGCTAATTTTTTCCTGCGCGATTATCGGTCGCGCAGAAAAAACGTTGAGCTTTTTTGTTCGTATCTTAGGTAGGATCGGCTATCCGGGGATATTCCTGCGACCAGGGCCGCTCTCTCTATTGACAAAACCGACGTGTCAAACGTCCGGCCCGCAGATTGCTTCTCGCCTAGCCTTACAAGCTTCATTTTACGATGGAAGAGAAGCGATGGAACCGCAACGCCACAATCAAGACGCGCAGTCGGTATTTCGCCCCACGGTCCAAGGGATTAAGCAGGGATTTTCAGTGTTTCGCTTGTTTACAAGGCTTCGCCGCCCTCTGTCGTCGCCGATAAGCTTTGAGCGCCCCAGACGCTCGGTCGACCGTCGTGCTCAGGAATGGTGGAGCTCGTACGATTAAGGGAACGCACCGCGTGGAAGTTCGACAGCGTCGTTAGCCCTGCTTGCTTGCTCTCAAGGGCAAGAGCGCCGTTTTTGCCTCTATGCAAACCCACTTTCTGCGGGAGCAAACGCCTACTGTTTTCCTGCGTTTTCTATCCGAGATGAGTTTCTCACAACTGCTATAAAAAATTTCCCCACCTAAAGTTGCCCAAAGCTACGCAATCTGGGATAGGCGAACACCCAATTGGTCCGCTTTGCGCGCCAATAGGCCCGCTTGGAATCCCGTCGTGCTCGGCAAGGTTTGATAGCGCGGGCTTGTAATTAGGCCTTTAAACCGTTCGGGGCAAATCGCCCAAGGATGGTTCCCTTACCCCATAGCTTAGACGAGGAAACCTGACTTGCCGGCGTATGGGATGAACTTGAGGGGATCGATAGCTCCCAGGAGCAGCACAAACACTTCTTCGCTGTGTCGGCTGCCTACTTCTCTTCGACCAGCTCAGGGATTATCTCGTGGTCAAAGCACCATTTAACTGTTGATGAAGTCGCTCCTCGGCCGCTTCCGCCTCAGCCCGGGAGGCGAAATGACCTACGCGCACCTTATACCAGGTCTGGCCGCCTATTTGTTTTTCCACCGAATATGCAGGATAACCCATGCTTCGCAGCTTCTGCACCAGTTGCAAGGCGGCCTGGCCATCCATCGCTGCCTGAATCTCGACGCTATATGGTCCAACGTGGGCAGCGGTTGGCGCCGCCACAGGGGTTTGTAACGGCCCTGAACGCGCTGTCGATGCCGTGACCGGCCCGGCTGGCGAAGCCTTCGACAACGTAGTGACTGCGCCCGGTGTCGATCCAGTCACTGCTGCCGGCCCCGCAGTGGGTGGAGCAACCTCACTACCCACAACCGACGGTGCGGAGGTGGTCGAACGGTTTGCGATTACAGGTGGTAAGGGACGTGACACGGAGGGAGCCACTGAGGGTACGGCTGGCTGTGGGGAAGAAGCGATCGACGGCGTCGCCGTACTTTCTGCACCCGCCGTCTGTGCAACCGATGCCGAAAAAGACGGCACCGGACTGGCCGGTATCGGAAGGACCATCGCAACGTTGGTGTTCTGTTGATCTTGGCGGGCCACTTCGTAACCAGCAAACATCCCGAGCAAAAAGATAGAACCTGACAAACCGGCCAACCCGACGAGCAGCAGAAATATTCCCCACGCACCGATCTCGAACCGCATCACACCCTCACATACGCTCCGGCGCGCTTACTCCGAGCAAGCCTAGCCCGTAAGCCAACGTTTGCTTGACGAGACTTGCAAGAAATAGCCGTGCCAGGCTGAGCTCGACATTATCGCTCATAATTATACGATTCGTGGGCTTGTTATAATAGCGGTGAAAATCGCCGGCGAGCTCAACCAGAAAGAAAGGCAAGCGATGGGGCTCGAGTTCTTCGATGCAGGTGAGCACCAGCTCAGGGAAACGCACGACTTTCTTGGCCAGTTGGAGCTCCTCCTCCGAGAGCAACGCCAAGTCGACCTTGTCGGGATCGTCCGGAAGCTTTAGACCCGCTTTTTGAGCCTCGCGAAAGACACTGGCCAGCCTTGCGTGAGCATACTGCACGTAATAAACGGGATTTTCGGGAGCCTGACGGGTTGCAAGCTCCAGGTCGAAGTCGAGATGGCTGTCGCTTTTGCGGAACAAAAAGAAAAACCGTGCGACGTCGGCACCGACTTCGTCAATAAGCTCGTCGAGCGTCACATAGGTAGCGCGGCGCGTCGACATCTTAATTTTCTCGCCGCCCCGGGTAAGAGTAACGAACTGGTATATAATCGTTCTAAAGCGACTTATGTCGTAACCCAACGCGTTGAGCACCGTCAGCACTGTCTTGTGTTCCGCGATATGGTCGGCGCCAAAGACGCCGATTATCACGTCGAAACCCCGCGCAAGCTTATCGATATGGTAGGCGATGTCCGGCGTGCGGTAGGTCGGCTCGCGCTCTGGGCCCGAGCGAATCAACACCTCGTCTTTGGGAAGCCCTAGAGGCTCGCCGCGCAGCCATACCGCTCCGTCACGCTCGACCAAAAGTCCCCGCCGGTCAAGTTCCGCAAGGACGCGCTCGACCCTGCCGTCGCGAATCAAGTCTAGCTCATTGGTATAAACGTCAAACCGAATCCCAAGTCGCGCGCAAGTTCGATGAATATCAGCAAAGATCGCTTTTTCGGCCGCCTCTCGAAACGGTTCAAGGCTCGTTTCGTCCACCAGGCTCGAGCCGTAGCGCTTTACAAGCTCGGCCGCTATTTCGCGAATGTACTCGCCTCGATACCCTTCTTCGGGAAAACTAACCTCATGACCGAGCAACTCCAAGTAGCGAGCGCGAACCGACTCTCCTAGCAGCTTCATTTGGCGGCCGCCATTGTTGAAGTAATACTCTCGGGTTACAGAAAACCCGGCTGCTTCGTACATCCGAGCAACCGTATCCCCGAGCACGGCGTTGCGACCGTGTCCTACGGTCAAAGGCCCGGTCGGGTTTGCTGAAAGGAACTCAACTTGAGCCTTTTTACCCAAACCAACTTTTGGCACAAAAAAGGCCTCGCCTTGCGCTGCAGCGCGCCGAAGCAGTTCATGCCAAAACGCCGGAGCGAGCCTGAAATTGACGAAACCCGGCCCGGCTACGGTTACCGACGCAAACTCATCCGAGTCGGCAAGCTCCGCGCGAATAGCCTCAGCTACCTCTTTTGCGGGCTTGCCCTCGTAGCGCGCCAACACCAAAGCAACGTTACTGGCGTAATCCCCATGCGAAGGATCTTTTGGCAATTCAACGACGAAGCTGACCGGCTGCTCGTGCCGCAGTCGACCGGAGCGGCGCAATCGCTCGAGCGCTTCGCCGATCATGCTGGCAAGTCTGTCTTTTAGTGTTGCGCTTCCCACGATCACAACTGGCTAATCTGACAAAGCTCTTGCTTGCAAAAGCGCAGTGAAAAACGCGACAAGCCCGCAGGGATGGCCAAAGGTCGGCACGATCTCGCCAAGTTCCACCGGACTGTGTTAGACCCGACCTTTATGCCCGCGCTAGCTAAAAGCCTCGTCCGGCAGTTGGCCACTGCGAGTTGCTCAATCACGTCAGTACGCAATAAGCCACTGCGCAGCAAACGCAAAAAGGTTTCGCATACCCAATCGGTTCGCGCCTATGACACCGGATCTTTTGCTTGTTGGGTCCACTCCGGCACGTTGTCCAGCGTCGGATAGCCTGAGCCTAGCTGAATCAAAACGCCGTGAGCGCTCTTAGGCGAAATGTAGGCCTCATAAGAAGTCGGCGACCATTCTTTTTCCTGTACCACCCGCACGCCATTCGCCTTGAGCCTTTCGACCTGTCGCTTCGTGTCGGGCGTGTTGAAGGTCAGATGGTGGACGCCTTCGCCGCGTTTTTGGAGAAACTGGGCAAGTTGCGAGTTCTCGCTCGCGGGTTCGAGCAACTCGATCGTAAGCCCGTTCAAGTCGAGAACGCAAAAAGAGAGCCCGTGTTCGGCGCTTTGTGCCTCGAACATGAAGCGCGCGCCCAACTGGTCCTCGAAAAACTTCCGTGCCTGCTGGATACTGTGCACGGCAATCCCTATGTGATCCAACTTTCCGATTGGCTCGGTCGCCATCGCTTACTTACTCCCGTGAAGCTCTACGTCGTTCTAATCCGGTGTATGTGTGCTTCCACATATTACCACATGATAGTATGAAGGCGATGGCTAAACGGGCGCAACGGACATACTCCAGAACGGGCGACGACGACAGGGCGAAATCTGATACCAAGGCGTGGGGGATGCCGCCGTTAATCAAGATTTACGAGGCTTTTGGCGCGCTCGCCGACCAACGCTGCACGCTTCTCGATTCTGGGCTTGCGTTTGTACAGTCTTCCGACGGTTCCAAAACATACCGCGTAGAGAGCAGCGAAGACGGACGCGAGATAAGCGCAAACGATAACGCCTCCTATTGGCAGGGCTATATCGGTTATCCGGCAATCGCGGTTCTGATTCACCGCGGAATACTCAAAGCCGACCCAAAGGCGATCGAGGCGCTTAAGTCGATACCATGGCACGCACTCAACCAGCGCTTTAGGCACAATTACGAGAAAACTTTGCGCGAAGTTGAAGAACGCCTTACCGCACAAGGATACGACCCGGACTTAATTCGACGGGCAGCGCAGGATACTTTGGAACAACTTCGCGCGCTTGCCCCCCGCCGCGGCCGCCGTCTGCGCCCGGCTTGAGGAACGACGGCGTTCCTTGCTGCTCAACTGGAAAGTGCAGGCTTGTCGGCGCCGGCCAGACTGCGCAGCCGCTCGGTCAGGCGCGTGAACCGACGGCTCTCTGCGGCGTTGCGAACAGCGTGAAGTAAGGCCGCGCGCGAACCGACGATAACACACACCCGTTCGGCCCGCGACACCGCCGTATAAAGGAGGTTTCGCCGAAGCATTAGATAATGACTGTGATGCAGCACCAAGACTACGGCCGGATACTGGCTGCCTTGGCTTTTATGCACCGTAACTGCGTAGCCGAGCGCCAAATCTTCGGTCAGCGAGGTCAAGTCGTAGAGCACGCGATGGTCGTCGAAGGCAACCTCCACACGGCCGAGCTCGTCGTCGAACCGAACGATTCGGCCTAAGTCGCCGTTGAATACCTGCTTTTCGTAATTGTTGCGCAACTGAATAACGCGGTCGCCTTCTCGAAAATGGCGCTGCCCAGCCTTGATTTCCCGGCCACGCGGGTTAAGCAATGCTTGAAGCTCGGTGTTGAGCGCTTGCACGCCAAGCGCTCCCCGGTTCATCGGCGAAAGAACTTGAATCTCGCTTGGGTCACGTAACCCGAAGTTGCCGATAAGGCGGGTGTGCACAAGCTGCTTGACCGTGGCAAGCACTTCTTCAGGAGCGTTGCGCTCCAGGAAGAAGAAGTCGCTCGAGGCGTCGCCGCCGAATTCAGGCATCAGGCCTGAGTTTATCCGATGGGCCGCCGCGACGATTTGACTGCGCTGCTCCTGTCGATATATCTGACGCAACTGAACCACGGGAAAAAGGCCTGAGGCGATAAGGTCAGCAAGCACTTGTCCGGGGCCAACAGAGGGCAGTTGGTCACGGTCGCCGACGATCACGAGCGACGTTTTGGCCTCTAAGGCGGCAAGGAGGTCTGCGAACAGTTCGACATCGATCATCGACGCTTCGTCCAGCACCAAAAAGTCCACGGATAGCGGGAAATTCGGTCCACGGACAAAAGAACCTGTCTCAGGCGAGTATTCGAGCAAGCGATGGATCGTTTTCGCCTCTCGCCCTGTAGTCTCTGCCAAGCGGCGTGCCGCCCGCCCCGTAGGCGCAGCAAGGGCATATTTCAGGCGCAATTCGTCCAAGGCGTCCAAAAGCGCACGCAGCAACGTGGTCTTGCCAGTACCGGGCCCGCCGGTGATGATCGCGGTTTTATGGGTGAGAGCCACGCGCAATGCCTTTTTTTGCTCGGGCGAAAGGGCAAGCCCCAGACGCTCCTCAGCCGACACTACAGCATCAGCCACCGCATCCGGACGCAAAGGTGACCGCTCGCCGCGGTGTCGCCACATAAGCTGGGCCAAGTCGCGCTCGGCCTGAAAGAGATGCCGAAGATAAATCCAGGTTTCGCCGTGGCTGGGTTCGACCACGATCGCACCACGCCTTTCAAGCTCTGAAAGCGCCGACCAACAAAGAGCGCTTCCTATTCCGAGATGCGTCTCGAGCTGCGTCCTTAAATGCTCCTCTGGTACGCAGACGTGCCCCTCTTCGGCCATCCGCTGCAGCATGTAGAGCAAGCCTGCACGGGCTCGCTCGGGCGAGTCACGGGCGATGCCGATCTTCTCGGCTATTAGGTCCGCGGTTTTGAAACCAACTCCGCTCACAGTGGCTACGAGCACATAAGGGTCGCGCTTTATTATGTCCAGCGCACCATGGCCGAGGATCTTGTATAGTCGCTGTGCTAGAAAACCTGGGACGCCATGAGTGCGTAAAAACACGGTAAGTTCCCGTAGCCCGACGCGCTCGCGCCACAGCGCGCTGATTCGCTGAGCCACGGTGGCGCTAAGCCCGCGCACCTCACGAAGCCGTTCCGGAGCGTACGTCAGCACGTTTTCCGTCTCGTCGCCGAAGCGCTCGATAATACGGCGCGCAAGCGTGGGGCCAACGCCTTTTACTTCATCGATCAAATATCGCTCGAGCGCCCCAAGCTCAGCTCCAGCCAAAGTCTCGAAACGCTCGACGCGAAATTGCACGCCGAAGCTTGGATGGGTCTCGTAGCGCCCAGATACCCGTACCAGCATCCCAGGCGCAAGCTCAGCGAGCTGCCCCACTAAGGTCACCTCCTTTTGGCGCGCAGCCGGTCGCCCAGGGCCGTCCTCCTCGACCTTCAGACGCGCGACCGCATAACCCGTCTGTGGGTTGACGAACAGAAGCTGAGTGACCTTGCCTTGAAAACTTTCACCCTCTAGCTGCTCGCTCATCGCCCACCATCCATAAGGAAAAGCGCCGAAAGCTCCGCGGCGATAACTTATATCGACGCGAGTCGACCCCCCGTGAGTTCATCCATATTTGCGCCAGCTCGAACACACAACCAATGTACGGCGAGAACACCACGTACTACAAAATATTTCACAAAGCGCGCCGCATCGAGCATCGACAACCCCGTATTGCCGCGAACCGAGCGAAGGCTAGCAAAGCTGAGCAGTAAAAGTAACAATCGTTGGTGGCTTAAAGCCCGTTTTCTCAACGCCCGTGGGACCCTCTCTGATGAGGCCTCGTCCTTTTCAGTACAAAAGCAAATCCTTGCCACTTTGGCAGACAAATCACTATTGTTCGCCTTACTCTTTGTCTCAATCACGTTGCAAGCGCAGTGTGTCCCTGCGCGTTTAAACAAAAGCCAACTTATGGCGCATCGATGCCAGCCGTTGACAGTTGTCGGCAAAGACCCGATCTTACTGGGATAAAGCTAGACCGGCGCTCGCGATAGAAAAGTCAAAGCTGCGGATGGACCCAAATCGCCAGCTCAAAGTGTTCAACAAAACTCGCGGTAGAATTATTTGCACACGACTTAGCGTGGCAGACCATCTCGTTGATCGCGTTCGGGGACTTCTGGCGCACGCGCAACTTCACGATGGCGAAGGGATGCTGTTTGTCGGCAGTACGGCGCTCCCGCTTATGTGGATGCACACCTTTTTTATGCGATTTCCGATCGACGTTATCTTTCTAGACCGCCAGGGTAGAATCCTCAAGATAGATCACGAGCTTAAGCCATGGCGGCTATCCTCGCTGGCGTTTGGGGCTACTGAGGCGATTGAATTGCCCGCGGGAACGGCCAAGCGGACAAATACCCAGGTGGGCGACGTCTTGACGATCCAAGACGATTGAAACGTGTGCTGGCTTGTGCCGAGGAGCCGGCTGCTTTGACGAGCAAAAAGCGCTTCGTGGTTGCGAAAACAGTTGCAAGCAGGCCTAAGCCGCTCGAGCGTCCGAATTGTATGGCCAAGGGGCGAAGCCAACTTAGCAAGCAAGTCGCTTAGGCTTGAAAACCGAACGTAGCACCTAACGCCTCCGCGGCGAAGTGCGTCATACTGAGTAGGAGGCACGTTCCAGACCGAGCATGTAGCGGGCAGCGTCGATTAAATTTTGCATCAGCGCTAACACTGTCATCGGTCCCGTGCCACCCGGATTGAGCGTGATCCATCCGGCCACTTCTTTGACGTTTTCGAAATCGACGTCTCCGACGAAACGTCCCTTGCCCACCCGGCGAAATCCGACGTCGATAACGCAGGCACCCGGCTTGACCATATCCGCGGTGATCAAATACGGGCGCCCCGGATCGGCACCGGCGCACGATACGAGCAGATCAGCCTCCCGACAAACCTGCGCAAGGTCGCGCGTGTGCGTATGACACCATGTGACAGTCGCGTTGCGCAGGCGCCCGCCCAAAATCAGCGCCAAAGGCTTGCCAGCGATATCGCTGCGACCTATCACGACCGCGCGCGCACCCTCGACCGGAACCTTGTAATAGTCTAGCAAGGTCAGCACGCCGCGAGGCGTGCAAGGGATAAAAAGCCCCCACTGGCCGCGATAGAATCCGCCGACCACGGTGGAAGATACTGCGTCGACGTCCTTGAGCGGGTCGATCGCGTCGAAGAGCCGGAAGCGGTCGACGTGCTCTGGAAGGGGCAGTTGGAGCAAGATACCTGCTATTCGCGGGTCTCGGTTTAAGCGTTGGATAAGCTTAAGAAGGCTCTCGGTGCTCGCCTCTTCACTCGACATGGTTATAAGCTCGCTGCCGAGCCCAAGTTCCGCCGCGTAGCGCTGTTTGTTGCGCACGTACTGGCGTGAAGCAGGGTCGTCACCCACCAGGATTGCCGCTAGATGCGGCGTCCAGTTGTACTTTTCCTTGATCTCCTTTACGTGGCGCTTAAGCTCAGGCATTAGTTGCTCGCTTACCGCGCGCCCATCCATGATAATCGCCGACATATGACCTCGCTTTGTCGTGTTCTTAGCCGGAAACGTTTAGACAACCGTTTAGCTAGGCTGTTACCAACGCGGGTAGAATAAAGACGGGATTTGCAGCCTCGTCGCATCCAGCATCATACACGTACATGAGGATCGAAAAGCTTTCGATGCTCCTCCAGCGCGAAGCGATCCGTCATCCCAGCGATATAGTCCGCTATTACCCGTGCTTTGGGTTCGCCGTCTTGCTCGATTCGCGCCAGTATGTGCGGAGGCATCTGCGCTGGCTCGGCCATGTAAGCCTCGAACAGCTGTGTAATCACGCGAGCGGCCTTCTCGGTCATACGACGCACGCGAAAATGGAGATAAAGACGCTCCATCATTAACTGCTTGTGGCGCTGCACCATCTCGGCCATCGCGGGGCTGAAATGGGCAAGCGGCCGACCCGCCTTTCTGACATCTTCGACGCTCTCGATCGCGCCAGCGGTGATTTCTTCGTTTATCGTATTCACGAGGTCGGTAACCATCGCATCGATCATCCGCGTAACCGTCCGGTAGCGGCGGACCCCAGGGTCCTTGCTCGAACCGTCGCGCTCGGCCGCCCGCGCCGCCATCGCATACAGCGGCGAGTCCCACAAATCATCGCTTGCCAGCAACTGGGACTTAATCCCGTCGTCCACGTCGTGAGCAGAGTAGGCGATCTCGTCGGCAAGGTCGACGATCTGCGCCTCCAGACATGGATAGGAATCGGGATCGAACTCGGCGACTTCGGGTCGTCCGCGAAAGTCCGAATGCTTGATTATTCCTTCCCTTACCTCGTAGCTTAGATTCAATCCTCGGAAATTCGGGTATCGGACTTCGATCCAGTCGACCGTGCGCAGACTCTGTGCGTTATGGTCGAAACCGCCATATTCTTTCATCAGCTGGTTAAGCACGCGCTCGCCGGCGTGCCCAAACGGAGGATGACCCAGGTCGTGAGCAAGCGCGATCGCTTCGGCCAAGTCCTCGTTGAGGCCCAGCATGCGAGCGATACTGCGGGAGATTTGCGCCGTCTCCAGCGTGTGAGTCAGACGCGTGCGATAGTAGTCGCCCTCATGATTTACGAAAACCTGCGTCTTGTATTCGAGTCTCCGAAACGCAGCGGAATGGATAATCCGGTCGCGATCGCGCTGAAAAAAGGTTCGCAACGGATGCTCGGGTTCGGCGTATCGCCGGCCCCGGCTAAGTCGCGACCGCATCGCATAAGGAGCAAGAACGCGCTCTTCCAGCTCTTCGAGCTGTTGTCTGTTGCGTATCATCGGTCATTTGACGCCTGAGGAGGTGATAACTTTTAAGCGTTAACGTAGTTCGCGTTAAAAGTGGCAAAAATCGTTTTCGTAATCATCCTACCACGATTCTCCGCAATCGACGAGCCTCGTAAGGCCGCGTATTTGCCCGAGAAGGGCCCAAAACAGTATCCTTAGGTGAAAAGCACGACCTTTACTTCCGGTTTGTGCACAAGTGGATGTCGCGGGGATGAGGAGGGTCGCTCGATCAGCGTCGATCGCACTAGCCGCTTGGCTTTGCGCGTGCACGACCCACAAGCCGGTGTCGCCAAGTGTAAGCACCTTTTCGACTAGCACTCCGCAGACCTCCTTCGGCATGGCCTCATGGTACGGACCCGGGTTCAACGGCCGACGCACCGCGAACGGCGAGATTTATAACCAGGAAGACCTGACCGCGGCGTCACCCACTTTGCCACTAGGAACGCTAGTCGCGGTTACCAATTTGAACAACGGCCGCTCGGTGCTCGTCAGGATCAACGACCGAGGCCCCTTTCTAAAAGGGCGCGCAATCGACCTCTCGCATGGAGCCGCACGCGCTCTCGGTATGGTTGGCCAGGGCACGGCACCTGTCAAAATAGAGGTTGTACGAGGCCCCGTCGAGGAGGCGAGTGTCGCAAACCGCTACGGCTACTATATTCAGGTGGGCTCGTTTACCAATCTCGCCAACGCATTGCGGCTGCGAGACCGACTAGCCAGCGTCTATCCGAACGTAAAAATTGAAGAATTGCGCGCGGGCACAAGCCACTACTATCGGGTTCGCATTGGCGGCTTCGCCAGCCGAGCTCAGGCGCTTGCGCGCGCAAAGGAGACGCTTTCGCTCAAAATGCCGCTCATTATCGGCCGCGAATGAAGCCCGCTTTCAATTGTCTTGCGCCCCGACGCCTGCTGCTCAGGTTAGTAGCGATTCTTTTCTCGACGCTGGCGGGATGCTCTTATCAGCTCGTGCATGGGGGCAAAATCAACCAGTCGGAGGTGGCCACGGTCGAAGCAGGCATTCAACGGTTGCGCCAGCTCTCGTTTAAAACCAACGTGCCCATCCTTCTCGAAACCCCAAAAGAGGCAAGCAAAATCCTCAGCGAAGAGTTAACTCACAAGGTCTCGGACCAGGAGTTCAAAGACGAAGGGGAGGCAGGCGCTTTGCTCGGCCTTTATCCGCCCGGCATCGACCTTAAAGCGGAGAACTTAAGGCTCCTAGAAAGTCAGGTCTCCGCATTTTACGACGGCGACGAAAAAGTAATGGTGCTGCTCAGCGGAGGCACTAGCGCAGGACTCTGGTACGGTCTGACCCAGTTTATAGCTCAACGCGACGTAATTGGAGAGATGGTGCTAGCCCATGAATTGACCCATGCGCTGCAAGACCAGCATTTCGACCTCCAACGAAAGCTGGACGAGCTCAAGGACGATGACCGCTCGCTCGCCCTGACGGCTGTAGCCGAAGGCGACGCAACACTGGCCGGCTTCGCTTACGTGCTCGGCAGCTCCGACCCGGCGATCATCGATAAGCTTGTTCTGGAACTTAATGGACTGCCGGGCGAGTTCGTCAAAGATACTAGCGGCATCGCACCCGGCGTTAGCGAACCCGTGGCGTTCGAATACGCAGCCGGCGCGAATTTTGTCGCGCGCGCTTTACGGCGCGGTGGATGGGACGCGGTCGACGAGCTTTATAAAAAACCGCCTCAGTCCACGCGCCAGATAATCCATCCCGAACTTTACTTCGATCGCTTCACGCCACCTGTAGAGGTAGCCTTTGGATGCTACGAGCGACCGGTCGACGGATGGCGCAAAAGCGAAGACAACACGATGGGGCAGTATCTCCTTGAAGTCTTGCTGGAAAACAACCTCACCTCCCACGAAGACGCTCGGGTACTGGCCGACTACTGGCGGGGCGACCATATGAAAATTCTTCGTAACGGCCCCAATCTCGCCGTCGCATGGGTCTTGGTACTGGAAAGCTCTTACGCAGCTGAGCGCTTCGCGTCAACCTACGCAAGCATAATCCCACGCTTGCCAGGTGGAAGCTCGCTGCACCGCGTCGAACAACGCGCTGAAAAGGTAGTGGTGATCGCCGGCCAGAAGCCGGAACAGAGCGAAAAAGCCGCCACGTGCGTGTGGAATAGCTTGTCGCTTAAAGCGTCACCAGAAGGCATCGCGACGTCCGCTCGAGCTGACGCCCGCTTTAAACCTCGAGCTCAGCATTGAACCGACATGCGTGGCTTCGATAGGCGCACTACGTAGCTGCTTTGCTTTGCGCCGCGAAACGCGCCTTACGCCTCCCAACGCATCGGCGTGGGCAAAAAACTCGCGCAATACCTCTCCTGGCTACCCAACATCGGCAAGACTGAAACCGTAAGCGAGCAGCCGCTTGACCGCTCGGCGAGCACCCGACGTCTCCGGCCCGGCAAGCTCGGGGTCGCGCAAAAGGGTCTGATGCGCCATCGCGCGCGCCTGACTTATTAATTCAGCGTCGTGCACAAATCGGGCAAACCTAAGTGGTAGTGCTCCACTTTGCCTGCTCCCCAACAAGTCGCCCGGTCCGCGCAGCTCCATGTCGGCCTTGGCGATTTCAATCCCGCTGGTGCTTCTAAGTATTGCGGAAAGCCTCCGAAAAGCTTGCTCGCAAGCGTCGTCCTTGACCAGCAATATACAGTCCGAGTCAGCGTTGCCGCGACCGACGCGCCCCCGCAACTGATGAAGCTGTGCAAGACCGTAACGTTCGGCGTTTACGATGACGATAGCATTTGCCTCGGGTACATCGACTCCTACCTCCACAAGCGTGGTAGCCACCAAGATATCGAGGGCTCCCTCGCGAAACGCGCGCATCGTAGCCTCTCTTGCGCGCTGGGCCATCCTGCCGTGCAAGATTCCAGCTCGAAACCGACTGAGTTTGCCCGCGCGAAGTCGCTCGGCTATCGCCTTGACGCTCGCAACGCCCTCGTCATCCAGCTCGTCGTCGCTCGCTATGTCCTCGCCGATTACGGGCAGCACGAAGTATGCGCGTCCACCTTCCTCTACTCGGCGCAGTACGATACTTTCGACTTCCTCGAATCGGCTTTCAGGAACGATCCGCGTCTGCACTCTGGCTCTGCCAGCAGGCACTTCGTCCAAAAACGAAACGTTCAGGTTTGCGAACAGGACGAGCGCAAGACTGCGCGGGATCGGCGTGGCTGTCATCAGCAACATATGCGAGTTAGGAGCCACGCTTTTCAAGCGAGCGCGATCGAATACGCCGAAACGATGCTGCTCGTCGATGACAGCTAGCCCCAGTTTCGTGAATCTAACCGAATCCTTAAGAAGCGCTTGCGTCCCAAACACGATCTGAGCGCGGCCGCATGCTATGTCACGCAAACGTTGAGCGCGCTCTTTCCCAGTCACAGCGCTTGTGAGCAGGGCACATCTGACTCCGAGCCCCTCGACATATCTTGCCGCCGTCTGGTAGTGCTGTTCGGCCAAAAGACCGATAGGCGCCATCACCGCCGCTTGCCACCCACATTCGACAGCGCGCAACGCTGACCAGAGCGCGACGACTGTCTTGCCACTGCCGACTTCGCCGATTAACAAGCGGTTCATCGGCGTTCCAGAAACCAAATCTACATCGATTTCGGCAAGCACCCGCTTTTGCGCGTTCGTAAGCTCGAACGGTAGGCTCTTCAAAAACGCTTGCGACAAGCCGTCGCTAGCCGGTAGCACGTGACCGCGCCTTTGCGCGGCGCGTCGAGACTCCAGATGCAAAGCGAGCTGGAAGGCGAAAAGTTCTTCCAGCGCCAAAACCTGATGAGCAGCCGTGCGCCCAAACATCAAGTCTTCAAGATTGGCCGAGGACGGAGGACGGTGTACGAAGCGCAGCGCAGCGATCGGTTCAAGTAGCCCGGAGGAGCGGCGAAGACTTTCCGGAATCGCACCCTCGAATCGTCCGTCAAGCTGATCGAGAATTACGCTTACCAGGCGCGCAAACGTGCGTTGACCCACCGTAGATGGCACCCGGTAGACCGGACGCAGCGAAAGCGCCTCCTCGCCCGAAAACTGCTCCACGACGGGGTTGACGATCTGGAGCAACGCTCCCATACCTATCGCCACTTTTCCATGAATCAGCACTTCGCAATCGAACGGGATCTGGGCGGCCAAATGGGGAGAAAAGTTGAACCATACGACAGGTACCGAAGTTCCATCACACTCGAATCTCGCCCGCATCAGACAAAGTTTCCGATTGCTTGCCATGGCGCGCTGCGCGACCTTGCGAAGCGTGCCGCGCATCGTGACCGTCGCGCCAGGACGCAATTCTCGCGGGTTCGACAAAACACGCCAATCTTCGTACCGGCGCGGCAGATTCAAAAGGCAGTCCAAAGCAGTGCATATACCTTGCGCCCGCAAAACTCGGGCGCGCCGCTCCCCGATCCCAGGGAGCTGTTCGACCGGAGTGTCGGGACTTAATGGGACGTCGAGCTTGTTTACATTCGATCTGCTCACGATCCCGGAGCGTGACGGCTGCCCCACCCGCCCACCAATCTGTTTTGCAACCGCTTTCGGCTTAAAGGTTGGCCGAACGAAACCTCAGCCGTCAGTCGCGGTAGTAGTCCTGAAGCGCTTGCACTTTGGACGGTCGCCTTTGTAGTGCCTCGATAGCCGTTACAGCTGCTTGCGCTCCAGCCATCGTCGTAAAATACGGTATGCGACACTCAAGCGCGGTGCGTCGTATCGAAGCCGAGTCGGCAGCGCCGACCACCTCTGGTGTGTTGATCACGAGGGATATTTTCCCATCGCGTATAAAGTCCACCACGTGGGGGCTTCCCTGAGCTACCTTCCGGACGGTGTCGCACGGGATACCTAAGGCGCGGATAAAACGGGCCGTGCCGTCCGTTGCAAGCAACTTGAAACCCATTCGATAAAGCCTGTGGACCACGCCGTCCAGTTCGCGTTTATCGCTATCTTTCACGCTCAAGAAAGCCGTGCCCGCGGTAGGCAACGATGCCATCGCCGCTTTCTGCGCTTTGGCGAACGCAGCGGCAAACGACTCGTCGATTCCCATTACTTCTCCAGTCGATCGCATCTCGGGGCCCAGCAGTGGGTCAACACCGGCAAAACGCGTAAAGGGAAATACAGCCTCCTTGACCGAGACATGGCGCGGCACCTTCTCCGTAACAAAACCCAACTCAGTCAGCTTGCGTCCCACCATTACTTGCGCGGCAAGTTTGGCAAGAGGCACGCCGATCGCCTTGCTGACGAACGGTACGGTACGAGAGGCACGCGGATTGACCTCCAGAACGTAAACTTGTCCCTGGAAAATGGCGTACTGGACGTTTATGAGGCCGACAACCGAAAGTTCGCGCGCAAGCAGCTTGGTTTGCCGCATAAGTTCGGCGACGATATCGCTTCCCAGCGATTGCGGCGGCAGAACGCACGCGCTGTCGCCTGAGTGGATCCCTGCGCGCTCAACGTGCTCCATGATACCGCCGATTACGACCGTCTGGCCGTCGGAGATCGCGTCGACGTCGACCTCGATGGCGCCTTCGAGGTACTGGTCGATAAGTAACGGGCGTTTTTCCGAGGCTGAAAGCGCTCCTTCCACGTAGGAACGCAAAGCGCGTTCGTCCCAGACGACCTCCATCGCGCGTCCTCCCAGAACGTACGAGGGCCGAATAAGCACCGGGTAGCCGATCCGGGCCGCGCCTTCTATCGCTTCGCGCTCGTTGCGCGCAATTGCGCCGCGCGGCTGCCTTAGATTGAGCTTGGCCACGAGCGCATTGAAGCGCTCACGGTCTTCGGCGCGATCGATCGCGTCGGGAGGCGTGCCCAATATCGGCACTCCGGCCCGTTCCAGTGCGGTGGCAAGCTTGAGAGGCGTTTGCCCGCCAAACTGCACGATCACGCCAAGCGGTCGCTCCAGCCTCACGATCTCCAACACGTCTTCTAAAGTGAGCGGCTCGAAGTACAGGCGGTCGGAGATGTCGTAGTCGGTCGAGACGGTTTCAGGATTGCAGTTGACCATGATCGTCTCGAACCCTTCGCGGCGAAGAGCCATACTCGCGTGGACACAGCAATAATCGAACTCGATCCCTTGGCCTATACGGTTTGGACCACCGCCCAAAATCACCACTTTGGAGCGAGAGGTCGGCTGAGCCTCGTTTTCTCCGTCGTAGGTGGAGTAAAAATATGGCGTGAAGGCCTCGAACTCAGCGGCACAGGTATCGACGGTCTTATAGGCTGGGAAGATCCCGAGCGCGTGGCGGCACCGCCTCACCTCCGATTCGTCGACGCCGATAAGGTCCGCGATACGCCGGTCGGAGAAACCCTTTTGCTTGAGGCTTCGCAGCTCATAAGCGTCAAGCGTTTTTGAAGCTTGCAGTCGTCGTTCGTCTTCGACGATTTCGGCAATCGAACGGATAAACCAAGGATCGATTTTAGTGGCAGCGGCTATATCCTCGACCGTCATGCCGGCGCGCAACGCCTCGGCAACGTAGTAAAGTCGGCGGCTATTGGGCTTGCAAAGTCTCTCCCACAGAGCCTTGCGGGTCAAGCTTTTGCGCTCGCGCTCCGATACCCCATCGAAGCCAAAAGAGCCTATCTCCAAAGATCGCAAAGCCTTTTGCAGCGATTCTTTAAACGTACGCCCGATCGCCATCACCTCGCCAACCGACTTCATCTGGGGACCAAGTTCGTCGGCGGCGTCGCGAAACTTCTCGAACGTAAAGCGCGGTATTTTGGTGACGACGTAGTCGATCGTCGGCTCAAAGCAAGCGGGGGTTTTCCGCGTTATATCGTTTGGCAACTCGTCAAGGCGATAACCGATTGCCAGCCGAGCGGCGATCTTAGCGATCGGGAAGCCGGTGGCCTTCGACGCTAGAGCAGAGCTGCGCGACACGCGAGGGTTCATCTCGATTACGACCATCCGTCCGGTCTTCGGATCGACAGCGAACTGAATGTTCGAGCCTCCCGTGTCGACGCCGATCTCGCGGATGATGCGCTGAGCGGCGTCCCTCATCAACTGGTATTCCTTATCGGTCAGCGTTTGCGCGGGCGCCACCGTGATCGAATCGCCGGTATGTACCCCCATCGGATCGACGTTCTCGATCGAGCAGATGATCACGACATTATCGGCGCAATCGCGCATCACCTCGAGCTCGAACTCCTTCCATCCGGCGATCGACTCTTCGATAAGGACTTCGTGACTCGGCGAGTTTGCCAATCCCCATTCGACTTTCGCAAGAAAATCGTTGTACTCGCTGGAAAGCGCGCCTCCGGTTCCGCCTAGGGTGCGCGATGGACGAATAATCACCGGCAGACCCAGCTTTTCTACGGCCCGCTTGGCCTCGTCGAGAGAGCGCGCGATTTGAGAGGCAGGCACGTCAAGCCCAATTTTCACCATCGCTTGCCGAAAACGATCGCGGTCCTCGGCTTTCTTGATCGCTTCGAGACTTGCTCCGATTAGTTTGACGCCGAAGCGTTCCAGCACGCCGCTTTCGGCCAGCTCGATCGCCAAATTTAGGGCGGTCTGCCCGCCCAAGGTGGGCAGCAGCGCGTCCGGGCGTTCGCGCTCGATCACTTGAGCCGCAACTTCCGCCGTCAGCGGCTCGATATAAGTGCGGTCGGCAAATTCCGGGTCGGTCATTATGGTGGCCGGATTCGAGTTCAGAAGAATGACGCGCAGGCCTTCTTCTTTCAGCGCCTTGAGCGCCTGCGTGCCCGAATAGTCGAACTCACACGCCTGACCAATCGTAATTGGCCCAGAGCCGACAACGAAAACTGAATGTAGATCTTTGCGTCGCCCCAAGGTTCTAAACTTCGCTTTCCAAGTAATCCATCGCGCTCTTGCCGTAACGGGCGAAGAGCTCAGTCAAACGCCGAAACCGGTTGAAAAGATAGTTTGCGTCGTGCGGACCTGGAGAAGCTTCGGGATGGTATTGCACCGAAAAGAAAGGGGTGCCTAAACCCCGAAGACCCTCGACCGTATGGTCATTGAGATTTAGATGGGAGAGCTCGGCCTTGCCGCTAATCGACTCGACGTCAACAGCAAAGCCATGATTCTGCGAGGTAATCTCGACTCGCCGCGTCCTCAAATCCAAAACGGGATGATTGGCCCCGTGATGGCCGAAGACGAGTTTGTAGGTCCGGCCACCAAGGGCCAGACCCAATATCTGATGGCCCAGGCAGATGCCAAAGATCGGGCGCTTGCCGAGCAACTCAGCCACCGTTGCGCGGGCGTAGGGCAGCGCGGCAGGGTCGCCCGGTCCGTTGGAAAGAAAAATTGCATCGGGATTTTGCGCGAGGATCTCTTGGGCCGTGCTGACGGCAGGCATTACGCGCACGCGGAAACCTGTCGTGACTAGTTTGCGCAATATGTTGCGTTTGACGCCGTAGTCGATCGCCACCACGAGCGGCCAGTCGCGAATCTCGGCTTCGCTCGGACGCAGAAATCCGCCGCCAGGCTGCCATTCTCCCAGCTCCCAGTCGTAAGGTTCGCGACAAGTAACCTGGCGCACCAAGTCGCGTCCTTCCATGGAGGGAGCCGACCTTGCCTTCTGGACAAGACTTTCCGGGTCGAGGTCGACCGACGAAATAACCCCCTGTTGCGCGCCGTGTGTGCGAATATGACGCACAAGAGCGCGAGTATCGAGCCCTTGGATTCCGACCACCTGATGGCGACGCAGGTATTCGTCGAGCGACATGCGCGAGCGCCAGTTCGACGGCGTCGGCCAGCACTCTTTTACGATCAGCCCCTCCGCGTAAATCCGGTCCGATTCGCTATCTTCGTCGTTCACCCCCACGTTGCCAATCTCCGGGTAGGTCATACAGACGAGCTGGCCGCAATACGAAGGGTCGGTCAGTACCTCCTGATAGCCGGTCATAGCGGTATTGAAGACGACCTCTCCTACCGCCTCGCCAATTGCTCCGCAGGCGTAGCCTTCGAATACTGTACCGTCAGCCAAAGCCAATATCGCTCGTCGCGTTCGTTCAGGCACGATCAAGCTCCTTTTTCTCCGACAGTCAGCTCGTCGTACACGATCTGGCCCTCGACAATCGTCAGCACGGCTTTACCCTTGAACACGCAACCGGAAAACGGCGTGTTGCGGCTTCGCGAGCGAAAGCGCCACGGCTGCGCCTGCCAGGTGCGCTCGGGGTCAATCACCGTAACGTCCGCAGGTGCGCCGGGACGCAACGTGCCAGACTCAAGACCCAGAAGTCGTGCCGGGTTGAGCGCCATCAATTCGACCATCCGCATCGGGCTTATAACGCCACGATGGACGAGCTCGAGCGCAAGGCCGAGCGCCGTTTCAAGACCGACGACGCCATTGGCGGCGCGCTCGAACGCCTGCGCTTGATGCTCCAGAAGGGGCTGCGGCAAGGGCGCGACGCCAGGAGGATGCGGAAAGTGGTGCACCTCTTTAGACATGTCGTCATGCGGCGCGTGGTCTGTGGCTATCATGTCAATCGTGCCGTCGGCCAAACCTTCCAAAATTTTTGCCACATCCTCGCGCGAGCGCAGCGGCGGGCTCATCTTAGCATACGTTCCCCACTGGATTACCGCCGACTCGTCCAGCGTAAAATGATGGGGCGAAACTTCGCACGTAACCTCCAAGCCGCACTCGCGCGCCCCTCGGATTATGTCGAGCGACTCTTTTGCGGAGATGTGCGCGATGTGAACCGGCGCGTTCCATCTAAGCGCGATCTCCAAATCCCGCGCAAGCCTCGCACTCTCGGCAACCGTGGGGTAGCCCTCAAGACCGAGCCGCGCAGCGATCTGGCCAGCGTTAATTCCACGCCCTTGCGACAAAGCTCGGTCTTCCTCGTGAAGCGCGACGCGAAAGCCCAGCAAGTGCGCCTTACGTAGCGCGCGCCCCAGAAGTTCGGGATCGTCGACCGGCGCTCCGTCGTCGGAAAACATTCGCGCTCCGGCGCGGGCCATAGCTTCGAAGTCGACCAGCTCCAAGCCCCTAAGTCCCTTAGTTACAGCCGATACGGGCACAAGTTTGGCGCCACCCGCTTCCCTTGCGCGCTTGAGCATGTAGGACGTGACGGCCGGATGGTCGTTGACTGGTGCAGTGTTGGCCATCGCGGCAACTGCCACAAAGCCGCCGCTTGCCGCTGCCATAAGACCATCGGGTATCGTTTCCTTTTCTGGAAAACCGGGATCTCTTAAGTGAACATGCGGGTCGCAAAGACCGGGCGTAACCCAGCAGCCGTCCAACGCAAGCTCGATTGCCTGTGGTTGCGCGGGAATTGTGTGCGGCGGTGCAATTGCACGGATGCGCCCGTCGGCGATCCACAAGTCCGCGATGGCGTCGTGCCGAGTGGCGGGGTCAATCACTCGTCCGTTCCTTAAAATTATCTCCTTCAAACGTGCTTACCTTTCGAAGCTCCTGACTCGAGCATCGAGTAAAGCACTACGCGCTCAGTCGCTTTACGTTTGCCGACAGGCTCTTGGCTGTCCAGATAGACGCGCACGCGCTCTGTGGGTGCGGTGGGAAGGTTTTTGCCGGCATAATTGGGACGAATAGGCAACGCACGATGGCCTCTGTCGATAAGCACCGCCAACCTAACCGAAGCCGGCCGACCAGCGTTCCACAAGGCGTTCATCGCGCGCTGGACGGTCCATCCGCTATTAATCACGTCATCGACCAGCACGATCGTTCTTCCGTCGAAGGCTAGGCCATCCTTACCCTCAAGGGGAACGATCCTTGCTTCGTCGCCGACAACACTCACTGCCGCGCATGGCAGAACAATCCCGGTCTTGTCGGCGATGAGGTCGCGCAGGCGCAGCGCCAAGATAGCGCCACGAGTAAGGATGCCCACCACGGTCACACCGGTAAGATCGCTCAGATCGGCGATTATTTGCTCAGCCAGACTCTCGAGCGCGCGCCTCATCTCCTGCGCGTTCATCACTTCGCGCTGCGGTCCACGCCGGTACGGCTCATAGCCGCTTTCCTCGGCCTGTTTCGGGTCGCGGAACACCATAAGCGACCCCTCCTCGACCCATCGCCGCACATAGCCGTACAAAGTTTCGTCAAAACGATAGTACCGGCGCGAACGGCTGTTACCCACGTAATCGAAGCGCGCCTCATGCTCGCAGTAATCGCACTGGAGCGTCAGCGCGGACCGATCTCCCCATGGCGCGAATCTAAAACGCGGACTGAGGTAGGCGCTTTCGCTTCGCGTGATACAGGTGGGATTGGCGCACATGGGATGAACGCGCGAGCTGAAGGCGATCGCCTTTGGCGAACGGCGCGGCTTTGCCTCTCCCTGCGCGGCTAGCTGGATAAGCCATGCTATCAAAGCCATTCGTACGGGCACCCCGACGGCGGCCTGCTCGAAGTAGATGGCCCGCGGATCGCTATCCAATTCATAAGCCAACTCATCAGTACGAGGCAGCGGATGCATGATTACGGCCGACTGGGTTCGACTGCCACGAATCGCGCGCGAATCGACGTGAAAATATTCGGAGCCCACCTCGTGCCCATCCTTGAGCCGTTCGCGCTGAAGCCGCGTTACATAAAGCGCGTCGACCACAGGCGGATCTGACTTTACAGCGCGAGCAGCCCCGGCAGCCATCTCGCCGGTGAAAAGCGCCATCTGATGGGGTTCACGCGGCGTGAGATAAAGCGCATCGAGATCGGAAGCCAGGGACTTCAACTCGGCTATGCTCACCGTGGCGAATTTATAGTTGCGCTGCACTGCTAGGCGCGCCAAAACATGCTCCGGAACCTCCATGCCTTTGTTGGGCACTGCCAAAATATTGGCTCCAAAACGGGCAAGCGCGTACATCAGCGAATGAACCGTTCGCCCGTAGCGAAGGTCGCCACAGATCGCCACGGTGAGGCCCTTAAGGTCTCCTTTCTTGGAGCGAAGAATGTAGAGATCGCACAGTGTCTGGGTCGGATGCTCTCGGCTGCCATCGCCGGCGTTGATTACGGGCGACGAGGCGTACTCGGCTGCCACTTTCGCTGCGCCCTCGTGCGGATGGCGTAACACGATCAGGTCAGCATACGCTGACACCACGCGCACGGTGTCGGCCAAACTCTCGCCCTTGGCAACTGAGCTCGTCTTCATATCGGCTGAGCTTATGACCGAGCCTCCCAGCCGATGCATCGCGGCTTCGAAACTCAAACGGGTACGCGTCGAGGGTTCGTAGAACAAAGTCGCCATAATAAGGCCTTGAGCAAGGCGCGGAGTGTCGCCCTCTTTTAACGACTGCGAGAAGTGATCCGCAAGTTGGAATATCTGTTCGATATCTTCCAGTTCCAGGTCGTCGATAGAGACAAGGTCGTATTTGGCAAGCCGGGCCATTGGAAACCTACCTTGTCGCCCAAAGGCACTCGACGAATGCTTAGCTATTTGGGGCGACGATAACCGCATCGATTCCGTCGATCTCCGCTAGACGCACATAAACCCTTCGGGCTTCGCCCGCCACCACGTTCCTACCGACAAAGTCGGCTCTAATTGGGAGTTCGCGCTCGCCGCGATCGACCAGCACTGCGAGCTGCACGCACTTCGGACGCCCAAGCTCAGCCAAGGCTTGAAGCGCCGCTCGAACGGTTCGGCCGGTGTACAGAACGTCGTCGACCAGCACTATGGTCTTGCCCGCCAGCGAGAAAGGAATAGCGCGGCCTAAAAGACGCGGATCGCCGTCCGTTCGACGGTCATCGTCGCGGTAGTGCGAAATGTCCAAAGCTCCAACCGCGACGTCCGCAAAGCCCATCCCTTTGAGAAGCTCGCACAAGCGCTGGGAGAGCGCTACCCCGCGACGCACAATACCAATTAGAGCGAGCGCTTGCCCCTGGTTGCGCTCTCTTATTTCGTGCGCCAGGCGTTTGATCGCACGCGCCATCGCTCTCTGGTCCATTACCATCGTCGTCTCCGCCTCACGGGACGCCTTCGCGGACCGGTCGGGCGGTGGCGCTGCCTCGGTCACCGAGCCTACCTGGGGCTTATCGCCACCTGCGAGCTCGTCGGCTCTGTCGCGGGCTTTGTCCATCAGTCAGCGATATAGATATGGGCGTACTCTGGCCGTAAAACGCCGACAAGGGAAGGCTGTGAGCAAGCCTTTTCGCTCTCGCCGGAACGAATTAAAGGCCTTTTAAAGTTTGGCGCTCGCCACTACGTGATGTCAAGTGCGTGCTGGAGGAATGAGAAGGTTCCCAGGAGTTTTGGCCAGAGTTCCCCACAGAGGTATTAACAACGCCGAATAGCTTAAGTTTTGCGGTGGCGCGAAAGCGATGTTTCGACGTTGCCACAATGGCTTAAAGTCGTGTTGGCTAGCCGAAGCTTAAACGCACTTAAGAGGCTAGGAAGCTAGCAGCAGGAACAAAGGAAGGATTTGATTTTGTGCAAGTGTGAGGGCGAACGATTGAGGTCGGCATGAGCCGGAGCTTAGGATGCTCCGGCTCTAGGTATGAGATCCCGGCCGCGACCTACTCTCCCGTGCACAGTGGCACAGTACCATCGGCGCTGAGGGGCTTAACTTCCGTGTTCGGGATGGGAACGGGTGTTTCCCCCTCGCTATGGCGACCGGAAGGCTTTGAATTTTGTGATTGGGATTTTTCGATTGACAACTGGGGTAAGATCTTCAATTGAGCCTGGCCCTGGCTGCGAATTGGTCTGGCAGCGGTTGTTTAATAGCGGTCAAGCCGCACGGCCTATTAGTACCGGTCAGCTCCACGCCTTGCGGCGCTTCCACCTCCGGCCTATCAACCTCCTAGTCTTGGAGGGGCCTTCAGGAGCATACGCTCGGGATACCTCATCTTGGGGAGGGCTTCCCGCTTATATGCTTTCAGCGGTTATCCCGTCCGCACATGGCTACCCGGCGGTGCGGCTGGCGCCACAACCGGTACACCAGCGGTGCGTCCGTCCCGGTCCTCTCGTACTAGGGACAGCTCCCCTCAAGTATCCTACGCCCACGGCGGATAGGGACCGAACTGTCTCACGACGTTCTGAACCCAGCTCGCGTGCCACTTTAATCGGCGAACAGCCGAAC
>JAJPIL010000015.1 GCA_021324755.1 Pseudomonadota bacterium
GTCAGCAGGTAACCGGTGTGAAGAGGCTAGGAAAACGATCGACTCGGTTATTGTTTTTCGCGCCTAACTAAGCATGCTCGACGATCGCGAGCGCTCCAGGGTCGGGCAATGCGATACCAAGCTAAAAAGCCCATGTCCGGACATTATCTAGGGCAGAGGTTAGGCAGGACACAGCAGGCTAACTCCATATCGCATGCCCCAGCGTGCGCTTGCACCTGCGTGTGCAGGGAGCCAATGCCGGTCAGACAGCGAACAGGGCAATTCAGCCGGCGTTGACCCCCTTAAGCGATCATCGGTACCACACGGGCCTGGTCGGACCCTCAAAAAAGCTGAATGGCGCATTGTCGGCGGTGCAGCTCTCGGGGTTAAGCGGTCGATTGATCCGCACGCGATACGGTTGCACCCCACGGTTATCGTGGGGTCCGGTGAAGAATTCGCGTGTGTCGACCGGCAGAAGCTCGACGATTCCCTGCTCTTGCAGTTCGGGACGGAACAGACCGCCGGGTCCGAACAACCTGTCTTTGAGCACCGCGGCCTGGGTTTCATCGGCCAGAGCGGGATTGACGAAAAAGATCTTGCGCAGCGAGATGTTGTCTCGCAGCCCGGCAGCAATGAGGTATCGAAAGTGCTGATCAGTGCTCGGCACAGAATAACCAAGAATGATTATGTTCGTAGCCGTGCGCAGTGCCGCTACCGCTGCGTCCCATACGCTCGAAAAATCCATGCGCGAGTATTGATCTGTGTGCGAATCCTTGCGCCAGGTAGGCGGCAGCAGGAGCGGGCTGAAATTCTGCTTTCGAAGCTCCGAATAATCTGCGAATATCCTTGGTCCAGGCCAGCCTGCGGTATTTTCCCAGTCCTCATCCTGTCCAGGAACGAATGGTTGGCGCCGGCGCGCCTTTTCCTGCGGAGAGAACAGATACTCGGGGAAATTGGCCCAGCTCATAGAGCCATGTAGCTTGAGAATTTGGAATCTTCCATCACCTTTAGGTATCACGAAGTCCGGCGCGGACTTGTTTTTTGATACTTGAATACCGTAGCTGAAACGCATGCCGAGATTCCGGCATGACTCTTCGAGCAAGAGGTCGTAGTTAAACGTTACGATTGTATCACGCCGATCCGGTCCACCCTTGTTGAAATATCCCGCCATGACGCCAACGTAAAAGTCGTAAGGCGGGCAACTGTACCATAAGCCCTTTAGGTCACCTTGCTTCATCCGGTCCTGCACATAAAGCGAAGGCTCGGTCCACGTCGGCGGCCGATTCCACCCCGGCTGGTTAAGTAGACCTATTTGGAACCTTTGCCACTCCGCCGGGGGAATTGCGACTTGCCGCGCATAATCAAGCGTCGCGGCTATGGCTAACGGCATTGCCGCAGCCAATTCTTCGTCGCCAGTTGCGGACGCGAGGCTGAAAAGTTCTTCGATGTTTTCGACATTTAGCGGGACGCGGCTCGCCGCGTCCCGCTGCATGGAGTCGAAATTCAAGGACGCGGCTTATCGCTTCCAGTTCGCGTTCGCGTCCGGCTTGACCTTCAAGCCACGCCGCTGCGTCGCGCATTCGGTTCATGAAGTCCCTGATCAGCGGCAGGCCAGCTTCAGCGCCGAATCCGGCGCCAGAAATGTAAACATTGTGGTCGTTGTACGGTTTCGGCATTTTCCTCGCTCCAGGGGATAGCAATGGGTCACTCACGCGATTCTCCCTTTCTGTTTTTGGGTCTTATTTTACGGTGGCCGGCTAATTCGCGCAATATTAGGTCACAAAAACTATATGGCCAGATAATATTCATCTTGTAGCAGTCTTTACTTCTGGAAAGAGCACTTGACACGATCTCGTGGAAATCGTCCAGCGCCGCGCTTGCACCCCGTCTTCCAAATCCGCGTCGCGACAACTCAAAGCTCTTCCACCCTCGCCGCCTACCTTTCTGGCATTGAGGATGACGCTATCGCGCGCTTAATCCGTCCGAAAAGTTTCCCGGTTTACAACCGCGCACACGGCTCAGCTACTCCATCAATGATCGCCTGAATAAGCAGGTTTCTTTTCCAAGGCAGTCACTTCCGCACCGATCGGTTTACCGGGGTCAAGGCCGAGCCACCGTCGCAACTCGTAAATCAGCCTTGGGAGGTCGCAAAGGCACTCTTTCGCTAATGAATCAGCATTGACGCACGAAAAGACCGCTGGCCACGCAAGGATCTGTCCCTTCTTCATGGGCTCGAGGCGTTCAGCGGCTGCGGTCTCATTTGGCCTTTTTGGTTTCCCCAGGACGCTCATTCGCCGACGACCGTATCAAGCGCTCTTGCTTGACGTAAATGCTATTACTAGATGAATATTATCTGGCCATATAATTCTTCTGATTTAATATTGCGCAGGGTAGCCGGCCACTGTAGGATGAAACCCATAGAACGGAGGCGAGGGATGAAGACGACGCTACTCGTGCTCGTTACGACGCTTTTGACGGTACCAACGCTGGCAGGCGCTCAATACCTCGGCCAGCACCAGGGCTACACCATTATCTCACCTGGGGAGCCGCCGACTTTTGTGAGCCCCAATTTCAATGGCGGCTACACGGCGATTACGCCGGGCGAGCCGCCCACATTCATCAACCGCAACTTCAACGGCGGTTACACTCTTATGACGCCTGGTCAGCCTCCAACGTTCATCAATCCCACGCTCCCTTATCGAGCAAACGGACCGCTCTTTGGCCAAGATGACGCTGGCGACGACTGAGCGCGCTCGGGCTTTCGAAGGAGGCGGTTGAGCATGGACGTACCCGTTTCCTTTTAACCCATTCACGACGAACTGGTTGTGCGGTTGCAAGTAATGCACAGCATGAGCCGCGGCTACGACATTAAAGACGACCGGCTGTGAGCGGACAACACATCACCGTGCAAGTCCGGGTAAGTCACGAAGTAGACAACGATGATCCGCGCTATGGTATGTCGGTTCGTTCACGAACTCGTGGACGTTTTGCTCTGCCAGAGGATGGGCGTGACCGCTGCCCAACTGGAAACGTTCGACATACTCCATCAACGGGACGCCGAACCAGGCAAGATTCCGTGGTTTCCCTACCACCGCCAGCATATAGCCGCGCAGGCGGCAGACCGGGCGCTACCAGACGAACTCGAGATCGACTGGGAACACTAACTTGGCAGGTAGACTCCGATTTCGCGAGGTTAAATCAACCTTCAACGGAGAAGTGCGCATGAATGACAAACTCCAGGAGGTGGCTTACCGAATTAAATTCGCAATCATGGATTACCGCATTTGGCGGATCTATACCGAGCCGGGTGACCGCGCAAAGTATCTAGAAGTTCTAAGAAGGTACAACTCGTTCTTCTCAACCAGCCTTCGGGCGCATTTCCTGGCCGTGATTATCACGCTTTACAGTCTCTATGAGACGCGGCGAGACAGTATCAGCCTTAGCCGTCTGGTCCAAGACACGCCCGACGACAAGTTACGGCACGAGCTACAACCGATACTTGATGAGGCACGAAGCATTTGGCGCAAAATCGCGATTCTTCGCAACGAGGTGTTCGCTCATCTGTCGGACACGGACTGCGAAACAAAGCTCGCCGACGCGAAGCTTTCGCCGAACGAGATCGAGCGGCTGATCGAGCTGTCCAAGCACCTTGTCAATAAGCTTTCGTACACAAGCGACCACACCGTGGATGTGTTCAACGCCGATCCAACGACCGACACCTACAAACTCCTGAACACCCTCCGTCGCGAAATTAGGAGTCAATAGCTATGGCACCTCGCGGGGCGAGTGTAACAAAGACACGCGCGCATTGCCTCTTCGCAGCCCGGTTCGCTCTTTGCCTCGGTCTCCTGTGTTCCGGTGGCTGTTCACCAGTGATGGAAGCAACTAGACCTACACCGGTGGATACGTCCCAATTCGCGATCGGAGAAAGCCGATTTCAAGTTATCCAGGCAATCGGCGCGCCGACCGCGAACGTAAAGAACGGTGATCAATCTTGTGACATCTACAAGCTTTACACCCGTGGCCCAGGTGGCGTCGGTAAAGGCGTCATTGCTGCTGGCGAGGCCGCTGCGGATGTAGTAACGCTTGGCCTGGCGGAGGTTCTATTTACGCCGCTGGAAGCCGCCACCATGAACGCCAAGCACACCGTCACGTTCTGTTACGACAAAGACGGCAAGCTCGTGTCATTGAATGACGCCCCACCAGAATGACCTAAGGGCCAGTTTTACTTCGGCATTCCCTGCCAAAACTGAGTCAAAATTGACCAGGGCGCCGGGCCTCAAAAAAGGGCCCAACATCTTAGATGTTAGATGTGACATTTCCGGGGTAGAAACTCACATTCGCAAGATGGCGGCGAATCACTGTTCCAACGGATGGCTCAAGGGTGCCCAATTCTGTGCTTCAAGCGCAGAGCAATCGATACCGCTCGGTCACACTGCATGCCATTCAGCTCAGTGATGAAATGCCCTCTGGCCCCCAAATGGTTTTCCTATTATCGACGGTTACCCGGTATCACCCGTTCTTCAGTCCTTTTCGCTTGGGGTGCGTGTGGTCGCCGGTTCAAATCCGGCCGCCCCGACCAGGACAGCTTTGTCCGCCGTTGTTTCGCGCGTTAGGATAGCCGACAAATATCCGCGCACTTCGCGCCCTTTATGTCAAGCACGCACGATTCGGGAAAAAGATAGGCGCTGTCGCACCGAAGTCAAATTCACGCTCTATCGTGAGCTTTCGGTGCCACGCTCTGGCAGTCAAGCCGCATATCCGAGACGGCGTGCAACTTTCTTGCGAAAAGTCAGCAGGTAACCGGTGTGAAGAGGCTAGGAAAACGATCGACTCGGTTATTGTTTTTCGCGCCTAACTAAGCATGCTCGA
>JAJPIL010000002.1 GCA_021324755.1 Pseudomonadota bacterium
AAAGTCAGCACGACCAGCGCGCCCACTACAAATGACAGCTCGCCCTGATGAATCGAGTCACGCCCTAGAGACGGGCCGACGGTGCGCTCTTCGATAATTTCCACTGGCGCCGGCAACGCGCCCGAGCGCAAAACTATCGCCAAGTCATGAGCTTCGTTGATCGAAAAACGACCCGTAATCGAAACTTTACCCCCTGGAATACGCTCTTTTATTACCGGGGCTGAATAAACGGTTCCATCAAGGACAATCGCTAAGCGGCGACCCACGTTTTCCGCAGTGATCGCGTCGAAAATTTTGGCGCCACGCTGGTCTAAATCGACAGCAACGTAAGGGCCCTCCAGGCGCGAACCAGGGCGCACTCGGGCATCGACCACCGAATCACCCGTCATCAACACTGGCGATTCTACTAGGTAAGGCTGACGCCCACCCGGACCTGGGGGGCCATAAAGAATTTCGTCTCCCGGCGGAGGTCCGTTCTGCAAAGCGTCCTGCACGCTGTGGCTGTCATCTACCAATTTGAACTCTAAAACAGCGGTTTTGCCGATTAGCTCCTTGGCGCGCTCGGGATCTTGGATGCCCGGAAGCTGCACGAGAATATCGTTATCTCCTTCCCGCGCCACAGTAGTCTCTCTAACACCTAATTGGTCTATACGGTTACGGATCGTTTCGAGCGCCTGTTCCATCGCGCTGCGCATAATTCGCATCTTCTCGGACGGACGCAAACGCAGCTCAAAGGCCAAAGCCTCATCGCTACTGCTGGCGGGTGACACAACAAAATCCGTAAATGACTTCTCTACGATGTCCTGAAAGGCACTACGCTGGCGCCTGTCCTTAAGCCGGACTAAAAGCGCATCGGAGTTGTCGGCAACCAGCTGATCGAACTGAATTTGGTTCGCCTTGAGCTCTCGCTTAAGGTCCTCCCCGCGACGCGTTAGCGCAGCCTTTACGGCTTGCTCAAGTTTGACCTCTAGCAGCATATGGGTGCCGCCCTGAAGGTCAAGACCGAGCTGAATCTGAGGCGTCGGCAAGTAGGCTTTCAACCACTCGGGAAACCTAACGCCGGCGGTCGGAAGCAACAACACCACCGCCACGACCGCCAGCGCTGCGGTTAGGTAAAGGCGTGTAAGAGCCGAGCCGTTGGTTAAGTGGAGGTACAAAATCGCCCCTCCAAGGGCGATCAAAATCAAGATTGGAGCGAACGTTTGGTTTTCCAAGGCTTCGTCTCACCTAAGTATTAGAACGCTACATCGGGCATGCTCACTAATTGCCTTTAGCCTGCCCCTGATCTTCTTTCTTACCCGTACCTTTAGGCGTTTTCCCATAGCTCGAGAGCGCCGCGATTTGCGAGCGTTCCACACGCACTCTCACCTGCGGAGCGATCTCGAGGGTTACGATTTTATCGCCGAGCTCCACGATCCGCCCGATAAGCCCGCCGGCAGTTACGACCTCGTCGTTACGTTTGAGGGCACTTAGCATCTTTTGGTGTTCGCGCGCCTTTTTGACTTGCGGGCGAACTTGCACGAAGTAGAGAACCGCGAACAGCAGCAGCATCGGCACGACGTATGCGAAAAAAGCTTCCGTGTTTGGGCTGGCCGATCCGGCTGCCTGACTCTGCGCCCATGCCAATCCTTCCCAGAACATTACTCCATCACTTCCTTAGAGCTTTGCGCGTGCTCTTCGCTGCTGGCCGAAAGTTTTTCGTAAAAAGTCCGCGCAAAGGTGGCATACGTATTCGACACTATCGCGGCTCGCGCCTGAGCGACGAGATTACTGTAGAAAAAAAGATTGTGCTCGGTAAGCGCTTTAGCCGCTAAAATCTCGCCCGAGAGGTGAAGATGCCTCAGGTAAGCCCGCGTGTAAGTCCGGCAAGTTCGACACGCGCACGTCTCGTCCAAGGGAGATTGGTCGCGTGCGTACCGAGCCTGTTTGATCGAAACCGTGCCCTGGCTCGTGAAAGCGCATCCGTTGCGGCCGTTGCGCGTCGGCAGGACACAATCAAAAAGGTCGTAGCCGAAACCGATCGCCACCAGTAGGTCCTGCGGAGTCCCCACGCCCATCAGGTAGCGCGGCCGATCGAACGGAAGCAGCTCACTGCACAATTCCGCGATTTCCTCCATCTGACGCTTTGGCTCGCCTACCGATAGGCCGCCCACAGCATAGCCGTCAAACGGAAGATTTACCAGCTCGCGGGCGCTTTGAACGCGTAACTCCGGGAACACGCCGCCCTGGACGATTCCGAAAAGCGCCTGATGGCTTTCTCGCTCGACGCTGAGCGAACGCTCGGCCCATCGCGACGTCAGTTCAACCGCTCGTCTTACGCGCTCGAAGCTTGCCGGATACGGCGGACATTCATCCAGCGCCATCATGATATCGACGCCCAGCGCGCGCTGCACTTCGACCACGCGCTCGGGCGTAAGCTCGACCCTGCGGCCGTCGATATGCGACCGAAGCCGCACGCCATTTTGGTCCACCGAGCTCAAGCTGGCAAGGCTCATCGTCTGATAGCCGCCCGAATCCGTAAGCAATGCCCCATTCCATCCCATAAAGCGATGCAGCCCGCCGAGCTCGCGGATGAGGTCCTCACCAGGCCGTTGACTCAAATGATACGCATTGCTGAGGATCAGACGATAACCCATCCCCCATAGCTCGTCGGGCGCCATCGCCTTGACGCTCCCCTTGGTTCCGACGGGCATGAAAGCGGGCGTTTGGACCACACCGTGAGCCGTGTGCAGATAGCCCGCGCGCGCCTTGCCACTGCGCGCCACGATAACAAAAAAATTCGTGCCCCCAGACGCCATCAGCCAGCCGATCCGACAAAGCAAGAACTCACAGGATTAGCATAGCATCGCCATAACTCAGAAAACGGTAACGGCGCTGAATCGCCTCCTTGTACGCCGCCAGCGTGAGCTCGCGTCCGGTAAAGGCCATCACCATCGCCAGTACCGTGCTGCGAGGCAGATGGAAATTCGTGATCATGCCTTCGACAAGTCTGAAGCGAAAGCCAGGATAGACAAACAATCCCGTCTTGCCCTCAGTCTGACCCGTAATCGCGTACGACTCCAAGGCGCGCACGGTACTCGTGCCGACCGCGATTACCCTACCACCGGTACGCCGCGTATGCTCGATCGCTTCCACCGTTGAAGGACTAATTACGTACCACTCTGGTTCCATCGAATGGCGTTCCACCTGCTCGGTGCGGATCGGCACAAACGTGCCCGGCCCTATATGAAGCGTGAGCCGGGCTGAATTTATTCCCTCTTTTGCCAGGTCCGAAAGCAGCTGCTCGGTGAAATGCAGGCCGGCGGTCGGAGCGGCCACTGAACCCGTATTAGACGCGTACACGGTCTGATAACGCTCTGCGTCTTCAGCTTTTATCACGCGTCGAATATAAGGAGGCAACGCTAGTTCACCACACTGGTTGATAATCTCTTCGAGGCTTTGCGGGCCAACGCTGCTTACAATTACTCTGCCAGGTCGCTCGAAACCCTCGACCTTGAGTCTCGCACCGCACGGGAGTATTAACTCGCTGCCCGCAGTGAGCGGCCGACGACTTCGCACCAAAGCAAGCCACCGCGAGCTGTCATTCGCAAGCCGTTGGATCATCAACAGCTCAACTTTGCCGCCCGAAGGCTTTTGAACCCGAAGCCTGGCCGGAAATACCCGCGTGTCGTTCAATACAAGAAGATCGCCTTCTCGCAGATGCCGAGCTAGCTTGTCGAACCTGGAATGTTCGAAGCTGCGAGCCTTCCTGTCGACTACCAGTAGCCGCGCATGGTCACGGCGCTCGGGCGGCTCTTGCGCAATTAACTCAGGCGGCAGTTCATAATCCAAGTCGCTAAGTCGCATGGCCTGTAATTGACGCACGGAACGGATTGGCAATACGCGGAGGAAACTACGCTTGTTAGGCGCTGTTTTTTCGAAAGTTTATTCAGCTGTGGGCAAGAACTCAGCCACCGCCAGCTACACCTATTCTTAAACTATTGCAGCCACCAACCTTGCCACTTCTCGGCTGGAACCGATTGCGCTGCTTAAGGTCTACTTCGCAGGCAGACCGATACGTAGCTTGCAAAGCCTACGTCTTATCGCTTGCGCGGGATTCTTTGCACCGTAGGCTCAATATCCTGACGGCTCGGCCAGAATTATCCTCCGCAAACCGCTAACTAACCCGCAACACGATCTTACCGAAATGTTCCAGGTCTCGCATCATGCGATGCGCACGGGGTGCTTCGGCCAACGGCAGCACTGCATAAATAGGCGGTCTTAGCTTGCCCTCGTTCAGAGCGGTGCCAAAGCGTTCTAAAAATAGCCGTACGATCTCGCCCTTTTGCTCGACCGGCCGGCTTCGCAAAGTGGAGCCGATTATAGTCAGATGGCGCCGCAAGACGGCGGCCAGGTCGATTTCTGCGCGAGCGCCCTTCATAAGACCGATGAGCACGAGACGGCCGCTATGGGCGAGAACTTCGATGTTTTGCGCGAGGTAAGCAGCGCCGATGATGTCCAATACGAGGTCGACGCCGCGACCATCCGTTAAACTCATGACGCGAGGGGCAAAGGGACCTTCCTTATAGTTGATAGCGGCAAACGCGCCTAACTTGACGCATCGCTCGCATTTGGACGAGTCGCCGGCGGTAACGATCGCGCGAGCACCCGAAGCTACCAGCAACTGAATCGCAGCGGTGCCCACACCGCTGCTCCCGCCGTGAATGAGGGCGGTCTCGCCCGGCTTCACCTGTCCGAGCATGAACAAGTTGAGAAACGCCGTGAGAAAAACCTCAGGGAACCCCGCAGCCTCCTCGTCGCTCATCGTCGGCGGCACGCGCATCGCGCAACGGTAGTCGACCGCCGCAAGCTCTGCGTACCCGCCTCCCGCAAGCAGCGCCATTACCCGCTCTCCCACGCGCCATCCTCGCACTTCCGCTCCAACCGCAACTACTTCGCCCGCGCACTCAAGGCCCAGTATCGGCGACGCTCCGGGTGGAGGTGGGTAATGCCCCTCGCGTTGCATTAGGTCGGCGCGATTAACTCCGGCACATCGTACCTTGATAAGAAGGTCCGTTGGTCCAGGTTCCGGCTTATCGACCTCGCCGATCTTGAGTACCTGTTCGTCTCCCGGACTATCAAAAACTATTGCTTTCATTGGCTCACCAACGTCGTATTACCTACGCCCTTGTGATGCGGGCGTTCCAATTCAACTTCGCCCGCATGAACTTTCTCCCCATCCGAACAACAAGCTCTCCGGCTAGGGCGTTGCCTCTTTAGCCTAGAAACCTCGGCGGGCAGCTTTGCGCGAAAAGCGCACACGTACCCTAGGTTCGAAGCCGCCTCCATCCACCCGGCTCCGCCGTAGCGCCTCAGCACGCATCAACCTTTGAACCCAGGACACGGATCGTACACCCAGCGTGTATTCACCGGCTCGCCCAGCGGGTTACCATCCTCGTCCACAGCCGTTATCTGCCCAGCATGGTCCAAGACGAAGCGTCGGCCACACTTCCTGCACCGACCGTACTCAGCTTGGCTTCCATTGCGAACAATCTCGAAATCGTGACTATCAAGCGCAATAGAAAGCGACGGTCTCATAAGCCATTGGTAAGAGCTCTGCTGCCTCTGAATCCACATTTCAAGTAAGACTACACGAAACTGTAACTGGCACAGTTGGCGAGTCGAGGCGGGGCGACATATTCTATCGGCCTCAAACTGCGCCGGTTCGCAACGCCAGAAGCAATATAAGACGCAGACCGCAAAAATCAACTCAACAGACCGGATAAAACGGGCACGAGATGGCTTGTAAAACCAGCAAACGAATCGGATGTCGTTGATGTGCACAAAAAATTTGTTCCTAGGGGCATCGCGCTTTCCAAAAAATAAGCCCCCATCGGCGCTCTAGACCAGCAAGCTGCACACACTTAATTAAATACGGTCAGCATCCTTTTTTGAGCCTTCAGTCGCGCTCACGAAAAGCCCAAAGCGGCATTGGTGACCAGCGCGAGCACGGCATCTACAATTGAAATTGTCCTCTCGGAGAGATGTCGAGGGTCGGCGCGAAGCTCAAAGCACAGACTTTAAGGCTCTTGACGTCGCTGGTCCCCGGAACCGCAATGTATCTGGTTAGTTGGTCGAGATTGCGCACAGAGCAGATGCGCAGGGTGAAAGCTAATGCCCTTGCGGCTGTCTGTCTATTGAGTTTTGGCGCAATTTGCGCATTAGCGGTAAACACGGCCCTGCTTGCGGTCAGTCACGCCTATGGTCAGGCTTATCCGTGCGAAATCTTGCCGCAACCGCAGGCGGGCAAACCAGCTAAAGTTCTTGGCGAGCGTCAGCCGTTGCCTGCCGGCTTTCCTCGCATTTGGAATCTTCGGCGAGGACCTGTACCGCCACCTCCCATCGGTTACAAGTGGGTCAACCTTTATTGTACCCACAACGGAAGATGGGCACCTAACCTGATGGCGGACGAAGGCGGCAGGCCACGCCAAACGGTATACGTTCTTGCCCCGGTCGAGCAACGATTGGTCGAAAAGCCACCGGCCAAATGAACACCTGCGCACCGGAACTACATCAGGCGATCGTTGGCGCCAAGACCGTCGTGTTGCCTGGTGCCCGATAGGAAGGTTGTCTACTCAATAGTGGCCCTCTAGTGCCAGGCTGAGGAACAAGCCCGCTCTTTTGCTGCGATGTTTGTCCGGCACACGTGTGGCGGCTTTCGGGTAGGCTCCTCGAGCTCGTTATTCGACCGCGATAGGAATTCGAATTTCAACCACCGAGGAAACCGCCCTGCCATCCTTGATCGCGGGGAAGAAGCGCCACTGCTTGAGAGTCTCCAACAGTAAGTAGTTAAGCCGTGGATTAGGAGTGGGTCTTACAAGCACGACCTGAGCCGTACCATCCGGCATGATTTGAAAGCGTGCCACAGCCTCAGCATGAAAAACCTCTGCCCGTAAGTCATCAGGAATCTTAGGCAAGGGAGCGTAAATTGCTTGCGCGCCACCGCTCGAAGAGCCAAACAGGCCGCCCCCACCACCGCCGGCTCCTCCCGGTCCACGGCCTAAAGCCTGCTGTGTTCCCCCACCCGAGTTACCTGCGGGCGCAGCAGCCGCTCCGGACGAACTAGGTAGCGAGGACCCGTTTGGCGGCTTAACTGGCGAAGGTGGCGAGGCTTTTGCCACGGCATGCGCCGGTGCCGGAGATGTAGGCGGAGGAGGTTTGACGATACGTCGACGGGCAATCGCCTTTGGGGCAGGCTTGGTCAAAGCCTTCGGAGCTGGTTTGGTCAGAGCCTTGAGCTTAGGTTTAGCCAATTCCTCGTTATGGACAGGCGTAGCCTTTGGTGCTGGCGTAGGCGCGGGACTCGATACTTTGAGTGCCGGTGTAGGCGCGGGATTTGACACTTTCGTCTCCGGCGGCTGCTTAACAGGTTCCGGCGCGCTGGTCGCGGCCACGGTACTAATTGGCTTGCTCGCCGAAGCGCCACTAGCCGGCATGGACGAACCAGCGCCAGCGGCACCAACTCCGCTCGCCGCAGGCCCCGATCCTGCGCCGCCCCCCAATCCACCAACCATCAGCAACCCGACCTCAATCGGAGCGGGAGGCGGAGACAGCGGTTCAAGATTCAATAGATGGGCAAAAATGACGAGCACCGCGCCCCACAAAACCAGGGCGCTAGGGATAAGCCAAGAAAGACGACGCCACCCCTGGTCGACAGGGACGCCAGTGGAAAAAGTCCAGACATTCTCAGTCATGCTGGACAGCGATTAAAAAATGGGCAACCCCGGCCCGGCGCGCTTGAAGCAGCGCTTGAACGACTATCCCTTCGGGAGCAGCGCTATCCGCCGCAACCACCACGCTCGAGTCTGGTCCCCGCAACATCCTTCGCAATATATCCGCTTCGGTGGCCAACGTGGCAGGGATCTTGTCGAGGTATACCTGGCCATCTTTGGTGATGGTGAGAGTGACCGACTCCTTGCGGTCCATCGCGTTGGCCTCGCCGCGGGGCAGGTTGACCGGCACGGAATTCAAGCTTTGCATCGAGAGCGACGCCAACATAAAGGTAACGAGCAGAAAAAACATGACGTCGATCATCGGGATTATCTCGATCCGACCGCGCCGGTGCGGTCTAGCTCTATGCAGCCTCATGGCGCTGCTCTCTCTGCTTACCTTCTTGGTCGAGCCTGATGTGCGCTACGAGTTTAGAGCCCAGACGCTCCATCGTGTCCAACGCATGGGCTCTAAGGCGTTCGAAAAAGTTGAAGGCGAACAACGCGATAATCGCGATCAGAAGACCCAGCGCGGTAGCTATCAACGCCTCGGCCACCCCCGCCGTAACTTTGGTGGGCGCCACCACACCGCCCTCACCAATCACTTTAAAAGCCTGAATCATGCCGGTTATCGTACCCAACAATCCCAGCAGCGGAGCGCCGGTTACGACCGTTTCTAGCACCCACATCCCTCTACTGAGCGCCTTTTCTATCCTGCCGGCTTCGTCGTCCGCTCGGGATTCGATCCACCACACTGGTCGGGAGCGGTTCTCCGTAATCACCGCAAGAAACCGCGCGTAGGCGTTGCGTGGCCCCAGTAATTTAAGCTGCTCTTCCACTGCCTCCCACTTGAAGTCTAAAGCTTCGCTTACCTCCCAGACCGAAGCGGGTAAGCGCAGGCTTCGGAAGTACACCACGGCTCGGTCGAGAATGATCATGACAGTGAGAATTCCAACGGCCACGAGCGGATACACCATCGGGCCACCGACTCGCAGCATTTGCCACGTTTCCCTCAGTTCGTCCATCGCTAATTCCTACTTGTCATTGTTCCTCGAAAAGCTAGAGCTGAACCAGGTTAGGCACCTTTGGTGCCCCCGCTTGGCCTCCATCAACATGCCAAGCCGTGTGATGGCAAGAGCCTAGCTCGGCCCCAAGTCGCCAAAATCCAAGAGTCGTATCTGCCCCCATATCTGGCGCGCTCTCTGGACGTCTACATACTCTCATACCTACATAGGCACAAAAAACTTTCAAGAGCGACAGCATTGATGGTTCGCTCAGGATTCGCTCAATTGCTCTGCCAGGCGCTCTCCTTCTCTTTGTTTGAAGGTCGCGGCGATTTTGAGCTTTTCCAGATGTTGATCGATCATCTTGCCGGCCTGCTTCACTTTGTGAGCGGCAAAAAAGCTGACCACGTCGTCGACTTTGTCCACAAGCGCCACAACGCCTTCACACATCCGTGGCAGAGCGCTCTCCGGATACTTTTCGTTCATCGTCTGCCAGTTGCGCTTCAAGAACTCCCAGGCTTCGTATCTGCAAACGTTGTTGACGAGCAACGCATGCATCAGGTAGGGCGCATTCTGCGTTCTGACTTCGCCGTTAATCGTCATCTCCATCGTGTTGCGCAGCAGGTCTAGCCGCTGAAAATCAGCGAGCGCAAAAAGGTAACGCTGTTCCTCCTGGGGTGTGCGTGCAGATTTGAAGTTGTTTTTGAACTCTTCGTACTGCGCTCTGTCGCCGACGTAAGCTGTGACCGAAATCAGAGCTGGGACGAGGTCGGGATCGACCGACTGCGGATCGCGCCGGTATTGGCTATAGAGTTCGAGCGCGCGGCTTTGTGTCTCGGCGTCGTCGCCGAGCGTACCCATTGCGTCTACCAGAGCTCCACGCAACTGGCTAATTAAGCGGTCCTCGTTCGGCGAGGGCGTCCACCCAAGGCGACGCAGCGCGGGTCCAACGAGCTCGCGGACCTTAGCCTGCAGAGCTTGCCGAGCGCTCGGCGGCGCCACCATGTCTAGGTAATTGAGCGGTCCGAGCAACGCCCGCCATACGTTGAGGTCGTTTTCGTCGCGAAAGATCTTGCTCGCCATCCTGAAGAAATCGCGTACCGAAGTGAGTCCGGCCAGCACCATGGCCCACGTATCGCCGACAAGCGTGAAGCGTTCGATTGGCTTGAGCTGCCCCACAGCATCGGTTAGTGCCTCGAGCAATTTCGGTTCGTAATGCACCCGATAAAAGCCATGCCCGCCTTCATTGACCAACACCCATTCGGGTGCAGCCGGCAGCTCAAGCGTTGCTGTCGCCTCCTCCATCAGCACGGCGCGACTGAATGTAGAGCCGTTAGCGCTCCCTCTTATTTTCATCGGGACGCACCATAGCTGGTCGTCCTTCCTACCTTCTTTCGGAAGATACAGAAAGCGCTTCTGGGAGAACTTGAGGGTCCGCCCATCTGGTTCGAGCTCGACCCTCACGACCGGCAAGCCAGGTCGAAAGATCCACGACTCCATCATTCGCCGCACCGGCTGGCCGGAGACGGTCTCGAGCGCGTCCCACAGGTCTTCGGTGCGGGCGTTGGCAAATTCGTGGCGGCGCAAATACAGTCGGATACCGTCGCGAAACTGGTCTGCGCCCAGAAATTGCTCGAGCATCCGTAGTACTGCGGCCCCCTTCTCGTAGGTCAGCACGTCGAACATCGCGCGGGCTTCGTCGGGGCTTTTTACCTCGAACTCGATCGCCCGCGTGTTCTCAAGGCCGTCGGTCGCCATCGCAGAGGCTTTGGACACGCTAAAGCTATCCCACCGCCTCCAATCCGGCCGCCATGCGTCGACCGCAAGCATCTCCATGAAAGTCGCGAAGGCCTCGTTCAGCCACAGCCCGTTCCACCACTCCATCGTCACCAAGTCGCCGAACCACATATGGGCGTTCTCATGGCAGACGACGTCGGCCACACGCTCGAGCTCGGCACGCGAAGCCTGCTTTTCGTCGACAAGCAGCGCGGTCTCCCGAAACGTGATCGCGCCAAGATTCTCCATCGCACCAGACGCGAAGTCCGGAATAGCTATCAAGTCGAGCTTGTCGCCCGGGTACGGCCGCTGGTAGTAGTCGGCGAAGAACTTTAGCGAAAACGCGCCGACCTCCTGCGCCCACTTAGTTAGCCCTCTCTTGCCGGGCGGAAAGACGATTCGTAGCGGAACCCCGTCAACGAACACTGGCGGTGTGGATTCGAGCTCGCCCACGATGAAGGCTACAAGGTAGGTGGACATCTTAATCGTCTCTTTGAATACCACCTCTTTAAGCCCCCCGCCGAGCGAGCGCTCGGACTCAATAGCGGTATTTGAGAACGCGCTGAGCTTTTCGTCGATCACAAGCGTGGTCTTGAAGACAGCTTTGATAGCTGGTTCGTCCCAACACGGAAAGGCCCGGCGGGCATCGGTCGCCTCGAACTGCGTGGCTGCCAGCATGTGCCTGCGACCCTGCTCGTCGCGGTACTCGCTCCGATAAAAACCGTGCAGCTTGTCGTTCAACGTTCCGCGAAACGCAAGCTTAAGTCGCGCAGGCCCCCTGGGGAGAACGCGGTCGAACACGAGATGAGCCCGCTCTGTTTGCGGGTCCAACTTGGCCCGACCGTGAACAAGCTCGCCCGAAAGTTCAAGCTTCACATCGTCAATCTCTAGCTCTAGCGCGTTGAGAACAATCTCGTTTACCGGTTCGCAAATTTCGATCGTTACTGTCTCCTCGCCCGTAAAAACGAACGTATTCAGATCGGGCTTGAGTCTAATTTCATAGCGCTCAGGACGCACCGTGGTGGGGAGCCTATAAGGATTCTCCTGGCTAACGACACTCATAAGTTCCACTCCGTAATTAAATCGCAGTTTCTGATGCCAAGCTCACCTTTCGGCCTCGGTCTTTCTCCTGGAAACCGACCAGACCGCACGTCTAGCTTTCGTGGCATCGCAAGACCCAACTTTAACTAAGTTAGGCTCGAGCGACCCCCGGAGGCAAACCCGCGTTAAGAAAGCGCCAACAATCGGCGAAAGTCTTGACAAAGCGGGGATAAACAAGCCACGGCTAATTACGGCTCTGTCGCGCAATTTCAGCGAAAGTAGTAAGCTTTACCCCGTTTGCTGCTAAGAGCTCTTTTAAGCGAGGGTCGGTCAGTAACGCAACTTCGCGTTGAGCTTCGGCGGGCGGAGGCGTGCGCCCGACGTCTGCCGCCGGATGGAAATAAATCTCGGTCACTCCTTGCGGCAAGCGCGGAATGAGACCGTGCAGGTAGGACTCGGTAAATCGGCCGCTCTGATGCAGCCCGAAAAGCCAATCATTCGACTTAAGGCCGCGCGCTTTTGCTAACCGGCGCATCCGTGCCGAAAGCAGCCGGAAGATGACCGCCTCGACCACCTTTCGCGCGGCGGCCGCGCGCGATAGCCGTAGAGTCGTCAAAAGCGGTTCCCTTACCAAACGCAGACATGGAATCCGAAATTCTGCGGCCAAGTCCATCACGATATCGCAAATCACCGGATGGGCGTGAAAGTTCAAGTGCCCGTTGATGTGGTTCAAGTAGCCCACGAGTTCGAGATGTTTTTCCACTTGAGCCCGACACTCATCCCGCAGTTGAGAGCGAAGCCGGCGGTCGAAAAAATATCTGAGACCCGTCACCACCGGATTGCTCGCAAACGCTCCTTGCGCGTCGACCAGACCCGCAACGCGCCCCGAATCGAGCAGGCTCAAGCCACGGCAAACGACTAGGTGCAATCCGACGTCTAGAGCTGGATTATCTCTGGCTGCGGCGGCCGCCTCCTTGTGGGCTTCACCGGTAACCATTAGGCTTGCGCTCGTCAGTACGCCTTCTCGATGCGCTTTTAAGATGCCCGCATTGGCCTCCGGCGAGAAGCCGAAGTCGTCGCCGTTGATAATAAGAGCCCTCAACTGGTCCTATCCCTGAACAACTTGAACGCCGAACTAAACCGTTGGAAACTCAACTCGTACCTAACACGACAAGTAACTTTTGCTACCTGAGATGGTGATTATCTTTTACGCCTTGGAACGCGAGATCACACCTTTTAAACGCACTTTGCCCGCATCGTCAAGGTTCGAGACAGGTGGGCTTGCGGGATGGCGCGCAAGGCTTTTCGCAACCGAACTCGTGATGGTCGCTACAGGAGTCGGGCTGCGGCGCTCCACTGAAAGCGTCAAGCGCGCGTTGGAAACGTTTCCCGACCCAACGCTCGTGATATCGACCGGGGTTTGCGGGGCGCTGCGCGCAGAGCTTCGGCCCGGAACGATTGTAGTTGCAGATCGCCTGATAATGGCTAGCTCGGACGCAGAGCGCTTCGAGGAGGTGCCGGTAGCCAGCGGGCAGATAGCGCTGATAAGACGCGCTTTAGCAACCTGCCGGCTTCCGATAGTGATCGGTCCGACCCTCAGCGTGCGCCATGTGCTGCCTGACGGAGCAAGCAAGCAACACGCCCATCGCGAATCGGGCGCAATCGCGGTCGACATGGAAAGCGCCGCGATCGCACGCGAATGCCAAAAGGAGAACGTTCCGTTCGCATACGTCCGCGCGGTCCTCGATGCGCGCGACGACCTCCTGCTCGGACCCGGAATAATCGACAAAACTGGCCACATCCGCATCCTCAAAGCTGTCGCTTCGCTACTACTCAATCCGCCAGCGCTGCTCACCCTGTGGAGGCTCGTGAAAAACATGTCCTTAGCGACGGCAAATCTTTCGCAAGCGCTTACCGCCATAACCGCGCAACACGCAGATCATTCGCGAACGAATCAAGGAAGCTAACCTTGCCTAAGGCCGCAATTTGCCATGCGAGCGCTTGAGCTGGAGGCGTTTCACATTTGTCGCCTAAGCATCCCATTTTTGCGCCCGCCTATTCGTCAGCGCTTATCCGCATGCGATTCAACCCGCTCGATAAAAGGCGCATTGTATGGGAATTCGGCAAGATGGCGCTCTATCGCCTCATCGTTGCCGTAGCTGTCGGGCCTCGTCACGATGTGAATTACCATCGCGGCAAAAGGCACGAAGATAAACACCGAAGCCCATGCAATCTGCTGCGCGCCGATTCGAAACAGCATCGTGATTGCGAATACCACAATCCCGCCATAGAGAGCCGGACCGAGCAGCGCCCGCGAGGGTATCCCAGGCATGACGCCAAGCGGCTTTACCCCGGGCCGCCTCAAGCGCCCTTCGAGCCACTGGAAAATTCTGACCGATACCGCAGCAACGAAAAACCATCCCACGTAATTGCTGATCGGAACGCCGAAATGGGGGCCAGGCGGGTCGTACCAAAAAATTTTCCCCAAAAACCATCTATCTCCGCGCACGCTCAATGGATCCACCACAGCGTCGATCATCACCATGAAAAGCGACGCTAAAAGCCACACCCGCGGCGCGCGCCGAAGACTCGTCGTATCGAGCTCTCGCAAATCCAGCCCCCTGCGATACAGCGGACATGACACCAACAGCGCCACCGTATAGCTTGCAAAAGCTAGAAAGGTAAAGGAAAGCGAGTCCATAAAGGGCACGCCCCCAACCCATATTTCGCGTCCCACAGTCGCCGGAATGTAATGGTATAAGCCGAACGGAAAGCCGTTATGAACCGAGCTCCATTCGCACGACCAAGCTACAAAATACGTAATTAGAGTGAATATGAGAGTTGCTCCCAGTCCAAAATTCACCGTGGAAATAAAAAGGTAACAGGCAAGGAAAATAAATACGTAAGGTCTAAGCGCGATCGTCGAAAGTAGAAGTCGAAACACTTAAGTTACGTCTTCGACAAGAAGTAGCTAGTGGTATTTAGTAGTAAACACGCTAAGAAAGCAATTTAACCTCCAGCAAAAGAACGCTGCACTTCGCTCTTAACTCAAGACGCAAAGCTTCGACAGCGTCATGAGCCGAGCGCGCGAGCCTCTCGGAAACCACATACGCTGCAATTCACTCGGCGTGGTACCGAACCTCTAGCGCCCTGACCCAAAGTGCTCGACCGATACAACCTATAGCTCCAAAACGGAGCAAAAGTCGTGCTTTTGCCACGGCCGAATTAGTCAATTCTCAGGTCACGTGGCAGAGCGTCGCTTAGCGAACGAACCCATGCTGCTTGTAGAAACGCACCGCCTTTTCGAGAGCTGGATCAATCGGTCCCGCGATATAGCCTAGTTCGGCGCGCGCCTTGCTAGAATCAAAGAACATCGGCTTGCGAGCCATCCTTACTTCCGTAAGGCTTGCCCGCGGCGGTTTATGGCTTACCACTTCGGCCCATAATTCGGCCATGGCTGCAAACAGGTAAGCTCCGATGTACGGCACTTTGAATTTCGGCGCAGGCACTCCAGAGATCCGCTCAAGTCGCAGGAACAGCTCTTTTAAAGTTAGATTTTCTCCGCCAAGGATATACTTTTCTCCGATCTTGCCTTTTTCCGCCGCAAGCAGATGGCCCCGAGCGACGTCCTCTGCGTCTACCAGATTAAGCCCCGTATCGAGATAGGCCACCATCTTGCCGCGCAGGTAATCCAAGATGACGCGGCCGGTTGGCGTGGGCTTATAATCGAACGCTCCCACCGGGGTCGAGGGATTAACCACAATTACCGGCAATCCTCGACGCGCAAAGTTGAGAGCCAGTTGCTCTGCGATAAACTTCGAGCGCTTGTAAGTCCCGACCATGTCGTTAAGCGAGACGGGCGTATCCTCTCTGCCCACGCCGTCGGCACCGATTCCGAGCGTCCCGACGGTACTGGTGTGCACAACCCGGTCAACACCGTGTCGCCAAGCGGCCTCCATGACGTTTCTGGTGCCTTCGATGTTGGTAGCGTACATTGACTCTTTGTCGCGCACCCATAACCGGTAATCAGCGGCGACGTGAAAGACGCGCTCGCACCCAGCGATTGCGCGCTCTACCGAGCCGAAGTCCCGCACGTCGCCCAAGACGGTCTCGTATTCCAGCCCCTCGAGCGCGTCGAGCGAGGCGCCCTCGCGTACCATCACCCGCACGCGCTCGCCCCTTGCGAGCAAAGCCCGCACCACATGACAGCCAACAAATCCGTTGCCACCGGTGACCAAGTTCAGTCGAGAAGCCATATCTAGACGTACTGCCCGGGCTAGGCTCGCAAGCGCGTAAGAGCAGCCCGCGCTGCCTCGTATCCCGAAGCGACCGCGCTTTCGATGGTGGCCGGAAGGCCGGTGGCGACCCAGTCGCCCGCTAAAAACAAATTCTCCAGCGGGGTGCTTACCGTCGGGCGCAGCGCGAAAGTCTCCGGCAAGGGCGCCAGAGTTGCCTGTTTTTCCTTGATGACGATAGCTCGCAGGATTTTGGCCGCGCGAGCCTCAGGAACCATCTTTTTAAGGTCCTCCTGCACTTGGGCCGCTAGCTGCTGCGTGCTTAGCTCGACTAAGGATCGGGCTCCACTGATGACGAAGCTTAGATGGGCTAGTTTGCGATTTTCGCGACCCGACCAGAGCGCCTCTTTGTTAAAGAGCCATTGCGTGGTGGTGTCGATGAAGCCGACAAAAGGAGCATCGATTACCTGCCGGTCGAGCCAAAGATGCACGCAAATTATGGGGGAAGAGGAAAGTCTACGAAGTCGCGAAAAAAAGGGGCTGTCTAAAAGTTGCGCAGGTAAAATCCGAACGAGCGCCATCCACGGAACGGCACTGATTACGCAGTCGGCCGCGAGCACCTGGCCATTGCTAAGGCGCACGCCCGCAACCCGCCCGGCTCCGTCCATCTCGAGCGCTGTCACCGCGCTGTGGGTCATTATCCTACCACCGTGGCGCTCGATGTAGGAGCGACTGGGCTCGCAGTATAACTCGCTCAACCCCACCGCCGCATAGGCGATCGCGGAGTCTCGCCGACGACTGAAGAAAGCCCGACGCAAGACTTCGCATAAAAGGGCGGCGCTCGCGCGTTGAGGCTCTTCATTGAGGGCAGCGATCGCCAACGGATACCAGAACGCCCGTCGAACAGCCGCCGGTTGACCCAACCAATCCATCAATTCCGCAACGGTCATGCGCTCCATTTGAGCCCGCGCCAAGCGCTGCATCGCCAGCATTCGCGCTCCCCCGAGCAAGAGCCGGATGCGGTCGCGAGGAGCAAGATGGCGGTAGCGCAGCACGCCTGCCACCATGTGGGCGGGCCCAGGTAAGCGGGCAGCGCGCAGAGCAGCTCTGCTGCCGTCGGGCGCCACCATCTCGACCGTCATGTCATCCTGAAAAGTAAGCTGCTTGCTTGCGCCAATGGCATCGAGAAAGGCCAGCGTATGGCGGTAACATCCCATTATCAGATGCTGGCCGTTGTCGACCGTGTCTTGAGCCTTGTCGTCGAAGAACGAGTAAGCACGCCCGCCAAGCTCCGGTTTCTGCTCGACAACAGTGACGCCTATTCCGTGTCGAGACAGCTCCACGGCGGCGCTAAGCCCGGCAAAACCGCCTCCAATAATCGCCACCTCTGGCCTGTCAGACCGCGTAGGGGATCTCATGCCGGTATCCTGAGGAGCCTGCTCTGGGCCCAAGCGCGACCCACCAAATAAAGTTTTTGCGGCAGCGAAAGCGTGTATCTTTGTGTAAAAACGCGGTACCTGCCTTTCACGATACGGTCGAGCAGCGCAGCGTAGATAAGCCTCATCGCCTCGGCAGCGAGCAAACAAGGTCTGTCTTCGGGGGCGAGTGCTACTTCTGCAGCGCTGTAATACTGGCGGGCGCGACTGGCCTGATACTCCATCAGCGCGACGAAGCGTTCGCTGTAGACCCCATGCAAAATCTCGCTCTCTTGAACCGAGAAGCGTCGCAGGTCTTCCATCGGAATGTAAATCCTGCCGCGCGCCGCGTCTTCGCCAACGTCCCTCAGAATATTGGTCAGTTGAAAGGCGATACCCAGTTTTTCGGCATAGATTTTGGTAGACGGATTTCGGTAGCCGAATATCTCGATACATATAAGCCCCACTGCCGAAGCGACGCGCCGACAGTAAAGCTCGAGCTCTTCGAAGGTTTCGTATCGCGCGCGCGTCAAATCGGTCTCGACACCAGTGATAATCTCTTCAAACGGACCGCGGGAGAGGGCAAATCGCCTGACCGCCTCCGCGAGAGCCCGCGAGACGGGTCGCGTGGCCCGGCCGTCGAAGACCAGGTCGAGCTCCCTGCGCCATTGGGCGAGTATCTCTGCCGGAGCGCTGAACGCCCCGTTGTCAGCCACGTCATCCACGAAGCGACAGAAGGCATACACCGCATACAGCGCTTCCCGACGCTCCTTGGGCAGGAGCATGAAGGCATAATAAAAGTTAGTGGACGCGCGCCGCGTGATCTGCGCACAGCGCTCGAAAGCTTCTGTCAGCTCCATTTGTGGGCGTTAGGAGAACCGTTTTCTTAGACAAAACTATCGAGACGAATTCCCAGCTTGGCGAGCTTGCCCCGACATCGCTATCAAGCGAAGCAGCGTCTGCAAGCGGGCCTTAAAACGGGCATCCATAACAAACCCGCCTCAACCATGGAAAACCAATTCGATTTTTGGCGCGAATCGGTCGTTCGCCTTTATCGCCCGCCCCGCCAGACCTCATCCACACCTTTCCCACTCACTTTCCTACGAAGGCGAGACTAAATTTCCAGACGCCGGCTGAGCGCATGCAACCCTAGCCTAATGTAGTCCAGCTTGCCGAGCGTGGGCCTGCGGCGAAAGACGTCGTATCCGACACGTTCAATCGCTCGCAGAATCGCAAGTCCACCCCCCGCAAAGATAAGGACGTCTCGCGCAAGTCGCTTGTCGACCAAACGGTGAAGCTCAGCCCCCTGCAGCAGCAGGCTTCTAGCAAAATCAACCTCGTGACGCATCAAAGCGACGAACCTGTCGTTGACCTCCCCACGCGCAAGTTCCTCTGTGCCAACGCCGAAGCGCTTGAGATCGGCGCGCGGAATATATATGCGTCCCTTTTTCAGGTCGACCGCAACGTCTTGCCAAAAATTCGCAAGCTGAAGCCCCGAGCAAACGAGGTCGGAAAGTCGCTGGCGCTCAGGGTCTCGATAACCGAACAGGTACAGCACAAGACGTCCCACTGGATTGGCGGAGTAACGGGCATATTCGAGCAGGTCATCGATCGTTTCGAACCCCTGGAAGTCCAGGTCGGTACGGAAGGCCTTCAAAAGGTCAAGAAATGGCTCGCGCGGAATATCATAGCGCCGGACGGTATCGGCGATAGCGATGAATAGCGGCCCTCGCGGCTTTCCCTCGTATGCGTCGTTGAGGTCCTGCTCCATGCGGTTCAATTTATCGAGGTCGCGCTCCTCGTCGGCGTAGTCGTCAGCGGTGCGCGCGTAAGCGTAGATCGCGTACATGTGGGGCCGCATTTCTGCCGGCATGAGCCATGACGCCACTGTGAAGTTTTCGTAATGGGAGCGGGCAAGGCGCGCGCAATAAGCGTAGGCAGCCTTGAGCTGGACCTCTGAATCCCAGGCCGCTGTCAGCTCAGTTTTTTTGCCGGGCATCGGCGTCATCGTAGCTACTCTATGCCGCTATCAGCTCGTTGACCAGTTCGCGCGCTCTCTCGTCGGCCTCCAACAGGTCCTCGAGGCAGCTAGCTTTGCGATTGGGCTGCCGCGCCATCACCGTCTCTAGATAGTGAGGAATAGCCACAAAGTTGATTCGCCCTTTGAGGAAGTTCTCTACCAGCTCTTCGTTCGCCGCATTCAAACAGGCAGGCATCACTCCGCCCGCCTCGAGAGCCTGATAAGCCAAGCGCAGACACGGAAAGCGCTCCGGATCGGGCTCCTCGAACGTGAGCGCCCCACATTCGACAAGGGAGAGCGGCTTGAGATGGGCAAGCGGAAGGCGCTCAGGATAGGATAGCGCGTAGGCGATCGGGATCGTCATATCGGGGATCGCCATTTGCGCGATCACCGACCCGTCGACCAGCTCAACCATCGAGTGCACCACGCTTTGCGGATGGACCACGACCGAGATGCGTTGTGGTTCCACGTCGAACAGCCATCGCGCTTCGATGACCTCAAGTCCCTTGTTCATGAGGGTGGCGGAGTCGACGGTCACCTTCTTGCCCATCCGCCAGGTGGGATGCTTAAGCGTATCGGCAACGGTAATGCTCGAAAACTGCTCCCGCGGCAAAGTCCGAAACGGGCCGCCCGAGGCGGTAAGTATTATTCGGTTGATGTGTTCGCGACGCTGTCCGTGAAGGCACTGGAAGATGGCGTTGTGCTCGCTGTCGACCGGCAACAGCCTAGTGCCTCGTCGCCTGACGGCGTCAATTATCAGTTCCCCGGCCACCACCAGCACTTCCTTATTGGCGAACGCGATATCCTTGCCGGCTTCGACCGCCGCATAGGTGGGGCGCAGGCCAAGCACGCCCACCATCGCGCACACCACAAGCTTTGCCGTGGGATAGGTGGCGACCGCTATGGCACCCTCGATGCCCACGCAAATTTCGGGCTTGCTCGAACCAAGCCGGCTGCGCAGTTCGCGCGCGGCTTCCTCGGTGGACACCGAGACGAGCTGCGGCCGAAAGCGCTTTATCTGCTGGGCGAGCAGATCGACGTTTCGACCAGCCGCCAGCGCGACCACCTTGAACCGTTCTTCGAAGCGACTGACCACGTCGAGCGTAGTCACGCCGATCGAGCCAGTCGAGCCTAGAACTGCTATTTCCTTCATTGCCCGTTGGACCCGGCAACGCTCTGAGCTTCAAGCCGCTTGCGCAAGCGCCCCAGGGCCATGAGCGGAAAGTACTGCGCGTAGCCGCCGTAATGGAGGTAGAAATGGTTGGGGAAACCGGTGCCGGTGAATTCGCTCTCGTGCCAAAGGCCGTTTTCATCCACGTTCGACATCAGCCACTGGGCGCCGCGGATCGCCTCGTCGCTCACGGCGTCCTCGCCCGACAAAAGGCCGATCAGCGCCCACGCGGTCTGCGAAGGCGTGCTGGCTCCTTTGCCGCGATAAAGCGGGTCCTTATCGCTCAAGCAGCTTTCGCCCCAGCCGCCGTCGGGGTTCTGCTTCGATTTGAGCCACCGAACCGCCCTTTTCACCCAAGGCTCGTCGAGGTCGACGCCTATCGAGCGCAAGCCCGCCAGCACTGAGAAACATCCGTAGATGTAATTCACTCCCCAGCGACCGCGCCATGAGCCGTCGCTCTCCTGGTGGCGTTTGAGCCATGCGATTGCGCGTTGCGCTACCGGGTGATTGGCCCTATAGCCGACGTTCCCCATCATTTCGAGCACTCGCCCAGTCACGTCGGCACATGTGGGATCGGTGACCGCCTCCACATCGGCAAATGGGGCCTTGTTGAGCCAGTGAGCTTTGTTGTCGGCGTCGAACGCCGCAAACCCGCCGTCGCTCGACTGCATGCCGAGCACCCAGTTTGCGCCCGCGCTAATCGCGCGCTCGATCGCCTCCTGGTCGGCGAGCCGACAGTTAGCCAGAACGCACAGCGCCACGGCGGCGTCGTCAACGTCGGGATACCAATCGTTGTAAAACTGAAAGGCCCAGCCACCCGGCGAAAGCTCAGGACGTTTGACCGCCCAGTCGCCGCGCCGGTGGATCTGTTTTGCCACAAGCCAGCGCGCGGCCTTTTGCAGCTCTTGCGCGTCAGGCGCCGAGCCGGACTCGATGAGCGCTTTTGCGGCGAGTACCGTGTCCCATACGGGCGATACACAAGGCTGGTAGAGAGCTTTGTCGCCCATCTCCCATACAAGCTCATGGCTCGCCTCGAGCGCTTTGCGGATTACCGGATGGTCGTTGGTGTAACCCAACCCCTTTAGCGCCATCGTCGTAAGCAAATAACAAGGCTGAATCCCGGCCCAGGAACCGTTAGCATCCTGGCGCTCAAGGACCCACTGTTCGAGCTTGCGCAGGGCTTGTGCGCGCAATTTTTGAATCGGCCTTCGATTGTACAAGCTCAACAGCCAATCGGCAGCGTTGAGCAGAGTGGTCAGAGACAGCCAGTTATTGTCACGCCTGCGACTAAACCGAGTAAAATGCGGCGGCAGGATATAGAGCTCGAGCACGCCCTCCACATAGCCGATTTTGACCACCGGACGCGTTGCCTGAAGCAGCATAAGCGCCGCCACGATCGGTCGCGCCCAGGCCGACAATTTGTACATGTGCACCGGAAACCAGGTCGGCAAGAGCGCTATTTCGACCGGCACGGCGGGCGTACATTCCCAGGGCACTTGGCCCAACGAGGCTAGATAGAAGCGCGCGAGCACTCCGATTTTGGCTATGCCGCCATTGGCCAACACCCACCGTCGCGCGCGAGTCATCGCCTCCTCGCCGGCCCGACGCCCGGTCAGTTTCAAAGCGGCGTAAGCCTCGACCGTCGTGGTCAGATGCCCCGGCCCTCCATGAAAAAGGTTCCAGCTTCCATCCTCGGATTGGGTTTCGAGCAGGTAGTTGGCGATCCGGGTTTCGAGCGCCGGTTCGACCCGCCCCATAAAGTGATTGAACATAACGAACTCGGCATTCATCTGCGCGTTCGCGGTCAGAGGAAACATCCAGTAACCTTCAGGATGTTGCGCGGCGATGAGTGCCCGGCGGGCTCGTTCGACGACCTCGTCCAGTTGCGCCTTAAAACTAGCTCGTTCGTCCGCGACAGTCTTGGCTTCGCCGTTGGCCTGCGCCACAGCTTCTCCCAGCGAATCCAGGTTGTTCAGTTCAGTCGCCATAAGCTTCCACGCCCTGCAAGTTTTCGATCGGGTAGCCGATAAGATTTAGCCGCTATGGAACGATCGCGCATTTAAGAAGCTCTCCGCGTTCGAGCAGAGCGAACACCTCTGCCAGCTCGGCCAACCTACGTCGCGAATCGATTATGCGTTCTACTCCAGGCAACGCATGTTCTTGCAAGGCGGCCAGCGCCGCGGCTACGTCGCGCGGCCGATAGTGAAACGGAGCCAACAGGGTCAAATTGTCGTAATGCATCCGCCGAGTATCGAGAGCGACTGAGGTGCCGCTAGGACATCCGCCGAAGAACACCACCCGTCCCCCACGCCGCACCAGTCGCAGCGCTTGTTCCCATCCGGCTACCTGGCCGGTCGCTTCGATCACTACGTCAGGACCGAAACCGCTATTAAGCCGGCAAGCCACTGCCTCGACTTCCTCGCGCTCGACGTCGATCACGTCGTCAGCGCCAAACTCAGCTGCGGCTCGCAGCCGGTTAGCCCTACGGCCCGCCACGACCACGCGCCGCGCTCCGCGCGCCTTGAGCGCGCTCAGATGAAGCAAGCCCAGCGGCCCGGCCCCCAGGATCAGAACTGTCTCAAAGCTTTGCACCTGGGCCATCTCCTGCGCATGAAAGACGCAGGATAGCGGCTCGAGCAGAGCAGCCACTTCGAAGGAAACATCCGAAGGTTTCTTAAACGTATGGCGCGCGACGACGTGAGCCGGAAGCAGCAAGTAGTCGGCGTAAGCGCCCATCACGATATGCTCGACGACCTGCCGACACAGGTTTTCCTGGCCACGCCAGCAAAAAAAACAGGTCATGCACGGAGCGCTCGGCACGGCCACGATGGCGTCGCCGATTTTGAACTTGTCCACACCTGGTCCGGCCTGTGCGACGATACCCGAGAACTCGTGGCCCAGAGGCGTCGGCGTGGGAAACAGCGGATGGCCTCGCTTGTAAGTTTTAAGATCGGTGCCGCAGCTGAGAGCGCATTTGACTTCGATCAGTAGCTCTCCGGCTTTCGGTTTCGGTAGCTCGACCTCTCTCATTTCAAGCTTGCCTGGGGAATACAGAACGGCCTGACGGCCGCGTCCCAGGCCGTTTGCGTTGACCATTTCCACGTTCCGCGCAGAGTTTTCACAGCTTGCCATATGCAACAGCACTACATCTCCCGCTCCACCACGTAGGAGGCCAGACCCCGCAAAGCTTGCGCTTGAGCGCCAAAGCCTGCCAGCGCCTCCAGGGCTCGCTGCTTGAGCTGATGGGCCAGCTCACGGGAGCGTTCGAGCCCGAGCAGCGTCGGATAGGTAGCCTTACCGTGAGCTTTATCCTTTTGTGTGCGTTTACCCATGCGCTCGGCTGAGGAAGACACGTCCAGGATGTCATCCATAATCTGGAAAGCCAGACCGGCATCGCGCGCATACGCGCTCAAAGCCTCGATCTCGTCCGGTTGAGCGCCTCCAAGCCATCCGCCACCCCGCGCTGCCACGACGAACAACGCACCGGTCTTCTTGCTGTGCAGCAGCTCGAGCTCGTCGATGCCGAGTGTGCGACCTTCGCTCAGTATATCCAGGGTTTGCCCCCCCACCATTCCCGCAGAGCCTGCGGCGCAAGCAAGCTCTTGTATGACGCGCAACACGACGTTTGCCGAAACGTCGGTTTCCTGCCATTCAGCCACCACCTTAAAAGCGTCAGTGAGCAAGGCATCTCCTGCCAAAGTGGCGATCGCTTCTCCGTAAACCTTGTGGTTGGCCGGTTTTCCGCGCCGCAAGTCGTCGTCATCCATACATGGCAGATCGTCGTGGATCATCGAGTAGGTGTGGATCATCTCGAGCGCGCAAGCAAAACCCAAGGCGCTACGAGTTCGCCCACCCACAGCTTCGCATGCTGCCAGTGCAATTACAGGCCGCAGCCGCTTGCCGCCCGCAAACAGGCTGTACCGCATCGCCTCGAAAAGCACCGAAGCGGGACCTTCGCCTTGGGGAACAACGAGGCGAAGAGTATCCTCGACCAGCTTTCGCCGTTCCTCCAGATAATGCTCGAAGTTAAAGCCTTGAGGGTCAGCTTCTTTTGCTGTAGTCATCGTCGCCTCGGACAATCAATTGCGGCAAGCTGAAATAGGCCACCATGACGGCCTGCGCTGGTCGAGCTGTGCAAGAGGCAGGCAGAAAAAGCGCGACGAGTCGGCTCTCGTTTCGCGCTTGCCCATCTCGCGCGCTCCTCTCAAGGCTCGGTCTGCCGAGCTAACCGCGCCAACTATGCAACCAGCTAAATCCAATTGCCTCGGACCAGATCCGGCCATGACAATCGCCTCCCCCATCCGTATCCCGATGCCCCACTGAGCCTTAGCTATAGTACTGGCGGACCACCAGCAAAAGAACCCTTTGCGCTTCATAAAGCCGGATGCCGACAGATCGTGGAAAGAAAGTGGCCGCGCCAAGCTGCAGCTCGGCTTATGTTTACGCTATATAATGGCGCACCAAAGCGATCGTGTCCCGCAGGTTTTTGCCGAAGTCCAAAGCCACTGTTCCCTCGAAGCCTGAGTGTAACTTACAATGGCGACACCTTGGATCCTGCCGGGTCCGGTAAAACTCCCAGTCGGTCGCTTCGTGCATCTCTTTAAACGTACGGTAGTGGCCGTTGGTGATAAGGTAGCAAGGCCCCTTCCATCCTTGGGGATTGCGCGTCACTGTCGTCCACGGACTGCACAGAAGATCTCGCTCGCCCAAGAGGAAATCGAGGTAAATAGGGGTGTTGATGATATTGTGGCGACGGGCGAGCTTGCGCACCCGATAAAACTTGTACGGCATCTCATCGGTCTTGAGGTAAATGTCGTTGGAAAGCACTTGATAATGGTAACCTGGCGTCACCAGCATCCCATCCACACCGAGGCTGGTGAGCAGCTTGATCATTTCCTCGAGCTCCTCGGCCGACGTTTCGCGATAAACCGTAGTATTGGTCTGGACGCGATATCCCTCTGCCTTCAGAAGCTTTATCATCTTGATGCAGTGGTCGAAGACGCCCTGACGCGCCACGACTCGGTCGTGCGTCTCGCGCATCCCGTCGAGATGGATGTTGAAGCTGAGGTAAACGTTGGGCTTCACGTGCTTAATGAATCGCTCGAGCAACAAGGCATTAGTGCAGATCTGAACGTGGCGGCGCTTTTCGATAAGCCCTTTGGTCAGCTCGACGATGTGCTTATAGATAAGCGGTTCGCCGCCGCAGATCGAAACTATAGGCGTGTCCGCCTCGTCAGCCGCACCCAAAGCCTCTTCCAAAGGCATTTGGTCCCATAGCGTGTCTTTGTACTCGACGATTCGACCGCAACCGACACACGCCAGGTTGCAAGCGTGGAGCGGCTCGAGCATCAAGACCAAAGGGAAATACTTCTCCCCGGCCTTTCTTTTGCGAGCGATATGGCGAGCCAAATCGATCATTAGCCTAAGCGGCATTCGCATAAGCGCACCCTCTCCCTATTCACCGGCAGGATCGCCGCCGGGCTTTTACCCGTTCGACACCACAGTGGACCCATCCGTTCGAGCGCTCTGCTCGCCAAATAGCAACGAGTAGAGCATCTCGAGCACTTTCTCCACCATCGGCTCGGCCGTGTGCAGGAATAACACGTCGACCAATAACCCGTTGAGCGTGGAAATCAGAAAGCTGGTTGTGGTCTCAACGTCAAGTCGTCGCGAACAAAGCCCTTTCTCTTGAGCCCTGCGGACGAGATCTTTTAAAAGGCAAGCGTAACTATCGTAGATACTTCTGATTTGACTCCTGAACGAGTCTGTCTTCTCCTGCTCGCTCTCTTCTTCTCGCAAAAGCCGCATCAGGAAAAAGCGCACCGCGCTAGCGTAGTCTCGCACGAACTGAACGTAAAGCTCGATCAAGCGTTTGAGTTGCTCGCGTTCATCGAGCTCCTGCGCCTCGCTGGCGAAATCGATCGAGAACGGCTCGAGCAGCCGCTTGATGACGGCGAAAAACAGTTCCTCTTTCGACTTGAAGTGCCAAAAGATAAGCGCTTTACTGACGCGCGCCTGACGCGCCACCTCTGACATCGAGGCTTCATGAAAACCGCGGCTGGCGAACAGGCGGGATGCGGCGCGCAAAATTTCGTCACGTGACTCCTGCGACTCCTGACGAGACAGAGCGGCTGACATCTCAATGCCCTTTCAAGATGACCTGCCCGGCTTCGACACCCTTAACTGCAACAATGGCGCTTACAGCGGTAGCGCTGCACAGCTCCTCAACGTCGGCCGCGAACGCTCTACGGCGTCTTGGCACCTAACCTTACGGTCAGTACTTTACGCCGACTGACCGTAAAGTCAAGTGCAGCGGGCAATCGTTGGGCATTCGCTTCAAAAAGCCGAGCCGGTGTCAGGGGCTTTGCAGCCTAGTAAGTCTCTTCTATCTCCTTAACCGCAACGTCCTCTCCGGACAGTTCCGCGGATTTGCGCGCAGCTACAATCGTCAGCATAAGATTGCGCAGCTCGGCGGTTCGCTGGGCGATTTCGCTGGCACCGGTACGTCCTTTTAGAGCGTCAAGAAAGTTGGCGAAGACCGGGGCGAACCACCGCGCATGATAAGAATCATCTGCCTCGTCACTTACATTAAAGCGCATGTGCTGCCCACTTTGGCTGACCAGTTTGATTACATCCGCGTCGATTTCGACAAAGCCCTTGGAGCAGCGTAACAGGGTGACGGTCTTGCGTACCGGCGCACGCCAGGAAAGATGAACGTAGGCCACCCTTTTGCGCGAAAAGCGCAGCTTTAAGTCGACGGTTTGCTCGCCCACTCCACTTCCGACGTGATCAAAGCGCGCCGAGACGGCGACCGGGCGCTCCTCCTCCATCAACCAACAGGCAAGGTAAAAAACGTGCCATCCGTGGTCGATTAGAATTCCCCCACCGCGCGCCGCTGGACCGAGTCGCCATCCTCAATGGCCACCTGCAGGAACAGAACGAAGCCGGGTGAAGGAAAGTTCATTGAGCTCGCCTAGCCATCCTTTCTTGAGCAGCGCGAAAGCGGTTCGAAAACTCGGAGCGTAGCGCCAATTATCGACGCAATAAAGGACCAAGCCTTGGCGCGAAGCAAGTTGTGTCAAGCGGTCGCACTCTTCTAGGGTCAAACAAAGCGGTTTTTCAACCAGTACGTTTACGCCCGCTCTCAGGGCAGTCGCAGCGGACACCGCGTGAAATTCGGGCGGGCTCGCGATATCCAAAAAGTCTAGCCGCTCGGCTTCCAGCATCGCTTCCAAATCGCGATAAATCCTAGCTTTCGGAAGCAAACGGCTTGCTTCGTAAGCGCGCTCCGCAACCGGCTCGTGCACGGCCACGATCTCGATATCGTCGCGAGCATGGTAGGTCGGCAGATGAGCGTGCGTAACCACTTGCCCAAACCCGGATATTGCTCCGCGCAGCTTTGCCATCAAACCCCTCCAACGCCCTAACCGCAAAATCTACCATCCGCTCACTGTTCCGAGCCCTGCCTACCGACGAGTTGAAAAAGCTCCTTTCGCAGGGAAAGCGCTAGCGGAATATCCCACAATGTTACGGCAAGTGAAACCGTCAACGGCCAAACCCGAAAAATTCGTTCGCATAATAAAACCTACCCACGCCCGCTGCCCGAGCACACTGCGCGTCGATCTCCTGGTCGCCAACCATCACCGAGGAGCTCAGGTCCAGGTCGTATTGCTGAGCAAGCTCAAGAATCATCCCAGGCTTGGGTTTACGACAATCGCACCGGTCGGCGTCCTGATGCGGACAGACCTTCCAGCCAGTAAGCGCTCCTCCCAATTGGCAGTTAAGGTCCAAAAGAGCTCGTTCCAGCGCATCCAGGGTGAATCGGCCTCGAGCAACACCCGCCTGGTTCGTCACCACAAAGATAGGGGTTGTGCGCCTTATTGCGTTCAATTTCGAGGCAACGTTAGGAAGTACCCTTATAATTATCTCGCCTTTGCTGTTCAGTGGCAGCTCTCGTCTTTCGTCGAACGCAACTAGCGTTCCAGTCAAATCGCAAAACAGAGCTGACCGTTTTGACAAAGCCATACCGCTAACAACCTTTAACAACCTTGGTGGGTATCTTTAGTTTTCAGTACGCCAGCTTATCGAGCGCTCGACCAGCTTGAAGACGTCTCTAAGGATGGCTAAACCTGCTTGGGCCTGCTCGGCGCTGAGCACCAGCGGTGGGTTGATGCGCATGCGCGCCGAATAACCCATCGTGAGGAGGCCGCGTTTTAGAGCTTCGCTAAAAATGAAATGCATTGTTTTCTGGCCTAGCGGCTCTTTGGTCTTACGATTGCGTACGAAGTCGATACCGATCAGTAGACCGCGACCGCGTACGTCCCCAATAAACGGAAACTCCTCCATAAGCTCGCGTAGGCCGTTAAGCAAAATAGCGCCGACCTCTCTTGCGTTTTCCACCAACCGTTCTTCAACGATTACTCGCAACGTATGTTCCAGCGCGGCGGCCGCGAGCGGATTACCCCCGTAGCTCGACGAAGCAGAGCCAGGCAGACTGAAAGGTCCCCTTTCTACAAGCTCGGGACGACAGACAGTTGCCGACACCGGAAAACCGCCACCAATTCCTTTGCCTATCGTCATGACGTCAGGCTCGACACCGCTGTGTTCGATCGCCCACATCCGCCCGGTGCGCCCCGCGCCAGTTATCATTTCGTCGACGATCAGCAAAGCTCCTTTTTCCCGAGCCACCTTCTTGAGCGCCGGCAAGTAATCATCCGGCGGGACAACATTGCCCGTAGTGGCCTGGCATGGCTCAACCAGAATCGCGCTCACCGCTCCAGCACTCACCTGGTCGATATAGCGGCGGGCAAACTCTACACAGTACAGGCCGCATGACGGATAGCTCATTCTGAACGCACAACGATAACAATCCGCATAAGGGATCACGTATTGCCCACTTGAAAACGGTCCGTAGCCTTTTTTGGAGCCGTCGCCCGCCAGTCCCAACACCGCGCCGGTCTTGCCATGAAACGCGCCCCAAAATCCAACTACCTCGTGTTTGCCCGTATATGAACGAGCGACGCGCAGTGCTGCTTCTACCGCCTCTGCGCCACCGCTGAAGAGTGAAATCGCCCCGAGATAGCTAGGCAACAACTCCGACAGCCTTTGGAGCGCCCTCAAGCGTGTCCGATTGGCAAAGCTTCCGACTATCAGGCGCTCGGCCTGAGCCGACAACGCTCGAGCCAGATCTTTTCGCCCATGACCCAGGCTGGCAACCCCAATTCCGGCTACAAAATCGAGGTAAACGTTGCCGTCGGCGTCAGTCAGCGTCGCCCCGTGACCATTTTCGAACGCGATTTGCGCAAGCAACGTAATTTTCTGGCGGCTTGGACCGAGATAGGCCCTTTCGGCAGCGAAGATTTCGAGTGAACGTGGCCCCGGAATAGGTGTTTTCAAGGCGGGCAAAGTCGGTGAAGATTCCGCAGAATCGGGATCCCGACTAGATTTTCGCCCCATCTCGCCACACTCTCCTACTTCTTTTTCCTAGCTGAAAGCAGGCTTAAACATCGCTTGGCTATCGCCGCCGCCGCCAACTCTCTGATCGGAGCAAAGCTTGGCCAATCATTAAGGTCGATCAAAAAAACACCTTGTTCGTTTACAACGGCGTCTCCCCCCCACACTTCAAGCCCTAATGCGGCTGCGGCCATTCGAGCAATTTGGGCAAGTTTCGAGTTTACGCCTGCGAATACACTGGTTAGACCACACGGTACAAAAAAATCTTCACCGCTTACGCCGTAAAACTTAACTACCGTGCCCGACAAAGCCTGCTGCAGGTATGCCCAACGGATACCCTTGGCGACAAAGGCCGTCAAAGCATCGTTCAGCTCGGTTAAGCTCCGCACCTCGACGACGCAACCTGAGCTCAACCCGAGCGGGTCGGCTGGTTTGACGAACACACCTCTCTCAAGTACAAGCCCCCGCAAATCTATAGCCGCATTCCTTCCGGGTATCGCAATCAACTCTCCAGGCGGCGTTGGTACCCCCGCCCGCTTCAGGATGTGATTGAGCATGTCGCGATAGCATCTGCGAATCGAATCCGCGGAGTTTACGACCAGGACCCCGGCATTCTCAAAGGACCGAAGTAACTCCAGACTTTGCGCGCTTTTGCACATCGCAAGAACTAAGTCAAAGTTCGCCGAATCGACCTCGCGCAGGTAGTCCGGCGTCGAGACCTCGGTTGAGCAACCATGGTCTGAAAGGCGCGCCAGAACGGCGTCCATAATGGCTTTGTCGACCTCTACTCTGTCTGGGGAATGCTCAGGCTCGCGGTAGATGCCTAAAACGCGAAACATGGTGTTCGTATAGCACTGATCATTAGGGTTTGACTCTCGCGGCAGGTGTACTGTCAATGGCCTGAGCTTTGTTTGCTTTCAGCGGGTTGATTAAACAGAATTTTGCTCGCCCGCCTCTCGTAGCATCTGTTCGGCTCGTTCAAGATCTGCCATCTCGTCCACATCCACCACTTCGTCCAGCTCGACCGTCCCCAACCTCACGCTTTGCTCGACCATCAACGCAAGCAACTGCCGCAAAGCGTTTAGCCCTTTCGACCGGGCCACTGAACCCAAGGCAAATATATTAGTAGAAAAGGCAAAGATTCCCGCGGTCACTAGATTTTGATGCCCTTGCGTGAACGACGTAATCTCTGCGTCGGGCGAAACAGTGGTAAAAAGAGGAGTCGGGTCGCCCTGCCAACGAGTCACCCCAACGATGCCGCCAAAAGTTCGATCGTTGGTGGCGGGCGTGCCCATCTGGCTACTATATTCGGCCTTAAAAAGTTTCTCGGCTGCGCTAGTACAGAATTTGCTAAAGTCGCGAGCGCTCAATACTGCGTCAACTGTGATCGCGACGAAGTGGCTTGCGACGATATAATCTGCAAACGCTAGCATCGTTTCCATCGAGTTGGCCGTGTCACGCACGACAAGCTTGACCGTTGGCAAGAGACTTATCCGATCGCGTTTAATCCGCTCGAAAATCTCGCTGTTTACGATCGCGTAGACTTCCTTGATTCCCACTCGGTCCATGAGTCGGGCCTGACGAACTAGAAGCGGCTCCCCACAGACCGGCGCTAGCGCCTTGGGGAATGTTGCCCCACTTGCGCGCAATCGTTGGCCGCGTCCGGCCGCCAAAATCGCTCCCTGCGTGAGCTTCACCACGTAAGGTTCACGAGCTCGTCAAGATGGGTTATCGTGCGATCGACCTGGTTATATGTGCCGTCGGCTGGCATCGAAGGCCGGGCAACAAGCCACACGGTCCGCATCCCAAGCTCCCGTGCGGGCTGGCAGTCTTTTTCCAAGGAATCGCCAATCATCGCGGCATCCGCAAAGGCGACGCTGAGGCGGCTTAAAACGTAGACGAACAGGCGACTGTCTGGCTTAAAGATGCCTACGCGGCTCGAGTCGGCGACGACATCGAACAGCTCCAGGAGCCCCCCTTGAGCCAGCACAGTAGTCAAATTGCCGTAGAAGTTCGACGCCACAGCGAGGCCAAAGCGTTTACGCAATGCCTCGAGCGTCGCCCGACTTTGATGCATACCAGCTAAGGTTTGTTTTGCAAAGCCAAAAGCAATCTGCCGAGCCAGACGCAGATCATGCCAGGGACCCAGGTCGGGTGCGCTGCGCGCTAGATATCCAAATTGCAAACGAACCAAAAGGTCGAGCAGAGGCTCAAGTTCAAGAACTTCCTTCACCGGGCCTCTGCGATAACATTCGCTGGTGGCATAGTCGAAGGCAGGCTGGAGCTGGCTGCGAGTCAGAGTAATTCCTGCGGCAGCATAATGGCGCAAAAACCTGTCGAGCCAATGGTCCCCCGGTACGTCTAACGTGCCGCCAAAGTCAAAGATCAAGGCTTGGGGTTCCGTCATAACAAGGAGTCGGTGCAATTTCCCGTAGGCTATAAGTCCAGCCGCATAGTATGGGATTGGGCCACATAATGTGCGATCCGGTTTGCCCGGGAAACCTCATCGACACCGCACGTTCGAACGTGGCTCCTCGGCGATGAGGACTAAGGATGCCGCCCCTACTCGTGCTGCATCGCTCCCGGGCTCCGTATCGCGTTACGATGCTGCCACGGCATTAGGTTTGCTCTTTTCAATCACGTTCGTTGACACGACTGACCGGTTGGTCTAATAGACCTAACAAATATGGTACATCTTGGCGAGAATCGGCCCGTCCGAACCGCCATCATATTAGACGGCTGGCTTGGAACATATAGCCTTTTTGGCCGTTCGCTTCTTGAAAGGAATTGCAAGCTATGCCGACGGGCGGGAATCGAGCGGTTCATGATCGACTGTCCCCCAGAGCGGCAAGACGCCGTTTTGCGCGCGTTGGGCGACAAGACCGCTTGCGGGCAGCTCTTCTTTATCGACTTAAGTAAGTGGCTCAAGACTGCCCGCGATGAGCTAACGGTCTACGCTCCGTGCTTGGTCTTGAGTGCTAACGTCGTGTTTGTAGAGGCGGACCTGCGCCATTTGCTGGATACTTACGCTTCTATGCCATCATCGGCCGGCGTCAAGCTTACTGTAGACGGAGCAGACGAGCGCACCCGATTTGCTGTAGGACTTCTCGGTGGCGTGCTCGGGCAAGGCGCTTCGCTCAAAGAAATTTCCCTTGCGGGACCCACTCCTTTCGCTTTTAAGCTTACAGGTGAACTTGACGAGCGGAGGGTGATTCGGACAAGCGAGCTCAAGCTTGCCAAGGCTTTGCGCAAAGAAACGGTCGATACTGACACGTTCATTGCCCGGACCGTCGATCGACGGCTGTCGTGGCCGGTCAGCTGGATGCTTGCGCAGACCAGTGCAACGCCTAACCAAGTTACTCTGGCCAACACCGCTCTCGGGCTTCTGAGCGCATGCCTTTTGGCGGCCAAAAGCTATGGATGGCGAGTGGCGGGCGGAGCCCTTTTCGTCGTATCGATTATTGCCGACGGCGTGGACGGCGAGCTTGCCCGTTTAAAAATGTTGGAGTCGAAAGCAGGCGAACAGCTCGACCACATCACCGACAATCTGGTGCACGCGGCTGTATTTTTGGGGATCGCCGTCAGCGCGTACCGCAAAGGTGAGGGGCTGCGTGTAGTGGCAGCGCTCGTAGCCCTGTTGATCGGCTTCTCGCTATGTGCCTACGCTATCATTCGTTCGCGACAGAAGCTTAGCGAGGCGACGGCGGCGAGCTGGTTGTCTCGTCTGGAGCGAATGACCGGTCGCGATTTCGCCTATCTGATATTTGCACTTGCGCTAGTTGATCGCTTGGAATATTTCCTTTGGGGTGCAGCATTTGGAACTTACGTAGCTGCAACCATTTTCTGGAGTCTACCGTGGCTCCGGACGCAAACGCGCACAACCGGACGAACGCAACCGTCTCGTCCTGACTTAGTTACGACAAAGGAGAGCTATGAAGCGTAAACCCCGCATCTTATTGATCCAGCCTACGACCGTTCATCTCGACGGCACGCCGCACAAGACAAGATGGCGGCTCATAATCGGGCTGATGATCCCGTATATTGCCGGTCTAACGCCCGACGACTTCGACGTTACGCTGTGCGACGAGCGCCTGGAGGACATCGATTTCGAGGCTGGGTGGGACCTTGTCGGGATGACTACGACGATCGGCGCGGCTTTGCGCGCCTACCAGATCGCCGACAAGTTCCGAAAGCTCGGGATCCCGGTCGTGATGGGCGGCTTTCACGCCACACTGCAAACCGAAGAAGCGCTCAAACACGCCGACGCCGTCGTGCAGGGAGAAGCCGATCTCGTATGGGAGCAACTGCTGCGCGACTGGCAAGACGGCAAGCTCAAGCGCATTTATCGTAGCGACAAGCTCCACGACCTAAAGGGCCTGCCGCGCCCGCGCCATGAGCTGCTCAAGCTCAATCGCTATCTGTTTAAGGCCTTGCCGATCCAGGCGACTCGCGGATGTCCCTACCGTTGCGCGTTTTGCGAAATACCGGTGTTTTACAATGGCACCTACCGGACACGACCAGTTGGTGACATCGTAGAAGAGATCAAGCAGCAAATTAAAATCACCGGCATCCGCCGCTTCCAGTTCATCGACGACCAGATAACAGGAAAGCACAGATTTGCTCGCGAGCTCTTCCGGGCGCTCATTCCACTCAACATCCGCTTTTCATGCCTTTGGACCGTCAACTCGAATCATGACGAGGAGTTACTCGAGCTGGCTGCCAAAGCTGGCGTCTTCCACGTCAATATCGGCGTGGAATCAATCAACCAGGACAGCTTGCTGACGATACACAAGATTCAGAACCACGTAAAGGAGTACAAAAAGCTACTGGCGCGGCTCGAGAAATACGGTATCTACTACTCGCTGAATTTCCTTTTTGGCCTGGATGCCGACAAGCCCGATATTTTCGACGCGACGTTACGCTTCTTGCACGAGATCCGCGCGCCAGAAGCCTTCTTCAACACGGTGACTCCGCGCAAGGGCACCCCGATGCGAAAGCAGCTCGAGGAGGAAGACCGCGTCATTATCCCAGACGCCGATATGTTCACGAACAACTTTAGGTGTATGTTCGTGCCCAAACAGATGTCGCCGCAGGAAGTAGAAGAAGGAGTTTGGCGTTGCACGACGGAGTTTTACTCGCTCAAGTCAATTTTCAAACGCCTTGTCTTCCCGCCTCACAAGTTTATTTGGCAGGGACTAACTGAAAACCTGCTGTTCTATTGGGGAGCCAAGCGACGCATCGACCCGGTTGACTACTACTGAAACCGGATGCAATTGACCAGTTGTTGAGGTTTTTATCTGAGCAAACCCGAATCTCTAGCCGAAAACCTAAAAGCCTCGCTGTGGGGCAATGAATTCGGGATTGCGCCGCAAATTGTTTTTACTAGCAGCGCTCGCTAAACGTGGATAAGCGTCAACGCCCGGCGGGGGCGCGGCGCCGCTTTTCCTGCAAACTATGCGCGCATCGATAGCGTTGAGCTTTAACGCTTCGGGCGGATAGCTGAGAATTTCCCGACCAGGGTTTGCGCAAGCCTTGCGCGTTTTACCGCTGGCGTTCGCCGCAATTCAGGCAGCTTACTGCGCCCCGACATCGGCCAGCACCACGTTATCGATAAGTCGCGTTCTGCCTACCCAGGCCGCGATCGCGATCACGGCGGGCCGGTCAAGCTTACTTATCGGTTCGAGCGTACGCGCGTCGGCAACTTCCAGATACTCCACCCTTACGGTGGGTTCTTGGGCAAGAACTTGTCTTGCCTCTGCCAACAATTCTTCTGCCAGAAAAGAGCCTTCGCGAAAACGCCTCTGCGCCGCATTCAGCGCACGACTTAGCGCAAGTGCAGCCTGCCGTTCAGCGCTCGACAAGTAGGCGTTACGCGAGCTCATCGCAAGGCCGTCGGGCTCGCGCACCGTGGGCATAGCGACAATCTCTACGTCGAAGTTGAGGTCGCTGACCATGCGCTCCACGGTTCGCAGCTGCTGATAGTCTTTTTCTCCGAAAAACGCCAGATGGGGTTTGACGATGTTGAAAAGTTTTGCCACAACGGTCGTAACACCGCGGAAATGGCCCGGACGAAACGCTCCACAAAGGCCGCGGGTAAGCTCAGTGGTTTCAACCCAGGTCTGAAAGCCTTGCGGATACATCTCGGCGGGCTCAGGAGCAAACACGACGTCGACCGGCACGCGCTCCATCAAAACGCAGTCCCGCTCGAAGTCGCGCGGATAGGTATTAAAGTCTTCCCGCGGGCCGAATTGCGTCGGATTTACAAAAATTGAAACCACAAGTCTGTCCGCGCGCCGACGCCCCTCGCGCATCAGACTGAGATGGCCCTCGTGCAAGTAACCCATCGTGGGGACAAAGGCGATCCGCTCACCCCTGAGTCGAGCCGCCTCCGACCAACGTTGCATCTCTTTTACCGCTTTAATCACTTCCATAACGTTTCTTCAAAAAGTCGAACTAGCGTAATTTCGTAACGAACTCGTGAGAACTTGTTGCCCAAGACCTCGCTGCCGACCTCGACCTTGCGAGCGCTTCGACGCTCCAGCTCCAAACCCTCTCGGCTTGCCCTACCCCGCAGTCGCCTGCTAGCCAAGCGCGACGCAAGACGGTTGGTGAGGCGCTCTCTTAGCTTCATCTTCCGCGTGCCAGTGCGCTCCATGTGAAGCCAAGCCGTCAATCGGAATAGGCGTGTTCTGGACCAGGAAATCGACCTAGGCGCACGTCGCTTACATACTCCTTGGCAGCGCGGCTTATCTCGTCCCACAACCGAGCGTATCGCTTTGCAAACCTGGGTGGTGACTCTTCGCACAAACCAACCATATCGTGCATCACGAGCACCTGCCCATCGCATTGAGCGCCCGCGCCAATCCCGATGGTCGGAATATAAACTTTGGACGTTATCTCGGCGGCGAGCGAAGCCGGAACTCCCTCGAGCACAAGCGCGAAAGCGCCGGCGTCCTCCAAAGCCAAAGCGTCATCGAGAAGTTGCTGGCGTGAGCGCGCGCCGAATCGTTCGGAGCGGCCCTGAACCTTAAAGCCGCCCATCCGATGTACCGCCTGGGGAGTTAGTCCAACGTGCCCCATCACCGGGATTTCCGCCTCGACCAGGCGACGAACCGTTTGAGCGACGGTCACGCCGCCCTCCAACTTCACGGCCTCAGCTCCTCCCTCCTTGATCATGCGACCGGCACTATGGACGGCCTGTTCCGGACTTACCTGGTAAGAAAGAAACGGCATGTCCCCCACTACCAAGGCGCGTCTTACCGCCCGCGTCACTATCTGGACGTGATAAATCATCTGCTCGAGCGTAACCGGCAGGGTCGTGGGATGTCCTTGAACAACCATCCCAAGGCTATCCCCGACCAGCAACAAATCGACGCCTGCGTCGTCAAAGATACGCGCGAAGGGATAGTCGTAAGCCGTAAGCGCGACAATCTTACGCCCCTCGGCCTTCATCCGAACCAAATCTGGAACGCGCACCTTATCCTTCATAGCGCACCTCGAGGCTGCCAAGGGAGCCAAAAAGAAAATGGGGTTGCCGCGCACCGGCAACCCCACCGAAGTCAGACATAAATACTCGTCTCGGTCGGCAGTCCCGGTCCGGCTCGATCCAGGCAGCCTAAATCCGCCTAAACTATGGCAAAAACCTATTGCGCCCCCTGCTGGTCGCAACAGGCGCATTGCCCGGGCATCTACCCTGGACACGCACCTATTTGCTCATTTATCCCAGCCTCGGACCAAAGTAAAGCGACTTTATGCTTTAAGTTTACACCCGTTCCACCAATAACCAGAGCGAGTTTCAAAGTATCGAAGCGCCGCGTATTTCGCGTATTTTCCTCCAGCATGCGGGCTCGAAAGCTAAAGACGAAAAGTAGCTACTTTTTCGCCGCAGCCGTCGCAAACGAAACACTAGGCATCTCGACCGGTATCTGCAAACGCTTCCCTCCACGCACAATATTCAAGTATACGATATCGCCAGGTTTGACATTCCTTACCTGATCATCGAACTCAAGAACGTTAGTTACTCGCACACCGTCGACGCCAATGACAAGGTCGAAAGACGTGCCGATTCGACTTTGGTCGACCGCTGCCATTACTAGCATCGCCGGCGGAAAGACCAAAGAGGCAGCCGCGAAAGCTCCGTCGATGAGGTAATGGGTAGTCGCGCGGTAGGGCTGAATCCCGGCCCGCGCTGCCGGACTTCCCGGAAGTACCGACTGCACAACTAGACCCTCCACCTCGGTGCCGTCGGCAAGCGGCGCAGACCCCTCGCGCACCTCGATTCCCAGCACCGAGGTGTAGCTACCATTCATCAGGAATTCGTTGAGCGTGGCAACCGGCGGTAAGTTTACCGGCGTCAACGTTTCACCGGCAGATTCAGAAGGTAAAGCGCCAGATGTCTCCGCCGACGATTGCGCACCCGCTCCAACAACAGAACCTTGGATGGGCGCTTGCGGCACTTCCAGCGACGTTGCGGGATCGGTCTGTGAGCCGAGCGCCGCCCCGGTCGCTTGCGCAACGAGAACGTTTTCGGCCATCAGCGATGGACGACGACATTGTCCCGCGGGCGACACGATCGCGCCGCCACTGACCGGCTCGCACGAAACCGCAAAGGTCGTGGACGCGGCGCCTACAATTTTCGGCACCAACAAAAAGACTCCCGTTGCCCCCACAGCAACGAGGACGATCTTGCGCATGGGCGTTACCTCACGCTTTGAGAAGCCGCCACTTGCCTTCATCTGCGTCTTCGGCGACGAGCCCCTCGAGCTTTAGCTTTTTGAGATGCGCGCGAACCGAACTACCAGCCGCCGCGTGCAGATAAGGCGGAACATCGGTGTATATCTCCGCTACGATCTCGGAAACCGAGCGCCGCCCGCGACCTAGTACCTCGAGAATCTGTTGTTCGCGAAGTTCGCGATGGGCGATATACTCGCGAATCTTCTGCTCGGGATTTCTTATAGGCGGTCCGTGGCCAGGATATATAACCTCGATTTCCAGCGATAAAAGCTTTTTAAGAGAGTTCAGATACTGGGCAAGATCGCCGCCATCGTCGGGAATTACAGTTGTACCGGCTCCCAGAACCACGTCGCCGCTGAAAAGCGCCTTCTCCTCCACCAGATAGAAACAAAGGTGATCGGGAGCGTGACCCGGCGTATGGACCGCCTTTAGCGTCGCACCTTCGGTGGCTACAACCGCCCCATCGACCAACGGGACAACGTCTGCCACGGCAACCGAGTCGCGCCCTGGCCACGGCATCTTCAGCACGTCGAGACGGCCATAGCGCTCACGCACTTGGGGCACGCCACCGATGTGATCGATGTGAGCGTGGGTGACGACGATCGCTTCAAGCTCTGCCGCGTCGGCGAGTTCTCTAAGCGTCGCGCTCAGAAGCTCGCCGTACTCAGGCACTCCTTGGCCAGCATCCAAAAGCAGACGTTTTCGTCCTGTGCCGACAATGTAGGTATTGGTTCCGGGACCGGTAAAAGCGCTGGGATTTTTACCGAGCACGCTGACCACGCGCTCGGAGTAGCGGGCGTTGTCGGGCATCTGAAGACCAACCATTGAGTCGCTAACCACCCGCTTTGCCTCGCTCATAGCCTGCCTCCCCATCCCAGCTCTAGCGTGCCGTCTCCGAACGACGATTCCGCTCGTAAACCAGCCGCAATCCCTTGAGCGTGAGAAACTCGTCGACTTCTTCGATAGTGGTAGACTCGCGCGCGATAAGCGAAGCCAAGCCGCCGGTCGCAATCACACGAGCGCCTTCGCCGCGCTCTCGCTGAATACGTTCCACCAAACCGTCGACCAAAGCCGTGTAGCCGAAGATCAAGCCGGATTGGAGGGCATGTACGGTAGTTCTACCGACCACTTCGGGCGGCCGGGCGAGCTCAACCTGAAAGAGCCGGGCCGCGTGAGCGGCCAAAGCTTCCATGGAAACCCCTAAGCCAGGCGCGATCGCGCCTCCCGCATATTCTCCACGCGCGGTGACGTAGTCGAACGTTGTCGCGGTGCCAAAGTCGACCACGATGCACGCGCTGCGAAAACGGTCATAGGCCGCAACCGCGTTCACTATTCGGTCGGCCCCGACATCCTTGGGATTTTCGTAAAGCACTGGAAGGCCCGTTTTAACCCCGGGACCTACGGTCAGCGGCTCACAGCGAAAGTACTCACGCGCCAACTGCTCGATAGTGGGTTCGAGAGGAGGCACAACACACGCAATCGCCACGCCCTCTGGGCGAAAGGGAACCGGCAAACCCGCCGCCGAAAGAAGACTGCTCAACAAAACCCGATGCTCGTCGTAGGTGCGCGTCCGATCGGTAGCGATCCGCCAGTGGTGCAGCAAGTGTTCTTGACGGTAGATGCCAACCACTGTGTGTGTATTGCCAACGTCGATCGCTACAAGCATCTGGGAACTTTCACCTCTTTCCGAACCGTACCGCACCCTCCCAGGAACTCAGGCGGCTTTCTCAGCGACCCTCGCGGCTATCTCTCCTCCCCCGACTTGCCCCGGGCCGTCTGGGCCTAACCCAAAAGGAGGCAGGCTTAGACTGGGTCAAGTCTCCCGCAACTTAAAAGCCACTTTCTAGGCTAAATATTAATACCTATTGCTTTACAAAACTAGAGTTGCTTGCCTCCGAGCGCACCAACGGCGAGCGAAAACGGAATAGCCCAACGCGTCTAAGACGGTACGGCCAAAGACGCAGTGCGTGGATCAAACTAGGAACCGGTACCGCTTTTCCACTGCTTAACGACTCCACTTTGCCCAACAACTCTTTGCGACGGTCGTCAAACTGGACGCCACGCCGGCCCGTAGGAGGGCAGCCTATCTGGCGCTCATGTCGATTAACGTGGCCCATACTTGACTAACCCTTGAGGCTTACTGCCTCGATAGGGCAAGGCTCGCGGTTAGAGCACGCGCGTACTTCCTCTTGGAAGAGCGCCAATTACGTTTAACTTTTTTGCCACCTTGGCGCCGAGACCGATGGGAGATTATTTCGAGTTTCGCAAGTCTACATCAAATTGCAGCTGGCGAATGGCTTTACAAAATTTTTCAAACAAGTAAGATTGCGACCGATGGCTTTTGAGAAAGTCGCGATGGTAACAGGCGCCGGGCGAGGAATCGGCCGGCAAATTGCTTTACGGCTGGCGCACGAAGGCTACGCTGTCGGTCTTCTTGCTCGCACAAAGTCTCAGCTCGAGGAGACGGCCGACCTGATAAAACAGCAAGGCGGCACAGCCCTGGTCGTTCCGACCGACGTATCCAAACGGGAGCAAGTAGTCGTAGCGGTAACGACGATCGAGCAGGAGCTGGGACCGATCTCAGTGCTGATAAATAACGCTGGGGCTTACCTACGAAAGCCTTTCGCCGAGATCAGCGAGGAGGAGTTCGACTTTCAGCTGAAGGTTAACACTTACGGGCCGTTTTTCTGTTCCCAGGCGGTGGTGGAAAAAATGGCGGCCAGAGGCTCGGGCGTAATCATCTTCATTCTGGGTTCGGAAAGTCGTGGCGGCCCTGCGATGTACTCGGCGTACAACGCATCGAAAGCGGCTCAGCGAGAAATCGCCTTGTCTTTGGCTCACGAGTACATGTACCGTGGCATCCATTGCGCAACGCTCGACGTCGACGGGCCGGTCGACAGCCCCAGGGTGCGAGAGGCAATGCCGAACGCCCACCCGAATCAATTCATTTCGCCCGAAGCGATCTGCGACGAGATCGTTCATCTGGTAAACCAACCGCCCAACGCTTGGTCTTTCGTCGTCGACTTGCGGTCGCTTGCTCAATGGCGGCCGCGCGCATCTGCTAAGAAAAAGGCGGCGACCGAAGAGAAATAAACTTTACTGACGACTAGGTCGTAGAGTTTGCCGCAACTGGCGCGAAAAGACGAGCTGGAATTATTTCGCGGTCGACCCTTCCGATTCGATCGCGCTAAAAAGAGACCGAATATCTGACCGACTGGCGTGACTGCTGGGCGCACCGATGGTATCCGTGGGGCAAGAACGAGTCCGCGAGGGCGCGTCGGTTGGTCACGCGAACCCAGGGTATCGTTTTAGCCAGCTAAGGATTATACTCTCGATGGAGAAGCTGGTAGACCGGTTGCGTACCTAACTTGTCTCAACCCGCGTAGGTCGGGGCGTGGCGCAGCCTGGTAGCGCACACGCTTGGGGTGCGTGTGGTCGCCGGTTCAAATCCGGCCGCCCCGACCAAGAGAGCTCCGCCCGTTATCTCATGCGTTCAGGCAGATGACAAGCCTGCACGCCTTTTATGTCAAGCACGCACGACTCGGGAAAAAGATAGGCGCTGTCGCACCGAAGTCAAATTCACGCTCTATCGTGAGCTTTCGGTGCCACGCTCTGGCAGTCAAGCCGCGTATCCGCGACGGCGTGCAACTTTCTTGCGAAAAGTCAGCAGGTAACCGGTGTGAAGAGGCTAGGAAAACGATCGACTCGGTTATTGTTTTTCGCGCCTAACTAAGCATGCTCGA
>JAJPIL010000028.1 GCA_021324755.1 Pseudomonadota bacterium
CGGGCAGAACTACGGCAGCACGACTCGCTCAAGCACGTCGCGAAGCTCCCAGCCGCGCTCGACCATCTCCAAGTAGCCAGCGACCTTAAACACAGTTTACGATGTTGAGGCAAAATCGCGTCGGCAAAGCCTCTACTTGGATGAGCGGTCGTTTCTTCGGTTTACGCTTCAAGCAGTCCGCGCCGGTCTCCGGGTGGGTGTTCGAGCGCCGAGTTTTGTCAAGCGTCAGTTCGAAAAGTTGAGTACTAAGTTTCAAGAAGTCGCGCGGTAATTAGCTTATCTGGCAAAATCAACGCTTACTGAATTAGGGTCCAAACAATTCTGTAGGTAAGGAGAAGTCATATCGGTAGAATTCATCCGCTTGCGGTAGTTGACCCGCGTGCCGAAATCGACCCCACAGCAACTATCGGGCCAGGAGCGCTCATAGGCCCAAACGTCATCATAGGTCCAGATACCGAGGTGGGGGCCCATGCGGTTATCGAGGGCCACACCATCATCGGAGCGCGCAACAAAATTTTCCAGTTTGCCTCGCTCGGAGCAGCGCCGCAGGACCTAAAATATCGAGGCGAGCCGTCGCGCTTGGAGATCGGCGACGACAATCTGATTCGGGAATTCACGACCATCCACCGAGGCACTGAGGGCGGCGGGATGGTGACCCGGATCGGCAACCACGTGCTTGTCATGAACTACGTGCACATCGCCCACGACTGTATCATCGGCGATCACGTTATTCTGGCCAATTTGACCAATCTTGCCGGCCACTGCGTGGTCGAGGAGTGGGCAGTTACGATGGGGTTGTGCGGAGTGCACCAGTTCACGCGCATCGGCGCCCATGCCGCCCTTGCAGCTGGCGCGAAGGTCGCCCAAGACGTACCGCCATATTCGCTTGTGGCTGGCGAAGAGCGTGCTCGCCTTGTCGGCCTCAATGAAGTCGGGCTCGAGCGCCGCGGCTTTAGTCGCGAAACAATCCAAGCGCTTCGGCGAGCCATTCGACTGTTGTTTTACTCCGATCTGAAGAGAGCCGACGCTATCAAACAGATAGTCGAACAGGATGGTCATGTTCCAGAGGTGCAAAGGCTAATCAACTTCATCTTAAGCTCAAAAAGAGGAGTGGTCGGACGCGCTCGTGACTAGCTTTGGCCTCATCGCCGGAAATGGGACTTTTCCGCTCGAAGTGGCCCAGGCTGCCAAAGCACGCGGCTTTAAAGTAATAGCAGTTGCCCACCGCGGTGAAACTTCGCCCCAGTTGGAACAGCTTTGCGACGCGATAACTTGGATCGACGTCGGCGCTCTTGAGACTCTCATCGATGTCTTCAAGCTTGCGGGCATTGAGATCGCCGCGATGGCTGGAGGAATATCTCGCCAGCGTCTGATTACGTCTTTTAGGCCCGATTCGCGGGCCCTTCAAATGCTGGCGCAGGTGGGCAAACTGAGCGACGACGCTGTGTTGCGGGGAGTTGCCGCAGAGCTCGAATCGGAAGGAATTACGGTAATCGATCCGGTTGAACGGTTCGGTTTGCCCGTCGCAAAGCCTGGGCTGATAGCCGGCCCCGAGCCTCCATCATACGCACTTGAAGATATTCGTCTCGGCTTCGCCGTGGCACGAGCCTTGGGTACCTTTGACGTCGGCCAGGTCGTGGCCGTTCGGCAAGGTGTAGTCGCGGCAGTGGAGGCTATCGAGGGAACGGACGAAACAATGCGCCGTGCTGCGAAGCTTGCCGGGCGCGGCCTGGTAATGGTCAAAGTGGCTAAACCCAGCCAAGACATGCGGTTTGACCGCCCCGCCATCGGACCAACCACGATCGAGCTTCTGCACCAAATCGAGGCATCGGTTCTGGCTGTCGAAGCGGAAAAAGCGTTGATTCTTGAGCTCGCGCGCACGCTCGAGCTAGCAGAGCAGTACCAAATATCTGTAGTCGGCCATGTCTGAGCTCAAAGCTGCGGTTATCGGCGCGGGCAAACTCGGATGCCTACATGCGGAGAAGTATGCGCAAACCGAAGGCGTTAAGCTCGCATTTGTTGTAGATATCGACATCGAGCGGGCGCGCATGGTCGCTTCCCGCTATGGTGCGCAGGCGCTGGCAGACTACCACGAAGTTTTGGGAAAGGTTGACGTCGCTACCGTTGCCACGCCCTCCTCTTCGCACTACGAAATAGCGGCCCAGATGCTTTGCGCAGGCGTTCACGTGCTGCTGGAAAAGCCGATGGCTGCAAATGCCATGCAGGCGCGAAAACTAGTAGAGATAGCAGCTCAAACAAACAAAGTACTGCAAGTGGGTTACCTTGAGCGTTTCAACCCAGCGGTACGCTACCTGCGGGAACTTTTACATTCACCCCGATTTGTCGAGTCCCATCGACTATCTCCCTTTACCGAGCGCGGCACGGATGTCGATGTCGTACTAGATCTGATGAGCCACGACCTTGACCTTATCTTGAGTATCAGCCAAGCCGAAGTACTTAGAGTCGAAGCCTTGGGCGTGGCGGTTCTGACCGATCTAGTGGACGTGGCCAACGCTCGAATAAGCTTTGCCAACGGCCTTGTGGCAAACCTTAACGCAAGTCGGGTAGCCGCGCGGCGAGAGCGAAAAATTCGCTTCTTTCAGGCCGACGCCTACATCTCCACCAACTACGAGACGCGCACTATCCAGGTCTATCGCAAACAGCCATCTCCTTCAGGTTCGCTTCCGACGATTACCACCGAACGTATTGAGCTCGACGACGGCGACCCGCTGGGCGAAGAGGTAAGTCATTTTGTCCAGAGCGTGCGCTGTGGCACACCGCCCGCAGTAAGCGCGCGCGACGGTCTTCGCGTGGTCGAATTGTGTGAGCTTATCACCAACTCGATCGAAGCCGCGTCACAGGCTTTCGCCACAAGTAAAGCTCAGGCAGAACCCCGCCGCCAGTAGAGTTGAGCGAGCTTTGCGTGACCACTAACGCAAAAAGCCGCCGAATCATGATTGTGGCTGGCGAAGCCTCGGGCGACCTACACGGAGCGGAGGTCGCCCGCGAGCTACGCGTGCTCGAGCCGAACTGCGAGCTCGTCGGGATTGCGGGAAAACACATGCGGGCAGCCGGTGTAAAAGCGCTTTTTCGCGCCGAGGACATCACTGCCGTCGGCTTTGGCGAGCTTGCCGGCCGGCTTACCCGCAACGTCAGGGCATTTCTTACGTTGCGCCAGTTAATCAATACCGACCCGCCATCGCTGCTCGTGTTAATCGACTTTCCGGACTTCAACATGCGGCTTGCAAAGGTTGCCAAGCGTCGCGGCGTTCCGGTCCTGTACTACATCGCGCCGCAGGTGTGGGCATGGCGGCCCAAGCGAGCCTACACGCTCGCCAAAACGAGCGACCGAATCGCGGTTGTCTTTCCTTTCGAGGTGGAGATATTTGCCAAAACCGGCGCCTCCGTAGAATTCGTAGGCCATCCGCTCTTGGACCGCGTAAAGCCTACGCTTAGTCGCGAGCAAACGCTCGCCAAACTCGGTCTTGCTCCGGATAGCAGGCTTTTGGCGCTTTTGCCCGGAAGCAGAGGCCGAGAAGTCCAATACTTACTGGAGCCGATGCTTGAAGCTGCTCGCGCCTTACAGCGAACTTATGGGTTGCGCTTTTGCCTGATTCTTGCGCCAACGCTTACTCGGTATCAGCTTCAAAAACAAAGCAGGGTTGATTTAAGCGACGTGCCGGTAGTAGAGGAGGGGGCCTACGACGTGCTGGCCGCCAGCGAGCTTGCGTTCGTAGCCTCGGGCACAGCAACTTTGGAAGCGGCTTTACTGGGCTGTCCGATGGTTATCGTGTACAAAATGTCAAGGCTCACCTATTACGTGTTGCGCTTGATGGTACGCGGAGTAAGCTTCATTGGGATGCCTAACATTCTGTTGCGCCGCAGGGTCGTACCCGAGTTACTCCAAGATAGGGTGAAAAGCGTCAATTTGGTGAGACTGGCACAGGATCTACTGCAGCCCGAAAAGCGAGCGCAGATATCCTCGGCACTCAAGGAAGTACGGCAGATGTTGGGTGCGCCGGGCGCGGCGCGCCGAGTAGCGCAGATGGCTTTGGCGATGGCGACGACATCATGACTAAGTTGACTAAACCCGTTTTCTGGCGCTTAGTACGCTACGTGCGCCGTTATCTTTACCCGCACATTGTGCTGGCGGTTGTGGCGATGCTCGTGCTGAGCGCAAGCAACGGCACGATCCCGTTTTTGGCCCGGAGTTTCATCAACCAAATTTCAACACTCAAGGATCTCTCCGCAGTACGGATACTGTCACTGGAGCTTCTGGGCGTTTTTATCGTTCGCGCTGTGGCAAGCTTCTTTGCAAGCTATCTTACGGCTTATATTGGCGAGCGTGCGGTGCTTGACATGCGCTGCGAGCTCAACGACCGCTTGCAGTATTTGCCGCTTTCGTTTTTTAATCGTACGCCAACCGCCACGCTGCTCTCCCGCATGATCAGCGACGTAGGAATCGTGGCAAGCGCCGCCACGACAAGTCTATTTTCGCTGGTCGGCGACACGATTTCCCTCATCTCCCTGACCGCTGCCGCATTCGCCATAGACTGGCAACTTGCCCTGGTCGCTTTTGTCGCGTTTCCAGTTGCGGTGCTGCCCGTGATGCGGTTTTCCAAGCGGATGCGCAAGATGGCGCGTAACGCTCAGCGTCAACTTGGCGGGCTGTCTTCGTTGCTTCAGGAAACGATCCAGGGCAACCGAATCGTCAAAGCGTTCGGCATGGAAGAATACGAGCGGAGCCGCTTCGCTCGGGAGCTGCAACGGCTCTTCCGTATCAGCATGAAGGTGGCCACGATCAGGGCGTTGACCGCGCCCTTAATCGAAGTACTTGGCGCTTTGGGCGTGGTCCTGGTGCTGTGGTACGGTACCGCCTCGGTGTTGAAGCACGAGCGCACGCCTGGGGCGTTCGGCGCGTTTTTCGCCGCGATGCTGCTGGTGTATCGCCCGTTCAAGCGCCTTACCAGGACCAACAATACGATTCAGCAGGCTTTAGGAGCTGCAGAGCGCGTTTTTGAGATTATGGATCAACAAACCGATGTGCCCGATCTACCAGACGCGATTCCTTTGGAACGCCGCCCACATCGGATCGAACTTCGCAATGTGAGTTTTAGATACGATTCGCATTGGGCGGTGCGAGACCTGAACTTGAAAATCGAACCCGGAGAAGTCGTAGCTTTGGTTGGAATGAGCGGTGGCGGCAAGTCTACCACGGCAGACCTTATAATGCGTTTTTACGATGTTCACAAAGGGGCGATTCTTATCGACGGTATCGACATCCGCCGCTATTCTCTAAAATCGCTTCGCGCCGAAATAGGTCTTGTCACCCAGCACACCTTTCTTTTTAACGACACCATCCGAAACAATATCGCTTACGGCAGCCCGGACAAAACCGAGGAGCAAATCATCGCTGCGGCAAAGCTTGCCAATGCTCACGACTTTATCATGCGACTGCCTCAAGGCTACGACACGGTGGTGGGCGAGCTCGGCGTGCGATTGTCCGGCGGCGAGCGCCAAAGGATAGCGATCGCGCGGGCACTGCTTAAGGACGCGCCGATACTTATTCTCGACGAAGCAACATCTAACCTCGACTACGAAGCAGAACGAATTGTTCAGGAGGCGCTCGAGCGCCTGGTCAAAAACCGAACCACTTTGCTTATCGCTCATCGCCTGTCCACCGTCCGCCTGGCACACCGAATCGCCGTGATGGTGAAGGGCCGAATCGTCGAAGAGGGCACCCATGAAGAACTGCTAGCGTACGGCGGCGAGTACCAAAAACTGTACTCCATCCAGGCCGGAGACGAAACCACTAACGGTCTGGCTGTAGCCAGGTAAGTTCGCGTCGGAGTGCTAAGTAGAGAGCACTTTTTTCGCCTGAACGGCTTTAAGCTTGTTTATGACGCTCTGTGGTGGCTTGCCCTGTTTCCAGCGGCGTTCGCTTCAACAAGTCTCCAGCGTGAAAAGCTGCTTCAGCGCTTCGGATGTGTCGAACCGCTGAGTTCTGCAGAGCAGAAGAAAGTCAGCATCTGGCTCCATGCGGCATCGGTTGGCGAGGTGGAAGGCGCGTATCCAATAGCACGGGGCATAGTTGGCGATTCGCGCAGAAAGTTGTTGTTTGTCACTTCTATGACTGAAAGCGGCTGCAGTGCCGCGCGACAAAGAATTCCTCAAGCACGAGTCGTAAGCCTAGCTCCCTTGGACTGCGCCTCCTGCGTGCGTCGTTTCCTGCGACGGAGCGCGCCAAGGGTTGTGCTGCTGACCGAAACCGAACTATGGCCGAATTATGTTTTACAAGCGCGCCGCATCGATGCCCAGATCGCACTTATCAATGCTCGAATGAGCTCACGTTCGCTCTCTCGGTATCGCTTGATCAGGTCGCTTGTCGGTCAAATGCTCTCGTGTGTCGACCTGTTGCTGGCTCAAAGCGAGCAAGACGCGCAACGTTATGCGCTGCTGGGCATGCCCGAGGCCAAAATAGAGGTGGTGGGGAATCCAAAGTACGATCTCCAAGCCGATCAGCCGTCGGATAACCTTCGACCCGCCTTGAGTGAATTTGTTCGAGGAAAAAGAGTACTTGTCGCGGGGTCGACCGCACCGGGCGAAGAGCAGGTGGTGCTAGAAGCCTATAAGCGCTTGCGCTACGAAGTTACGAATCTTGTTTTGGTGCTGGCGCCTCGCCATTTGCGGCGCACGAAAGATGTCGCCACTGCGGTGCGCCGAGCGGGCCTCGAGTTCGTTCGGGCAAGTACGCTCGACACGTGCCCTGACTTCAAGCAGGCGCCAGTCTTGATACTAGATACCATGGGCGAGTTGCGCAGCCTCTACAAATGGTCCACGCTTGCGTTTGTAGGCGGAAGTCTTTTTCCTGGACGTGGCGGGCAAAGCCTGGCGGAGCCGGCCGCGGCCGCGGTGCCGGTGATGTTCGGACCGTTTCATGAAAGTCAGCATCCCTTGGCTCAGGCGCTGATCGAACAAGGCGCAGGTTACGTCGTCCGGGATGCCGACGAAATCGTGAAGGTCTCGCGCTTGCTTCTCCAGAACGAAGACTTAAGGCAGCAGCTGGGAGATAAAGCTCGCAAGACCCTACAAAGCATGCGTGGTGCGACGCAGAGGAGCTTGCAAGCACTGTCCCGCCTGTCTAATCTCGGGTGAAAATGCTACAGCTCGGGCGAAGTTCTCGCGCGCCGCTTATTACGCGCCTCTGGTACGAAAAAGCTGCGTGGTACGAACGGCTTGTCTGGTGCCCACTGGTGCCTGCCTCCGCAATTTATTTCGTTGCAACTGCGCTGCGGGCACTATGGTGGCGTACGCTACCGATTCAAAAGCGGGCCTTACGCCTAAAGGTATTAAGCGTGGGCAATCTGACCGTAGGCGGGAATGGTAAGACGCCGTTTACGATTTATTTAGCGAATCTGCTTACCAACCATCGGCTCAGGACCGGCATCATTGCACGTGGCTACCGTTCCGCCAATCGATCGGCGCCCCGGATCGTGGCTGAAGAGGGCAGGGTAATGGCCGGGCCGAAAGAGGTTGGCGATGAGGCTGTAATGATAGCCAAGTCGTATTCAGCAGGCCCGGTAATAGTGGCTCGACGCAGGTACGACGCGATCCAGCTTCTGGAGCGACGGTTCGATTTGGACGCCGTGGTGCTCGACGACGCATTTCAGCATCTGGCAGTGGCGCGAGACGTCAATCTGGTCCTGGTAAATGCCGAGCAAGCGTTTGGAAACGGATGGTTACTGCCGGCAGGACCGATGCGCGAGAGACTTAGCGCGCTTAGACGCGCGAGCGCCGTGATTTGGATGGAGCGGGGTGACACCGGCGCGCGACCGCCAGAAAAGCTTTGCGCCGCGCTTGACAATCTGCCGCTTTTATACGCTGCGCTGCGCCCCAAAGCGATCATCGTTCCGCGCGCTGGCACATGGCATGAATTGCCCCTGGAGACTGTCGCCGAACGTCGAGTGGTCGCGGTCAGCGGTATCGCGCATCCGCAATCTTTCTATAACACGCTGCGCTCGCTCGAGGCGCGCATCGTCGACACGCTCGAGTACCCTGACCATCACGCATACACCTGGGGCGACTGGCAAAATATTTCCCGTGCCGCCCGCGGCGCCGATTTCGTCGTGACGACGGAAAAGGATCTGGTCAAGCTCGAAAACTTCCCATTCGCCCGCGATTCGCTGCGCGCCGTGCGCGTCGGTATCGAGATGGGGGAGCACGAAGAGGAGCTTATGAGAATTATCTTTGAACGGATCTCGAATGGGAGCGACGCGCACCGAAGCCCGAACTAGTCGAAGATCTGCGCTGAGCGGAGGTTTCGCCATGGCTATAAGCCAAGAGTTGCTCGAGATTCTTGCGTGCCCCAAATGCAAGGGAGACCTTACGCTTGCCGAAAAGGGTGATGGTCTAATATGCAACGCATGCCGCCTTGTTTATCCGATAAAGGACGACATACCAATCATGCTTATCGACGAGGCTTTGCCGCTTAAATAAACAGCCAACTTCGCGTCCGTCAGCCGCCAGATCGCATTCCTAACCGTGGTCGAAGCCAACCATACGATTATCGCAAGCCGAAGCCCCCAGGCCTGTACCGCCTCAACGTTGCGCAAAAAAGCTCGGATTCTGGTACTTCAAACCGGCTTTTTGGGCGATGTAATTCTGGCCACAGCGCTGTTTGAGCCGCTTTTTTCAGCCGGTTACGAAGTTTACGCCCTGGTAAGACCGGAACATAAGCCGTTAATCGAGGAAGACAGTCTAATCGCCCAGGTGCTAGTCGATGACAAGCGCGGCTCTAGAAGGGGGCTTCTCGGAATGCTCAATACCGCCAGAGAACTTCGTTCCTACTGCTTCGCGGCAGCGATTTCGCCCCATCGGTCACACCGCACTTCGCTGATGCTTGCTTTGAGCGGAATTCCGCGACGAATCGGATTTAACACGAGCCCTTTTTTGCGTCTTTTCACGGATTTGGTGACCCCGTCGCGCGGATGCCATCAGCTTGAACGCAACCTTAGCCTTTTGGAACCGCTGGGAATCTCGGTCTCGAAACCCGATATGCGCTTATGCGTGCCGGAGAAGGCGTCGCGGGAAGCAAGCGCGATCCTTTCCGGCGCCCGAGGGGCACTAGTCGGTGTGGCGCCCGGCTCGGCATGGGCAACCAAAAGGTGGCCGCCGGAGCGATTCGGGCAAGTCTTAAGCCACCTGCGCCGTTCAGTCGAGTTTACGGCCGTGATATTGGGTGACGAAACCGAGCGCGAGATCGCCGCGCAAGTTGCGCACCAGTGGGATGGGCCAACTATCGATCTTGTGGGCAAGACCGACCTACAAACTCTGTGCGCGGTTATACAACGGCTAGACCTTCTGATTTGCAATGACAGCGCCCCCGTACATATCGCCGGAGCTTATCGAATTCCCACGGTAGCGATCTTTCTTGCTACCCATCCGAATTTCGGATTCGGCCCAATCCTTCAGCCGTTTCGAATCGCCCAAGTAGAAGACCTTGCGTGCCGACCATGCGCTAGGCACGGCGGAACCCGCTGTCCCTTGGGTCATTTCGCATGCGCCTATCGGCTCGAGGTGCAAACGGTTGCCGCGGCTGCACAGGAACTTTTGGCTCGCAATCACAGACGATGAAACAGCTTGTATCCTGGACATCTACGGATAGCACGCGCAGATGGCTGGCTTGGGGAATCGTGGCCTTATACCTTGTCGGCTTGGCGATCGCGTCAGCCCTACGTTACCAAGGCGACTTTGCTATTTACTACCGTGCCGGCAAGCGTTTTCTTGCTGGTGCCGACTTGTATCCCAGCTCTGACGGAAGCAAGTTTCTGTATGCTCCAGTATTTGGGATGCTGTTCGCGCCGCTCGCGCTGCTTCCTCGCCCGGCCGCCCAGTTCGTTTTTTTTATTCCTAACGGGCTTGCCTTGATAGCCTTCATTTGCGCTAGCTACAGAATGCTCTTCGGTGCCGAAAAGCAAATCACTGCCGCGCTAATTTTATGGCCGACACTGTTTTGCGTGCGTTTCATTAACAACAACGTCGAGCATGGTCAGCTCGATATAATCGTTCTTGCACTAGTGGTCTGGAGCATAGTCATGGCGCAAAACGGAGCATGGAAGACTGCGGGCGCGTTAGCCGGTTTCGCCCTGATGACCAAGCCTCTGGCGCTTGGTGCGCTCCTTTACCTGCTTGCAACCCGAAAGTACGTAGCGTTGGTCTACACCTTTGTCTTCGTTGCGCTTTTGCTGGCTTTACCGATACCGTTCACTGGGGTAGATCGCGCAGTCGCTCTGAATCTGGGGTACGCGCACGCGGTCGCGTCAATGGGTTCGAGCTATCGCCAAACGACGATTAATCAGTCGGTGTCTGCGGTGGTATTTCGTATCTTAAGTGCCGAGGGCGTCTTTAAGGAAACGCTCGAACCAGTAGCGCGCTGGGCTGGGTATTTTTACTTCGCGATAAGCGTTATAGGGCTGTTGCTCTGGTTGCGCCACACCTGGAACGAGGGCGCTCCATCGCCACAGCATCGACTCGCTGTGGGCGGGCTTTTCGCTCTGATTCCTTCATTGAGCGCCATAGCCTGGAAGCACTACTTTGTCGCGCTCTTGGTCCCCTACATGGCGCTCGTCGCGCTTCTCGGACAAGCCGCATCGTTGAAGCGACCGGCGCGAACCGTAGTGTGGATGCTCGTATCTTTGTCGGTTCTCCTAAATTTTACTGGTGGCGATCGGTTGAATCGTGCGCTGCTCTTCTATGGAGGGCACTTGCTTTCATCCTTGATGGTTTTAACGGCGCTGATCGTTGCCGCCGTTTCGCTTAACGACAAGGTCGAGCTGCAAGAAGGCTCCGACACTCGGCAAAACTATAACATTGCCTAAGCCGGGCGACGTACAGCGTTGAACGGAAGCTTGCACAGATACCTGCAAAGCCATTTCGACCGCCAGATAATCGGTGCCACCGACCTGTATTTGAAAGCTGAGCTTAGCGCTCGAAGTGCGTCCGTTCTGGACATCCTCAGACAGTTGGTGGGCGACGAAACGCGATGGAAAGGCAATCGCCAAAGTATCGCCTACGTCAAGCTGGACGGTATTCCGGAGCTAGTGGTCCGTCGCGGTCGGCGCGGCGGATGGGTTTCGCCGATGGTTCAGGATATCTATTTGGGTTTTCGGCCACGTCAGTTCGTCGAATTGGCGGTCGCAACCAAGGCCTTTAGTCGCAGCCTGCCGGTTGCCGAGCCGGTCGGAGCCATAGTTGAGTGGCTCGCTCCAGGCATCTATCGAGGGTATTACTTGACGCGCAAAGAGAGCGGCTGCACGCTTTGGGAATTCGTTCAAAAAGCCCGGCCACGTAGCGAGCTCCTGGCCATTTTCAAGCAGGTTCGCCATGCTCTAGACGAACTTCAGCGTGCCGGCCTCTACCATCGCGACCTTACTTTGCATAACTTTTTCGTGACAAATCGCGGACGCGAGTGCAGAGTGCTGGTTCTCGACCTCGACCGTGCCAGGTTTACCCAATCACCACTTAGCTCGCGCCTCCAAGAACGCAACCGTCGTCGGCTGCTCCGCTCAGTGCGCAAATTGGATCCGCTGGAAAAAATTTTCGATGACGAAGCGTTGTGTTGTCTCGGTTTGCATGAGAAACGCTGACTCGGCTTTTGCGCTATGAATCGCCTTCTTGGCGCTTTATCGCGATAGCCTCGATTTCCACCAGCGCTCCGCGCGGCAAAGCTGCCACTTGCACTGTCGAGCGCGCCGGATATGGTGGGACGAAGTGCTCCGCGTAAACGCGATTGACCACCGCGAAATCCGCCATATCAGCCAGAAAGATTGTCGTTTTCACGACGTCTCTGAAAGTCATACCCGCCTGCGCAAGCACCGCCCGTAGATTGTCGAGCGCTCGTCTGGTCTGAGCTTCTACGCCACCCTCCACAAGTTTGCCGCTTTGGCGGTCAAGTCCAATCTGGCCGGAGCAAAAAAGCCACTCGTCGTGCATTATGGCTTGCGAATACGGGCCGATAGCTGCTGGCGCGAAGCTGCTCTCGATCGCTTTTCTTTTAGGCTTGCTCACACCCAATCCCTATTTCTTTAAAATACGGCGAATCAGGCTAAAGCCTTCTTTTGACTCGAAACTATTATCAAACATTCACTGCGGGTGGGATGGCCTGTGCTGGTCTACGCGCACGATTTTAAGGACGCCCTCCACCTCGCCTAGGGCACGCAACACAGCGTTGAGCTGGCGAGCGTCACTGACGACTATTTCGAAACGCGAATATGCCCGTCCTTCGTCCCCAGACGTCCTCACCTGTGCGCCGGTTATGTTGACCCCCACCGAAGCGATCGCCTTGGACATTGCGGCTAAAAGTCCCGGGCGGTCGACCGACATCACGTCCAGACGCACGGTGCGCGTCACGCTTGCACCGTCCTGCCAGACAACCGGGACGCGCCGCAACGGATCGTTGCGTGGGACAACAGGACAATCGATTAGATGAATAGTAACGCCCCTTCCACGAGTGATAAAACCGCAAATTGGCTCGCCGGGCAGCGGATTACAACATCCTGCAAAGCGCACCAAAACGTCGGAGAACCCCGAAACGAGAACCCCGCTTTTGCTTGGCCGCTCCGCGGCGGTTCGCCTCCCGTCCTTGCCAGGCCCGATACCGTCGCCACTGGTCTGCGCACTTGCGCCGTCGCCTTTCTCCGCGCGCAGGCGCTTCAGTTCCTCAGCTGTGAGCAACTTCGCCACAACCTGCGCTGGAGTGAGCAATCCATAACCCACGGCCGCAAGTAGCGCCTGAGCATTCTTGTACGAAAGCTCTTTGGCGGCTTCCTCGAGCCGTCCGCTCTTAATCAGCTGAGCCGTGGTATAACCCAAGGGAGCCAATTCCTGTTCCAAAAGGGCGGAACCAAGTTCACGCGACCGCTCGGCCTGCTGCGCTCGCAAATAGGCTCGTATCCGACTCTTGGCGCGCGCTGTGACGACATGGGCAAGCCAGTCCTTGCTGGGTTTTTGACGCTCCGACGTGATGATTTCGACGACGTCCCCGGACTTGAGCTGGTAACGCAACGGGGCGATCCTGCCGTTGACGCGCGCTCCAGCTAGATGGTTTCCGATCTCTGAGTGAATTCGATAGGCGAAATCGATAACCGTGGCACCGCGCGGAAAGTCGAATACGTCGCCTTTTGGGCTAAAGACGAAAACCTCTTCGGCAAAGAGATCATCCTTCAAATTGGCAAGGAATTCGTGGGGATCGCTCAAGTTCTGTTGCCATTCGATTATCCGACGAAGCCACGCAAAACGCTCGCTTTCGCGCAGCCCCTCGAACTTACCCTCCTTATAGCTCCAGTGGGCCGCAATTCCTTCTTCGGCCACGCGATGCATCTCGCGGCTGCGAATCTGGACCTCCATTTTTTGCCCGCGCGGGCCAATGACCGTTGTGTGAAGCGATTGATAGTTATTGGGTTTCGGCAGCGCGATGTAGTCTTTAAACCGGCCTGGTACCGGCTTCCAGCTCGCGTGAATTACGCCAAGAGCCTCGTAACACTCTCTGAGCGATTCGACGATTATTCGGAAAGCGACCAGGTCGTAAATCTGGTCAAACGGCAAATCCTCCTCTTCCATTTTGCGGCTGATCGAGTAGAAGTTCTTGAGCCGGCCGGTCACCTCCGCCTTGAGCCCAGCCTCCTCGAGCCTCTGCTTGATTACCGCAATTACGGCTTGCACGTACTCTTCGCGAGCAGTTTTGGTCTGAGCAACAAGCCGCTCTATCTCCGCGTAACGTTCGGGATTTAGGTAACGGAAGGCCGCGTCTTCAAGTTCCGACTTGATCCAGTAGATCCCCAGGCGATGGGCCAAAGGAGCGTAAATCTCCAAGGTCTCGCGCGCGATCTCACGCTGCCTTTCAGGCGGAAGATGCTCCAGGGTTCGCATATTGTGCAGGCGGTCAGCAAACTTCACAAGCACGACTCGGATATCCCGAGCCATCGCAATGATCATCTTGCGAAAGTTTTCGGCTTGCTTCTCCGCCCTGTTCTGGAAGGTCATCCGCGAGACCTTGGTAACCCCGTCGACGAGCTGCGCGACCTCCGAACCGAACAGCTTTTCGACCTCTTCCAAAGAGGCCGGCGTATCCTCGACCACGTCGTGAAGCAATCCGGTCACGATCGAAGGCACGTCGAGCTTGAGGCGCGCGATGATTTTAGCGACGTTCAATGGATGGGTGACAAACGGCTCCCCAGAGCGGCGAATTTGCCCCCGATGAAGCCGAGCGGCGTATTCGTAAGCGCGTCTTATCAAAGCCTCGTCGGCCTGGGGATTGTATTCCCGCACCCGAGCCAACAAATCGTTCAGTTCGGGTTCGTATGGCAGCTCGGCTAATTCCACGGCGCGAAATCTCTGCTAAGCCTACTGACCTTGAGCCGCTCCGCCACCGCTACCGCCCAGAGCTTCTTTACGGCTTCAGTACGTTCGGAATTGATAATTAGATAGTCGTACTCGGGGTAGGCCTGATATTCTGCCCGCGCCCTCGCAAGCCGCTCCTGAATGCGGACCTCGTCTTCGGTGGCGCGCTGGCGAAGCCGTATCTCGAGGTCGGCGAACGTGGGCGGAATGACGAAGATACGCACCACGTCAGGACCGTACAGCGCGCTTATCTGACGCGCGCCCTGAACGTCGATGTCGAGCAGCATGTCGCGGCCCTCCGCGATCGCCCGCTCAAGGGGCAAACGCAGGGTCCCGTACCAGGCGCCGAACACGTTGGCATGCTCGGCTAGCTCTCCCCTGGCCAGCCGTTGTTTAAATTCGGCCTCGCTCACGAAATAGTAGTCCACACCGTCGACTTCCCCTTTGCGCGGAGCACGCGTCGTGAGCGATATCGAGAGTTCGAGCGCGGGAATCTTGTTCACCGCCTCCCGTGCAAGCGTGGTTTTGCCCGCTCCAGACGGTGCGGAAAGTACGAAAAGTATACCACGGCGAGGCCTCATAAACAAAACTTCCACCTATAAGCCTAACCGAGCGTAGGAGCGCACGAAAGAGGCATCCGTGTCCTCGACGAGTCTCTCAGGTCACCGTCCGGACCTTATGCCCCTTGCGAACGCAGTAATCGATCAATTATTGCTCGCAACTCTTGCTAACAGCCAACATCCGTAAAAGCTCCAGCCTCAGGCCAAGGATCCGCTTTTAGCTTCCAGGCGCTTTATGGGTCCTAAAACTTTTTAGAGTCCTTCTCTCTTCTAAGGACAGCGCTAAAACGATTTCACGCGATTTTGTCCTTTTAACCCGGTCCTTGCTTGGCCGTCAAAAGCGGAGAGATGGCGCGAAAAATTTTATTTAAGGCCCAATTGATTCCGTCGAGCACCGGTACCAGCGGTCGCAACCACCACGGACGCGGCCCCAATTCGCCTACCTTCTGAAGGTCATAAATACATTCGAAGGATATGTCGTCGTTGCTAAGCGGAATAACACCCTTTACCGGACAATCCAACGCGGCCTTTGCGCGCCATTGATCGAGCTCGCTAGCAGTCGGGTCGGCAAGAGCGCGTCTTGCCTCCTTGAGGCAAGCCTCATTTATATGCTGGCCGCGCTCGAGCGTACCGCACGACGGCAAAAGCGACGGTACGGGTTCCTGGTTGGCACACCCAGACAATACCGCTCCAACTAGCAAAGCGATAGTTGAGGCGACAAAACGATACCATCCAGGCTTTACCTCCGCTTGATCAGAACTTTCGATCGACACTTAAGCTTTGTCCTGTTGCCAAACTCGCCTCAGACGCAACTATTAAACCGTCGTCATTAAACGTCGAGGCCAGCTTCCCACGCGACGCCAGAGACCGAACCGAATAACGTTGCAGCGCAAGCGTGAAAGAAGTCGAACCTTTTCCTCGCCAATGTCCTTGCACACCTTAAGAGCCACGTGTGGCGATCCACACACGCAAGGACGTTTCGGTTCGGAGGCTTTGCACGGCAAAATCGCAACTAGCCCCCGGTTAGACAAGCGTTTTTTATTCCACGTTTTGCACCTGCTCGCGCATTTTTTCGATCTCGCCCTTCATCTGAATAACTAATCGAGACAAGCTGATGTCTTGGGATTTGGCGCCTATTGTATTGGCCTCTCGGTTAAGCTCTTGCAGGATAAAATCGATTTCCTTGCCAACTGGCGCGTTGCGCCGGACTAGATCGCTCAGCGCCCTGAGATGCTCGATTAGCCTGACTATTTCCTCGCTGACATCGCCGCGCTGGGCCAAACTTGCCGCTTCTTCGAATAGCCGTTTTTGGTCCACGGAAGCATCATCCATCAGCGCGCGGAGCCTATTTTTGAAATTCTCGGCCGATGCCTTTTGCGCTCTTGCTGCCAGGCGTTTGGCCTCTAGCGCCGCGCTCCTCAGGCGCACAATTCTTTGCGCGAAGTCGCGTTCAAGGCTTCTGCCTTCACGCTTGCGTTCACGGTCCAGGGCCAAAAGCGCCTTTTTAAGCACCCTGTAGCCAAGGTTTAGCTGCGCGTGCCTATCACTCGCCTCCTCTTCGACCACGAAAATTTCTGGAAGTCGCAAAAGCGACTCCGCGCTAATCGAGCCGTTCAGCTTGAGCAGGCGCGCAAGCTTACGTATTTCGTCGACGTAGCGGCGCGCCAACTCAAGGTTCACTATTAGGCGGAAAGGTTTGGGCTTAATGTGCTCGAGACGAATCGAAACCTCGACACGGCCGCGATTCACGTAGCGTTGGACAAGTTTTCGCAACTCTGTTTCCCACGCCGCCCAACCGCGCGGAAGCAGCAGTCTTACCTCCAGAAAACGCTGGTTCCAGGAGCGGACTTCCGCGCTGACGCGCACTCCGCGACCCTCGAGCTCGGCCCGCCCAAACCCGGTCATGCTTCTCATCACCGGTTCTCCAGGCAAGACCTGTACACGCCAAGCGTCCGCGCAACCGTTGCATCGAGGCTGAAACGTTCGACGACCCTACGGCGAGCCGCGTCACCCAAGGTCTTGCGCAACTCAGGTGCGGCGGCGAGGCGATCGATCGCTTGCGCGAGAGCTTTCGCATTCGCAGCCGGCACGAGAAGACCGTTTTGTTCGTTCTCGATCACTTCGCTGATTCCACCCACGTCGCTGCCGACGACCGCAAGCCCACACGCCATCGCTTCTAACAACGAAACGCCTAAACCTTCTCTCAGCGAAGGCATCACGAAAATATCGAGCGCCTGAAGCAGGGGACGCACGTCGTCTAAGCGATCCAACAATTGCACCTGCGAAGTAAGGCCCATATCGGCTGTCATTGCGGCAAGCCCATTGCGCAGACTGCCGGCGCCCGCAATAAAACATTTTGGTGTTAGCCCGTTTTGCTTAAGCTCAGCAAGCGCCTGGAGCAAAAAAGAATGGCCTTTGCGGGCCTCGAGCGCTCCGACTGCGCCCACTGCTAGCTCGGATTCCTCTAATGCAAAGCTCTGGCGTGCTCGCTGGCGCTGGTCTTCTGAGGGCGGCGAAAAGCGCGTGCAATCGACGCCGCTGTGAATGACCTGAATTCTTGCACGATCGACCCCGGCATTGACCAACGCCTGGGCCACCGCTTCGGAGATCGCCACAACCCGATCCACGCACCTATTGAACAGCCACGGCGCGAATAGCCGATTCGGCACCTTGTCCGTCCGTCGAGTAACGATGCTCGCACATCCTAAGTCACGCACAAAAGGGGCAAGGGAATGGGCACGCGCCGTGTGAAAGTGAACGACCTGCCATCGCCGCTCCTTTACATAGGTGCGCAGTTTAAGTCCCGCGCTCAAATCAATTGAGTTGCGTATCGATAAGGGCAGACAAAACAGGCGGGCAGTCCGAGCGCGTTGCCACAACGCGCCGCGCGGATCGCAAAGAAGGGTAACGTCATGGCCCATGTCGCGCAGCGCGAGCGCCAAGCCAAGCACCTGAGTCTCACCACCCGCGAACGCCAGCTCAGGATCCAGAGCAGCAACGGAAAGTCGCGAATTCGACACGCCAGCGCCCATCAAAAATCCTTCCCTAAACCGCGAAGTCGAAAAAGCGGCTAAGCCTTAGGCGCTCTCTACTTCTTCTGCCGCAAAAGTCCAAGTACTCGTTCCGTGCTTTGCAAGTTCTTGCAACTCTCAAACGAGCTTTGCGAAACGGGTCTCCTTGCGCCGACGGGCCAGAATCATCGCGTTGACCCGACGTAGTACCCGTTTTTCTGCTCGCAAGCCGAGCACCGCGCAGTATGCCTTAAAAAAGCGCATCCGGTCGGTTCTGCTCACGTACTCGAACTCGCGCCATCCAAGTTGCACAAGATTTCGCAACTGGCGGCGCCTGCGCCAAAACCGAGCCTTAACTGTCCGGTCATGATCCAAGAAGACAAAACGCACGGCGCCTTGCTGCGCGACGAGCACGTTGTAGGGAGTAAGGTCGCCGTGAATGAATCCAGCAAGGTGAAGCCGAGCCACCTCGGCACCGAGCGCTTTCAACAGCGCTCGTTTGCGCTCCAAGCTTACGCCGTAAGCCGCATCGCGCAGCGCAAACTGTGTCGCTCGGCTCAGTTGCTGCAATGCCTTGGGCAAGAGCTCGCCGTGGGCGCGTTCTGCAGCCAGCAAGCTGCGCCCAGAGGAAGGCTCCCATCCGACAAGCAAAGGGACCGGCGTAGCAAAACCATGGCGAGCAAGTTCCTGAGTTATCCGGAGCACTCTGTGCGCCCTACCATTGCTTGCACCGAACAAGGCGTTAAAGGTGCCTGTCATCGGACGGTAAAACTTGACGAACACATCTCCTCGGTCGGCCTGACCGCAAAGTTGAGCAGGCAAGAGGTAGGTGACCGCGTGTCGCGAGCGACGTACCAGGTGCCCACCCGTTCCCTGGTCCGCGCTCAGGACGGCTTGAGCTAACTTTTCGAGTTCGACGCGGTCGCCGCCTAACAGCTCGCGCGCAACGCTAAAGAGCCAACCCGAATGCTCGATAACGCTAGATGCCTCAAATTCCAAGCTGGTTCTCGCTGGAAGCACGCTTATAACTGCTTGCGCGAAAATTTTTGCTCGAGCACGCGCCGAATCATCTGCACGATCTGGCCAGGCTCTATCCGTCGCATACATTCGCGGCCGATCGGACATCGGCGCAGGTAGCATGGATGGCACGGGATTGCGCCGCGCACCGCCAAATCGGCGAATCCCCACGGCGCTGAGCGTTCGGGTGCAGTCGCTCCCCATAGCGAAACGATCGGGCAGCCCACCGCCGCGGCAATATGCATCGGACCACTGTCAGGGCCGAAAGCGACCGCGCACCGGGTAAAAACCGTTGCCAAAAGCCGAAGACTCGTCTTGCCCACCAAATTAAGCATCGGCAGACCGTCGGCGGCATCGAGCACTTCTCGCGCCAGCTCAGCTTCCGCTCGCCCGCCCAGCAGCACAGGGAACAAACCTGGCAACCCATCACAAGGCTGTGCAAGCTCGCGTGCCACCTGCGCGATCGCGTCGGCGAAGTAGACTCGGCTCGGCCACGAGGACCCTAAAATGATTCCGAGCCTAGGCTCTGGGGCGCTCTCTAAAAGTTTGTCGGCCGCTTCCCGTTCAGCAACCGAAGGCTCGATTCCGAACTCTATCGGGGCCGGCGCAAGCCCCAACGAGTCGCCAAACGCTTGATACTGCAACAGTTTAAGGCGCATCTCCGGCTGCGGCTCAATATAGCGAGTCGAAAAGAGATGGTTGAACTCCTTTGTGTTTTCGGGGGCGAAACCCAAACGCTCGGGAGCTCCCGACGCAAAGCTAACCAAACCGCTTTTGAGATGACGCTGCAAATCGAGCACCAGGTCGAAGCGCTCACGCCGGATCCTCCATAAAAAGGCGATAAACGACCACGGCGCTCTGTCCCGCTCGTAGACAATCAGGCCGTCGAGCCATGGATGGCCTTCAAGAATATCCCTTGATTTCGGCTCCACCGCCCAGGCAATAAAAGCATCGGGCATCGCCCGTCTGATCCGACCCAGAAGGGGCAAAGCCCGGACGACGTCGCCGATGGAGCCAAGCAACAGCACCAGTACTCGAGGCCGACGTTTAACTTCGAAACAGTCCGATTTAGGCTTTGCCTCTTCAACCATTCGGAGGAGAAGAAGTATCGAGCGTCTTGCTAGCCATGCGAGGTTAGTCTTGTACTAGCGAGCCCATAATTCCGCGCATTAATATTTCTTTACCGTCAACTTATCTACGAGGCTCGCCATCTTCGGCGAACGCAAGGCCGCCCTTGGGGGGCGACGCGTTCGCCCGCTCTCCAATATCTTCTCAAGGCAGCCGACCCTTCTCTGCCACAGCCAAGAGCAAGGAATTGGCCGCAACGAAAGGCGCTATCCAGAAGCTGCGCAGGTTTACCGGTCGCATTCACCCCCAATCATGTTGATCATGCCGAAGGTGGTTATGATATCGGGGATCATGTGACCAATCAGCATTTGGCCCAGCGCCGCCATTCCAAAGAAACACGGGGGACGGACGCGCACTCGGTAAGGTCTTCCGCTGCCGTCGCTGACGATATAGAATCCGAGCTCGCCGTTGGCACCTTCCACCGCATGATATGTCTCACCGGGCGGAACTTTGACGCCCTCCATAATCAACTTGAAGTGATTCATTAACCCTTCGATAGAGCCGTACACGCGCTCCTTGGGTGGAAGGGCAATTCGCGGGTCATCGACTATTATCGGCCCTTGCGGAAGCTCGCGCACAGCTTGCTCGACGATCTTCATCGACTCGCGGATCTCCGCAAATCGGACCATAAAGCGGTCGAAGTTATCTCCCTCGCTTCCCACCGGAACGTCGAACTCCAGGCGATCGTATATAAGATAGGGATGAGCCTTGCGGACATCGTAAGGTACGCCGCACGCACGAAGCAGTGGTCCGGTAAGGCTGTAAGAAAGCGCATCCTGGACGGAGATTTTTCCGACGCCTACCATGCGGTCGCGAAAGACGCGATTGCGCGACAAAAGTTTGTCGCAATCCTTAAGGATAGCGTCCAGATGCTTGAAGGCTGGGATCAGGCGATCGGAAAAGTCTTCGGGCAAATCACGCGCTATTCCTCCCAGCCTACACCAAGTCACGGTAACGCGCGCACCTGTCACAGCCTCGATAAGATCGTAAAGAAATTCGCGCGCTTCAATGGCGTAGAAGCCCACGGTCTGTGCCCCGACTTCTACCGCTGCCATCCCGAGGCATGTCAGATGGTCGCAGATGCGCGACACTTCGCTCATAATCACGCGGGCGTATTTTGCGCGCTCCGGACACTCGATCCCAAGCAGCTTTTCCACCGCAAGCGCAAAGGCGACGTTATTGATTACGGGCGAGGCGTAATTGAGCCTGTCCGTATACGGGAACACCTGGGTCCAGGTGCCCTGCTCACACATCTTCTCGAACGCTCGATGGAGGTAGCCGATCTCGACGTCGCAATCGACGATCCTTTCCCCGTCGAGTTTCAAGTTGAATTTGATCGTGCCATGGGTCGCCGGATGGGACGGACCCATCTGAAGCTCCATGATCTCTTCAGCCGTATCCTCGAGCTCGGTTTTCTGGGTCCATCGCTTCGGTAAAGCCATACTTAAACTAGCCCTCTGACCGAATTGTTAAACTTGCTTGTTTTGTCGCAAGGCGAATCGCAGCTTTAAACGCGTTGCCAGAACCGTTGGCACGCCTTTTTTCGAAGCTTAGCCTCGTGACGGCCGGTTACGCGAATGCGAAAGAGGCCTTACTATCGGGTCGGTTTCTTCGACAATTGGCTGGCGTTTCGTAACCGGATAATCCTTGCGCAATGGGTGGCCAACGAAGGAATCGTACATCAGGATACGCCGCAAATCCGGATGGCCCTCGAAGCGTATGCCGAACATGTCGTAACATTCGCGCTCCAGCCAGTCCGCGGCTTTCCACAAGGGAGTTAAACTGTAAACCCACGGGTCGCTTTCTTCAACTGGCACCTTGACCCGTAGCCGATGCTTCAAAGGAAAGGAGTACAAGTGATAAACGACCTCAAAACGCGGCTTTCGATTGAGCCAATCAACGGCGGTTATATCAGTGAGAAAGTCAAGCTTGAGATTTGGATCGTCGCGCCATTTCCGAAACAACGTAACTGCCCGTTCGCGGTCGACGACCACAACGTTGTCGCCCACTTTAACTTCAGCTGCGAGCAACTCGGAGCCGTAATGCTGTTTCAAGTACTCGATCACGCTCGTGTCAAATCGCCTCCCACTACTGATGACCTGGAACAACCTGACCTACCAACGTACTCAGGCGCCATAGCCTGACAACGCAGGCTCTCTAACTCCAATCCAGCATGCCGCGACGCAGCGCGTAGATGAGCCCTGCGAGCATCAACACAATGAAAATCCCTGCTTCCACAAGGCCGGTGGCACCAAGTTGGCGAATCGTAACTGCCCAAGGATAAAGAAACACAACCTCGACATCGAAAACTAGAAATAAAATGGCCGTAAGGTAAAAATGCACTGAAAAGCGCCTCCAAGCGCTACCGCTTGGCGGGTTTCCGCATTCAAAGGCCTCGCCTTTTACCGGATCTCTGCTTCGCGGCCCAACAATAGCGTTAATCGTCACCATCAGACCGACGACCAGCGCCGCGAAGGCTGTCATGAGCGCTACCGGAAACCACGTTGTCATCACCACACCCCTTCAAGGCAACATTTTCCGCTCTGTAGTTTAATTTAACCGAAAAAACCTGACTGCGATACCGACGCAGAGCTTTGGTCTGGGGACTTGCCGCCTTAAGGCTTTAATCGTGCTAAAAGCACCTCGCAGACCGCTCAAGGTCGAGCTCGCTTCACCGAAAACGAACGAAACGGTAGCCAAAAGGCGGAACTGGTTTCGTGATCTCCTGAAGCGCAGATTCGGGCGTGCAACTTAGCCGCTGGCTCGCTACAATGCCCGAATGTGTTAGAGGGGGTGCCTTCGACGATTCATGACTGGGTTGCGAACGTTGTTGCTCTTCTTTGGCCGGGCGCGCACGTCGGCCTTATAGAGGAGCTTCAGCCGGACGCCTCGGAGCGACGTTACTGGCGCGTGCGGATTGTGGATGAGCAGGGGCGAGCACCTGCTTCGGCTGTGGTGGCTTATCTTGGAGTCCATGACCTACCTGCGTACGCCAGGGCGCTCAAGCTTTTGCCTGAACCCTTACCCGAAGCTCTCTATCTCAACGTCAACCGATTTTTACGCGAAATCGGGGTCGCGGTACCGGAAGTATACTACGCCAAGCAACTGAAGCCTGCTCCGGCAAGACATGGGCCGGTCGATCGCGAGGCGATTGAAGAGAGCCGACTCGTGTTGGTCGAAGACGTAGGCGAGCTGTCTTTACTCGATGCCGCGCGGGAGAAACCTGAACGAGCGCCTGAACTGTTCCGCAAAGCTATCGACGAGCTGGTGCGCTTTCACGTCGATGGCACAAAGCGGCGGGATTCGCGCTGCTTTGCGTTTTCGGTGGCGTATGACGAGCGATTGTTTGCGTACGAAATGCAGGAATTTATCGACTACGGAATGAGCGCGCTAAAGCTTGACGCTGACCCGTCGAAACTTCGCTCGGAGACTGCGCAGCTCGCAACTCAATTGGGAGGTCTTGAACGCGTATTCTCGCATCGTGACTATCACGGCTACAATCTCTTCGTTCAAGAAGATGGCAAAATCCGAATCTTGGACTTTCAGGACGCCTTGCTAGCGCCGCCGGTCCAGGATTTGGCGGTGATGCTTACGACAAGGGATACCTGTGAAGTTGTGGATCCGCTTCTAGAAGCCGATTTGCTGGCATACTATCTGAATCGCGCCAAACGGCGCGCCAAAGAGCTCTCCCTAGGCGCGTTTGAGTCGGTCGAGCCTGCAAGCTTCCTCGAACAATACCGACTCGCGGTACTCCAGCACGCACTCAAGGCCATCGGACGCTTTGCTCGCCTAATTAAGGTCGGCAAAACCCGCTATGCGAAGTATTTGCCGTTTTCGGTATCTCAGGCGCGCCGCATGCTCGACTGTAGCGACGACTTCCCTTGCTTACGGACGGCCTTGTGCGGGTAAACGATAGGGACAACTTAAGAGTCAGGAAAGCGCTAGTGCTTGCCGCCGGCATGGGAGAGCGGCTTCGCCCCTTAACCCTGGAAAAGCCTAAACCTCTACTTTTAGTCGGGGGCCGGCCACTGATTCACTATGCCTTGATGATGCTGCGACAGGCTGGGGTTACGGAGGTGGTAATTAACCTCCATTACATGGGCGAGGCGATCCGAGCTGCGCTTGGCGACGGAACGGCCTTTGGAATCAAGATAACCTACGCGCCGGAACCCAAATTACTTAACACCGGTGGCCCGCTAGTGGCCCTGAAAGACTTTTTTGCTGGCGAAACTTTCTGGGTCGTCAACTCCGACTCTATCCTCGATTTCGATCTTCGAGCGATGGTCGACTTCCATCGTCGCAACCGCGCGCTCGCAACTTTAGCCCTGACCGAAGAGCCCGCGAACCGAAGGTACAGCCGAATCGAGGTCGACCGGCAGGGAAGGGTGCGTCGAATACACTTGCTTACAAGGGAGGCCGTTTTAGCCGAAAGCCGCGAGTTTCGGTGTGAGGATGTTTCGGCTCAACCGGGCACCGAGTCCGACGCCCGTGCGGGAAACGGAGAAGCACGCGAGGAGCTGTTGCCGCGAATGTTTTGTGGTTTGAGCCTGTGCGAGTCGGGGCTTATCAGGTACGCTCCGCAAAGGGAAGCCTTTGGATTGGTCAGCCATCTGCTCGCCCCATTGGTTGCAAGGGGAGAAGCAATTTACGGTTATACATTTAACGGATTTTTCCGAACCGTCGACGACCTCGAAAGCTACGAAGCACTTAAGGAGGAATTTGCTTACGACCCGCCGCAACTGAGTTATCTCAAGCAAGACTAACTGCCGCCTAGAAGCCCGCATACAAACGAGCCGACCCAGCGGCTAAAAAAGCACCATTGGAGGCTTAAGCTCCCAAAACCAACCGCTTTCTCTAGATTGCCGGAACGAGCCGCTCGCCGCGTGAACACCGATGTTCCGGGGAACTGCGGCTCGACTCTCAAACCAGGCTCGATAGGTGCTTTTTTCTAAGTATCAAAAGGCGCCGAGGTACATCACCCCAGGGCGATTCGAAAACGGAAATTGTCGCGTGCGAAGATTCGAAACACCCAGCCACAATCGATCACCCCAAACACCGGGTAGTTATCTGCGGCGAGTTTTGCCGGCGCGATCAAAACTGCAAGCGAGTTTTCTCATGGTAGCATCTCTTTAGGCAGGGACGAGAGACAATGCGTTCGATGGAGCTATCAGAGTGCATCTCTGCGCTTTACGGATACGGATTTAAAATCGGCCAGAAGGTTGGACTGCTTACTTACGCTGTGGCTACGGGAAGTGCCTTCGACGCAAGTTCGACGAACGGCGGTTACTCGCTACCCGCGCAAAAACCGTTAAGCTTAGGTCTGGCCACCCTGAAGCAGCTCAAAGCCATCATCATTTCTTTCCCACAGCAGCTAGGCACAATCTGGACGCTGGTTCTGGCACAAGTACGGGTGTTCGGCCCGAAGGAGTACACTTTACTGGCCATTTTAGCCTCTGGCCTCGTCTACGGGTTAATCAAGCGAAATCGGCTTAAAACTCTGATCGAGCAATTTTTCGCTCTGCCGAACGTTCAATGGCCCGCGCCGGTTCGAGACTGGTACGCCGCGTTACTTAGCGTCGTAAGCGCAGGTGCATTGCCTTTCTTAGCTTGGTGGGGGTGGCTATCCCTTATAACGCTTACCAGGTATCGGGTGCCCTTCTTTATTGTGACCGAGCGGGCGCTTTTCGCATGGCTGCTTTACGCGGTCGGAAACGAAATCATCAAGCAAATAATCAAGCGTTTTCTACTCAAGGCTCCTAGTAAGTACACTGCGTTTGTATTCGTCGTGGCGCGCCGGCTCTTGCTATACGTGGTTGTCCTTTCGGTCGCTCTAGACACGGCCGTCGAGCTTGGCGCCTCTTCCGACTCGATTGCCTTATGGCGCTCGTTATTCGAGCTTTCGGTAATCGTTTTTTTGGCATACTTTTTCGCTCACCGCCGCATAGTTATCGCGCTCGTTCCGGATATTCCAAGCGCCGCCTACCGCAAATTCGTTGCTGCTATCGAACAGCTTTACTTTGGGGTATACGCTTTCACTCTCGGTACGGCGCTGCTGCAGTGGGCCGGCTACAGGGAACTGGCGCACTTTCTATGGCTTAGGACGTGGGCCCTTGCTGGGCTTTTCTTAACAGCGATCCTGGTGCATTACTTCCTCCACGTCACGCTTCACAATCTTCTGCTCGGACGCGCCCAGCCGAACCAGGAGGCGATAAGTTTCTATCGCGCATTGGAGCAACTTTTGGAATACGCCGCACTGATCGCCTTGCTGGCTTTTGGCCTGTCGATGCTAGGGCTGAGCGATCCGCTTATGCGTTTTGCCTTGCGCCCGTGGTTTACACTGGGGAACCAAACGGTCTCTTTGTTGACTGTAGTCGAGGCGGTGACGATCGTACTTGGCTTCTTCTTATGTGCGCGCCTGATCCGCACCTACCTAGAGTACCGCGTTTATCCTGCTCTCAACATCGATCCTGGCGTTTCCTACGCAGTAAACACCGTGATTGTGTACGTAATGGTAACCATCGGCATCGTCGAGGCGTGCGAAACAGTAGGCCTAGGCTTCGGCACGCTGCGACTGTTCGCCGGCGCCTTGGGCATAGGAATCGGTTTCGGGCTTCAATCGTTAGCCCAAAACGTGGTGAGCGGGCTAATACTGATTTTTAGCCGTGCCTTGCGCAGGGGAGACTGGATCAGCACCGGAGAAACGCTCGGAATGGTTCAAGAAGTCGGGATTCGCGCTACGCGCCTTCGGACCTGGGACGACGTCGAGTACTTGGTGCCCAACGCTCGGCTCATAGAGCGCGAACTCATCAACTGGACACGCTCGACCCCGTACGTCCGACTACACGTCGCAGCTAGCGCGGGATACGGCTGCGATCCTCAAGCGGTCAGGAACGCACTTCTTAAGGCGGCAGCCGAGGCTGCCCACGTCGAACAATTCCCACCTCCGGAGGTGTGGTTCGTCGGTTTTGGCGACAGTAGCCTTAATTTCGAACTTTTGGTTTGGGTAAACCTCAAAGCTGTGGAACGGCGTAAGGCCGAGAGCGAGCTGCGATTTGCGATTTTTGACGCTTTCAGAAAGGAAGGCATTGAAATTCCCTTCCCGCAGCGCGACCTTCATATCAGATCTGCTGACGGATTGAGCACTCTTGTCAGGACCGATGAGCGACGCGCGGTTTCCGACATAGAATGAGCGCATAGTGCTGCTGGCGTCGCTTGCGCGGACAATTGCGCACAATGGTGACAAACTCTAAGCCGCGCAAAAGTCGAAAGGGCCGTTGACCACCATTTTTCAGGCCACGCGTTTATTCCGCTTTCTGATTAGACCATGTAAGCTTATCACCGAAAATTGGCTTACGTATCGAGCTCTAGCTAACGGGGGAGCTAATACGAGATGGACTTTACGCTTTCGCCAAGAGCAGAAGAACTGCGGGCAAAAGTTGCCGCTTTCATGGATGAGTACGTGTACCCAGCCGAGTCGGTCGCTCGGGAACAAGAGCGCTCGTTGGAAAAGCCCGGTGCCGATCCTCCTATCGTGGTCGAGCTCAGGAAAAAAGCCAAAGCTCAGGGGTTGTGGAACCTGTTTATGCCCGACCCGAGGTACGGAAAGGGCCTCAAAAACTGGGAATATGCCCCGATATGCGAACTTATGGGCCGAAGCCCAATCGGTGCGCGCGTCTTTAACTGCAATGCGCCCGATACGGGCAACATGGAAATTCTGGCCGAGTTCGGCACACCGGAACAAAAAGAGCGGTGGCTTAAGCCGGCGTTAGAGGGTGAAATAAGAAGCTGCTTTTCGATGACCGAACCCGAAACGGCAGGGTCCGATCCCACCCTGCTACGAACCAGAGCTGTGCGCGACGGCGATTATTACGTGATCAATGGGCACAAATGGTTCACCAGCGGCGCGCTGGGCGCCGCCTTCGCGATCGTGATGGCGGTAACTAACCCCGACGCCGAACCCCATCGGCGAGCCAGTCAAATTATCGTGCCTCTGGACACTCCCGGCGTGAAAATCGTGCGCGCGGTGCCGGTTATGGGAGCCGTTCACGGAGGAGGGCACTGCGAAATACTCTACGAAAATTGCCGAGTGCCAGTAACCAATCTCTTGGGCAAGGAAGGCGACGGCTTTGCCATCGCTCAGGCGCGGCTAGGGCCAGGACGAATCCATCACTGCATGAGGATGATCGGTGCCGCCGAGCGCGCCCTTGAGCTAATGTGCAAACGGGCAAATACGCGATGGACCCACGGCAGTTACTTGGCCGACAAAAGCAATGTCCAGGAGTGGATCGCGGATTCGCGCATCGAGATCGACGCTTCGCGCCTGATGGTTATGTACGCCGCGTGGAAAATGGACACCGTGGGGAAAAAGGAAGCGCGCCAGGAAATCTCGATGATTAAGGTACTGGCAGCCAATACCGTGATGCGTGTGCTCGACCGCGCGATCCAAGTGCACGGCGCTCTTGGAATGAGCGATGACACTCCGCTTGCCTTTTTCTGGCGCGAGTTGCGCGGGCTTCGTCTAGCTGACGGCCCTGACGAGGTCCATCGGATGACGATCGCCAGGCGCGAGCTCGCCAAATGGAAGTGAAAAGCCCGCCAAGCGCGACCGTAATCCGTGACGGCTAGTGGAGTCGACCGCCCGCTTCCGAGGCTTCATTGGGCAGAGCCCTTGGTCGGCTGCGGGCACACCAGTCAGGCTTAAGCGATACATATTGAAAACTTACTTAAATGCCGCAGAGCTAAGGAACGATGACATTATCGGAGCAAACAAACGAGCTCATGGCGGAAGATGAGGTCGCCGAAGTTGGCAGCGAAGCAGACTTCGACCGCGAAAAGCTTCGCGCCTACCTCGAGGGCAAGATCGCTAGCGCGCACGGGCCGATGGAGGTTAAGCAGTTCCGCGGTGGCCATTCCAACTTGACTTATCTCTTGCGCTTCGGCGACTCGGAATGGGTTATGAGACGACCTCCACCTGGGCCCTTGCCGCCTGGTGGACATGACGTTATTCGAGAGTATCGCGTGCTTTCGGTCCTTTGGCAGGCGTATTCGCCGGCGCCTCGAGCCGTCTTGTTATGCGAAGACCCGAGCGTAATCGGCGCGCCATTCTTTATTATGGAGCGGCGCAAGGGCTTCGTATTGCGGATGCGTCAACCGGTGCCCGCCGAGCTCGATACTTCGGCTGAAAATTTGCGGCGCCTGAGCGAGGCCTTCATCGACGCGCTCGCCGCCCTGCACAATGTGGACTATCAAGCAATCGGCCTTGGCACGCTTGGGAAACCGCAAGGCTTTCTCGAACGACAGATAAATGGATGGATGATGCGGTGGGAGCGCGCCAAAACGCGCGAGCTCGCCCTCATGAACAAGCTCGGCGAGTGGTTCCTGGCGAATATGCCAGCGCCTCAGCCTCCGTCGCTGCTACACAACGACTTCTTCTTACATAACGTGATGTTCGATTTTAACGATGTCAGCAAAGTCAATGCAGTGCTCGACTGGGAGATGTGCACGCTGGGCGATCCGATGGTGGACCTCGGAATCGCCCTCGGTTACTGGCGAGAGGCTGGCGATGACCCCGAGCTTTTGGCGCTCTCCGAAGGTCATGCTCACACGACGATGCCCGGCTTTCTTTCTCGCGAGCAACTGGCGCGACGGTACGCGGAAAAAACCGGCCGAGACATATCATCGTTGCCCTACTATATCGCCTGGGCCCACTGGAAGACCGCAACCGTCGTCGAGCAGCTCTACGGACGTTACCTGCGCGGCCTGACACGCGATGAGCGTTTTGCTTTGCTCGGCAAACAACCGCCGGTTTTGGCCCGCAGCGCGGCAGCATTGCTTGCCGCACACTACGGGTTTAACGCATGAAGCAAACAATGAGCGGTCGAATTTCCTGGCGGGAGGTAACAATTGCACGAGTTTACCTACGTGGCACCCTCTAGTGTCGAGGAAATCGTACAGTTTCTGGCGCAGCACCGGGAGAAGGCTCGCCCGTTTTGTGGCGGCACCGACATACTGGTTCAGATGCGCTCCGGAGTGCGACGGCCGAGCTATCTGCTCGACGTTAAAACCGCGCCCGAAACAAGACTGTTCGAGTTCGATCCCGCAAAAGGGCTCAGAATAGGCGCCGCCGTACCCTGCGCCGATGTCTCTGCCGATCCTGCGGTTAGACGCTATTACCCGGGCCTGGCTGAGGCAGCAAACCTTATCGGCTCTGTCCAGATTCGAAACCGCGCTTCGTTAGGAGGCAACTTGGCCAACGCTTCGCCAGCCGCTGACACCGTGCCTGCTCTGATCGCTTTGGGGGCCAAGGCCGTTTTGCGAAGCGTCCAGGGCCAGCGCGAGGTTCCGGTCGAGGGCTTCGTCACCGCTCCGGGTCGAACGATTCTTAACGCAGACGAGGTTATTACCGAGTTTGTGATTCCGCCTCCGCAAAGAGGTGGCGCCGACGCATACCTTCGATTCGTCCCGCGCAACGAAATGGATATTGCCGTGGCAGGCGTCGGGGTATTCGTAAAAATGGAAGGACAGCGCTGCGTCGAGGCAAGAATTGTTTTGGGAGCGGTCGGACCGACGCAGATCGTCGCAAGCGAGGCGATGGCTTATCTCAGGGGAAGAACGCTCAACGAAGGCGTGGTTTCGCACGCTGCCGAGCTTGCCGCGCAGGCGGCCTCACCAATCGACGACGTTCGCGGTACGCGCGAATTTCGCCGCCACCTGGTCGCGGTTCTGACGCGTCGAAGCTTGCTCGCCGCCGCAAAGCGCGCCCAGGCAAACCAGAGTTAGCTTAGTTCTAGCTAACCCACTAAATCGAGCTGCTAATACTTTAGACTTAAAATTGATTATATGCCGATGAGAAAAGTTGCGGTTCAGACAACGCTTAATGGCGAACCGGTGGAGTTTCTGTGCGAACCACGGCAAAGCCTTCTCGAGGTGCTTCGCGATGTCCTTAATCTTACGGGCACCAAAGAGGGATGTCTTACTGGAGATTGCGGGGCGTGCAGCGTGCTGTTCGATGGCCGCGTTGTTTGCTCATGCCTTGTTTTGGGCGTAGAGGCTCAGGGCGCGCAGATACAAACTGTCGAAGGGCTGGCGCATGGTAATGAGCTTAGCGTTTTGCAACGCAAGTTTTTGGAGCACGCAGCTTTACAGTGCGGTATTTGCACGCCAGGTTTTCTTATCGCCGCGAAGGCGCTTTTGGACCACAATTTGAACCCGAGCGAGAGCGAAGTCCGTTACGCTCTGGCCGGCAATTTGTGCCGCTGTACGGGTTACGACAAAATCGTTCGCGCAGTGATGGATGCGGCAAAGGAGATGCGGGAGAGAGAAGCTTATGGGTAGCCATACGACTGAAAGCTCCTTTCGGGTAATCGGAACTCGCCCGATCCGACACGATGGCGTCGAAAAGGTAACGGGCCGCGCGAAGTACGGTGCCGACTACTACGTAGCCGGCATGTTGCACGGTAAGGTTTTGCGCAGCCCCCACGCTCACGCTCGCATAAAGTCAATCGACTTCTCTCGAGCGCTGGCGCTCCCAGGCGTAAAGGCCGTCGTGACCGGCAAAGACTTGCCCGAAGGTGAGAACAAGACCGTGCCGCTTGGCGAGATGACCGTAAACCCGCGCTACCTCGGCCAGAACATACTCGCCCGCGACAAGGTGCTCTATTACGGCCACGCCGTGGCTGCAGTAGCGGCCATAAGCCCCCACATCGCCGAACAGGCGCTTGAACTTATCGAGGTGGATTACGAAGTTTTGCCTCCAGTGCTAAGCGTCGAGCAGGCGATGGCCGAGGGAGCTCCGATTCTCCATCCCGATCTACGCAACGAGGAACTGGGGGACGTGCCGACGAACGTCGCCAAGCATGTGGTGCTGACACGGGGCGACGTCGAAGCCGGATTCCGCGAAGCGCATTTTATCGTCGAGCGAGAGTTTCGCACCTCGATGGTCCATCAGGGATACATCGAGCCGCACAATGCCCTGGCGATATACAACGCCGACGGCAAGGCGACGATATACTGCTCCACCCAGGGGCCGTTCGAGGTACGCGGGATGAGCGCGGCCGTGCTGGGCTTGCCCGTCGGCAGTATCAAAGTGGTCCCAGCGGAGATCGGCGGCGGGTTTGGCGGCAAAACCACCGTCTACCTTGAACCGCTGGCCTTACTGTTGGCGATGAAGACGGGGCAACCGGTGAAGATGGTGATGACGCGCAGCGAAGTGCTGCGCGCAACCGGCCCTACGTCCGGTTCGCTCATCAGAGTCAAGATGGGCTGCACTAAAGAGGGCAAGATTACGGCGGCGAAGATATGGATGGCTTACGAAGCAGGGGCTTTCCCGGGCTCCCCAGTCGGAGCAGCCACGATGACCGTGCTTGCGCCGTACGCGATCCCCAACGTGCAAATCGACGGCTACGACGTAGTGGTCAACAAGCCCAAAACCGCCGCTTACCGTGCGCCAGGCGCGACCAACGCCGCTTTTGCCGCCGAAACCGTGATTGACGAACTTGCCGAGCTATGCGGCATCGATCCGCTCGACATACGCATCCTCAACGGCGCTCGCGAAGGCACGCCCCATCCCGCTGGCCCGCCTTATCGGCGGATCGGCTTTATCGAGACGTGCGAGGCAATAAAGGCAAGCGAGCACTATCGCTCGAATCTCGAAGGCCCAAACCGCGGGCGAGGCGTGGCCTCTGGCTTTTGGTTCAATGCTGGGATGCAATCCGCCGCGGTCGTAAACATCCATCTCGACGGCACGGCAAGTGTGGTCACCGGTTCGCCTGATATCGGCGGCACGCGCGCGGCGTGCGCGATGATCGCCGCCGAGGTTCTCGGACTTAACGTCGAAGACGTTCGTCCCGTCGTTACCGACACTGACTCGATAGGACATACGGACGTTACCGGGGGCAGTCGAGTTACCTTCGCCACAGGGATGGCGGTTTTTAGGGCTGCCGAAGATGCACTTGCACAGCTCAAGGAGCGAGCAGCCAAGCTTTGGGAATGCAAAGTCGAGGAGGTTGAGTTTCGGGACGGAAAGTTTTACTGCAAAACCAACAATGCAACGCCGCTCTCCGTAAGCGAGTTGGCCAAACGGCTGCCTCGCCTTGGCGGGCCGGTCACGGGCCGCGCAACCGTCAACGCGCGCGGAGTTGGACCATCGTTTGCCACGTGTTGTATCGACGTCGAAGTGGACCCTGAAACGGGGCGCGTCCAGATTCTGCGCTGTACGGTGGCGCAAGACGCCGGCCGAGCGATTCACCCCGCATACGTGGAAGGACAAATGCAGGGCGGCACCGCGCAGGGGATCGGCTGGGCCTTGAACGAGGAGTACATATACGACAGCGACGGTCACTTAATGAACTCAACGCTGCTCGACTACCGAATGCCCACTTGTCCGGACCTACCGATGATCGAAACCATAATTGTGGAGGTACCAAATCCCGGCCATCCGCTGGGCGTACGCGGAGTTGGCGAAGTATCGATCGTGCCCCCTCCAGCGGCGATCGCCAACGCTGTCTACCGCGCCGTCGGCGTGCGGATGACCGAACTACCGATGTCGCCGGCCCGCCTGTGGAAAGCGATTGCGCAGAAGGAGTCGACTCGCTCGGGGCTCGGCCGAGCACAACACGGGTAATCGAAGCAACGTAACGATCCCGGGAGCGGGCAAGGCATTTGCTTCACAACTGTCCCCGGAGATGTCGACGAGCTAGAGAGCTCGGGCTTCAAAACCATGGCAAACGTGCATATTCCCACGCAGATGCGACAATTATGCGGCGGACAAGAGTTGGTTAAAATTCCGGGCAAAACCGTCCGCGAATTGATCGAAGAACTGGAGCATCGGTTTCCAGGCGTAAAGAACTACCTTTTAGACGGCAACGATCTCAGGCCTTCGATCGCGGTATGGGTGGACGGGGAGCTGGCTCCCGCCGGTTTACTCGAAACGGTCGGCCCCGAAAGCGAAGTTCACTTTATGCCAGCGATCGGAGGCGGATAAAAACCTTGCAGTCCTCGCAAATCGGGGCCGTAGGCTGCAGGCGCTCGGCCCCGGGACCGCTTGCATCTGGGGCGAACAAGATTCAAGACGGTAGCAAACTGTAAAGCTATTTTCACGCGACGAGTCGCAATGCACCAAGTAGGCTGATAAACTTGAAGTGCTGATTATAAATTTTGATTTGAAGTACTGACTAAAGAAAACGAAGTTTATCGTCGTAAGGCGGCCAAGGCAGAATGTGCACACCGGTAGGTGCCGCTTAACCAAAGGCAAAGGGGCGTATAAAGATGGGTGAAGCTTGGATAATCGACGCAGTTCGAACTCCTCGTGGCATCGGTAAAAAAGGTAAAGGCGCGCTTTCGGACGTTCATCCGCAGGAACTTTTCGCTCAATGCCTGAACGCGCTTCGCAGTCGCAACGCTTTTGAGCCTGACGAGATCGACGACGTGGTGTGCGGGTGTGTCTCGCAGGTTGGCGAACAAGGCGCATGTATCGCCCGCATGGCGGTCCTGTGCGCGGGATGGCCGATTGAACCCAGCGGGGTTACGCTCAACCGGTTCTGCGGCTCAGGGCAGCAGGCGGTTAACTTCGCTGCGATGGGCATCATGTCTGGCCAACAGGACGCGGTGATTGCGGGCGGGGTCGAAAGCATGTCGCGCTGCCCGCTGTTTAGTGACGGCGGTGGCGTGGCAGGGGAAAATCCCGACCTTCTCAAGCTTCATCCTTTGGTGCCACAGGGAATCAGCGCTGACCTAATCGCAACCTTGGAAGGCTTTAGCCGCGAAGACTGCGACCGGTTTGCGTATGAGAGTCAGATGAAGTGCAAGCGCGCGGTCGAGGAGGGTCGTTTTGCCAAAAGCCTAATTCCAGTTAGAGGAAAAGATGGCAAGGTTCTTCTGGACCGCGACGAACATCCCCGACCTTATACGACTTTGGAAGGATTGGCCAAGCTCGAGCCCGCTTTTGCCAATATTGGAGCGAGCACTTACTTGCTAGGCGACCTGACTTTTGACCAAGCTGCGCTCAAGCGTTATCCGCAGCTGCGCGAAATTCGCCACGTACACACTGCGGGCAACTCGAGCGGAATCGTCGACGGCGCTGGGGCGCTGTTACTAGCCTCGCCACAGTGGGCACGGGCGCGAGGACTTAAACCACGAGCACGGGTGCGAGCGATGGCAACCTGCGGCTCCGAGCCCGTGATAATGCTGACCGGACCTGTCGAAGCCACAAGGCGATGCCTAAAGCGAGCAGGAATGACGATAAACGACATCGACCTGTTCGAGATTAATGAAGCTTTCGCGGCCGTGCCGCTTAAAGTGATGCGCGACCTCGAGATCGACCCCGAGCGGGTCAATGTAAACGGAGGCGCGATCGCCTTGGGTCACCCCCTGGGAGCAACCGGTGCGATGCTGCTCGGTACGCTGCTGGACGAGATGGAGCGTCGCGACAAGGCCACGGGACTTGTCACGATGTGTATCGGCGGCGGAATGGGAATCGCCACGATCATTGAGCGCTTCTAAACCAACTGCGTATTGCCTGTGCAGATGTCGCCGCGATATCTAGGTCGTCTGTTTTCGCCAAGCTAGCAAAGGCGGACACTAAGGAGTCCGTCTTGTTACGCCCGTCGTTGCTAGCGGGCTTTCACGGATAAGTCCTAAGGGGGCTTTAATTTGTGAGGAAAAAACCGAAAAAGCTTACGCGCGTTTTGGAGCGCAAACACTGGAGTTCGAGAGGGAGGGAGAGAGCCCAATATTGACTGCGTAATGGATCGCTCGCTAGTAGTGAAAACTGCCGTAAGCTGATTTTTTCCCCGCACCGCCAGTTTGCTCCGGTCATGACGAGCCTATTGGCAGCGGGTCGACCGCTTCGAAAATCACTATGATCGAGGTAAAAGGCCTTACAAAATCTTACGGTGACTTTCTCGCCATCAAGGATGTCTCATTTACCGCCGAGTCCGGCGAGATTCTCGGCTTTTTGGGCCCGAACGGAGCCGGCAAAACGACCACGATGCGTATTCTTACGGGCTTTATGCCCGCTACGTCCGGCACGGTGCTGATCGACGGGCTAGATATCCTGACCAACTCGCTCGAGGCTCGACGCAGAATCGGCTACCTTCCCGAAAATCCGCCAGTTTACTATGACATGCGGGTCGAGGGCTATTTGCGCTTTGTCGCTAAGCTCAAGGGTGTTCAGCGACAGTCGCTTGATGAGGCCGTCGAGCTAGCGATCAGCCGGTGTGGGCTCGAAGACGTGAGGTACAGGATCTGTGGGCAGCTGTCCAAGGGATACAAACAACGCGTAGGACTCGCTGCAGCTATCATTCACAATCCTTCGGTGATGATCTTGGACGAGCCGACGATCGGTCTTGACCCGCGTCAGATTATAGAGATTCGCAAACTCATACGTGAACTTGCCAAAGAGCGTACCGTCGTGCTCTCAACGCACATCCTTCCTGAGGTCTCCCAAATCTGTCAGAAGGTCGTGATTATTAATGACGGTCGGGTCGTGCTCGAGAAGCGGCTCGATGAGATTTCGAAGGAAGGTTCTCTCGAGGACGTCTTTCTAAGGGCAATCGCTAAGGAGAGCACTGGCGGGCTGCTGGCAGAAGCCGAATTGGAGGAAGTGGAGGCAGGGCGCAGTACATCGGGATCTCTGTGAAGCAGCGATGAGAAACACGCTCACTATAGCTGGACGCGAACTTCAGGCGTACTTCGTACAACCTGTTGCTTATGTAGTAATGACGGTGTTTTTGCTGCTTGGCGGATGGTTTTTCTTCGCTCTGCTGCGAAGGTTCGAGCTCGTGCTCGAAATGTACGCCGCTTTGCGCAGCACCTCCGGCATGGAGAGTCTCAACCTCAACCAGGCCGTGATCGAGCCGTTGCTTCATAATCTAGCGGTGGTGCTAGTTATCCTGGTTCCCGCAATAACGATGCGGACGTTTGCCGAGGAAAAGCGCACGGGGACTTACGAGCTTTTGCTTACCTCTCCGATAAGAATTGGAGAGCTGGTCGCGGGCAAGTTTTTGGCTGCGGCCCTATTCGTACTGCTGATGGTGTTGCTCGCGGGAATTTTTCCGTTAATCCTCGTTATTTTTGGCAATCCAGAAGTCCCGGTCATGGTCTCGGGATATCTCGGCCTGGCTTTCGTAGCATTATGCTTTGTGTCCGTGGGTTTATTTACCAGCTCACTTACAAGTAACCAAATCATCGCCGCCATCAGCTGTTTTGGAGCCTTACTGCTCCTTTACGTTATCTCTTGGCCTGCGGAGGCCGGAGAGGTGGAGTTTGCGGGGCTTCTGCGTTATCTGTCTTTGCCAGAACACTTCTCTCAGATGGCCAGAGGGGTGATAAGCACCCAAGACATCGTGTATTTTTTAAGTCTGATCGCGATAGCGTTGTTTCTCACCCAGCGTTCGGCCGAGTCAGTGCGCTGGCGCTGAAACACGGCGTCCCTGAGTCGATTAAGCTATGGAGCGAAGTGCGTCTTTAGCCGGACTAATTGGTCTTGTCTGCTTAATCTTTGGGCTCATCGACTACTTTATCGCCTCGAGTTTCGTCTTTTTCGCGGCGCTCAACCTAATATTCGGCGTTGGCTGCATTCTAATTTGGCTCAGCGCGAATCGCCGGGCTTTGACCTCGATGTTTGGCAGCCGCAAGGCCAAGCATGGCGCCAACACCGTGGTTTATACGGCTGCCGTGATCGGCATCCTGGTTGCCGTTAACTATATCGCCTCTCAACACGAGTATCGCTTCGACCTCACGGAAGAGCGGATATTCAGCCTGTCACCGCAATCGGTAAAGGTAGTTCAAAGCCTTAAAAAACCACTGAAGCTTTACGGGTTTTTCGAAGGCGGGGTAAATCCGCGAGCTCGAAGTTTGTACGAGCGGTATGCATACGCTTCGCCCCTGGTGAGCTATGAAATTATCGATCCTGAGCGCCATCCAGAGCTCGCTGAGCGGTTTAAGGTCACGCTGATGGGAACCACGCACATTCAGTATGGCGGCGATCAGGGTATCGGAACTAACGTAACCGACCTGAGCGAAAGCGCGATAACCAACGCGATCATCAAGGTAAGCCAGGGCGAAACGAAAACCGCTTGCTTTCTCGAGGGCCACGGCGAAGCGGATATCGACGACGCCCAGCATAACGGCGGCTTCGCTTTCGTGCGCCAAGCGCTGGAAGGCGAAGCCTACAAGATAAAGAAGGTGCTTCTCGCCACAGAGCCAACGGTTCCCAAAGATTGCAACGTGATGGTGATCGCGGGACCGGAAAAAGCTCTCCTGCCGCAAGAGCTCGACGAGCTTTCCAATTACCTAAAAAGCGGGGGAAACTTGCTCGTGCTTCTAAGGCCTCCCCGGCCAGACATGCCGATCGACGAGAGCGGACTGGTCAAACTGTTGGACCAATGGGGAGTTAAGGCGGGCAACGACATAATCGTCGACCAGGTCATTCGGCTTTTCGCGGGACCGGCGCTTGGCTTAAGCCCGATCGTTCAGGATTACAACCCCTCCCAGCCAATCACTCAAAACTTTACTCAACGAACGGTCTTTCCGATGACGCGCTCGGTGGAACCAGAAGACCATACCAAGCCCGGTCTTCACGTGACGTGGCTTGCGCGTACGAGCAAATCCTCTTGGGCCGAGACCGACCTGGATGGGATTTTCAAACGCCAGGAAGCGTCGCTTGGACCTGAAGACCACAAGGGGCCTGTCACGGTGTGTGACGCTGTCGAGGCCGACCTCGATCATGCCGGCGGTACGAGCACGAACAAGGCTGGAAAGGCGCGGATGGTAGTTTGCGGCAGCACAGAGTTCGCGGACAACCAGCACTTCAACGATTTTTACAACCGCGACTTTTTCATGAACAGCGTTGACTGGCTAACGGGTCAAGTCAATGAGATCTCGATCCGTCCGCGCACCCTTCGTGCTTCTCGGTTTAGGCTTACGGTGGCCCAGTTCGCCATTGTGTTCGCGCTATCGGTACTGCTCCTCCCAGAGCTGCTCCTGATCACAGGTATCGTCGTGTGGTGGAAGCGGCGCAACTAAAGTCCACTTACGCTCGTTTCTGAATCCCTAGGCCTATGCAGTTTCGCAACACGGTCATCGCCTTGATACTTCTGGCTTTGATCGGTGGCTACGCCTACTACACAAGCCGCCATCCGAGCTCTTCTGAGGGCAAGCCTCTTCTTCACGTTAAACCTGAGGATATCGCCAAGATCGACCTACGCTATCCCGACCGCGAAATCGAACTAGAGTTAAACCGCGAAGGCAAATGGACGATCACAAAGCCGCTGCGAGTCGACGCCGACCAAACCACGGCTTCGTCGCTGGCGCGCGATATCGCCAATGTCGAGGTGCGAAAGACGATCCTGGAGAATGCAAAAGATCTCGCGCCATTCGGCCTTGACCGTCCAAAGGCCGTAGTCACGATTACGTTGAAGAACAACAAGCAATTACCAGCGATCGAGGTGGGCAAAAGTACTCCAGTAGGCTTCTCTACTTACATCAAAACGGCCGACAAGCCGACCGTTTTTTTAACCTCTTCTACTTTTGCTAGCGAGGTGACCAAAAACCTCGACGATCTTCGCGACCGAACGCTGATCGCCGCCTCTAACGACCAGGTGAACAAGATTGTACTCGAGCGACCGTCGCAACCTAAAATCGAGCTCGAAAAGCACGACGGAGAATGGAAAATCGTCGCGCCCCGCGCTTATCCGGCCGACTCGAGCGAAGTGGCAAGCTTCGTCGGGACGCTCACCGGAGGTCGAATCGACCGCTTCGTAAGCGACGCGCCAAAGAACCTGGCCGACTACGGCCTTGACAAGCCCCAGCTTACGGTCTCGATCTACGTGGCCAAGGACAAGACGCCTCAAACCCTTGAGTTCGGCAAAGCGACTAGTACAAACGGCACTAACGGTTATTACGCAAAACGGGCGTCAAGCGAGTCTGTCTATACTGTTCCTGACTGGATCTTCAAAGATATCAACAAACAGGTCAACGACTTTCGCGACAAGACCGTCCTTGCCTTCGACCCGTCAAAAGTGGGCAAGGTTGAGATACAAAACGGCACTCAGAAATTTACGCTTGAACAGGATAAAGATGGAAAGTGGCGAATTGAAAATGGGGTGTCCGAGCCTGCCGACAACGGCTTGGTAATTCAGTTCCTCAGCAATCTGCGCAACCTCAAAGGAAACGCGATCGTCGCTGAGCCGGCTCAAAACTTAAAAGACTTTGGCCTCGACCAACCCGCCATGCAACTTGCGTTGAGCGATACCGCCGGCAAATCCATTGGATCGGTCAAACTGGGCAAGGTGCCTGAGTCCCAAACTGCTGCAGCGAGCACTAGTGGCGCGGCCTCGCCTACGCCTACGCCCGCCGCGCCAACGTACGATTACTATGCTACGTCGAGCGGCACTCAAGCCGTATTCAAGATCGAAAGCTACAGTTTCGACGACCTGAACAAAACGCCTGACCAACTCAAGGCGAAACCTGCAAGCGCCGCTAGCAAGAAGAGCTGATAGCTTCTCGCTTTTCTACGAAACGAGCTCAGTAAAACTCTGCTGGGCTGACGGCAGACCTAAGAGGGAAACTCGTCTACGCAGCTTTAGCCGAACGCTTATCGGGCCCGACCGGCTTGTGCCTCTTAAACGATTTTCGACTGAGCAAATTTAAAACGATTCCGAGCGCTGCTGGCTTTACCCTTCCGCGATTACGTAAGCGATAGCATAGGATACCGTGTGCGAGATGCTCAGGTGCATCGTCTTGATGTTTCGCTGTCTTGCAAGCGCAGCCGCTTTACCTGACAAAACGATTTGCGGCGGCTTACCTGCCTCGCGAACGATTTCGAAATCTCGCCAGCCAGCCTGCCGTCCCCATCCAGTACCGAGCGCTTTCATCGCGGCCTCCTTGGCTGCAAAACGTGCAGCGTAGCTCTGAAAGCGGGCCACGCCGCGCGATTCGCAATATCGCACTTCTCGCTCGGTGAAAACTCTAAATCGTAAACGCTCCCCCACGCCAGGCGATTCCAAAGCGCGACGGACTCGTTCCACTTCGATTAGGTCTATGCCAGTGCCTAAAATCGCCACCGTTTAATCGCCCCCGTTCCAGGACACGCGTTAGCCGCGCCAGTTAGAAATCATCGAGTTAAAAATCATTATGTCAGGCGATTGCGAAAGCATATAAAATCCCGGACCGTCTAGACTCCGAAAAGTTACCACCTTGCAAGACAATCTCAACGGGCACTTCCAACCCCAAAAGCGTTACCTTGCTCCCGCTGCACAATGACTATATCCTCGGTGGATGAGAGCGCGTTTAGGTTGGAAGAGATTATGGCGAAGCTCAGAACAACAGTTAACAAAGACAGATGTATCTCTAGCGGAGACTGCGTTGATACCGCGCCGACAGTGTTCGCTTTCGGAGACGACGGAAAGTCCGAAGTAATCAACCAAGAAGGTGCGCCAAGAGAGACGATACTGGCGGCAGCTCGGGCGTGTCCTGTGAAAGCGATTACAGTTGTCGACGAAGAGACGGGCGAGCAACTCTACCCACCTCGCACGAAATGACGTGAATATCTCTTGCGCCACACCAGTCAGCTCTACCGCTTCTACCTCAGCCGAATAGATTGAGGTAGCGATGCTTTTCGCGAAACGAGCGAGCCGCTGGCTGCTCCGGCTGTTCATCGGAAGGCCCAAGGTCTAGTATCATGCACTTTACCGAGCCGCCTCCTTTGGCCATGAACTCGCTTACATTGACGCACACGGGCTCCACCCCTCGTTGTCTTATTTGCACCAGGAGTTCCTGACTTACGCCTTGCGGCATAAAGAGATAAAAGCGCCCCTCATGTTCCAACGGAAAAGCGTTAGCGGCGTACAATTCGCCATCCGGCCTCGAAATGGGGATCAGGTTTTCACCGAAAGCAGCCTTAAGACGCTGGCGCGAATCTTCGCTTAGAGCTTCGAGAAAGGCGAGTAAAAACCGTCTTTGTGGGCCGAACGAGCACAGCGCGGTGTCGCCATGGTAGTGAGTTTCTAAGATTAATTCGAGCGGCAGGATGGGGCGGTCCTTCGCGATAGCAGACAACTCGCTCAAAGCCTCCAGCGAGGAGCGAAAGCCATAGATGCGCCGCCAGGGTGGCAGTCCCCAACGTAACACAAAGCGCTGCTTTTCGATTCGCCCATAGGTGAAGAGCATGAAGTCACCAGCGGGGAAAAAGTCAGCTTCGCCTTCAAACCGCGCGCAAATTTCCTGCGTCTGGTAGCCCAGCCCTGACATAAAGCTCCGGTATACGTCGCGCTCCCCAGCTCGAGTGGGCACGAGGTTCGACAAGTAAAAACGCTTCTCAAGATTGGAGATGGCGGTCTTTTTGTTTGGATCTCGCGCAGACAACGGGTACAAGAAGCCTGCGTTAGCTGGGTAGACCAGCCCAGTCAGCTTAGGATTCGGGGGAATTACCAATACGTCGACGCCATGGTCGAGCAACACGCGAGCCAGCTGATGCCATTGCTGGCGAGCAAGCTTTGCGTTGACCCGCTTTTTCAGTCCCAGCCAGTTTCTGGTATGAGGGTTGGCTCCGCCTCGCACCGAAAAGTAGCGCGGATCACCCATCGCGATAGTTCTCGTCACTCAAAAATCCTCCGTGCTGAGGTCGCTTCTGAGAGTTTTACCGACGTCCCGTTTTGGCTTGACCTGGATTGGGCTTTGAGCACATTTCCTATTAAAATTGAGAGAGCAAAATCTTGCGAGTAATTTGGACCTATCAGGACCATTTTGCGGCGCGGCGTGTTGGGCAACGTTGCTGAAAACGCGTAAGCTTTAGTTACGCTTGGATGCCTACCATCGCATCCCAGGGAGTTTCAGGAAAAAGAAATTTAATAAGCGGCAAGGTATCGGCTTATGATTGACTTTGAGCTAACGGAAGAACAACGGGAACTTAAAACTTTGGCCCGAAGGTTTGCGGAAAAGGAAATCATTCCGCGCGCCCGCGAATACGATATCAACGCAACCTTTCCGCGCGACGTATGCGAGAAGGCTTTCGAAGCTGGCTTGATGAATCTGCTGGTGCCAAAAGAGCTCGGCGGACCTGGTCTTGGCGTGCTCGACAGCTGCATCATAGGCGAAGAGCTCAATTACGGCTGCGCCGGAATCGCGGGAGCGATTGCAGCTAACGAGCTGGCGACTCTGCCGCTGTTAATAGCTGGCAACGCAGAGCAAAAGCGCCGCTACCTGGGACAGCTCGTCGAGAAGCTCACGTTCGCTGCTTTCGCGATCACGGAGCCGGGTGCGGGCTCGGACGTCGCCGGAATGAGCACCACGTATCGGCGAGAAGGCGACTACTACGTACTTAACGGCACAAAGCACTTTATTTCCAATGGCTCGCAGGCGAGCTGGTATGTGGCTTTTGCCACTGCTGACAAGAAGCTTCGTCACAAAGGCATCTCGGCCTTTGTCTTTCCCGCGGATCTCCCAGGAATCCAGCGGCGCCGCATGCACGGCAAGCTTGGTCAGCGCGCAGGCGACACGGCGGAAATTGTGTTCGAGGATGTCCGGGTGCCCAAAGAAGCTTTGCTGGGAGAAGAAGGCGAAGGTTTTAAATACGCTATGATCACCTTCGACCGCAGCCGTCCTTCGATCGGAGCGATCGCTACCGGTATCGCCCAGCGGGCGCTTGACGAATCGGTGAAATACGCAAAACAGCGCCAGGCCTTCGGTCAGCCGATCGCCAATTTCCAGGCGATTCAATTTATGCTTGCCGACATGGCGATTGAGATCGAGGCGATGCGCTTGCTGACGTACAAGGCTGCTTGGCTGGTCGATCAAGGCCAGACACGCAACGTGCTTTCGTCTTACGCCAAGGCTTTTGCCGCGGACGCATGTATGAGAATTACGACTGACGCCGTGCAGATCTTCGGCGGCTACGGCTATATGGACGAATTCCCGGTCCAGAAATTGATGCGCGACGCCAAGTTGCTACAAATCTACGAGGGGACCTCCCAGATCCAACGCGTGATCGTTGCGCGCCATCTTTTGCGCGATTGACGGCAGACCGGCCGAGGGCGGCAAGCTGGGGCGTTCCTTTTTCGAGTAACTTCCGGCAGGCAATCTCTGCCCTAGCTGTCGCGCGGCCGGTACATGTTCGCGACGATTTGCGCAACTAGACGGCGAGGCGCTAGTCGTGTAAGCTGGGCCATCACGCAATTTAGCCTGCCGTTAATGTAAAGCCACCGCTTCTGTCTCATCGCCTTCAGCGCCTGGGCCACGACTTCTTGCGCGCTCATATAAGCCCAACTGGGGATGAGAACGTCTCGGCTCCCTGCCACCTGTTGAAATTCAGTAAAAGTCGGACCGGGACACAGCGCCATTACGTGAACACCTGTGCCCTGAAGCTCGGCCGCTAGAGCCAAGGAAAAGTTGAGCACAAAGGCCTTGGTCGCGGCGTAAACCGCCATGTACGGTATCGGCTGGAAGGCGGCGGTAGACGCGACGTTGATTATCACACCGGACCTCCGTTCGACCATGCCCGGAAGGAACAATCTCGTCAGAGCGACTAGCGCGCCGATATTGAGATCGATTTGCCCAAGCTCTCGCTCAAGGTTCGACTTATTAAACGGGCCTCGCGTGCCGAAGCCAGCGTTGTTAACGAGAAGATCAACAGCAACCCCTTCTCGTGCAAGCTCGGCAAATAGGCGCTGAGAAGCATCGCGCTGCGTAAGGTCCGCTGCTATCACTCGAGTTTCAAGCGCACCCAGAGCTTGCGCCCGCTCTGCCACGGCCTTGAGCCTGTCCTGACGTCGCGCGGTCAACACTAGGCTCATCCGCTCTCGCGAAAGCGCGTAGGCAAATTCTTCGCCGATTCCGCTCGAAGCGCCGGTGATCAATGCAGTGGGCATGCGAACAGAGTCTCCGTAACTCGATTTGTTGGTCGCCGTTCGCGCAACAGACCGACTTGCGCTGAAGCGATTTCGCTCAAAAGGCCGACTTTGACCCAAGCCTTTACCTTCGGCAGCGTAACTTCCGACCTCGAAGACAACATTGCGCGGAGACTGTATCGTAGAAGCCAAAAATTTTGAAAGGCACGACTATACGAAAGGAAATTGACCGAAAATTTATGATCACCTATGCCGACTGCAAACCCAATTCGCGACGGAAATGTTCGAGCGTGCGCTTGAGCCCCTCGCGAAGAGGCGTCGTTGGCGACCAATTCAAGATTTCCTTCGCAAGCGAGATATCTGGTCGGCGTCGATGAGGGTCGTCAGGCCGTGGAGGACGAAAAACCACCTTCGAAGAGCTGTTTGCCAACTCGATCACCAAATCGGCCAGCTCTTTAATAGTGAATTCCTCGGGCGAACCGAGGTTAACCGGACCACAAAAGTCCTCCACGTTCATAAGCTTCATCAAGCCGTCAATGATATCGCTTACGTATGCGAACGAGCGCGTCTGATTTCCGTCGCCGTAAATTTCGATATCTTCGCCGCGCAACGCAGCCACACAGAAATTGGATACCACGCGCCCGTCGTCGGCAAGCATCCTGGGCCCGTACGTGTTGAACACCCGAGCGATCCGCACCTCGACCTTGTTTTGCCGGTGATAGTCCATCATCAAACACTCGGCCACGCGCTTACCTTCGTCGTAACACGAACGAACCCCGACCGGGTTGACGTTGCCCCAGTAGGACTCCTTTTGTGGATGCTCTTTCGGATCGCCGTAGACTTCGCTAGTGGAAGTAAGAAGGATTCGGGCTTTGACCCGCTTGGCCAGCCCGAGCATATTGATCGTACCCATTACGTTGGTTTTGACGGTTTTGACCGGATTGAACTGGTAGTGTACCGGAGAAGCCGGGCAAGCCAGATGGAAGATACGGTCAACCTCAAGCCAGATCGGTTGGACGATGTCGTGGCGAATTACCTCGAAGTTGGGGTGCGACATCAGATGTTTAATGTTGGACCTGCGCCCGCTGAAGAAATTATCCAAACAGATGACTTCGGCACCTTCGGCAAGCAGTCGCTCGCACAGATGCGAGCCGAGAAATCCAGCCCCACCGGTTACTAACGCCCGCATAAAGCCTGTTTCCTTCCCCTAACGTCGACTGACAAGGTTTTTGGTCAACGAAGGTTTTGGCGTGTGACGTCGAGTACTGTGTCAATGACGTAGTTTACGTCGCGGTCGGTCATGGCGGGATATATCGGCAAGGAAAGACACCGGCTATAGACGTCTTCCGCAACCGGAAAATCGCCGGGTCGATAGCCATATTTCGTTTGATAAACACGCATATAATTCAATGGGATGCAATGAACTGAAACGCCGACGCCGCGCTCGCGCAGTAGCTCGACAAACTTGTTACGGTGGATTCGCAACCGTTCGGTCCGTAAGCGTAAAACGTACAGATGCCAGGCGTGAACGACGTCAGGCCGAGCAAACGGCGGCTCCAAAGCAGGCTCGCAGAGGAACGCTTCGGTGTATGCTTTGGCTATTTCGGTGCGTTTGCGCTGAAACTCCTCGACGCGCCGCAATTGGGCAAGGCCGATCGCAGCATGCACGTCGGAAAGGTTATATTTGAACCCCAGGTCATCGATTTCGTAGTACCAGGAACCGGACGAACTATACCTTTTCCACGCGTCGCGATTCATCCCATGCAGGCTGGCCACAGCTATCTTGTGAGCCAGCCTGTCGTCCTCCGTCGTCGCGATTCCACCTTCGGCACACGTTATGTTTTTCGTGGCATAAAAGCTAAAGCAGGTGACGTCGCCAATCGTACCAATCCGAACCATTCCGCGCCCGTTAAGCTTCACTGCAGCTCCGGTTGCGTGGGCCGCGTCTTCAACCGTCTTAAGGCCGTAGCGGCGAGCGATTGCGATCACGCGCTCCATATCGCACGCCTGACCGGCAAAATGCACGGGCAACAACGCTCGCGGTCGCGCAAGCTTGCCACTGGCCAATAGCGCTTCGACCTTGTCGAGATCGATATTGAGGGTCTGTGGCTCGATGTCTACGAAGACCGGCCGTGCGCCGAGATAGGCGATCGCTTCGGCTGTCGCGGTGAAAGTAAAGGGCGTAGTTATCACCTCATCGCCTGGGCCAATTCCGAGGGCAAACAGCGCCAGATGCAACGCTCCGGTGCAATGCGCAACGGCAAGCGCGTGGCGCGCCCCAACATACGCCGCAAATTCGCGCTCGAAGCGCTTTGCCTTGGGACCCGTTGTGATCCATCCCGAACGCAAAACCTCCAGCACTTCGCGCTCTTCTTCTTCGCCAATAGATGGACGATGAAACGGCACCTGGTGAATCATTGGCGACGCCTCCGTGAATTCATGTCTGGGTTAACTGACCCGCACTGCTCCAGGTGCGGCTAAGTAAAGTAGGCCCGACGTTATCAGTTTCACGTGTTAATAAAAAACCGAGTCCTCTAATAAAAAGTATTGACCTTTCTTGGGAGCCCGCTTCTAGCTAGCGCCTGCGCCCCCGGCAGTGATTTTACAACGTAGCGCGAGAAGGAATTGGATCGCCGGTTTGGCCGCGCCGGGCGCGCCCGTCGCTGTTTTAGCCACTCAATTACGAAACTCCCCGGCGCGGGTGCAAGATACAGCGCTATCTCGTAATAAACCGGCCTTGAACCGCCGAGCGGTCGTTTGGGTCGAATTGGAAGCAACGACTTGGCCCCGCTCGTCGAGCCAAAAAGTAAGGCCTTATTCGACCTAACGGGCAGCTGATGTACTGGCCGGTTCCTCACCCGGCATCACGTAGGTAGGCACGCCCGTTTTCTCAGCGATCGCTTGTTCGAGTTTCTTGTAATCAATTTTGTCGCTTATGCCCATTCGCTTGGCCTCATTCAGCGCGAATTGCCAAAGCGCGGGATAGCGCCCGTAGATGTCCCTGTGTACTTCGACATAAAGCGCGTCGCCTTTCCAGCCGAATTTCACCGGGTAGTAGACAAACCGTCCAGGCGTGCCGATTTTCACCTTGTAAAAAAGCCGTTCAATGTCCTCGGGGTAAAGACGGATGCATCCGTGGCTTACCTCCATCCCCACACCCCAAGGCTTATTGGTTCCGTGGATTGCGTATTCCGGCAAAGTGAGCTCGATTCGGTAGTGGCCCAAGGGATTTTCGGGGTCTCCTCCAGGAATTACTCGCTCCGCGTCAGGATCCCTTTCTAGGTGCTCCTTATAAATATCGAGCGGGGCCACCCAGGTCGGATTGACCGTTTTACCGCGCACCCTAAACGAACCTATCGGAGTCCGCCAGTCATACCGGCCCAAGCCGACGGGAAAGGTGTATACGATGTGATCGGCGATATAGGAGATATGCTTGACCCCGCCCTTTTTGCGATCCACCACGACTCGACCTGGAAAGTAGTAAAGTCGCATTTCGGGGATATTCAGCACCAGGCCTTCGCGCGGCCCAGGAGGAAGAATCCACTGCGTCGGTAGAATGATCGTCTTGCCCGGCGGAGGAAGCCACCAGTCTAGCCCGTGATTGGCATCCGAAATTTCTTGGGCGGTAAGGCCGAAACGTCGACCGATGTCGAGCAACGTCTCCCCTTTTTGAACCTCGTAGGTCTGCAACTCTCCGATGATGTCATCGTTGTCGGACACGGCATAAGCGATTAACGGGCGATGCGCAAAAACGCTCTCGGACACAGCCCCAAGGGCAAAACGCAAAAAGCCCCGATCGAACGCAAGAAAAGCCATTATCGTCAAAAACCAGACCTTTAACAGCCTGGCAAAATCTCCACGAACCATCGCTGCCGCACAAAACCGTTTCATAAGCGTTAAGTTCTACCTTGGGAATCGAACGAGCCAGCTGTCTATAAATTATAGATTACAGCGCCCCACCGGCAATTAGCCGCAAGCGTGCGTATTTAACCGCTAGGAGCTTCAAGCCTCCTCGGTCGAAATGAACCCACGCCTTCGTCGATTCGCCCCGACCTTCGAGTCGTCGCACGTAACCTGGGCCGAAAGTAGGGTGCTCGACGCGCGCACCGACCCGCAGAGTTTGTGTCACACCGGGCGAATCGCCTTCGCCAAAGAACGGTTGACCATCGCTCAGATCGACGTAGCTGTCCTTCCAAGAAGGCACCACAAAGCTACTCGTTTCGATTGCTCCTGTTCGTCGCACAAGCGAAGGCTCGAGCTCGGCCAGAAATCTCGAGGGTTGCGCCTCCTGGCGGACGCCGTAAAGCTCGCGAGAACGCACGTTGGTCAGGTAAAGCAGGCGGCGCGCCCGGGTCATGCCGACGTACAACAAACGGCGCTCCTCCTCCAGCTCGGCTTCATCGTCTTGAGACCGGTTGTGAGGAAAAAGTCCCTCCTCGAGCCCAACAATAAAGACCACCGGGTACTCCAAACCTTTCGACGTATGAAGCGTCATCAAGGAAACACCCCTGCCGCCTCTTTCTTCGTCGACCTCGCTTAGAAGGGCGACCGACTCGACAAAATCCGCAAGTTTACCCGCTCCGTGAGCAATGTCGAAGGCCTGCGCGGCTGACAAAAGCTCGGCAACGTTTTCATGGCGCCCTTCGGCTTCTGGTAGGGTGGCGAGGTACTCTAAAAATCTCGTTTTCGCCAGCACCTCTTCCAACACCGCTTTGACGGTCATTTGCGACAAACGCTGGCGCAAGTCGCAAAGCCACTCGTAAAGTTCGGTGACCTTTTTCGCGATCCGAAGCGGGACCTCGCTCAACCCCTCGACATAACCCATCGCTTGCATCAGGTCTATTGCGTTCCCCTCAGCGTGTCGCTTAAGTGCGCTCAAGGTTTTGTTACCGATTCCGCGGGGTGGGGCGCCGATGAGGCGTTCGAGACTGAGCTCGTCCGAGGGGTTAACGAGCACCCGTAAGTAAGCCAGCAAGTCTTTGATCTCGCGCCGCTCGTAAAAGCGCACGCCTCCTATCAACCGGTAAGGAATTCGTCTTCGCACGAGGGCTTCCTCGAGGGGGCGCGATTGTGCGTTTATCCGATAGAAGACCACGATCTCTTCCAGGGTCGCCTCTTTGCGGTTCGCCAGTCGCTGAATCTCTTTGACCACAAATTCGGCTTCGTCGCGCTCGGTAAGCCCCGTATAAAGCGTAACTGGTTGGCCCACCTCGTTGGCGGTCCAAAGCTCTTTCGGTTTGCGATTTCGATTGTGGCGGATAAGGCTTTGCGCAGCGCTCAATATAGTTTTGGTGGAGCGGTAGTTTTGTTCTAATTTAAAGACCCGAGCTTGCGGAAAATCGCGTTCGAAATCGAGGATGTTGCGAATGTCCGCCCCGCGCCATCGATAGATTGACTGGTCTTCGTCCCCTACCACGCACAAATTGGAGCTCGCCCGAGCAAGAGCCCGGATAACAAGGTACTGAACGTGATTGGTATCCTGGTACTCGTCAACCAAAAGGTAGCGAAACCGCTCTTGCCACCGAGCTAGCACGTCCGGCTGCTGCGTGAAAAGCTCGTGCACGAGAAGGATAAGGTCGCCGAAGTCGACCGCGTTTAACGCACGCATCCTTTGGCGGTATACTTTGTACACTTCAGCCAGCGCCAACTGATGCGGACTTTGCGCTGTGGCCGCAAGATCGGAGGGCGTAAGCGCTTCGTTCTTTGCCTGCTCGATTTTTTGTCGCGCCATCTCGGGGGTGGGTCCGTAAGCGAGGTTGATTTCGCTGACGACAGTCCGGAGCAAAGCGAAGCTATCGCTTTCATCGAAGATGGTAAAATCTCGACGGTAACCCACCGCTTCGGCGTGCTCGCGCAATATTCTGGCGCACAGCGAATGAAACGTGCCGATCCAAGGCGACTGGGCAGCGGCACCGACCAGCTGCGCCACACGCTGGCGCATTTCGTTAGCTGCTTTGTTGGTAAAAGTGACGGCTAAAATTTGTTGTGGCGCTGCCTTGCGCGCCGCGATAAGGTAAGCGATACGATAGGTTAGCACGCGGGTTTTCCCGGACCCAGCGCCAGCAATTATCAGGACCGGTCCATCGAGCGCCACCACCGCTTCTCGCTGCGACGAATTAAGCACGTCCAGACTTATCGGCATGATCGGGAACTCGCTTGGTCGAAAACAAAGTCAGTTTGATATGTTGGCCTTTGCCGCTCGTGGTCGTCGAGCGTTCGTAATTGCCCGAAAGGAAAAATTGCTCTGGTAATGGCTCGTTATCAATTGCGCGATAGATTCTACCGGATGGCCCAGGAAAAAGGATTACCTTCGCGGGCAGCGTTCAAGCTCGACGAGTTGCTGAGTCGCTACCGCCTGCTCAAGCAGGGTGGTCACGCGCTCGACTTAGGTTGCGCCCCAGGAGGATGGCTTGCAATTTTGGCGCAAGCCGTAAGTCCGACGGGCCGGGTCGTGGGAGTCGATCTCGTGAGCTGTCCTGCACCTTCGCCGCTGGTAACGGTCCTAGTGGGCGACCTGCGCGACAAGGCCGTCCGGCAAGCCGCGATGCTCGCGCTCGGCGCCCCCGCCGATTTAGTGACCAGCGACATGGCCCCCAAATTGACCGGAATCCGAGAGCGCGACCGAGCCGCTATGAGCGAGCTTCTGGAAGCGGCTGCAACCGCGGCGCTCGAGAGCTTGCGCCCGGGGGGAGCGTTTATCGCCAAAACCTTTGTCGGCACTGAGTTTACAGAGGAAACAAAGCGGGTTCTATCGCTCTTCGGTTCGGTCCATATGACGCGGCCGCGGGCCACCCGCAAGGGCTCGTCAGAACTGTATATGGTCGCACTAAATTTTCGGCAATCAGGCAGCGTATAATAAAAAGCACGCGAGGCAGGCCCCTATGAAAAAGGTCGAATCAGACTTATGGCGAGGCTTGATCTCCAAAGCGCTCAAGGTCGCTTTTCTTATTATACTTGTCGGCTGGACCCTCGGATGCCACCGCTCAACCACGCCAGCGGCGATTGACGACAGCGTCGAAGTCGAAGTGATGCGAGTTGCTTTTGATCCGGCTGCGGGAAGTCCCGTGGTGATTCTCAGAGAGAAAGCGGGCAGCCGACTCCTGCCTATCTGGATAGGGGAGCCTGAGGCCCAAGCTATCTTGTTAAAACTTCACGGCATTGCGCCTCCAAGGCCGCTCACCAGCGACCTGCTGAAAGAAGCACTGGAGGTAACAGGCAATCGAGTCGACCGCGTGGTTATTAACGACCTGCGCGAACAAACTTTCTACGCCAAAATATACCTCGATCACGCCCGCTACCAGCTTGACAGCCGCCCAAGCGACGCGATCGCTCTTGCGCTGGCATGCAAGGCGCCGATTTACGTGGTGCCGAAGCTGTTCTCGCTCGGCTCGCCCGGACAGTCAGAGAACCCTAAAGTCGTTCTGCCTCAGACGCGCAACGATACGAGTTCGGAAATGCGCAAAGTGACCGTGCCCTCCGACCCTGCTGAGCTGCGATCGAGAATGCTTCGAAGTTAACCAGATGGTGGAAATCACGGTCTTGCAGGAATTTTGACCACCTTAGGACCATGAACAGAGGCTGATTTTGTTGCGGTAGCTAATTAAGTCTCCCGCTCAAAAAATAGGAGAATTTGGGGGCAAAGGTCGGCAGCCTACTGAGTGACAACTACCTGCTGCCTACAATTACCGCTGGGCGACCGGGATCGAGCGACGTGTATGTGAGCTTTCCAAGCTCGAGGGTGCTCGGACGCCAAGAGCAAGCAATAATTGAGCGCGCTTTCGCGAAAGTGTAGATTTTTAAAAGCAGCGGCACACGGTATCTAGTTGTCGGATAAAGTTTTAGATTCGGGGATCGCCGAGAGGTCAGAGTTTTGCCGAAATTGGAGCCTAGTCTGTTAGTAGTGAAACTCGGCGTTTTTAAGGTGCCCTCCTACTCCTAAAAGAAAGAGAATAATGCTCGCCAGCCGCCACCGCTCACTCGAGCGCTTGCGTAAAGAAAAAAGGCTCTTCCCCAAGGGCCCGGACGGACCGGTCCACGTCTGCTTGGTCTACCCCAACGTCTATCGGCTCGGGATGGCAAATCTCGGCTTCCAGGCGATCTACAAGATTTTTGATGACGACCCGCGTGTCAGTGTTGAGCGGGCGTTTTTGCCAGACGCTGACGAGCTTCCAGCAATCCGGGCCGGGAAAGAGATGCTCCGCTCCTTAGAGCGTGGCAGACCGTTGAGCGAATTCGAAATTCTGGCCTTCTCTATCGCCTTCGAGACCGACTACTTAAACGTGCTCTCGATACTTGACATGGCTGGAATTCCGATACGACGCAAGGAGCGGCTTGGGCGAGGCTACCCACTGGTCATCGCTGGCGGGTCGGCAATTTTTTTGAACCCCGAGCCTATCGCCGAGTTTATCGACCTGTTTCTCATCGGCGAAGGCGAGGAGATGGTTCCTGAGTTTTTGGTTCGCTACCTCGAAACGCGAGCGAACGGAACCGTCTCGTTACCTGAGCTAGCCAAGGTCGAGGGGGCTTATTTGCCCGATTACTACCATCCCCGCTACGACGAACAGGGGCGGCTTACGGAAGTCGTCTACACGGGGCCTGGCAATCCAAGAGTCAAACGACGCTTGATACGCGATCTGGATCGCTTCGCTACGACCTCCCTCATCCTCACCGAAGAGTCGGTCTTCGGCGATATGTATTTAGTCGAAGCGAGTAGGGGATGTCAGTGGGGATGTCGTTTTTGCGCGGCCGGTTTTATGTATCGACCGATCCGCTACCGAAGCCCCGAGAATCTTACGGCGCAGGCGATTGCCGGGCTCAATGAGCGCAGGGTGATTGGGCTCGTCGGAGCGGAGATGGCAAGCGTGCCTGGCGTTGCAGAGATCGCCGCAGCTGTTGCCGACCGCGGAGCTCGACTTTCTCCGTCGTCGCTCAAGGCCGACTGTATCTCGGTCGAACTTGCCGAAGCCTTGGCACGTGGGGGCACGCAAAGCGTGACGATCGCGCCCGAGGCGGGAAGCGAGCGCATGCGCAAGGTGATCAACAAAAATCTTACCGAAGACGAGATTTTACGCGCTGCAGAGCTTCTCACCGCCAAAGGGGTCGAGTCGCTAAAACTCTACTTTATGGTAGGACTGCCCGAGGAACGCGACGAGGATGTGGTAGAGATAGCTCACCTTACAGCCAAAATTTTGCAGCGCGCGAACACCAATGGTCGAAAAGTGGGGCGGGTTACGATCTCCCTCAACCCATTCGTGCCGAAGCCATGGACGCCGTTTCAATGGGACCCGATGGAAGAGCCTGGCAGCCTAAAGCGCAAGATCGCGCTGTTGAAGAGAGAGGTCAGCAACCTAAAACATGTCGAACTCGACGTCGAGTCGCCGCGAGAAGCCTATTTTCAAACCCTTCTGTCGCGCGGTGATCGACGTGTGGGCAATATTCTGGAACGCTTGAACCGCGAACGTTGTACCGGGCCCGGCGAGATTTGGCAGATGCTGCGAGCGATTAAGTACGGCGATGGCAAGAACCCGGATGGAGAGCTGCCCGATCCTGACTTCTACGTGTTGCGCGCTTATGGACACGACGAACTTCTTCCGTGGGATTTTATCGATCATCACGTGCACAAATGGTTTTTGCTCTCCGAAAGAAAGAAGGCCCGCTACGAGCACCAGACCAAACCCTGCAACGTACTGCGCTGCACCGTTTGCGGGGCCTGCTGACTTTCACGGTACACACACCCGCTAAACAGCGTAAGGGATTTTTCTAGCGCGAGCGCTTCGCAAAGCTAAGGCGCAAGCCATGCCTTCAGCAATTAAGCCAATGCTCGGAACGCTCTTGACCGCGGGTCGATGGGGCGAAAGCGCTTTGCCTGAGGGAACGGTGCCTGCTAATATTGGTTTATCAAGCAGCGGGTTCAAATGCGCACGCTAATAATCGGCAGTATACTCCTGTTGCTGGTTTGTCTGCCGACATGGAGCTACGCGCAGTCGGAAACATCGCCGCCCACGGCGGTCATCGAGGAAAGTAACCCCAGTTCGGAGGGTGCCACTTCCGCGCCGTCTGCTCAGCCGACCGCAACTGAAACCGCTCCCTCCACTAGTGCCGAGCAACCGACGCCAAAAAAGGAGCAGCGAAAAGCTCAAGCTCAGCGACGAAGTCGAGTTAGCCAGAAGAAAGTTTCCACCCGCAGGCGAACTAGCTCGCATGCCAAAGCCCGTCCGGTGCCGACCGAACCCGTCGACGTGCGCCTGCCTATTACGCGCGACTCGTGGGCGTATGCGGAAGCAAGTTCCCACAGTCGGCGAATCAAACGGATCCACGCGGGCCGATACGTGCACGTCACGGGCTTGACTCCCTACTTTTTGCGTGTCGAACTGCGCGACGGCGAGACGGCCTACGTCGACCCGGATGTCGTAAAGATGGTTGTACCAGCCGATAAGATCCTCACGCTCATCTCGGACTCTCCAGTCAGGGAGCGCCCAAATCAATGGGCTAAGGAGCTAGCAGAGGTGCACAAGGGACATCACGTGCAGGTGGTCGGTGTGGCCCCGAACTACGTCCGAATCAGGATGCGCAGCGGGCTTGAAGGCTACATTCCCTACAGCGCCCTCGAGGGCGGAGCTTCCAGCTTGCCGCCAAACGAAATTACCAGCGGAAGTTACTGATCGATGGCTGCTGGCGCAAACTCGTAGTAGGCGCTGCTCCGTAAGCCGCGCGGATACCAGTACCAAAAAACAAGATTTGCGCAACCGTCAACGGTCATTTGCTAACATTCACTGGCAGGCTTCTCTACGATAACCGCACTGTTGCTCATACGGCTGCTCGCACAGCGCCGAGACCTGTCCGCCCGCAACAATCGACGTGCTCTCGAAAACCAGAAAAGGGCGGCCTGAAAAATAGACGGCCCACAGCTGCGCCTACAGGCTCAACCCCGGCCCACCGAGGCAGCTGCAGCAAGAATTGCGCGAACCTTCTCCGGTATGTTCGCCGAGCTAATCACGTCGGTAATAATCGCCACCGAATCGGCGCCGGCTCGCAGCACTGATGGGACGTCGGCCTCGCGGATTCCGCCGATGGCCACAATCGGGAGGCTTACCCTTGCGCGCACCTCGCGCAGACGCTCCAATCCCTGGCCCTGGACCGTGCCTTTGATTCCCCCGGGGAACATCGGGCCAAAGCCGATATAATCAGCGCCCTCCCGCTCAGCCGCCAAGGCTTGCTCCACGCTATGAGTGGAAACGCCGATGATCGCTTTTACCCCGAGAAGTCGACGCGCTGCTCGAAGCGGAATGTCGTCTTGACCAACATGCACACCGTCTGCGCCCGCCAAGAGCGCGATATCCGGGCGGTCATTCACTATAAGCTTGGCTCCCGCACGATGGCAGAGTTGCGCAATTTCGGTCGCTGCCTTGAAAAAATCTCGGCTCGGAACGTTTTTAAGCCTAAGTTGCAAAATTCTGGCTCCGCCTTCTAAGAGCAGCTCTGCCAGTTCAACCGGTGTTTGTGCTGCAGCCGAATCGACAATAGCGTAGAAGGGTGGGAAATCAGCGCGATTCATCTAAAGTTAAAATTCCTTGCTGAGCGGAATCTTGTGTTCGATGATCTTTTTGCGCAACGTGTTGCGGTTTAAGCCCAGGATACGGGCAGCCTTTACCTGATTACCGCCGACGCGCTCGAGCGCGATCCCAATTACCGCGCGTTCAAAGTCCGCCAAAAAACGGGGATAAAGATTGTGTACCTCGTCATCGCTTAGCTCGTCGATCTGCTCTCGAATATGAGCAGCGATAATCTCAGCCAAAGACTCCTTGCCGTGTGCGAGGGCGCTTTCCGCTCGGGCCTGAGCGATCGGCTCTCGCGCCAGTACTATGTCTTCGGGCCGAATTGTGTCGCCCGGTGCAAGTAACGCCGCCCGAAGCACACAATTCTGAAGCTCGCGCACATTTCCCGGCCATCGGTACGAAGCAAGCAGCTCTCGGGCTTGCGGGCTTACACGCATCGGTTTTACACCCATCTCGCGCGCCGCCTGAGCCAGGAAATAGTCGGTCAGTTCGGCAATATCTTCTTTGCGCTCGCGCAGAGGAGGTAGGAAAATCGGAATAACCCGTAGCCGGTAGTAAAGGTCTTCGCGAAAGCGATGGGCCGCTACCGCCCGTTCGAGCGGCTGATTCGTCGCCGCAATCACGCGCGCCCGAAGACGAATCGGCTCGCTGCCGCCAACGCGAAAGAACTCGCGCTCCTGCAAGACCCGCAAGAGCTTAGGCTGAAGTTCGAGCGGCAAATCGCCGACTTCGTCAAGAAATATTGTGCCCGCACCCGCTAATTCAAATTTGCCCAAACGACGCTCTGAGGCGCCGGTGAAGGCACCACGTTCGTGCCCGAATAACTCGCTCTCCAGTAACCCCTGCGGGATCGCCGAGCAATTGACCGCGACAAACGGCTCGTTGCGCCGCTCCGAGCGAAAATGGATAGCACGCGCCACAAGCTCCTTGCCGGTGCCCGTTTCGCCCTCGATCAGGATGTTGGCGTCGTTGTTGACAAGGCGCCCAATCAACTTGTAAACCTCGAGCATCGCGGGGCTTCGACCCACGAGCTCGCCCTGAGCAAACTCGGTTCGCTGACCGCTTTCTCCGCCGCTTGCCTGGCGATTGCGTGCTCCGGCCGCCCGTCTGACTACCTCGACCACCGAGTCGAGATTCTTGAACGGCTTGGTAAGGTAGTCGTAGGCGCCGCGCTTCATCGCCTCTACAGCGTTACCCATCGTGCTTGCGGCGGTGACTATCACGATAGGAGTGCGAATTCTTTCGCTAAGCGCGCTCGACAAAACCTCGAGCCCGCCGTCTCCCGGCATAATAATATCGACCAAGGCTACGTCGAACCGGCCGGTGCGAAGCGCCGCAAGCGCGCTTTGGCTATCGGCGGCCTCCTCGACCTCATAGCCTGCAAATTCCAGTCGATGGCGCAAAATTAAGCGAATTCCCGGATCATCATCAGCCACCAGGACCGCTTGTCGCCGTCGATAACTTGTGCTTTCGCTCTCCGGTTCAGAGCTAACGCCAATCATTATTTACCACCACTGACCTCATTAGCTTTTGTCGCAGCAATAGATGGTTGGTCACGCTCGAGTGCGTCGGCATAGTTGCCATGAGCCGACCACTCACGCGACTGTCCGGCTTTTGCTTCCGTGTCCCGATTAACTGAGTCGTCGACCGTAGGCTGCGCAATCGGCAACAGCACCTTGATTGTTAGCCCATTGAGCGCAGGTTTAAACTCGACAACTTGCTCGTCCTCACCTACGTAGGCAGCCGCAAGATGCCCTTCATTGCCGCCTATTTCGGCCCAAATTCTTCCACCATGAAGACTGACAATATGTTTACTTAAAACAAGTCCCAGGCCCGTGCCATTGGGTTTTGTAGTGAAAAAAGGCGTAAACAACTCAGCCATCTGCTCGCGGCTGAGCCCTTTGCCGCTATCGCTTATCTCAACCCTCATAAAGCGCCTTCGCTTGCCCTGGGTAGTCAGATGAAACTCGGTTTCCATCCTCGTAGTTAAGCGAATTCGTCCACTATCTCCGATCGCTTCACGCGCATTTTTAATAAGGTTAAGAAAAACCCGCTCGAGCGCTGCCTCGTCGCCTTCCACTTCGGGCAAGCTCGGGTCGAAAGACTGCTCCACAATAATCCCCGGGGGAGCAGTCGGCCACAGACCGGCCATCGCCAGCGCATGATGCAGGACTCGGTGAATGTTGAGCGGCGCGCGTCGCAAGACCTGACGTCCGCTCAGTGCCATAACCTCTTCTACCAGCCCGGCTAAACGGTTCACCCCCGTAAGGATAACCTCGCAATACTGGCGCGCACGCTGGTCATCAGAAAACAGATCGGCGAGCAGCTCCGCCGCGCCTTTAATCGCCGTAAGTGGATTTTTTATCTCGTGCGCCAGGCCAGCAGCCGACAGACCCAGGCCGTTTTTCACACTGTCTGCCAAGGCGCGCTCGATCCCCCTTTGAAAAGCCCTATCTCTCAATAAAACCACGGCACCTTGAATCCGGCCTTTGCGGTCGATAAGAGGGGAGACTCTCACCGCAACCTCGACAGAATTGTGGTTCGGTAACCGCAAAACAGCTTCGGCATCGCTCAGGGTTTGCCCGCCGGCGATAGAGCTTTCAACCATGCGGCGAAGCCACGAATTATTCTTGAGAAAAGTGGCCAAAACCTTACGGGTGGGCTTTGAGATTCCCAGCATAGTTTGGGCCGCAGGATTAGCTGCCCGCAATTCAAGACTGGGAGATACCAATAACAAGGCTTCGGCAAGGCTTTCGAAAACGTCGCGCCAGACGGTCACGGAGTTACGGCCTCACTCGCTGCGCTCATAAACATTGTCGGGTGTTCAGCAATGCACATCATACCATACTTCGGACCTAATAAGAGCGACGGAAGCCATTCTTTAGTTAGAGTTGTTTGAAATTAGATTTTCTAAATGCACAACACCTTGCATCTCGTCGCCTGACTCATTAATCTGCGAGCAAGCTTGGACGGCTATGATGAAAGGCGGCGGGTTTCGATTCGTAGCTCTTCTTGCTGCAGTCTGCACTGCGGGTGCGTTACTGCAGGCGATGATGCGAGGGCACGCACGAGCCCAGGCGATCGGTGCCTCTACGGGTCAGACCTCAGTTGGAGTGGCGCCTGAAGAGCAATTGAGCCTTCAAAACCCGAAGCGTAATTTAACGGCAACTAGTTCTCCTAGCAGTGCCACTGTTCCAGCTACTTCGACCGCAAGCTCTGGGTTTCATAGCGCCGGCTCCTGGACGATACCGCTATCTTATCCGTCAGCGGCCAGTTCAAGACCGGTTGTCATTCCCGGCGGCGATGCGCCTTTTGCACTGAGCCCACCACGTAAGGTTGCCCCGTTTCCAATCGTGCTTAACCGAGCAGTAGAACGCTACGTAAACGAATATTTGCGCAACCCAGCTGGTCTTCGCGCCCGATTACTGGCCGTCCATCCTTTTTTACACGAAATGGCAAGTATTCTCGCCAGCTACGGCGTACCGAAGGACTTCATCTGTCTTGCCTTTGCTGAGAGCGCTTTTTCGAGCGACAACGGGGGACCTTGGCAACTCACTAAAGCAACGGCACGTAGCTTCGGACTCAGAGTAAACAGGTGGATAGATGAGCGGCTCGATCCGGTTAAGTCGACCCGTGCGGCGGCCGAGTACTTGACGTTTTTGCATGACTTCGTCGGTAACTGGCTGCTGACCATAGTTGCGTGGAACACGGGGGAAAACTCAAATTTGCCTTTCGAAGAGCTAAAAAATGCCGATTATGCCGAGCTATACGAGCACTTGCCCCGGCGCACGCGTTTGCTGCTCGAGCGTTTCATGGCGCTGGACTTCATCACTAGCCATCCTTCAATGCTTGGACTGGATATAAGTGTCTTTACCGATGACGAGGCAGCGCGTCCTCCGCATGCTTTAATCACAGTTCCTCCAGCAACGTCGCTTCGTGAGGCCGCGAAAATGGCTCATACGACCGTCAGTATGCTTCGAATGCTAAACCCAGCGTTACTTCAGGACAGAGTCCCGCCTGACACAAGCTATACGCTGCGGGTCCCGGCAAAAGTTGCCGATTCGTTCTCTTCCTCAAGCAATTCCAAGCCTTTTTAGCCTCGCAATTTTTGGTTCGTTGCGCATCAAGACGTAGATCTTTTAAGTCGGCTCGGTAACCGTACTTGGCGGCTTCAGGACTGGCCTTTTGAGCCCAACGTGCTGCGTGGCACGCGCTTCGTTTCTCTCCCGAGCCAGTCCAGGCACGATTAGTGTGAGCTTATAAGAGCGCAAGCAACTGAGTATAGTAGTGGTGAAGAGCTAATTACGGCTAGCTGGAAACTGAAGCCCATCTTGACGAGTTTTAGGGCCCCAGACTTAGCGGTCTAAACACTTTGGGTGCGAAGTAAGAGAAGCTTTGCGCATGATAAGTGCCGATGACGCTTTGAAGCTTGTCTTAAGCAGCGTTACTGCGGTTGGCGTCGAGCGTCTGACGATCCGACAGGCGGTCGGCCGAGTGCTTGCGGAGCCTATTTGTTCGCTTCGCGACATTCCAGCCTTTGATAACTCGGCGATGGACGGATTCGCCGTACGGGCTGAGGACACTTTTGGTGCGACGCAATCGAATCCGGTGAGGCTTAAGATTATCGAAACGATCGGGGCCGGACACGTGCCACAACAAAGGGTCTCCAGGGGACTTGCAGCAAAAATCATGACGGGTGCCCCGTTGCCCGAGGGCGCCGACGCAGTAATTCCAGTAGAACAAACTAAGAGTACGGACGATACGGTCGAGGTATTCGCTCCCGTAACCGCAGGCTACTGCGTTAGGCGGCGTGGTGAGGACTTGCGTGCTGGAGAACAGGTACTGACCTTTGGTCGGCGCCTACGGGCAGCCGACATCGGGCTTCTGGCATCCCTTGGTCGGGCTGTAATCGACGTTTACCGCCGTCCACGGGTAGCGATTGTTTGCACTGGAGACGAGCTGGTCGACGTCGACCAGCAGCCGGTTGGTGCTCAAATTGTCAATTCCAACGCTTACAGTCTCGCCGCGGCGATCGAAGAAAGCGGAGCCGAAGCCTTCGTGCTTCCTGTAGCGCGTGACGACAAAGCTGAAATGCGCGCTAGGTTCAAGGAAGCGCTCCAAAACGACGCGCTAGTGACCACTGGAGGCGTGTCGGTGGGCCAATTTGACCATGTAAAAGAGGTGCTATCTGAGCTCGGGATGCAAGAACTGTTTCATGGCGTGGCCCAGCGGCCTGGCAAACCGCTTATGTTCGGGTTGGTAGAGGGACGCCCCGTCTTCGGGTTGCCAGGTAATCCTGTGTCGACGCTGGTCTGTTTCGAATTGTACGTCCGTCCGGCGCTAAAAAAGATGGCAGGACTGGTAAACAGCGCCATACCACGCGCTAAGGCCGTGTGCGCAGTCGATATAAAGACCGCTCGCGGTTTAACTGAATTTATTCGGGTAAAACTCGAACGCCGCGCTGAGACACTGTACGCTTCCCCGAGCGGCGAACAGGGTTCTGCGATCCTAAGTACCATGTCGCGCGCCGATGCGCTGCTCGTTGGCCCAGCGGATAAGACACTTCTTCCCGCTGGCTCTTACGCAGACGTCTTATTACTGGCCTCGGATGCGATCGTCGACTGGGCTAGCTCTTTCGAGACATGACGACGGCGCCACAGGCCCTGTATCGCCAACGTAATCAAGCATCCAAACAGCATCGCGCCCAGGACCAAGGCCCACAGCCGCACCACCAGTTTTGCCGCCAGGGGAAACACGGAGATCGCCGCAGCCTGGTCAATGTTGGCGTAAAAAAAATAGCAAAGCCACAAAATAACTAGTGCCGCGCCGACTAGCCGCGGATTTTTGATAAACTTCGGAACTTGCAACTCCTCTTCTCCTCCTTGGCTTAGTTTTCCAATAACTAAAAGCGCTTCTCTGGCCCCATTCAATCCATGCGCACGCCTTTATCCCTTGAAAAAGCCTCCCACGCCGCTAGCGCGGTAGCTGACGATCTATTGTGTACTGGTGAGCCGACGCGTCAAACTTTGCTTTATAGTGGCGCAAACGACGAGACCGAATCACTATCGCCTAACTCTTAATCATGTGAGCCAGCTAAGACACGAAGCGTAAGTATATCGATGGGGCTGCGCCCTATGCGGGATCGCTTTACGCCAAAGATTCGTGTAAGACGACGCACCTGGACCGCTAGAGCAGGGTGCGTACTCGCGCGTCTGAAGCGACGCGGAAGTGGCGCTAACGAAACTGAACGTGCAGCCCGCAGGCAAAATATTTTGTGACACACTCGCGCTCTTTTGATCTACGAAAGTCGGAGGACAAGTTCTTTGAAGCTGAGAATTGGTCAGGGTTTTGACTTTCATCCGCTAATTGAAGGGCGCACTCTCGTCCTTGGAGGTGTCGAAATTCCTCACTCGCGGGGTCTCAGTGGGCACTCGGACGCAGACGTCGTCACACACGCCCTCGCTAACGGTATCTTGGGAGCCCTGGGAAAAGGGGACCTCGGAAGCCATTTCCCCGATCGCGACGAGCGCTACAAGGGGATCAGCAGTTTGAAGCTTTTGAGGCAGGTTTGGGAGCTTGCACGTCAAGAAGGGTGGTGCCTGGTGAACGCCGACCTGACTATCTTTGCGCAGGAGCCCCGCCTATCGCCTTACGTGGCCACGATGCGCTCGAAACTTGCCGCCACGTTGGACGTTGCCGCCGAGCTTATAAACGTCAAGGTGTCCAGCCCTGAGCGCCTCGGTTCGCTCGGCAGAGCTGAGGGAATGGCAGCAGCGGCGGCAGTTTTGCTCGAGGCACGATGAGGCCTTGGCAAATTACTCCGTTCGGTCAGGGACTACCACTACGGCTACCGAACACTTCGCGCGGCTCAAAATACGCTCGATCTTTGGGCCGAGATATATCCCTTCCTCGACACTACGGTGGGGAGCACCTAAAAAGAGCATATCGAAGTCGCCATTGTTGACAAACCGCAGTATAACCGAGTCTGGGTCCTTTCCTTCGACGAGCAGTGTTTCGACTGGCGTCCTGAAATGCGCGCCTAGTTGCTTGGCCTCCTCGAGCACCGCATTGCCCGGTTGCGCGTCACGCCTATGAGACCGACCTATGAGGAAGTACCACGGCGCCTCCGCTACGTACAACGCTGTGATATGCGACTTCATTGCATTAGCGCATAGAATGGCAAGCGTCATAGCTAGTCGAGAGTAATACGTGCCAGTGACAGGCACCAAAATTCGGCGCACCGTTTCTCCTGTTTCGACGCTTCGGGTGATAATCATTGGTACCGTCACTCCGTTCATCAGCTCGCGCAACATCGCGCCGCCCAGAGAACCGTGTCCATGTATCTCGGAGGCGCCTGCGAACACGGCGCTATAGCCGCGCTGACTTTCCTGCAGCACCGCGTCGATCAATCCGTCTTTGGAGACAGGCACTGACCGGCTGTACACCGTCGGCGCTCCGATAGTTTCGGCAAGGAGCTTCAATTGTGCCAATCGTTCTTCGCTCAGCGCTGGGCGTCCGCTCGTGCTGTTCGCTTCAAACGCATGGAAGATAGTCAAGCTTGCTTCGTGATGGTTGCTCGAGGCCGCGGCAAGTTTCACCGCAAGCTCCGCATTAGGCCCGCCGCCGGCAAGCGCGAGCAACTTAGCGCCCACATTGCTAAACGGAAGGCGCGAAAGAAACCTCTCCCGCTCCTGTCGCTCTATTTCCTCGGGCAGCAACTCTATGCCCTGTAAAACCCAGTTGAGCAGAGGCGGACTCATAAGCGAGGTGCCGAGCGCCAGCACGATGAGGACCGCATACATCTCCGGCGTCAGCACCCCCAAGCGCAAGCCAACGTGGGCAACGATCACGCCCATCCCACCCAGGGCGTTCATGCCTACTGCCACCGCTAACGACTCTCGGAGTTTAAGTCCAGCAGCTAAACCACCAACGGTACAGCCGACCAGCTTGCTCAGACACGCGATACCAAAAATTACAGCCAGGATGGCAACTGAGTGGATCGCTAAAAGATCCGTCGTGAAACCCGAATACGCGAAAAAAATCGGCGACAAAAACCCTGATGCCACCGCACGCAGTTGCGCGCGGTCAGCCTTGCGCACGCGCGGCGAAGCACTCATCATCAAACCGCCCACGAACGCGCCGAAGACGGCATGTAAGCCAAGAGCCTGGGTTACAACGGCGCAGAGCAGCCCAATCGCGAGAATAGTCGTAAGCGTGGAATGTTCAATCGTAGCGCGATCGCTTACCCATCGCAGCGTTCGGGCAACGAGCCGGTAGCCAACAAAATAACAAAACATCAAGAACAACGCGGTGGCTACAATCGTTAGGAAGAGCGCTTTCAAATCCACCGACGCGTGCGAAGCCAAACCACTGACGACGGATAAAACCAACCACCCCAAAAAATCGCTGATCGTGCCTCCTCCCAAGATCACCATCCCGAGCTTGCGCTGAATAAGGTTTAAATCTGCCAATACTTTGGCAATCACCGGTATAGCGGAGATCGCTAAAGCCACCGCCAAAAACAGACTGAAAATTAGTCGTTTATCGGAAAACACGAGGTAGCGGTCTGGCAACAACCAACCCAGCGCCAAACCGGAAAGAAAAGGCACCCCGCTTCCACATAAAGAAACGACAAGCGCGGGACGTCCAACTTCTCCGAGCACCTCCAGGTCGCCCTCAAGCCCAACCTGAAGTAGCAATAAGATACCGCCGAGCCACACGATGGCCTGCAGGAGCTGATGCACGGCCGGACTTGGGGGAAAAATGAAATGCCATAGCCCAGGCGCAACACGGCCCAGGAGCGAAGGGCCAAGCAGCACACCCGCGAGCAACTCGCCGACGACGGTTGCTTGACCCAAACGCTTCATCACTTCGCCTAAAAACCGGCTCGCAATCAAAAGCAGCGTAAGATCAACCAGAAAACTTAGTACCTGTCTTTCGCCGAGTTCGTTCACCACAACGCCCTCTCCAAACCGCGCTGACCTTGTTAATTACAAAAGCTCCTTGAACATCTAGCTCTACGCACTATCTTAAGGCGCGCCCGGCGCGGGTGCGCAAGCCAGCTCAGGTGGGTGGACGAAAAGTTGCAGACGTCTTCGTTCTTCAAGCGTGTCTAACTTGATCTCGTAGCTGACCTACAAAAGCGACGGCTCGGCGCGGTTTGCCGAAGGTAACAGCCACGGGAAGGCGTCAGGCACAAAGCCCTTGGGCAAACTTGCTGTCAGGATAGAAAAAAGCCGAAACGGCGAAAAAGTTGCTTTGTTCGACTCGAATCGCCGATATTGACGACGCGAAAATCTGCTAGCTGCCTCAGCAATCGATTTTCTTAAAACTTAAAGGTCATGTTCGCGAAGGTTGCGCTGCCGCCTTGATCACGTTTCCTACGCAAGGGTATCTTGCCGATTAGGATCGCTTACGAAGCATGGCGACAACGGCGAGGGAAGAGCGAGAATTCCTTAATCTCCCGTTTAAGGAGAAACTTGAGTTTCTCTACGGTCTTCCTGCGCGCAAAAAGATGGACTTAATCCTTTCGGCACCCGAAGCGGCGCGCCTGGTTCAGTCTTTTTCGCCGGAAACGCTCTTCTATACGCTCAAGGAAATTGGTCTCGCCGATGCCTCCGACTTGCTCGGCATGGCGTTGCCCGAACAATTCAAGGGCTTGGTTGACCTTGATTGCTGGAACAAAGACCGTCCAAACCTCGAGCGGTTGCGAGAGTGGCTGGAGGCGCTTTCCGAAGCTGGCCGCAGTCGTACGGCCGAAGCGTTGATGGCCCTGGATATCGAACTCGTAACCCTGTTCTTCCGGCAGTATGTCAAAGTCTACCGATTGGAAGAGGTTCAACAAGCGCTCGACGTACCGGTTGAAACCATCGTTCAGTTCGACGACCACTACGCCGTGGAATTTATCCGGCACGACGCCGCTACCTCGATGGTTCAGGAGCTACTGGAAGAGATTTTTGAGCGCGACTACGAATACTTCGCTAACTTGATGGAGGAAATCTACTGGGGCGTCGAAGCCGAACTTGAGGAACACGCTTATCAGTTTAGGCGGGCGCGTTTGAGCGACCGCGGGTTTCCGGATTTTTTCGAGGCCCAGGAAGTCTTCGCTTACTTAAACCCTGCCGAATTCGACCGCATAAGACAGTCGTACGTAAAATGCAACCGAGAAAGCCTGCTGACAGAAGACCAGGACGCCGGTGAGCTAGCTTTGGTCATAGCGGGTGCGGAGGACTCGCTGTTCAACACCGCCCTCAAGGTTGGGTTCTCAGGCCCAGCACAGCATCAGTTGCGCAGCGAAAGCGCCCTTGTTGCCAACCAGGTGCTGGCGGCTCGTGCGGTTGACTTCGGCGATCTCGAAGCAGTACGAAACGCGATTCGTTTGACTCACGATTACCTCAACGTTGCGTTGGAACACCTGGCAGGCGGGGATCTGCGAACGGCGATCGAATATCTGCGCGACACACACGTTAAACTTCTGTTTAGGTTAGGCGTAAGCTTAACCATCGACTTGCGCACGCGCGCCGAACGCGTCTTGGCTGAGCTCGGGCTGAGCAAAAAGGAAGGGCGCGACGTTCCATATTTGGATACTCCATACCGCGAGGCTTTTAGCGGTTTTCTCGAGAAGCTCCCCACGTTTTACGGGGGACTCGACGGCGACGGGTCGGTTACGTGGCGAGCTTTTCGCCGGATGCGAGACCTACATATTGCCCATCGCGTGCTCGACCAGATCGCTGTGATGCCGAAGCTCTTTCGCGAGCTGAACGGGCTGGACATCACCTCGGCTTCTTTTCGAGCCCAGGCAGCTGGACGAGAGATCCGTTTGAGCCAGCTTCTGCTTACGTCGCTCGTCAGGGCGTGTGCGATGGGCGAGAGCCTGGTACCGCATCCATTCGAACCCACCGATCTTCAACGCGTCTGCAAAAGGCTTATCGATCCTGAATGTACGAACGGCCGACGACTCAGGAACGAATTTCTGGACAGCGTCAATACATTGCTAGAAGCGAAGCTTTCGACCGAAACTCGCAAACAAAGCGCCGATTTCGTGAAAAGCTGCTTAAATCTGCTCGAAGAGGAAATAGGCAACCTTAACGACGACAGTGCGAAAAGCGCACGATACTTACGAAGTCTTCTGTTTCGCGGCAATCAATGAGAGAATTCCAGAAAGCATCACGGTAGTTTGCTTGGTGACCGACGGAGAGCTTGTGGTCCCGGCGACCCCAAACTAAAAGTCGCGCAATCCAGACGCTGGTCAATTGTTGGTGCGTAAGGGCAGGGGCGCTTAGAATAGATTAGCTATCGGCACGCGGAGAGGTTCGGGAGTCTGGCTTAACCGGCGTGACTCGAAATCACGTGTCCCCTCGTTGGGACCGGGGGTTCAAATCCCCCCCTCTCCGCCAAGGCTCTCTGGGCAAGTCTCGCGGCGGGCGATCTTTGCTGAGCGTCCTCGAAAAAAGGCTTCGGCGCCTCGGTCAAAGAAAGGCAAAGCACGCAGCCCCAAGAGTCGAACTCAGGTAGGGTAAAGCATTTGCAGGCGTAGGGCGTATCAGCGCGACCGCGGTCTCTAGCGGACCCTGTTATTCTCGCACCGAAGTGACGATCATCCGCTTGCCGAACAGAAGCGCTGGCGAGAAGACGTGGTCGAAAATTTCGCTGATCACTTCGCGCGGCGCCACAGCGCGGCAATGCTGGTGGGCCTTGCGTCTAAAAGCTTTGACCGCAAGACGCGAGGCTACGTACATTACCGGCGTCATCCAACCCAGCGCGATCGAAAAAGGACTTAGACGATCAGTATAAACCTGAATTTTGCCGAACCCCGCTAAGCGCATCAGGTAGCGTAGGCGAAAGTAGTCGATTAGGAAGATGTGTCCATGATAAAAACGGTTGCCGATACGTGCTCTTAGTGTTTCGATTTCGTTAGCAAGCCCGCGGCGCATCGTCCGCTGTCCCGTCAGCATCGCGCTTACCCGCGCCGCAAGATGCATCACGTTGGGTGTGGTCAAAACCAAACGCCCACCGGGCCGCAGCACGCGCGCGCACTCGCGCATAAAGCCAGCTTGGTTCTCCAGATGCTCGATGCCTTCGCGCGAAAGGACAACGTCAAAGCTTTTGGCGCGAAAGGGCAAAGGTTCGCTGCAATCGGCGCGCACCCAGCATATCTTTCCGCTCGTCGCGGCGCCTGAGGGCGGAAACAAATCCACGGCGACAACCTCGAAACCCATAGCCGAAAGTCGCTCCGAGTCGCTGCCTGCCCCAGCCGGGATGTCGAGCAGACGCCCCCCGCTGCTTCATCTCGGCGAATAGCGCGAAAAGATCGATCAGCGTCGAAGGCATCTAAACACAAACTGACAGGATTGCCCGCCACAAAAGCCCAAAATTTATTCTTTCCGCGGCCAGACTCTAGACTGTTGCAGCGGACAGCGCAAGGATGTACCGGCCTGACTCTCACCACACGGTTCTCATTTCGCACTATGGGGTTCAAATCCCTCTCTGCGCCAGCTGGATCTTTCCGTGCACCGCTTAACTCGTTGCCTTTACATGTACACGTGCGATAGGGACCAAGCCCGATTTACCTCGAAAGCCTGAAGAGCGAACGGATTCTTGAAAATAACCCGGTCGACTGAGATTTATTTGTCGTCTCTAACTCGTCGAACACTTTCCTAGGGTTCCTAAAGCGTTTCACTAGCTCTCGCACCTGGTCTTCGTGGACGCTCAGCTTGCTGAGTCGGGCTAGGCGGATTATAACTTCTGTTTCGAGTTCGACTAAAATGTGTTCAATTTCTGGGTCCAGGTTCCCCACCGCAAAGTATCGAGACCTTCTCGAAAATCAAATCTATTCACACGTTAGTCATCAAGTTGATGAGCTATTTAGACCGCCTTCACCCTTCGATCATTCTCCGACTAGAAGCTTGTAGAACCGGTTTTCAACGGTTCGAAGCTCATCTTTGTAAAGAGCCTTTTGATTGGGCTCGGTTTCATCTTGGACACGCACAAAAAACCTGCACTCAGGATGTTGGGATCGTTCCCATTGGTACAGTCGTTCTGTAGCCCTCAAGAACTCCGAGCGAGACAAGGGCGAGTCAAATCTCAGGCTTGGAACAAGCTTAAGCAGTTCTTCCCCATGTTCTGGTAAATCGTTCTTGTGAACCACGATACCCTCGCTTGTGAGCTCAATGTTGAAAATATACTCAATCGAGCCGTCATCCTTGGTCCAGCACGGAGGCATCACCGTACCATGTCCGCTTACCGCACCAATTCTACCAGTCAAATAGACGACTTCGTTCTGGAGTCTTTTTTGTTCTTCTTTGTATCGGCTTAGCTCCTCTTCGTACTTGAGTGTCTTCTGATTAGATTCAGCCAATTTATCTTGCGCTTGTTTGATCTGCTCCTTCGCACGTCTAAGCTCTCTAAACAGGTCATCGATTATATCTGCGGTTGCCGGGTAAGGCTCCGTGGAAGCTTTTCCTTCCTCTATCAGACTCTTGTTGATGCGAATCATTTGTTTGATGCGCTCGATTTGGCTCCGTGGGTCCTCTACCCGGTTTTTAGCGTCTCCGCTCTGGCTATCACCGCCCAGCTTATGGAGGTGTTGTAAACCCCTGGCAAAAAGGAGCAGCAACACGAAAGCGATTATGATGAATGTTTCCGCTAAGGTGAGGCCGAACGCGAGTCCTCGTCTATAGCTAGTGTTGTTGTCCAGCGGAGCTTCCATGTCTACCTTACAGGTGCCTATCGCTATTGCGCAATTTCTCCACTATCAACGAAGCGGTGGTCACCATTGCGTCGTGCACCTGGAAGAAGGTTTCACGCGACTTGTCGAGCTCCTGTTGTAGTGCCTCGCGGTTTTTGCGTATGGCCGTCAGTTGTTCGTTGAGTTGATGTTCGGTTATGTGCTCGACGTCGGCCAGGCGCTTGTTAGCCTCGGTCAGAGCGTCGACTGTATCTCTGAGCTTCGAACCGAGCGACGCGAGCTCTTGTTTGAAATCGACTACCGCTTTGACCGCAGCCTGTAAGTTCTCTTCGGCGACTTGTTTTTGTTGCTCGGTTGTTCTCGTCAAAGTTCCAAGCGAATCGTTGAAAAGGCTCAACTGCTGAGACGTTCGCTCAGCCGATTGGCTTAAGCTCTCGAGCAAGGTCGTATGCTGTTTAATCTTGCCGGCAAGCTTAGTAAACGCGTGGAGAAGAAGGTTATCTGGAACGTTTATGGCAGACACTCGCTGGCACAAACCTTCGAACTCCAAGACCAGGCGTCCTGACCCCTCATGAAGCTTGGCTAGGATTTCCGAGAAGGCCTGGATCAGGCCGCTCATCTTCTCCCTAAACGAGACCATCTGCTGCTCAACCAAATCCAGCGACTCTTTAGCTGCCCTAACTGCCTCGCTCGTGCGTGTAGTTGCTGCATGCCCCAGTTGGTCTAAGCTGTTTCCAAGGCTTTCCCTAAATTGAATAAGGCGTTTATGGGATTCTTTCATTTCTGCTTCTAGCATCTGCACGTATTCAGCGAATTTACGGCGCCTTTCGGCGTAGATATCGTAAACTGTCACGTCAGACTGGTAGCACAGTGTCCGAAGGAATACGCCAAGCGCCGTTGTTAGCAGTGCTACACCGAAGTTTGGAAGCACAGCATCTAAAATGCTCGGTTGAAGGTTAATTTCGATAAAGGCTTCAAGCATGCTTCCCAACGTGAAAAGAAGGCCCAGGTAATAAATATTGTCGCCTAACCGATCTTTCTGATATTTGAAGGCGGGCAATTCCAATGAAAAATATATAAACATAACCGCACACAGTGAGAGTTCGGCCGCGTAGGCGCCAATTATCCCAAAGAATCGCAAGACAAGAATCACTCCACCAAGGAAAACCGCGATTACGAACGGCGCTGGCTCTTTTATCCGCGTAACTTTGTATCTCGCTGCCTCGCTCATTTCGTTAGCCCTCAACCGAAATAACTTCCTCCAGCGTGCCTCCTGCATCAGTAAAGTAGTCGTTCCAGAACTCGATGTGACGTTTCCCTTGAATACGGCTAGCTGTTGTGCGGCGAAGGTAGAAAATCTTGACTTTAACACCAGAAAGCTGAGGTCGTACCTTTAAGTAGTACGAGCTTGTGCGAAATGTTTGGAATGATTCGATTCTGCGGTACTGAGAAAGCCCCTTGGTATTCTGGATCATGTCAGAGATGATAATGAGCTCCTTGGGAATCTTCTGAACTTTATTTCCGAGATACAGCTGGACAGCGATCTGTTGAATACATTCAAGAATGGGAGATGTCGCATCTGGCTCACTGGTAAGAAGCCGCGATAGAGCGTCGTTGAATTTGTTGTAGAAGTTTTTTTGCCATCGCTTTTCTACCAATGCCGGATTGCCAGTAAGCATGTTTACGTCGCTTCCACGTCCTGGGTTGCAGACCTCGAGCACGGGATGTAAGAGCTCGTTGGATGTGGGTTTGATCGTAAATAGAGCAAGCTCCCCGTACTGCGGGATCGTACTCGTCAAATCATCAAGATACTTGATCAGTGCCTCCTTTTGGACGGGACTGACCGGATCGGTCAGATCCAGCAGAATTGCGGTAATGCTATGAGGCCCACTCTGGGGACAGCCGCTGGCTTTGTCGAGCTTTTGACGATGTGCCGCTGAGGTCCAATATGCGACTAAGAGAGAGATCAACAAAAATCCCGAAATGCACAACAGGATAATTCCTACTTGGTTTTGTCGCTGAACACTAAGACGCATTTGGGCTGCCTCACGTTCGGTCACGAAAGAACTTGCTCGAACTCAGCTTTCGACTAATTGCTGAACCGACTCGAACTGCTTGCGCGCACTCTCGTACAACTCAAAAATGGAGCGTCTAGTTTCTTTGAGCTCGTTCAAGGTCTCTTCCACCTTTTGCTCTGGAAAAGGCGCGATTTGTGGACCCGCCTCGGTGTCGTCAGGGTTGGGGACGGTCCACCGTTGAGGAAAGGAATCGGGCGGTGCTCCAGGTTGAAGGGGCTGGTTTATTGGATGATGTTGCTCAGAAACCCGGTCGACAAAATCCTCGATTAATTTTTTGGCACTTTCGAATTCTTCGCGTCGATGTTTTAAGGCTTCCTTAAGCTCATGGTATTTGTAGCGTTTCTGTTCGATGCTGTCAGTTCGCTGGTCTAGCCGTTCAACAAGTTGATCTCGCAGTGACTCAAGCCGCTTCGTCTCGGTCTCTTTTCTAGCCAAAAAACTGTTTAGGATGTTCTGATAACGCTCACTGACTTTTCCATATTGGGGATAAGGATCATCCATCTTGTAGCCCTCGACCGTAGCGAACAACCAAAAGGCAATTCCCAATACCCAAAGGAGATACGAGGTCACGTCATTTAGAACGAGTGGATGCTGCCAGAACGAGGAAAGAGCTCTGACAGACGCATTCTCAGGATCCGGGCCATTTGACTCGTCGCGGTAATGTGCAACCACGGAATTGACAACAATCGCCAAGACAAATATGACCACGAGGCCTGTGTTTCCAACGATTCGATGCCAAAGCGATATATGGTTTCTCTGTCGCAAACACCAGGCGCCAATCACTAGCCCAAGAAAGATCACGTTTATGAAAGAAATTACGATGGCGAGACCCCATCCGCCGATAAGCCCTGTTTCAAGTCCTTGAGCCAAAACAGAGCCGTTAAGTAATGACTCAATTAACAAAAGGGCTGCGACTATTCCCCCGAACCACCATCTTGACTCTGGTCTTGCCGAAGGGCGCTGAAGCTTGTTTTCTTGTCTGAATCTCTTGAGCTCATTCGCATGCTCCGAAAGCTGCGTTTTAAGGTCATATAGAGTATCCCGGCTTCTGCTTACCTCATCGTTGAACTTTATCCGCGCCTCCTGAGCTGCCGTGTGCGCTTGATCGAGCTCCTTTTGAATCTGAAGTTCATAAATTTGAGCAAAAATTCTCTCCTGTTCGGCTCGATATTTTTCTCTGGCACGAGCAGCCCAGTTTTCAGCGAGGGCAACTAGGTCTTCACGTTTGAGGTTTCTAATTAAATCTTCGACCGAGCCGATACGTTTTTGGATGTCGGGTAGAAGCCCTAGATCATTCTGACTGGTCGAGGTGGGGGCTTCGTCTCGACCGAAAGTAGCCCACCGATCGCTGGAGTAGGGCTCGATCACCTCATACTCTACTCGCTCCCTACGCAACATCCGTAAAAGCATTAAGGGGAGCCGCAAAAGTAGTCTGAGGAACCGTGTCAGTACTGGCCGAGGCTTCGGGGTATTTTGCACCGTGTGAGCTTCAGCCGACATTGGGGCAAGCCGCTATTTAGACTGCTAAAATAATCTAAGCTAGCATTTTGAACTTTTTCAAGGGATTTTACTGCCAGTAACGACTTTAAAGTGGAAGTATTGGCTTTTTTAAACCTGTGGCCTTCTACTGGCACTTATCCTTATCGGTGTTTAAAAGTAGCTCTGCGTATGCGCTATGCTCGGCGGGGGGGGCATGACGCAGAGCCTTCTATGGTCGACAACCGTCGAACTTCCCAGAAGGTGCATACCTTGGCCCGCAGTTTAATAGGGTCCTAAAAGCGGTAGATTTCGCGTTCGCTCGCAGGCGAGAGTTTCGTAGAGAGCTAGGTCGCAGAGATTGCTATTGCTGAGATACGCGTTATCGGGAAAAATGGAAGCTTGCAGGCGCGCCCTTAGCTCAGCGGATTAGAGCAGCAGACTACGGATCTGCGGGTCGGGGGTTCAAATCCCTCAGGGCGCGCCAATCAAAATCCTCGCAAAATCACGCCTTTTCCGCCGGTCGCGCCTTTAGATACCTTAAGCGCTGCAAGGGCCGTGTAGACGCCATGTACACGCAAGCGCCTTCAACCACCAGCGGTCGCCCTTCGTTGGGCGATGGGCGCGGCGAACCGTTCTTGGCAGGGTATAGGTACCCTACGCCCTTTGAGCCCTTCCTTGGAATCCCTTTGACGGCATGTTGCAGGTTGGCGCGGGTCCTCAGCGCACCCACCAATAAAACCCACTTCGCGATCTCGGCTAGTGCTCAGGGGTAACCGTGTCGCGGTTGTTTTGGGCGCCTCAAGAAGTGGGGATACGTAGCGCACGGCTTCGAGCGTCGGCGATGCCTTACTTAGGGCACGTTGCGGCTGGTTGGGCGTATTCGAAAGGGGCATCGAGGCCAAGGGCGTCGGGGATGCCTTAGGGCGCACTGAGCATGGACATGCGCCGGGGTGTGCGATGGATTTGTGCGCGTGCTTGGCGGCTACATAAGCACGAGCGAGGCGTGCTGTGCACTGAATGAGCGTCCCGCCTTTACCCGATGAAAAGAATACTCAAAGAGGCCGGCTGCTATTTCGTTCGTCGAGGTAGGGGCGAGCACGATATCTGGTACAGCCCTATCTCGAAGAGGAACTTCACGGTCGATAACCATATTGCCTCACGCCACCTTGCCAACGCCGTTCTCGAGCAAGCAGGCCTTCCGAAGGCGTTCTGAGCGCGGCTTAACTCCCATGTAGGCCTCAAAACGCAATGTCGTCGCTCCCCGCCGAGCGGCGGCTCTGGGACGTGGCGTCTTTGGGTTTGAACGAAAGCGAGCGGTAGTCGCGCTCGCGCGCGCGTCGCCTGCGCGTGTTGCGGTCGGTGCGGAGAAAAAACCGCGGGCGGCAGCCATCGTTCTTTTCAGCCAAACGGGCATCGTCGAGCTCTTGGCCTACAGTGTGATACTCGCGGGCCATCGGTGCGGCGTCGTGCTCAAGGACGCAGGTCGCCTCGAAGCTGTTGTGTTGGTCATTGGCCAGCACGATGATGCGCTCGGCGCGGAGGAAGACCACCAGGATGTAACCCTGCCTGTATTAACCCCGCCTGCGACGGGGTCTGCGCCTTGAAGCAGTATTTCAATATTTAGGGACCGGCGCACCGGCATGTTGCCCACTTGCACGCTTTGGGATCTTCGCTCGACTCCATCGCATCCTTCAGCCCAACGTCCGAAACTATCTGTTTTCACGGAGGCTGCCAAAGCAGCTCTAAGAACGCTCTCTTGACTGTGTGAGCGCGTTTGCCTATCTCAAGTGTGAAAGTTGCGGTCGAGCCTTATCATTTTCCTGCCGTGATAAGCTAAGTGTCGGGTAAGGGTTTATTTTTTGTGCTCGGGGCTTTCACCAAGCGGGGCCAGGCCTACACGGCGTATCAACGGTTCGTGCTCAGCCCTAGTGCGACAGGTTATCTCCCGAAGCGGAGCTGTTCGCTCTTCCCCAGACGCGGTAGCGCGGCGGCTTTCGTCCGTCGAATAACTGATCACTTCACGCACGGCTCCCGCCAGCTCACGCAGGGCCAGCGGGGCTTGGGCGCAGCTCGATCGGCACGGCTGGGAGACAGGTTCTGTCGCGCTCCGGACGCTGCGGCAGGTGGAAGGTGAAGCTAGAAGACCTCAAGCCGCAACTTACGCTGCGTGGTGTTCTTCCGGACGTCGCGGTCACCGTGGTGAACGTCCAGTGGTTCGGCAGCGACGCCCTCGAGCTCACGTACAAGGACCCCGGGGGACGAGTCGGCAACGTCCTTCTTTACCGCGACGACGAGCCGCGCGCGGAACTGCTGGAGCGAGGGCGGCCTTGTCGCCGATCTCGAAGAGCCCTTGGCTCGGAAGGTAGATGCGGCTATCTAGCGCGGCCTCTACTCGCTCCTGCGTCGCTGAATCGCTGTGCTGTCTCAACCCCTGGAAGGGTCTTGGACGCGACCCGTTCGAAGAGAACGATCCGTTGAACAGCCGCAAGCATGGCTGACAAATCATCTACCTTACGCGGGGCCATAGTCGGCAAAGCGAAATGGCTTGGCCATGAACAATGCGTGACAATGCTACGTGGGTAGCACACTTGGGGTACCATGAGACCAACGAACAGCGAATCGCAAGTGGCGACGAAGGGAGCGGCTCTGCTCGCCTTCCTAAGAGAAAACGCAACGATTAGACGGCAGCGTGTCACCAAATACGGTGCTGGAGACAGGATCCTATGGTTCAAGGACGTCCCCAGAGAAGCTGCCGAGTGCCGGTCCCCCTTCCTATCACATAGGCCGGATGATCTGGGTGAACTGTGGTTAGAGGTACGCAAACCTCCCATGCCTACTCGACCACCGGAGCCGGCAGAAGTCAAAGATTGGGTCCGGGCCGACGCCCTAAACCAGGCGGAGAAAGCGCCCGAACTTCGCCCTGAAATCACTGTCATCGTCAAACGGCAAGTGCCTGACCCAGATGCACCTCAGGGCAGCAAAAGGATGATCGTCGAAGAAGTCCCAGAGATTCGTCGGCTCGAGGATCATCCTGAGGTCGAGGAGGTCTGGCTTCAGTATCTGATTGAGAAGTGGGAACCCTGGGCGGAAAAGATGCGCCGATGGCAGAAGGTGCAAGATGTCTACGAAACTGTCGACTTCATGCGACGCCGGCTCGAAGAGGCTGAGGAACGGTACGAGCTTGTGCTTGCGATCGGGTTATTGCAGTGGCGAGATCCGACTGGCACGGATATCAAACGGCACGTTCTGACCGCGCCCGCAGAGTTCGCATTCGATGCATCACGTGGTGTGTTGACTGTTGTGCCAGCCGCCTCCTTCGAGGGTTTCCGGGTCGAGCTTGACATGCTCGATTTCAAGCACCGCCCACGGCTCGATGAGGACGAGCTCGAAAGACTTCTCGAAGAGCTCGACGTCCAGGCCTGGGACACCGCTTTGGTTGCTCCAATCTTGCGCGAGATCGCAAACCGTCTCAGATCCGACGCACTGGTCGACGACGTGTTTCAGCCCGCCGATCGTATTGAGGAACGCCCGCGGATATCGTTTGCACCAGCTCTCGTACTTCGCGAACGGAACCCTACAGCTTACGACGACTTAGTTTGCAAACTCCACGAGGCCGCTCAGTCTGGTGAGCTAAAGCCGACAGAACCGTGGGCGCGTCTGCTCCGGGAAGGCGAGCCCGCGAATCCTGGCCAAAACGCTCTTAGCTTTGTCCCGCAGGATCCTAGAGTGAGTGTGGAAAGCTTGGAACGCATCCTCTTCCCAAAACCAGCCAACGAGGAACAGCGACAGATCGTGCAACGACTTGAGACGGATCCGTGTGTCCTCGTCAAGGGGCCGCCTGGAACAGGCAAAAGCCACACAATCGCAAATCTCATCTGTCACCTGCTTTCGCGGGGCGAGCGGGTTCTTGTGACCGCCCATGCGTCCCAAGCGCTCGATGTGCTGCGCGGGCTACTTCCGAAGGACATTAGGGACCTATGCGTAACGGCACTGGGTTCTTCCAGCAGTGACCAACGCCTACTCGAAGAGAGCGTTCGCGAAATTTTAAGGCGCAAGAACGAATGGCGTGGACCATCAGCTGCGCAGCAAGCGATCGAAGAAGTAGAGAAGCAACTTCGAAAGCTCGAGGACGAGTTGGCACGGGTTGAGCGTGACCTCAGGACCTTCCGAGAGGCAGAGACGTACCGGCACGAGCTGCCCGGCGGTTATGCGGGAACCCTTGCACAGATTGCGCGCATGGTGAGCCAGCAAAAGGAGGAGTACAGCTGGTTTCCCGAGCTGCCCGCGGATACCGAGTTTCCCCTTGACCCCTCGGAGAGCGAATTTCTTGTAGATGCCCAGGCGCGCTTCACGGCCGAGGCGCGCGCGGAGTTGGAGCTCGACCTCGGGGATGTGGAGCTTCCGAGTCCGGATGCGTTCCGGGAGCTGGTCGAGCGGGCAAGAAGCGCCGAAGAGAAAAGCCAGAGGCTGAGCCGAGGGGTGGACAGCTCCAAAGCGCATCTACTGGAGGGATTTGGAGTCCAACAACTCCGGAATGCCCGCGAAGCTGTGCAGAAACTTGCTGATGTTGCTGACCGTGCGGAGCGTGTCTTGGGTGAGATCACAGAGGCTGTCCTTGGTGACCTACTGGCTTCCACTCACGCTAAATGGGTACGTCTTCTAAGAAACTTGGCAGGACTCGTGACACACGCTAACCAGTACCGGGAGGCACTCAGAGCGGTTCGGGTCAAGCTGTCAGATAACGTCACGGAAAACCAACTAAAAAAAGACGTCGAGCGACGTCTGGCGCACCTGGAGGGTAGAGGCCGGAAAGGTTTTTGGATCTTTGCACCACGAGTTATACGGGACACCCGCTACGTGGTCAATGCTTGCCTAGTCGATGGAGCGAAGGCCAAGGGGGTCGAGGAGCTTCGACGTGTTCGCGACTGGCTAGAGCTACGGAGCAAACTTAGAGAGCTCGAAGAAGTATCGAACTCCTTGCTGCCTGGAATGTCGAACCCGACGCGAGCGCTTTCCCGCGCGAAAGAGCTGGTGGTGAAATTGAGGGAACTCTTGGAGTTTTTCGCTTCCGAGGAAGCAGACTCACTGGCGAGGGTTTTGGGCTCCAAGCGCACGGAACTTGTCTCCGCGGTTGGTCGCAGTGACTGGATCAAGGCGATCGATGGGATTCTAGCCTATCGAGAAGCCCGCGATCTTCAGAAGGAGTTCGACCGGCTCCTCGACGTCGTGCGCGGTTTGCGTCTAGGATCGAAAGCCCATCCGTGCCTCAGCGCTCTCGAGGATGCCGCCCGCAGACGCGACGTGGCCATGTGGCGGACCGCCTGGGAGAAGCGAGAACAACTTCGGCAGGACAAACAGCGCCTCTCTCGCTACGACGCTTTGCTTGTGAGACTTGACGAGTCATGCCCAGGTCTGCGAGAGATCCTTTGCAACTCTGCAGGTGAACCAGTCTGGCAAGACCGTGTCCGTAAACTTCGAGACGCCTGGAACTGGGCGGCTGCCTGTGCGTGGCTACGACGAGTCTCCAATCCGTCGGACTACGAGGCTCGCGTGCAGGACTACCACCGGTTACAGGACAAGATTCAGAGAGTTACACAGGAACTTGCTTCACTCCGTGCTTGGAAGGCTTTCTTCGACCGGTTGGACCAAAAAACCATTCAAAGCCTGAAGGCCTGGACAAAGGCCATGAACAGGATCGGCAAGGGCACTGGAAAATACGCTTACCGCCATCGGCGCACGGCCCGAAAATATCTTATGGAATGCGTCCCGCGCATTCCGGCGTGGATCATGCCGTTTCACAAGCTTTGGGATTCAGTCGAGCCCCAGCCGGGCCTCTTTGACACGGTGATCGTGGACGAAGCGTCGCAGGCTGGTGTCGAGGCACTTCTTCTATTGCTCCTGGCAAAGCGCATCGTGGTCGTCGGCGACGACAAACAGAACAGCCCGGAGGCGGTGGGCATTCTCGAGGACGACATCGCACGGCTGGCCCATGAGCACCTGAGAGAATTTCGGTTTCGGGACGAATTTCGACCGGATACTAGCCTTTTCGATCACGCGGAGCGAACCTTTGGGCCTCACATCACCCTGCGCGAGCACTTCCGATGTGTGCCCGAGATCATCCGCTTCAGTAACGATTTGTGCTATCGAGACACGCCCTTGATCCCACTTCGCCAGCCTCCGCCAAAAAGGCTTCCGCCGCTTCTTTCGCGTTTCGTCGCTGAAGGTAGGTGTGAGGAAGGGGGATCAAAAATCCAAAATCGGGCCGAGGCCGAGGCCATTGTCGAAACTATTGTGAAACTGGTAGACGACCCCGCCTACGAGGGAAAGAGCATGGGGGTTATCGCGTTACAGGGGCACGCGCAGGCGCAGCTCATCGAGAAATTGCTAGCCGAAAGACTTTTGCCGAAGGTGATCGAAGAACGCCGCTTACGATGCGGCGAACCGGCCACTTTCCAGGGGGACGAGAGGGACGTTATTTTCCTTTCGTTAGTCATTGCACCGAATGTACATCCCCGAGCTCTCACACGCCTTCCCGACGAGCGGCGTTTCAACGTGGCAATGAGCCGAGCGCGCGATCAGGTTTGGCTCTTCTACAGTGCGAAACCCTCCGACCTCAGTGAGGAGGACCTCCGATTCAGATTGATCCAGTTTTTCGAGAATCCTCAAGTGGTGGATTTCGCTTTTGAGGAACTCGACCGCCTGGAGCGGGAAGCCAAAAGGCCACGACGACTCGGTACCCAACCTGAGCCCTACGAGAGCTGGTTCGAGGTTGATGTCGCGCTCAAGCTTTTGCGCCGAAAATTTAGGATCCGACCCCAGGTTGAAGTTGCCGGTTACCGCATCGATCTAGTGGTTGAAGGTCTGGATAAGAGATTGGCTGTCGAGTGCGATGGTGATGCATGGCACGGCCCGGAGCAGTACGAGCGCGATATGGTGCGGCAACGGCAACTGGAACGAGCTGGCTGGAAGTTTGTGAGAGTGCGCGAGTCTGATTTTTATATCGATAAGGAGCGCGTTGTGACAGAGATCGTAGAGGCATGCAAGGAACTTGGGATTCGGCCGGTGGATTTCGCCCCGGGGACTCAGCACGAGCCAACGAAAACCCCTCCGCAGGACGCTGGTCGCCCAGACAGAGTCTCTGCAGCTATTGCAAGCGATGATTCCGAGGGAATTCTTCCTGAAGAGGGAAATTCGTCTTCGATTGTTGGGCCGTTCACCGGCTACTCCAAAACTTAGGTGTTCCCCGACCCTAGCGGCGTCCCTAGCAAACATCTGTGAGATCATCCGACAAATCATGGATGGGAAACATCTTAGGGCTGAAAGGGAGGACCGCCTAACCTGCGGGGGTCAGTGCACACGCGTTCTGTCCGTGGATGATGACCCGGCTGTAGCTGCCGGGCAACGTCAGCTCGGTCCGCCGGCAGTTCGAAATCTCCTAAAGTCTATTCTACCGGTGAGAACGGCACCTGACCTACCAGACCAACGTATGTACGTTTGCGCGGTTTAAAAAGGACCTTTCTTTTCCCCCTAATGTAAAAGAGCGATAAGTGAACTCGTGTTGGAACCTGAGCGCCGCGTAGCAGGCTGGCCGTAGCGTGGCCAGCGTACTTTTCATGGCAGCAAACACTAGCGGAGGCGTGGCCTTCCACAGGCTCCTCGGGCGGTCCTGCTGCACATCCCGCTTAGAATGCCCTTCGTCATGAACCCGAGCACGACCAAGAACACTCTCGGAAGATCGAAGCGTCCGTCACGGGCTGACCGCATGAATTGCTTCCATAATCCTAGCGGGTCAGCAGTTGCTTGGCCTCGCTGACCGCCGCGGCCAGACGCGTAAGGCTGGCTTTGGGTGCGGCGAAGCGTGGCGGAAGCTCGCCGCCAGCTGCGACGACTAGAGCCTCAGGTTTGCGCAGCCCGGCAAGGATGCGCTCAGGGTCATGCAGGTCGCGCAGCGCCTCGACGCGCTCGCGGACGACAGGTAGAGAGAGAGGCGGTAACATCCTACTTGCGAAGGTAATGGATCATTAGACGGGCCTCGTGGATTATGAAGATAGGCACGGGTTTGGTCAGGAGCGTGTAAGGCTCGCTCTTGTGCGCTCTTACCTGTGCGAGCAAATCATCCTTGAGTTCGCACACGCGTGCCAGGTAGAAATTGCCATCGCGCAGAAACATTTGCTTGCGCTCGGGCTACTCTACCGCAGGGCGCGTCAAGCGCAAGCTATTGTTTTTGGGGAGATTTCGAGCTCTCCCCTGACCCTGCTCCGAAGCACGTGCGAGGCGACAATCGGGAATTCCTCGCCACCTGGTAAGACTTTTTCATTCTTGGAGAGACATCCCCATCTGGCGGTCCGCTTGTAATGTTCGGTGGTCTTACGAGCGAAAACTTTTTACCGCGGGTCGATTCGAATGGAAGAAAGATAGTTAGAGAGAGTTTGTATGAGACGCCTGATTTCTTCGAGGTTTTCTCCCTCTGCGGCTATTTCTAACGCCTGCCCAACCTTACTCATCACCTCGAAACCCATCATCTGGCCATCGCCTTTGATCCTGTGTCCGAGAGCTCGAATTGTCGCGTAGTCGCGATGCTTCGAAGCGTCTAGTAATTGAGCCAGGTCTTGGCGCTTTCGTGTAATAAATTGGGGCATGAGCGATCCTAGGTCTGGCGGAACGACCTCCGCCACTTGACTCTGATTACCCGAGCGATTATCAGCCGACAGCGGTAAACTGAGCGACATCGAGCGCCCTGCGTTCCGCGCTTGTTCAAGCACCTCAAGAAGCGTTCTTTTGCGCACCGGCTTGGCGATGTAACTATCGCATCCTGCCTCAAAACACTTCGATATGTCCTCGCTCAAAGCTGAAGCCGTAAGCGCAACTATAAAGGCGCGCGACTCACCGTTCTGCTGCTCCCATTGCCTAATCAGCCTCACTGCGGTGTATCCGTCCATCACCGGCATCTGAATATCCATCAGGACGACGTCATAGCCCGTTGCGGCTTTGCGCGCGGCAATGAAGCGTTCAACCGCCTTCTCGCCATTCTCTGCGAAATCGAGCTTATGGGGCGTGTTTTTAAGGTAGGCACTGATAACGAACTTATTGTCCTCAGAATCCTCGGCGAGCAAAATGCTCAATGGCGCATCGAACGCCTCTGCTACAGCGTCACCCGCCTGGGTTTGCAAAGATGCCTGCGCAAATTCCCGCTTGCCACCGAGTACCTTGCCGACGACCGACAGCAGGTCCGCGCGCCTTACCGGTTTAACGATATAGTAATCCACGCCCAGCGCTTCAGCCCGCTTGACCTGCTCGTTCAAATGAGCCGTCGTTAGCATCATAATGATCGGGAGCGCACCGATTCCGTCGCCGGCCAACGCACGATTCTTTACGTTCTCTACCAGCTGGAAGCCATCCGGATCGGATATAGTGCTGTCGATGATGAGAAGTCCGTATGGAGCGCCGATTTCGATAGCCCGCTCGAGCTTTGCCAAAGCCTGTTCGCTGCTAGATGCCCCCTCGATTTCCGCTCCGCTTTCTGAAAGGATTTCCTTGACAACTTCTTGATTAAGCTCGCTGTCGTCGACCACTAATACCCTAAGCCCCTCCAGACGAAGCGCTTCATCCCATTCACCCTTGGGTTTGTCGGCCCGCAATGCGTCCGTTTGCACTCGGAACGGCAGAATGACGTGAAAAGTGCTTCCTTTTCCTACTTCGCTTTCCACCCAAATCGAGCCGCCCTGCAACTCGACTAGGCGCTTTACTATCGCGAGCCCAAGTCCCGCACCCCCAAATCGGCGCGTGGTGGAGGAGTCGGCTTGGGCAAAGCTGTCGAAAATCGTCTGAAGCCGGGTCTGCGGAATTCCGATTCCAGTATCGGACACGGTAAAGTGCAACCACGATCGGTTGGCGTCCGCCGAGTCAGTTGTCGATACGCCGGAAACTCCCTCCTCGGTAGACGGTTGTGCCACTGCTACGGAGAGTAGGACCTGGCCGGCCGAGGTGAATTTAATGGCGTTGCTCAGCAGGTTCGTCAAAATCTGGGTAAGCCGCAATGGGTCTCCGATCAGAGCGGTAGGGACTTGGGGTTCAATACGCGCGATCAGCTCAAGTCCTTTCTCGTGGGCCAAAATCGCCGTATCACTGACAAGTTGTTCAACTAAGCGGTCCAGCTCGAAATTGGCGCTTTCGAGCTCAATACGGCCGCTTTCGATCCGGGCCAAATCGAGCACGTCCGAAATCAGCGCTAACAAGGCGCTAATGTTAGACCGCATGACCTCGAGGAACCTGCGCTGCTCGCCGGTAAGTGCCGTCTCGGACAAAAGCTCGGCCATTCCGAGAATCACGTTTACGGGCGTGCGAATTTCATGCGACATGCTCGAGAGAAATTCCGACTTCGCCTTCGACGCCGCAAGCGCGTCCTCGCGCGCCCTGACCAGTTCCTCCTGAATTCGTTTAAGCTCGGTGAGGTTTTCTCGAAGCTTCTGTTCAGCCTCGACGCGACGGGCTATTTCCATCCGCAACCGCTCGCCACTCTCGGTAAGCTGCTTGACGTGTCGATCCTGCTCGCGCGAATATTCGGCTAGCCATGAAGCGCTCTGCGCCAAAGCGGCGGCGAAAACCAAACCGAACCAATGCAGCGCCATCACGTCGCTCCCCGGCGGAACCAGAACGTCATTCAGCGCCATGTCAGCGATTACAACTATGTTGAGCGCTGCCTGCCATCTGAAACCCCAGGGCACAAGCAAGGCCGTACCGAAGACCATCAGAAGAAGCGACACGAACAGGGCCTCAGTTAAGTTCCCCCCGACAACGTTCTTCGCGGTGGCGTTGACAACGACAAGGCAGCACGCAATGAACATCGTGACGGGCCACCATCGCCTAAACTTAGGACTGGCGCTGAGCGCGAGAACAACGACGGCCACCACCGTGTTGAAGCCATGGTACCAGGCTAGCCTTGCCAAAGGCTCCACACCTAAAGATAGCTGCGAAAAAAAGCGCAGCAGCTGTGATACGATTACGATGACGGCAAATATACGAAGCAAACGAACGGGATCGGAACTCAGCACATAACTAACAGCGTAAAAAGCGCGCAACTTATTGTCGCTGCCGTTCGATTTTTTTCTACTTTCATAGTCGCTATTCTCCTGTCCCATCTCCGATTCAAACGCTTTCAAACTTTGCACAGCACGCCACCGCCACTTATCTGACGTTCTCAAGTTTAGCGTTCGTCAAGTAGACGCCTTCAGCCAAGCTGACCTCTCGAACGACCCAAGTTCAATCCAAACCGCTAATTGTTCTAGTTCCTTGCAACCAAAAAGCTCAATCTGACCAGGAAGCGGAAAGTAAAAAGGCAGGTATAGGAACAAGGTAACCAACGCTCGGTTCAAGGCGAACCTCAGCTTACGCTTTCTGGTCTTCAATCGAAGATTTTTCGATCCGATTGCTAACTCACTATCAAACCCGCCTCAAAGTCGCAACTTTGTACTTAAAGCAATTAATGTGGTAATGTCTTGCTTGTTTTAAGCTAATCTATTAAGAGCTAGAGAGAGCTTTTGTGACTTATGAGAATCCAAGATCTTTAGGAGGTGCTACACTAGTCGAGTTTTAAATCCTCTGTGTTCAGGTCGTGACTTAGCTACGTCCGCGACCTTGCACGTTCGGTAGGAGCTCGTACGAGGTCGGTAGCACAGGAAAGATAGAGTAGAAAAACTCGAGTCTCGAATCTGCTGCGCTGCCGATTCGACACAGAGATATTCGTTTAAGAACGGCCGCTTTCCTTTTAATCGCACGGTTCTGATGGAGCCCGCAGTCTTATACGGTCGCGGTTTCAAAGCGATGTAAAGGTGAGAGCGCAGGCGAGCGCAACTACTCGATTAATTGGCCAAAACCCTGTCCATTGAACGCGCCACTCGGTTTTTTCCAAGGCCAACAACTTCTGACAGGTGAAGGAACAAAATGGCCCTTACAATTGTGAGAAAAGAGAGGTGGAGCAATGCTTTAGGGGTATCGCGATTGACGCTTTCGACACCGATGCAGTATCTGTTCGAACCAAAGGCGCAACCAGGCGTGGGCGCAGTCACCCCTGCGGTTTAGGCTAATGCCTCGAGCGACCGGAGCACCGGGGGATCCGGTAGTCGACAGCTCGATGGCCGAGATGGGCGTTGTGGCGCTGGCACAAATACAAGGTTATAGGGCAGGGTGCTCTCCGTATTTTCGAGAAACGTTGGTCGTCTACTTCATAAGGTGCTGCGTCGCGGTGGACCGAGGCTTGCTGCTCGTTTTAGGCGCCGAATTACAAATACGAACGTTTGGGACAGATCCCCTTCTGCGCTCCACTTCCTGCGCTGGCCAAACCTTAGCTGGAGCGATTTTGCTCGAGTAGTATAAGCGAGCGTCCGCCACCAAAAATGGGGAAGCGCATAAACCAGGTAAGGCTTTAAAAAACAACCGTTTTTTCCGAAGTAACTAGCGCGAGATAACCACACAGAGTAACTAGTTTGCCGCGATATGGTCTTGTCGGTCCTATTTTCAAAAACGAGGGCAGGGCAGCGTAGGTATCTTACAGTGAGTTCGTGAGCCTGGTCTTTAAAAACGCGTATTCTTCTGTCCAGAAAGCAGCTAACGCTTTACGTGAGCGTAGCTGAATGGCCGGCTGAAGTTTGGAACCGTCGGAAGACGGAGACTAAGCCAGTGCTTCTCGAGGCGAAATTGCGGCGTTACGGCTCGGGGGAGGTTGAGCGCCCGGTTTCCGTCGCTCTGCTCTACATTCAACGTATTCCCTTACGAACACCACAGGCTCGAATAGTGACCGCGGAAGTCCGGGTACCACCTGGCGTCGGATCATGGCAGTTGACGCGCGGCCCTTGAGGCCGCCGACGTGGCTACGATGACATTACACGCATCGCTGTTAGTTATTAAGCAGTCAATCCCAAGTAACAAGGAGGTAATAAAAAATGGAGCTTCGCCTTGTCTCCACCAAGCGCGAACGGGAAGTCTTCGCTCAAGGGCTTAGAGAAGCCCGCGGACTTAAGGGTCACGGTTTTAGGGAGAAGACCTCTTCGCTTCTTGGACGAGTGCACCTGGCTTTCAAAGAGCTTTATGGAGTGTACGACGATGAAGGACCCGAACCAGATAAAATGATCGGCGGGTTCGCGATCCACAACCTGGCTCAGTTTGGTCCTAGCTGCAGCCGGCCTGACCTTTCCCATCTCCCTCCAGAAACCGTGTTCGAGGTGGGTGAGCTTTGGTCGCTGACCCAGAGTAGAGGCCTATCGATAAGCGCGGCGCGCACACTGATGACGGCCCGTGCGGGCTGCGTCACTATTCCGCTGCTCAAGGGAGCTCGCGCGCTTTTGATTTATGCCATTACTCGACACTCCGACATGACGAAGTTCTACCCAGAATTCGAAGCTGCGGGCCCACCGCTGGTTTACCCATTCTTGGAGACCTTAGACGGAAGGCCCGTGTACGTGCAGCCGATGGTTCTTCAGGGCGAAGCGCTGATGGAAATAGCGGCGCGGGCAGAAGCATGGGGTATAGAAGCGAATCAGGACTATAGCCGCGTCAAAATTCGCAACCCATTCGGACTCGTCCACGTGGATATGAGACATGCTCAAAAGCGAGCCGAAATTCGAGCGAACCACCTCCGGAGCGCACAAGAGTTCACAATCGCCGCCTTCCCCAGCTCAATAAGTTCGCAACCCTCGGACCTTGCGCAAGCGGCGCTTTAAATTCCAAACCCTGGAGGAGAGCAACAGAAGCGATAACTGCTGCATAGCTTAGCAAAGCAAAAGCGGCCGGCGGTTGTGACTTTGAACCAATTGCAAGTGCGGACTGACGCTGTCGCTTTTTCATACCGAACGCGCAAGCAGTGGTTCGGAACCGCGGCACGTTCGTTCATGACCCGGAACTAACGATTAGCCGAAAACCATTCGGCTAATCGTTATCCGGAGCAACAGGAGCAGTTTGCCTAAAGCGCGATTTCACTTAAAAACCATTCGAGCCTCGAGTTTCGCAACGCGAACGCTGTCGCTCGGCTCTTCCTTACGCAATTAATTCGTTTAAACTTGTCACCCTGGCGATCGAAAGCTTACAAAAGCAACCCTAAGACAAAGCGACGTGTTCCAAATTGCGTTTACTAGGTTCTGACGCCTGGCGGCAGCAGACCGTTTTGACGTCGCGCCGACCTCGCGAGCTTTGTCTCCCACATAAAACTATCGCGTAAAGTTGTCATAATAACACCCCGGCGCGAACGTTGGCCAAACTCCTTGCCAGAGGGACCACGTGCGGGCTCTTGCCCTAGCACACCTCGCGGCTATTTTTGCTCCGGCTTGCAGCAGTGATTCACGTCGGCGCTTAAAGGTTTTAAAGCGCCGCGACAACGACTGCAATCACCTGTAAAAGCTAACTTGACTCGGTTTAGCGCTATTGATAAAAGTTTTCAATAGAACATTTGAATATTGTTTGCTGGAAGCAAGTGATGCTTGCCGATGAAGCGCTAATCCGCGTAACCCTGTTCGCTCTGGTCTTCCTGCTGATGGCCACCTGGGAGGCCGTAGCGCCGCGCCGCCAGCGCCTATTTTCACGGCTTCAACGGTGGCCCGCAAATCTCGCCGTTTCGTTTATCGATACCGCCGTGGTAAGAGGCCTCCTTCCCACCACAGCGGTCGGAATCGCTACGATAGCAGAACAACGCGCCTGGGGTCTGCTAAACAATATGGCCATTTCGCGAGTCGCAGCCGCTGTAATTTCGGTAATAATTCTCGACTTCGCGATCTATCTTCAACATGTAATGTTCCATGCTGTTCCAGTATTGTGGCGCGTCCACCGAATGCATCACGCCGACCTCGATTTCGACGTCAGCACCGGCGTGCGCTTCCATCCGATCGAGATCCTGCTTTCGATGCTTTTTAAGCTTGCTGTGATTGTCGCTCTGGGAGCCCCGCCTGTAGGGGTTTTTGTCTTTGAGGTTTTGCTAAATGCAACTTCCATGTTCAATCACGCTAACGTCAGCCTTCCAGAGCAGGTCGATCGGTATCTCCGATGGTTTATCGTGACGCCAGACATGCATCGGGTTCATCACTCGGTTATCGTTAACGAGACCAACAGTAACTTCGGTTTCAACCTACCCTGGTGGGATCGTCTGTTAGGGACTTACCGCCCACAACCAGAGGCAGGTCATCAGAAGATGACGATCGGCATCGAGCAGTTTCGCGATCCCTCTGAGCTGCAACTCCACCGGATGTTGCTCCAGCCGTTTAGAGGCGAGGTCGGCACTTACGCGATCACATGGAAGGGCGCTGCATGAGAGGCCGCGGTTCGTCGGCTCTGAGGGTTGGCCTTGTCGCGCTTCTTTGTGGCGCGGCGCTTTGGGCCTTGTTTCGGCGCGAATATTTTACACCCCATTCGCTCGTAGCTCGGCTGCAGGGACTGGGACCATCCGCTCGCTGCTGGTTCGTCCTGTTCTATGCTCTGGCAACATTAATTTTGGTACCAGGATCGCTGCTAACGGTGGCAGGCGGAATGGCGTTCGGGCTGTTTTGGGGAACTCTGCTGAGTTTGCTGGGAGCTACAGTCGGGGCGACACTGGCGTTTTTGATTGCTCGCTACGTAACTGCAGGATGGCTTGATAAAAATCAGCGGCATTTGGTGGCACAAGTCGTGCGCGGCGTGGAGAAAGAGGGCTGGCGTTTTGTCGCGTTTATAAGGCTGGTGCCAATCTTTCCTTTTAACCTAGTCAATTACGCTCTCGGTCTTACAAGAATCGGTATGGCTACGTATGTCGTTACGAGCTTCATTTGTATGGCTCCAGGAGCCGCCGCTTATGCCTACATCGGTTACGCCAGCGAGAGTCTGCTGGCCAGAAAAGCCGATTCGATTAAAATCGCTGTCTCAGCCGCCGGTCTATTAGTAGCGCTCGCACTTCTGCCACGGCTTGTTCGTCGGTTCAGGCGCGAGCGTTTTATCCACCCGGCAGAACTGCACCAGCGCCTTCGCGATGGATGCGACCTAACGGTGCTAGATGTGCGCACTGTCGACGAGTACAACGGCTCGCTCGGTCACATAAGCGGATCTATCAACGTTCCCCTGAGCGAGCTTCCTGAGCGTATCGCAAGCCTTCAAGAACTTAAGAACCGACCTGTTGTACTGGTCTGCCTTACTCACAAGAGATCTCTAAAGGCAGCGGAAATGCTAGAAGCGAATGGGTTTAAAGACGTGACCGTTCTCCAGGGAGGAATGAAAGCTTGGAGCGAATTTCTCATTGAAGATCCTTCGAGCGTGGACTTCAATCGACTCGACAATTAACTTTAAGCGTTCCGATCGTGAAACGCGCTGGCTGTCTCAATCCATTTCGATTCTTCAATTGAGCTTCAACAGGTCATCGTCTCCTACTAAATTGCTTTGGCATTGAGTGGTCCGCAGGCCGACGTTGGTAGTTGCGCGCAACTAAACAAGCACTACTTTGCTGGCTTCAAATGCGGCAAAGCCTTGTGAGGCAGGTTTTCTGGCTCTTCGCAACGCACAGCCTTGCTCAAGTCCGCCACTGGCTTAAGCGAAAGCGCGTCAGGAACAAGGTCCTCGGGGATCAAATCCAACGGCAGTTCTATAACGCCTACCAGCGCTGAAACTACGCTACCGAAGAGGTCAGGACTGACATCGAGCGACTTAGGAGTTCCGCTCACCAAAATGTCGACCGAAAATACCTTGTCGAAAAATTTGACCAGCTGGGTACTAATTAGCGGCGTAAAGTGCAAGAGCCATCTCGACGTCGTGAACGGCATCGCTCGCAAATGGAGCTGAATTGCGTTTTCAGGCATTTTCACCACGCCGTGACCGGTCACACGAATGACCGGGCCAACGAGCAACAGGTTATCCACCGTTATCTCGGGCTTCGAAAAGCTCAGCTCAGTGTACAACTTGTCAAACGGAAGGCCGACCGTATCGAGATCGGGTGGTCGCAGTTTTATCCAGCTCTCCAAATTCACAAGCTGGATCAGCCGCACTAAAAAATCCGCCTTGCCCAAGCTTCCGTTTGAAACTGCAATGGTGGCCCCTCCGCACGAGAGGACCGGTTGTTTTCCTCCACCTTCAAATTCTACTCCGGCGTTAACCGCAAGGCTGAGCTCTCCGGAGATCGGCGGCTTGTCCTTCCATCCCATAGCCATAAACAGGGCACGGGCATCAAGGGTACGCGCCGCGCCACTAAGATAAAGCATCCGCCCGCTAGCCTGCCACATGCCGGATATGTCAACCGAGCCCTTAAAGCCGTTGGCGTGAAAGTTCTTGACAATCCAATCGTCATTCTTGTAATCAAGCTCTCCCCGCACGTCAGTTAACTCGACATTTTCGAAAAATACTTTGTTGACGGCCACAGTGCCGGCAAGTGGCGGAATCCATGTTGAACCCTGCTTAGCAGTTCCTTCTTTGACGCCGCTGCCGTCATGTGCACTTGCGTGAAAAGGTTTTGACCGTTCCGTGCTCGCACCGTGCGCTAGCGCCGGCTTGAATGCAGCTAAATCGAAACTTTTTCCGGAAACGACGAAACTGACCGCGGGACGCTGTAAATCGGGAACCTCGACACGGACGTCGAAGTCGCCAGCGCCAACAATAACGTTGCTTAACGCCGCCTGAGCCCGAAATCTATCTACGGTCAGCGTGACGGTTCGCACCAAGGCCGGCCCCGACGTAAAGGGCGACGCAACGGAGAGATTGCTTACTTCAATCGATCCGTCGATCGTTGGAATGTCACGTTCAAGCGCCCATACGAGCGCTATCCGACCTTTCGCTTTGCCCGAAACCTTTACATCTGAAAAGCTACTCCCATCGCCAACCATCAAGAGCAGCTGCTCGAGGTTGACACCGTTTAAGCGGCTGAATGCGCGAACAGTGCGCGTGGAATGTACAAAGCTTCCGTTCGTGTCAATCCTCGTGCCACCAAGAGTTGAAGCATGCAATGTAAAATCCAACTTCTTGTTGTCGTCACTCGCACGTCCACTGAAGTTAACGCCGTTTGCGTTTCCTTTTTTATTAATTCCAAGAAATCCGCGCCTCAACTCTAACCAGGAACGCGTAAGCTGATAGCCGCGCTCATCGGTATGGAGTCTTCCCCCAGAGCTTATTTGCACATAAAGAGGCGTGCTGCTGAGCAGTAGAGGCCTCAACTTTTCCGGGAGCATTAGCTTTATGTCCGGGTCGGAAACGTCGAGTTTCACAAAAGTTTCCACGAACATTTCTATATCAGGAAGTTCTTTCCCCGAAGCACCAGAAAGGTTTCCGCGAAAGCGTCCTTCGGTAAGCTGAATCGACCCCAGCTGAGCCTCTAGCGACACGGCTTGAAGCCCGTCTTTGTCAACCCTGATTTCTACTGGACGGCGCAATCTAAAGTGAGACACGGCTCTGGGAAATCGCTCGTTCTCCAGATCTGCCGCTGCGATCTCGACGCTCAAGTTTGACGTCTTTGCAGCAGCGGCGATAGCGCAGGACGTATCGGCACATCGCACGAGCGCTTCGCGCAACGACTTCACTCGAAACCCCCACTGCGCTCGCCTTACGGCGATCGAACCATGGACCGCGGAAAACACGCCAGCTCCAAAGGCTCGCCCCATAGCCTCCAGGTCGAGTGCAAATCCTCCGAGGACAAGACTGAAGGCTGGGTCGATCGAAAACGGGTTTGCCAAAAGCGCCGTAACTTTAATGTCACGACTTACTCCGACGGCGGGCGGGGCCTTGACCGTCGCTTTTAAATCAAGAGCGGCCTGGGACATGGCATACGAAGCGTCGACCATGACGCTTCCGATTTTAGGCAAATTGGAAATCTCAAAAGTCGTACCGCCGTCAAACTGAAACGTCCGAGCCAAAGAAAGACCCAGATGGCCCGCAAACCCTACAGCGCCAGCCCGGCTGAATTCGGCGCTTAGCCGAATAGGCTTGTCACTTTGGCTGTCGCTTGCTTCGATCGCCAGCTTCGCCGAAATAGAAAGGCCGCTAACTGAAGGACCGTTCCAAATCAAGCGCTCGATTTCGACGTTCACCGTCTTTGCGCTGGCGCTAATAGCTCCATCCAGATCAACCTTGGGGACACTACCGTCGCTTTGCGTTAAGTCTCCAAGGATGATGCGCCCATGGACGATATGGGCGGTCTGCAGAAAGCGGGCCGCTTGACCACAGACCGTTCGAACTCTTAGCAGGTATGAGTCGAGCTCTTGTTCCAAGTCATGCGAGCTTTGAGGCTGCTCCTTTGCCGTCGTGATCTCGATAACTGGCCTTATCAGTGTGACTGACTTGAGCGGTAACACTCGGTCGTGAACGAGTCCGCCGTAGCTGGCAAGCACTTCCACCCGGTCGACGCGATATGAGATGCCCTTGTAGGTGAAGCTGACTTGGTCGACGCTGACGTTAATTCCCCGAGTCGAAAGCCCCGCGTCGAACTGCGAGAACTTTATGTCGATACCTGTTTTCGCACTTACCGCGGCCAAAACCCGCCGCGCTAGCTCCGTTCGATGACGCACCGCCCAGACAAGCAAACACAAGCTTGCCACGAGCAGAAGAACTGCACCTATTAGGATGCTGAACAAAAGCCTTCTAACCGCCCGTATCAATGGCTCGCTCCCAAACTGTAGTGGATTGCCTCAAAAGGCGCGTTCAGCCAAAGGTTGACCAGGAAGTTCGATTAAGCGCGACGTGCCCATCAGAACTAAACCATCGCGACCAAAGCCATCCAGATACGCTTATGTCGGTTCCAGGATTCCAAAACTGCGGCAATTACACGTGACTGTAACCGTGTCTCATAGCGATCGAATTTACATTTTTTGGGTCTAAGCACGACAGACAGCCAACGGATCCGCAAAGAAGTAAAAGAGCACATGCAACGTGTTCAACGCGGGTTTGCGCACTTCTCGGTCGGGAATTTCCAAGTCGCTACGAATGCGCTGAGGGATCAAGCCGCGGCTCGCATCGTCTGCATTATTTAGAGTTTCCTCGGATTTCAAGCTTGCGAGGAGAAAGTCCTCAGAGCCTCAGCGTGAAGCTCTTTGGTTGCGGCCCCTATCACATTGCCATCCGAATCGACTGTCAATGGGTTACCTTCCCAATCGGTGATCACACCCCCAGCGCCCTCGACTATCGGGACGACAGCCATAAAGTCATATGGTTTTAATCCGCACTCAATCACCATGTCGCAAAAGCCCGAAGCCAACATCCCGAAGATATAACAGTCCCCCCCATAACGCACCCATCTCACACTGGTCTTCAGAGCCTCGAGCCTCCGCCCGTAGGAGCCCACGAACGTATCAGGCGTGGTGATGCAAAGCTTTGCCTCGCGCAGTCGTTTGCATCCGCTCGCTCGACAGGGCTTGCCGTTAAAAATGGTGGGCTGACCCTGCACGCGAATCCATCGCTCGGCAGTAACAGGTATATCGATCACCCCAAGTACAGGCTTGCCGTCGTAGGCCAGTGCGATAAGCGTACCGAATAGCGGAATTCCCGTGATAAAACTTCGCGTACCGTCAATGGGGTCTAACACCCAAACGAACCGGCTCGAACTCTCTCGCCGCTCCATCTCTTCGCCGAAAATGCCATGGGACGGAAAGCGCTGGATAATCATGCGCCTGAGTTCGTTTTCTATCTCGCGATCAGCTTGCGTTACTGGTGTCAAATCGGCTTTGTGCTCTAATTCAAGTGGCGCGCGAAAGTACCTAAGCGCTATCGCCCGAGCTCGGTCAGCAAGCTCCACGGCGAATGCAGCGGCTTGGTTCAGAACCATTGTGTCAACTTGCACGTTCGTTCTCCCGCAAAATTGCCGTTTTAAAATGCCTGGTATCGCAAATAACTAGCCTTCACGCCACGCTGCGGTGTTCTGTGCGAAAAGTCTTTATGGTTTCCATCGTAAATGATACAGATGAGCTACGCACTAGGCTTCGTTAAAGCAAGGCAGGAAGTGACTCCGCAATCCGGCACCAGCATGGTTCGCCCGAAATGGAGCATGCGCATTCTGCTGGTCTTGGCGCGAAGCAAGCCTCCCACTTTGCCCTGTAGAAGTGAAAATTGCCGTAACATTGTGCCATCAACTGCCGAAAGCCAAACAACTGCAGGCGATAAGTGCTTTCTAACCGTCTCCCCACCAGACCTAACAGAGTTTCCTGATAGTCGCGTGGGCCGGTTGACGGCCGCTTATGGTTTTGGAGAAGTGGAATTGCATAAACTGATTACAACCGTTCAAGGTCGCAGGCTCTAGAAAAGAAAAAAGGAGAACGAGAGCGATGCAAGTGGGCATGGTAGGGTTGGGAAGAATGGGAGCGAACATGGTGCGGCGTCTCATGCGAGGCGGCCATCAATGCGTGGTTTACGACGTTAACCCGGAAGCGGTCAAAAAGCTCGAGCAGGAAGGAGCACAGGGAGCTAGTTCGTTCGACGATTTCGCGGCAAAACTTGTCAAGCCCAGGGTAGCCTGGTTGATGGTGCCGGCGGCAGTTGTAGATAGTACGCTTGCGGAGCTTTCGCGACGGTTCGAACCAGGAGACATCATCGTTGATGGGGGCAACTCCCATTACGTGGACGACATCCGTCGCGCCAAAGAACTCAAGCGCCAGGGAATTCATTACGTTGACTGCGGTACAAGTGGCGGCGTCTGGGGACTTGAGCGTGGCTTCTGCCTGATGATTGGCGGTGAAACCGAGACTGTCAAACATCTTGAGCCGTTGTTCAGGGCGCTAGCTCCGTCGGTCGAGTCGGCGCCACGAACACCCGGACGCGAACGCGTCAAGGCCAGCACGGCCGAGCATGGCTACCTTCACTGCGGGCCAAACGGGGCAGGTCACTTTGTCAAAATGGTCCACAACGGAATCGAGTACGGACTCATGGCAGCCTACGCCGAAGGATTCAACATCCTGCGCCACGCCAATATAGGCAAAAAAGAGCACGCCGCCGACGCCGAGACGACACCTTTGAAAGATCCGGAGCTCTACCAGTATGACTTCGATATTCCCGAAATCGCCGAACTATGGCGCCGTGGCAGCGTGATTGCCTCATGGCTGCTAGACCTCACTGCCGCCGCGCTTCTGGAAGACCCCGAGCTGAGCCAATTCTCGGGCCGGGTGTCAGACTCGGGTGAAGGGCGCTGGACTATCCAGGCAGCTATCGATGTAGGCGCACCGGCGCACGTTCTGAGCGCCGCATTGTATGAGCGTTTCAGCTCTCGCGGAGCCGGCGAATTCGCCAACAAGCTGCTCTCAGCGATGCGCTACGAATTCGGCGGGCACCTGGAGAAAAAGAACTGATAGAAGAACTTTCGCACCCGCTTACCGCAATTGCGGCTCCGGTTGGCATCAGCTCGTCAGGTGGCTCAGCTTGAATGACGCGGTGGAGCTTGGTGCCGATAAAGCAGGAGCACGATGAGTCCTGCGCAAACTAGCGTAACCGCTAAGATCTCGAGCCCGCCACCGAAGCTACGGGTAAACTGTTTAAGAACACCCATCAAGGAGGGACCGACAAAACCGCCCACGTTACCCAGCGAGTTTATTAAAGCGATCCCTCCGGCCGCCGCGGTGCCGCGCAAAAACTCCGGCGGCAACGACCAGAAAGGGCCCAGCGTCGACCAGAGACCTGCGGCCGCCAGGCAAAGGGCCGCTAGCGCAGCCAGCGTTTTGTGGCTTTGGGCCGCCAGCACAAGCCCCACTGCACCTACGAAAGCCGCCAGCGCAAGATGCCATCGTCGCTCGCCGCTGCGGTCCGAGGACACGCCCACCATAACCATCGCCACCGCGGCGCAGAAATACGGAAGTGCCGAGAGGAGGCCAACTTCTAGGTTGCTGAAATTGCCAAGTCCTTTAACTATTTGCGGCAGGAAAAAAGCGATCCCGTAAATGGAGACGACGATACAAAAATAGACAAGGCCAAGAGTCCACACTCTCAGGCTTCTCATCGCTTCGCCCAGCAAATGACGTGCTCCCGCCGCTAGTTCATCTTGCTCGCGCTTGAGCACCGTCGCAAGCGACGTGCGCTCTTCTTCCGAAAGCCATGAAGCCTCGCTCGGATAATCAGGAAGGTAAGCAAGCACGAAGAATCCGAGGACAACAGATGGGAGCCCCTCCAATAGAAATAGCCATTGCCATCCAGAAAGCCCCAGAAAGCCATGCATTCCAAGGATTGCACCACACAACGGACCCGCGACAAGACTTGCCAGCGCAGTGGCGGTCAAAAACATCGCGCTCGCTCTGGCACGCTCGGCTCGCGGAAACCAATGTGTGAGATAAAAAATAATTCCAGGAAAGAAACCAGCTTCCGCCGAACCGAGCAGGAAGCGAAGAAGATAAAAGCTCCTGGCGCCTTTGGCAAACATCGTTGCCGCCGAAAGTAATCCCCACGAAACCATGATCCGCGCGATCCACCGCCGCGCTCCTACTCGCGCCAGAATCAGATTGCTCGGAATCTCGAAAAGGACATAGCCGATGAAGAAAAGACCGGAGCCGAAACCGAAAACGACGGGCGAGAAATTGAGTTCGCGGTTCATTTGAAGGGCCGCAAAGCTTACGTTAATCCGGTCAATGTAGTTCGCTATATAGAGAAGGAACAAAAATGGCAAAAGCCGAAGCTTTGCTTTGCGAAGCGCGACGCCTGCTGCGCTCTCCAGTATACCAGCTGCGGCAAGTCCGCTGGTGGCTGGCCCCCCTTTGCTGGCGCTATTCACGACGCTCCCTCCCTTGGCGATCGCTGTGAGTACAAGTTTTAGCGAATGACTAAACCAGGGTAAAGCTTCTAAACAACGGGCTGCCAGTCGGAGCGGTAGGAAGTAGAATTTCTTGCGCTAAACGATGTGCGGATAGCTGGCGTTTTTAGGTACACTTAACAACGGACGACTACGCTTTGCGTGGCATGGACATTGCGCAAGTGTGCAAGTTGAAACTCGCGGCTGCGCGCCAGGTTTGGTAACGACCGCAAATGGGAATGACTAACGAACAAATCGCTCGTGTCTTCGATGAAATCGCTGACATGCTGGAAGTGAGCGGCGACGACTTTTTTCGCGTGCGCGCGTATCGCAACGCCGCACGTACCGTGCGCGAGTGCGCCACAAGCCTCTCCACCATGACACCATCGCAAATTCGTGAACTGCCAGGCATCGGAGAAGATCTCGCCTCTAAAATCGAAACGTTGATTAAAACGGGAGAACTGCCGCTCCATCGCGAGCTTTCACGCAAAGTCCCGCCAGGACTGGTTGCGCTCCTGCGGGTCCCTGGGCTCGGACCTAAGCGCGTGCGAGCCTTGAACCAGGAGCTTGGTGTGCGCGACTTAAATACGCTTAAGAGCGCGCTCGAGTCGGGCGGAATCGCGAAGCTCAAAGGGTTCGGCCCAAAACTCGAGCAGCATCTTCGCCAGTATTTGGCGCAGCTCGATAACAAAACACCTGAGCGTTTGCGTTACGTCGATGCCGCCGCTATCGTCGCGCAGTTGATCGGTCACATGAAGAAAAGCTCAGCGATCGTGAGACTCGAGGTTGCGGGCAGTTTTCGCCGCAAGAAAGACACCGTGGGAGACCTGGATGTTCTCGTAGAATCAACCGAGCCTGAAGCGGTAGCCGACGCTCTAATTTCGTTCCCAATGGTCAAAGAGGTGGTCGCTAGGGGCGAAACAAAAACTTCCGTCATCCTGCAAAATGGTTTTCAAATCGACCTTCGCGTGGTAAGCCGCCAGAGCTTTGGCGCGGCTTTGATTTATTTCACCGGCTCGAAAGCGCATGGTGTGCATCTGCGGCGAATAGCGCAGCGCAAGGGTTTGCTGCTCAACGAGTACGGCCTTTATCGAGAGGGCAAAATGATCGCTGGGCAGGACGAAGAGGGTATATACCGTGCGCTGGGTCTTGCATGGATTCCTCCGGAGCTTAGAGAAGACCGCGGAGAAATCGAGGCGGCCGAGCTCGGACGATTGCCAAGGCTTTTGGAGCTGGAAGATATGCGTGGCGATCTTCACACGCACACAACCTGGACCGACGGCAGAGCGACATTGGAGGAGATGGCGTTAGCGGCAAGCGCCCGGGGCCTTGAGTATATCGCCGTTACTGACCATTCGCGGCGGCTTGCGATGGTGCATGGTCTTGACCCCAAGCGCCTGCGCGAACAGTGGCGAGAGATCGAAAAAGTCCAAGCAAAAGTGCCCAATGTCAAACTTTTGCGAGGCATAGAAGTAGACATCATGGAGGACGGTAGTCTCGACTTGCCCAACGACGTCCTTGCAGAGCTCGACTGGGTGGTAGCTTCTGTTCATTACAAACTCAACCAGGCCCCGAATGCGATGACGAAGCGGCTTATCAAGGCGATCCGCAACCCTCACGTCGATGTCATCGGCCATCCTACCGGGCGACTTATCAACCAACGCGAGCCGAGCAATTTCGATCTGGATGAAGTGTTGCGCGTGTGCCGCGAGGAAGGCTGCGCGCTCGAAGTTAACTCCCAGCCTGACCGCCTCGACCTGAACGACGTAGCATGCCTGAGCGCGAAGCGGGCAGGCGTACGTTTGGTCATCTCGACCGACGCCCACCATCCGCGAGACTTCGCCGCAATCGAGTTTGGCGTGAGTCAGGCGCGCAGGGGATGGATCGAAGCAGCTGACGTTCTCAATACGCGACCGCTAAACGAGCTTTTAAGGCTAAGGCGCTAAGGCGAAGAGATTACCCCTCCCACAATAAGCCAAGCCGTTTCAGGGTATTGGTAGCCGCTGATCCGTCGAGCTGTATTAGGCAGAAGGAAACCAAAATAAATGGGTGAGTCAAACGCCAATCACGTTGCCCGTCCTCACGAATTGACGAGATGAGCAGATACGGCGGGCTTTACGCTGTGGTAGCGCTTTTAGTTCTGACCCAGAATTTGGCAGATTTGCCGCGATCGATTAAACTAGGTAGAGTGCTTGGAATTTCCACGCGCGGTTGTTGAAAAGGATCAGTGACGACAACAGTCAGTCGCCATTTAGTCCCATCTGATCAAGCGTGGAGAACGCTTAAGTACTTTTTTGCTGCCTTGCTGATAGTTCTTGGCATCATACTTCCCAGTCTGCGCCCATCCGGACACTCAGTGCTCATTTGGTTACAGCGCCAATTCTGGTTACTGGTGACGCAACCAGATCCGTGGCGCCTGTCGTATGAAATGCCTTCAGCCAGGCCGTCTAAAGTCGCAACCGAAAAGACTGCTGCACGTAATGCCACCAAGACCCTGCCGGCAGTGTCCAGCGAATCTAAGGCCAAAGAGGCCGCCGCCAAAGGTTGTCGTAACATCGATGACCCACTTTCGATCATACCTCGACGACAACTTTTCGACCTGATCGAGCCCTGCATCGTGGTACGAGGAAGAATAGATTCCGAACCCATCCCAGATCCTGACGGCCTCGTATTCGACTTCGTGCCCGATCCTAGTCAGGCACAGCTTTTCGAAGATGCCAACAAGGCAGTGGGAATTATCGCGCCTCCCGATATGCCTGGGTGCACGCCAAGCGAGCTTGGGGAATTTCATCTAGGCGTTTCGGCCGCGACCTGCAGCGGAGCGAATGTGACTGTGCCTCCGCCTGGAACCGAGGTCGAGATAGTGGGCGCCTACGTATTCGACCGCGAACTCGAAGCACCCGTAATTGCGCCTGTCTGGGCCGTCAAACCCGCATCGCGAGCTCCCGGATAGAAGTTTTCTTGAAAGCCATCGGCAGCTAGGTACGCCCTAACAGAAGCGGCCGAACTGGATCGTTCTGGCTGCGTGGAGCCCGGCACCAAGATTCATGCTGTTTCTTGCATGGGCTCGCCGCAATGCTCAGGGATATCCTGAACCCCACATTTTGCTCCCATCCAGCAGACCAATCGCGGCCGACCGTCGACCGACTCTACGTGCATTGGCCGACCGCAATGTTCGGGAAGCGGAATTGTCTGCCCGCATTTGGCGCACTTAAGCCCGGTCGCCATATTTAAACCCTCCACATCTTTTGCTGAAGAAACCTCATCTTCACGCCCTTCAGAACGCGCATTTTCTTCCACCGGCATCGCCCCGTCAAAACCCATGCGGTAATCAGCCGCGCCATCAGACGCCAAATAATTCGAAACCGTCTCTGTCTTGAGTTCCGCGTCTGGTTTGGCGTCTGACAAATCCCCTTTCTGCACAGCTTGAGTTTCAAACTCCGAAGCGAACATCCGGTCCAGCTTGCGCGCTTCCCAACTCAATAGCAGCGCGTTACTGACTACACACACACTTGACAAGGCCATTGCGAGGCCGGCCAACGCAGGATTAAGAAGCACGCCGAACCAGGGGTACAGTACGCCCGCGGCAACTGGGATACTTAAGGTATTGTAGAAAAACGCCCAAAATAAGTTTTGGCGCACTTTGCGCAGGGCCAATTTGCCCAACACGACAGCCCGCACAACATCTCGCAAGTCATCCCGCACCAACACGACGTCGCCCGTCTCTTTGGCAGCATCCGTACCCGAGCCAATCGCGATACCTACATCGGCTGCTGCGAGCGCCGGCGCGTCGTTGATTCCGTCGCCAACCATGGCAGTCAGCTGACCGGAATCGCGAAGCCGCCTGACCAGAGCTATCTTATCTTCCGGCATCATCTCGGCGTAGTATTCGTCCACTCCGACCGCACGGGCAACCGTGCGTCCAACAAGCTCGTTGTCTCCCGTAACCAAAGCGGTCTTCATCCCGAAAGCTTTCAGGATGCTGACGACCTCTTTCGCCTGCGGTTTTACCGGATCGTCGAACCCTAGTACCGCGATCACTCGTGAATCATGCGCAAGAAAAAGCGCAGTTGCTCCAGACGCGGCAAGCTCTTCTGCTCGCGCCTTGGCCTCCGCAGATAGCTCGATTCCCAGCTCTTCGAGCAAACGCCTGTTACCTAGCGCGACTACGTCATCGCCCTCAGCGAGCACGCCCCTTCCAGGCCGCTCTTGCGTGGCAAGCGGTTGCAGCCCAGCTAGATCACCTGACTTGCGGGCGCACTCAACAACAGCCTTCGAAAGCGGATGGAGCGAGCCCATCGCGACCGCAGCCGCGAGCCGTAGCGCTTCGTCCGTTTCGACTCCCAAGGCTGCGATGCTTCGCAGCTGTGGCTTGCCGTAGGTCAAGGTTCCCGTTTTGTCGAACAAAACCGTGTTGACGCGCGCTACCATCTCGAGCGCCGACGCCCGCTTGAATAAGATGCCGCGTCGCAAACCGACTGCGCTACCAACCATCAAAGCGGTCGGCGTGGCAAGTCCCATCGCGCACGGGCATGCAACGACCAGCACAGCTGCCATCACCGTGAGCGCCTTTGCGACGCCAGCACCGGCCACCATCCAAGCCACGAACGACACGATGGCTATCGCGATCACCACCGGCACGAAACGACCGGCTACGACGTCAGCAAGGCGCTGAATCGGAGCCTTGTCACTCTGCGCATCTTCCACCATCCGCACAATCCTCGCGACGGCCGTATCGGCCCCTACGCCGAGCGCCTTGACCTTGAGCGTGCCGCTCAAATTCAACGTACCACCGCTGACTTTGCTGCCCACGCTCTTTTCCACCGGCATCGACTCGCCGCTGAGCATCGACTCGTCGACCGCGCTAGTTCCCTCGATCACTTCGCCGTCCACCGCGATTCGCTCGCCGGGACGGACGAGCACGATATCCCCCACTTCGACTTCGTCAGTGCTCACTACCGTCTCGGCGCCGTTTCGGACTACCACAACCTGCTGAGGCATCACGCTCAAAAGCTCGCGCAAAGCCCCCATCGCGCGCCCTCGCGCATGGGATTCGAGGTATTTGCCGAGCCGAATGAACAGGATCAATTCGACAGCGGTATCGAAAAAGCGCGGCCCCGCGAAGAAAACCTGAGGAAACGTGGTAAGCACGGAATAAAAATAGGCAGCCAAAAGACCTAGGGCCACAAGCGTATCCATGTTTGCCGTACGATTACGAGCGCCAATATAAGCGCCGCGCAAAAACGTAAGCCCTGCGCTGAACAAAGCTACGGTCGCAACCAAAAGCGTGACTACCCCTGCGTAAGCGCCCGAAGCATGCTGTAGCCAGTGAACGGCAACCGCGAAAACAGCGCTTGCGCAAAGCCAAAACAGGTTCCATCGGGCCTCTCTCTGCTCAGGCTCGGTTGCCGAACGGTAAAAAGTCGAGCTCCTCAGTACGAAAGCGTCGTAGCCCGCACCTCGCACCGCTTCAACCAGCGTTTGCAACTCGGTCCCGCTCTGAACCTCAACCCGAGCAGTGGAACTTGCGAAATTAACCTGCGCGCGTTGCACACCCGGGAGCTGCGCGAGCGATTTTTCGATCGCTTGCGCGCAACTCGCACAGTGCATTCCTGAGATTCTGAGCGTCACCGTCTGGCGCGCATCTGCTGTTCCATTGAGCGGATAGGCTCGATAACCGGCGCGTTCGACCTGTTCGACGATTTGCTTGGCCGATACTGCTTCGGCCGACTCGACCGTAAGCGTTTCGGCGGCAAAATTGACCTGCGCCTGGCGCACGCCTGAAAGCTCGCCTACAGCGCGTTCGATAGCGGAGGCGCATGCCGCGCAATGCATCCCGCTAACCTTGAAACGTTGCGTCATTGCGGTAATCCTTCTCTTTCTCGCTCATGAGTTTCATTGCGACTACAAAAGGTCAATCTTCTCAGGGCTATGAAGCCAAAAAACGATCGAGCGTTTGAATTAGCTCCTCTACCTTGTCGTGCGCTTCTTGCCGCACCATCGCCTGTCTGACGCAGGTCTTGAGATGGTCGCGCAACACGATAAGCGCCACCTTGTCCAAGGCACGCCTTACCGCTGTGATTTGCTGGAGAATATCCACGCAGTAAACGTTCTCGGCGATCATGCGCTGAAGCCCGCGAAGTTGTCCTTCGGCGCGACTCAGCCGCGAAATAAGGTCTTCCTTTAGCTCAAATGTCCGTGCCTCGTCCTTGAGACGTCTACGCTTGCTGTTCGTCGACGGATTCCCAGAGCCGGCGTTACGCATATACTCGTACCTAGTATCTGTATCATAGGACAAACGAGAAGGATTGTTCAAGCTGCAAACCGTTAACTTTGCCGACTCGAGGAACGCCAAAGACGGGCGCCCTCTGCAAAGTAAAAGAAGCGCGCCTGATTAACTTGACATCCGCGGCTATCAGCAACTCCCCAAAAGATCGACGATGGCGTGCAGGCTATGTGTCATAAAAGTTTTCTTGCGCCTCTCACAAATAGCGAAAAATTCACGCATAATGGGAAACTGACTTGAGGTTTATCTGAAATGTTTTCGGGACTACACCGCATAAAGATTCGCAGGGAAGAGCGACGATGATGTACCATTCGAGCAGAACGGTTTGGTCCCCAGCAGTCGCGGTACTGCTGGGAGTCGCTTTGCTTTTCGCTGGACGATCAGCCGCCCAATCGCCGCTTTTCGAGTCGGGGCCGATTGCCGAGGATCAGGTGCCGCAAGCTATCCGCCAAGCAGTAGCTTCGCCAGGGCGCCCGGCCGAAGACAAGGCTCTGGATGCTGGGCGTAAGCCCGACCAAGTGATGGCTTTTTTCGGAATCAAGCCTGGAATGAAAGTCGCCGACCTCTTCGCAGGCACGGGCTATACGACCGAACTCTTAAGCCGTATCGTTGGCCCCACTGGAAAAGTGTATTCGCAAAATCCTAATTTCGAACCGCGGCTTAAGCGTTTAGAAGAAGCTTGGCGCGCCCGGCTTAAGAAACCTGAACTTTCTAATGTTGTTCCCGTGAGCGCCGACTTCAATTCCGACAATCTGCTGCCGGTACCGTTCGGCTCGCTCGACGCCGTCGTGATTAATCTTAACTACCACGACCTCGTGTGGCGCGGCGTCGATCGTGACAAATTGAACGCCGCGATCTTTCGCTACCTCAAGCCGGGCGGTATCTACGGTATCGTCGACAGTAGCGCGCAGCCCGGCTCAGGCACTAGAGACGTCAAAACTCTTCATCGAATCGACGAACAAGTCGTGATCAGGGACGTAGAAAGAGCCGGCTTCAAGCTCGCTGCAGCATCTAGCGTCCTTCGCAACCCAGCGGACGACCGCACTTGGTTGGTATTCGAGCACCGCGGAACGCAGGACCGGTTCGTTTTGAAGTTTATAAAGCCCAAAACATAACCAAGCGCTAAGACATTGAGCTGCGCAAGAGTCTGCGGGCCAAGGCACCCGTTCTGAGCCACGCGCCCGGCTTGGCCAGCGTTTTGGCCGAACCCCGCCTTTGAGTGTGAGGGCTCGAGATTATGAACTCTGCCGGTTTTAGGAACGCGCGGATGAGACAAACCGCGTTTGTGCGACGGAAAGCTTGCAAGCCGAGGAGAGCAGCCCGTATCATTTTGCTTGATACTCTTCGCAAAGCGCACATGCTTTGCAAAACCCTTCAGTAGAACTAACGAGCAGGAGCCGACCCTTGGAACTAACCAAAACCTTCGAGCCAAAAGGTGTTGAAAGCCACTGGTTGACGGTTTGGGAGGAGGGCCGCTACTTTGTGGCGGACCCAAGCAAGCCTGGCAAAGCGAAAGATCCGGTATCGGGCGACGATTACTTCTCGGTTGTGATTCCTCCGCCCAATGTGACCGGTCAGCTCCATTTGGGACATGCGCTTAACGCGACTTTACAGGACGTTATTGTCCGCGCGCGGCGCATGCAAGGGTTCAACACGCTCTGGCTGGTGGGCACTGACCACGCTGGGATTGCGACCCAGAACGTTGTCGAGCGCGAGCTCGCCAAGGAAGGCAAAAGCCGCCACGACCTGGGACGAGAGGCCTTTGTTGCGCGAGTCTGGCAGTGGCGCGACCTCTACGGACGAAAAATAATTGAGCAGCTCAGAAAACTGGGGGCTTCGTGCGATTTCAGTCGCGAGCGTTTTACTCTCGACCCTGGCCTTTCCCGAGCGGTCGTAACGGTTTTTGTCCGCCTGTACCGCGAAGGGTTGATTTACCGCGACCGCCAGCTCATAAACTGGTGCCCCAGATGTGAAACGGCGCTTTCGGACCTCGAGGTCGACCGTAAAGAGACAGGACCGGCAACGCCTCCTTCATTTGACGAGCATGGCAGGCTTGACGCTAGTAAGCTGCCGCCGGGAGGGTTGCTGTATTACATCCGATATCCGCTGGCGGACGGAAGCAACACGCTCACGGTCGCAACCACGCGGCCCGAAACGATGCTCGGGGATACTGCGGTTGCGGTCAATCCCAATGATCAGCGCTACGCAGGCTTAGTCGGCAGGCGCGTAGTCCTACCTATTATTGGTCGGGAGATCCCGATCATAGCCGACGAAGCCGTGGAAGTGGATTTCGGCACCGGTATTGTCAAGGTAACGCCGGCTCACGACTTCGTCGACTTTGTCGTTGGACGACGCCATCAGCTTGCGGAAATTGTCGTAATCGATACGCGGGGACGGATGACCGACCAGGCGGGCCCCTATCGTGGGTTGTCACGAGAGCAGGCGCGCGCCCAAGTGGTCGAGGAGTTGCGACGGCAAGGACTGCTCGAACGAATCGAGCCTCATCGCCATGCCTTAGGCGTCTGCTCGCGATGCGAAACCGTCCTTGAGCCGACGCTTTCGTGGCAATGGTTTGTGCGCGTTAAGCCGTTGGCAGAAAAAGCGATCGAGGCGGTGCGTAACGGACAGACGCGCTTTCACCCCAAACACTGGGAGAACACTTACTTCGCCTGGCTGCGCAATGTGCATGACTGGTGTATCTCGCGCCAGCTCTGGTGGGGCCATCGAATTCCAGCCTACTGGTGTCGGCGATGCGGCCATCTGATGGTCGAGGAGAAGTCCCCGCAAGCTTGCGCGGCCTGCAACGCAACCGAAGTCGAGCAAGAAGAAGACGTTCTCGACACATGGTTCAGCTCAGCCCTCTGGCCGTTTTCGACGCTGGGATGGCCCGAGCAGACGCCAGAGTTCAAGCGGTACTACCCGACGACCCTGCTCGTGACCGGTTTCGACATCATCTTTTTCTGGGTAGCACGTATGATGATGATGGGGCTCCATTTCACCGGCCAGGTGCCGTTTCGCGACGTCTACATCACTCCTCTGGTTCGCGACCAATACGGCAAGAAAATGACGAAGTCGCGCGGAAACGTCGTGGACCCTCTCGTAATCATGGAGACCTACGGCACCGACGCAGTACGGTTCACGTTGGCGCAGCTCGCCATCCAAGGCCGTGACCTAATACTTTCGGACGACCGTCTAGCTGCCTCCCGAGCCTTCGCCAACAAACTCTGGAACGCCGCGCGATTCATTCTCATGAACCTGGAAGACGCGCCCAAGCCGCTCCCTTTCATACCAAACGAGAAGCTCGATCTAGCAGCACGCTGGATTCTGGAGCAACTCGAAGAAACGATCGCCGAGACGACGCGCTTTATCGACGCCTATGAATTCAATTCTGCGGCTCTGACAGTCTACGATTTCGCCTGGCATCGTTTGTGCGACTGGTACATCGAGTTATCCAAGGAACCGCTTCGAGAGGGCGGCGAAGCTCGCGTGAGGGCGCAATTCGTGCTTGTCAGAAGCATGGAGCGCTTGCTCAGGATTCTCCATCCTTTCATGCCGTTTATTACCGAAGAGCTCTGGCAGGCGCTTCGTCCCTACATAAGCGAGCCTGAGCTCGCACGCCATCTAGCGGTCGCCAGTTTCCCAAAAAAAGACGAAAGGTTCAAACTAAGCCCGTCTGAGCGGGTTGCGATGGCTCACTGTGTTCAGTTTGCCCAGACCGTAAATTCGCTGCGCGCCCTGCTGGGCTTCCATCCTGGCGAGCGGGCGGAGGTGATCGTGAGGCCACTTGCGAGCGCGGACCACGATAAAGCCGCAAGTGAAAGTTTCCGAAGCGAAGTAGAGAGCTGGCGTAAATACGCCGGAGTCATCGCCAAGGCGCGAATTTTCACGGAAAAAGACGCACCAGCCACATGGCCGCGCGCAGTTCCGTTCGTGCTGCCGTGGTGCGAGCTTTCGCTGGCCGTTGCCGAAAACTTTGACCAGGAAAAGGCAAAAAGGATACTGAAGAAAAAGCTGGACGAGGCGAGGGCCTACTATGAGCGCCATTCGGCTCGCTATGCCGATGCTGATTTCCAGGCGAAGGCCGATGAGGAAACCAAACGCGAAACGGCTAGACGCATCAAAGAATTGGAAGAGCAGATTCAAAGGCTCGACGCTCTCGTAAGCTACTTTGAGAGTTCCGTCCGTGGTAACGCTTCTGCCGCATGATCTCGACGAAATTGTCAGACGGGCCCTTTCCGAAGACGTGGGCCACGGCGACATAACGACGGCTGCCACGGTTGACCCGGGGCTCGAAGGCGTCGCCCGGATCTCGGCCAAGCAATCCGATATCGTCTTCTGTGGCGGACCCGTGATGGTGCGCGTCTTTGAGCTCGCTGGCGCGTCGGCGCGCGTCGAGATGCTTAGCAGCGAGGGTGCAGAGCTCAAAGCCGGCGATTGCGTGGCGATTATCCGCGGCAAGGTTGCCGGGCTTCTAACAGGTGAGCGCACGGCGCTCAATTTCGTGCAGCTCATGTCTGGGATCGCTACCGCCAGCCGAAGCTTTGTACGCGCGGTAGAGGGCACCAAAGCGCGAATCGTCGATACCCGTAAGACCCACCCCGGACTGCGCGCACTCGAGAAATACGCCGTTCGCGTGGGTGGCGCAAGTAACCATCGTTTTGGCCTCGACGACGGAGTGCTGATCAAGGAGAACCATATCGCGGCTGCAGGCTCCCTGCGCCAAGCGGTCTTGCTGGCGCGCCGACGGGTGCCCCACACTGTGCGGATACAGGTGGAGTGCGAAACTTTGGCTCAAGTCGAAGAGGCTCTTGCGGCAGGCGCCGATGCGCTGCTGCTGGATAATATGTCGGTCGAAAGCGTTCGTCAGGCGAGAGCCATGGTAGGAAGCTCGACCCTGATTGAGGTGTCGGGCGGGATCACGCTGGAAAACGTGCGAGAGTACGCGCAGGCGGGCGCCGACCTCATTTCGGTCGGCGCAATTACCCATTCCCCAAGAGCGGCTGACCTGAGCATGCGTCTAGAATGCCTGCGGTAAAACGATGGAACGCTTTTTCTGTTTCGGAAGCGGGTCATACCAGCTTGAAGCCAGGACTTGATGCCCGCGCAAACACTCCTTGGGACAGCGCGGCGGATGAGTCTTCGAAAAACGGCAGCTGGTGGTGGAAGCTTTAATCCTTACCGCGCCATTCAAAGCGGCAAGCCCGGACGGGTTGGCTGCGAGATAGTGTACGTCGACTCGACCCCGTCAACGCAGGATTTAGCGTTAGAAATGGCGCGTAACGGAGCTCCGTGTGGAACGGTGGTGATCGCCGAGTCGCAAAGTGCTGGGCGGGGCCGCAAAGGAGCCCGCTGGCATTCGCCACCTGGTCTCAATCTCTACTTCACCGTCATTATTCGCCCCGAAATTCCGCCGCACGCCCTTTCGCGGATTAGTTTGGCCGCCGGTGTAGCAGTAGCCGAAACACTGGAAAGATATGCGCCGGGTATCGTCAGGCTCAAATGGCCCAACGACGTGTGGCTGCGGGGCAAAAAGGCGGCTGGGATACTGGTCCAGGCATCTAGGTTGCCAAATGACGGCAAGCCGTTGGTTTTACTGGGAATCGGCCTCAACGTAAACATTTCGCACGCCCAGATTCCTCCTGAACTACAGGAGATCGCAACTTCGTTGTTCATCGAAACTGGTCTTGTGGTGGACAGGGTTGCGCTTGCATCTTGGCTCTTTCGGAACCTTGACGCCGTGATCACTGAACTTGAGATGCGAGGCTTTGCTTCGCTTCGCGAGCGTTGGGAAAGGTTCTCGGCTCTTACCGGTAAAATGGTACGCGTTGCGGACGGCGCGAGCAGTATAGCTGGCAAAGTAAAAGGGATCGACGAGCACGGCGCGCTTCTGCTAGAAACAGGAAACGAAATTGTAAGAATCCAATCAGGCGAAGTTCGACCGATTAACTGAGGAACTTACCCGCTAATCAGATACGATCGTCACCTTAAGGGTGAGGATGTTACTGGCTAGCGCGAGAGTGGGGCTCGCAAAATCATAACACTTAAAAGGCTGCGGGGCTGAGATAATAAAGGACATCGGGGGACTAAAACGTATGGCTGTAGCGGAAGTTGGGCAATTGAGAACACTAGCGATCGTAGGGCAGGGAGGCGCCGGCAAGACTCAACTTGCCGAAGCGATGCTTTTTACGGGAGGCGCGATCAGCCGGCTGGGGCGGCCCGACGACGGCTCGGCTGTGATGGACTTCGAACCGGAAGAATTAAGTCGACATGCCTCAATCAGTTCGTCGTTCCATCATCTTAACTGGAATCGCAACGAGCTTATTATTGCGGACACGCCGGGATATAGCGCCTTCCTAAACGACACGTTCAACGTGATGCGGGCGGTGGACGCGCTAGTGTTTGTCGTTAGCCCAGGCGCGGATATGAAGGTCGAGGCGGAGAAAATTTGGGCATTAGCCAATGACCTTGGCCTCGCGCGTATAGCCTTTGTTTCGCGCCTCGACCGGGACCGCACAAGTTTCGAGGCGGCGCTCAACGATCTTGAGAAAAATTTGCAGGCTCGGGCCGTAGTGCTCACGCTTCCGATCGGCAAGGAGGCAGAGTTTCGCGGAGTAATCGACGTGCTCTCGATGAAGGCCATTGTGCTGGTCGAGGGCAGCGACAAACCTCGCCAGGAAGAGCTGAGTGGGGAGCTTAAAGCACAGGCCGAACAGGCGCGGGCCAAGCTCTGCGACGCGGTCGCTGAAACCGACGACAGTTTGCTCGAAAAATACTTGGAGCAAGGCGAGCTCGACGCTAAGGAGTTGCGTGAGGGGTTAAGGCGCGCCACGGTCGAGGGCAAGCTCGTCCCTGTGCTGTGCGGCTCGGGAGTCCGCAACGTCGGGGTGGCCCAATTACTCGACGCGGTTGTGGATTTCCTGCCGTCACCAGCTGACCGAGGCCCTTGGAAGTGCGTAAACGCGCTTAACGGCGAACCAACGCAGCGGCGGCCTGATCCGGATGAGCCTTTTTCGGCATTGGTGTTCAAAACCGTTGTTGACCCCTTCGCCGGCCGACTTTCGATTTTCCGCGTTGTTTCGGGAAAGCTCTCGAGTGACTCGACCGTTTTAAATTCAACCCGGCAAATAAAAGAGCGAATCGGACAGATTTTGCGCCTCGAGGCCAAAAAACAAAGCCCAACCCAAAGCTGTACCGCGGGCGAAATTGTGGCGGTTGCCAAGCTAAAGGAAACTTATACCGGAGACACGCTGTGTGACGAAAAGGCGCCGGTCATCTTGCCTGCGCCGCCCAAACCGAACCCGGTGATTTCGTTTGCGCTTCGTCCCAAAAGCAAGGCTGACGAGGAGCGGGCTTCGGTTGCGCTGCAAAAGCTTGTGGAAGAAGATCCGGCTCTGGAAACTCACCGTGATCCGCAGACCCACGATATTATCCTTGCCGGCGCTGGCCAGTTGCATATAGAAGTTGCGGTAGAGAAGCTCAAGCGTAAGTTCAATGTTGAAGTAGAACTTCAAGCCCCGAAGGTTCCGTACAAGGAAACCATCAAGGCGCGCGCAGAAGCGCAAGGCAAGTACAAGCGTCAGACAGGCGGACGCGGGCAGTACGGCGATTGCTGGCTACGGATCGAACCGTTGCCGCGAGGCAAGGGATTCGAGTTCGTCGACGCTATTGTCGGTGGAGTTATCCCGCGACAGTTTATACCGTCGGTCGAAAAGGGCGTGCGCAATACCTTGGCCGAAGGTTTTCTTGCCGGCTACGAAATCGTGGACATCAAGGTGACCGTCTTTGACGGATCCTATCACGTGGTCGACTCCTCGGACATAGCATTTCAGATAGCTGCATCGCTCGGACTTAAAGCAGCACTTGAAAAAGCAAAACCCGTTCTTTTGGAGCCCATCATGTCGCTCGAGGTTGCTTGTCCCGAGGAGAACATGGGCGACGTCATCGGCGACCTTAACGCGCGCCGCGGCAAAGTGCTTGGCGTGGATCGGCGCGGATCAAACCAGATAATCAAGGCGCTGGTGCCAATGGCAGAGATTCTGCGCTACGCATCGGAGCTTCGCTCGCTCACTTCAGGACGGGGCACCTTCGAAGCGCAGTTCTCGCACTATGAAGAAGTGCCAGCCCCGATTGCGGAACGAATAATAAAGGAAGCCAAAGAAGCGCGAGAAGCTTCAGGGGCAGGGCGGAGAGCTCACGTGTAGTTTGTGTAGAAGACGGCCATTTTGCCGACCGGGTAACTACTTTCCTCGACAGTACTACAGTAAAAAGCCCGCAAAAAGGGGCAAACGGGCCGTAGCTCTCGAGCAAAAGAGACTTTGCGACAATCTCGTCGAACAAAGAAAATGCCAAGGCTTGGTGACAGGACAGCTTTAAAGACCGTTTGACGAAGCCGCAGCTTTTCGTCAGACGCACATCGAAGGGCGTGAGGAAAGCGCGGCTAGATTTGTATCCGACACTTGGGCCCCGCGGCTCGCTAGCATTTGTGGATATTGTTGCTGGCTTAACCCAAGAAGTTCTTAGGGTTGGGACTTGCGGTCGATGGAAGACTTTGGAAAAAGCCTCGTCATTCTCGGCCTAGTTTTGATCGGGATCGGGCTTGTCATTTGGCAGGTGTGGCCACTTGGATGGGTGGGGCGATTGCCGGGCGATATCGTGATTCGCAAAGGCAATTTCACTTTTTACTTTCCCATCGCGACGTCGATTCTGCTCAGCATAATTTTGACGCTGCTGTTTACGCTTTTTAGACGCTGAACCGTGGCCGAGCCAACCGCCGAACAAGCCCTCAGGAGCGCTGAACAAAAGCGCCGCAAGCGCGAGCTCGTGGTCGTGTGCGCGAGCGCCGCGATGCTGGTTTTGTTTGCGCTGGCCGAAACCCTTCTGCCGCCTTTTACTCAGCGAACCTCGCTGAGCTCAAATATCGTGGTGATCCTACTCTTCAACCTAAGCTTCATTCTCGCAGGCTTGCTAGTGTTCCTGGTTGGGCGAAATCTGGCCAAGGTCATCTTCGAGCGTCGCAGCGGGATGATCGGCTCGAAGCTCCAGGCTCGCCTGGTGGTCGGGTTCGTTGCCGCAAGCCTTTTCCCCACTCTGTTTTTGCTCTACGTCGCCGAGTCATTTTTGCGAGCCAACATTAACGCTTGGTTCGACCCGGAATATCAGAGAGTGCTCGACGATTCCCTGGCGATCGCCAAGACCTATTATCTCAACGCTGCGAATCAGGCGCTCCATTACGCGCGCGAGCTTGCTCTGCAAATCTCTACGCAAGAGCTTCTCGATGGGAGCAAGCGCGCTTTGCTCAAACGCTTTGTCGAAGTGAAACAAGGCGAGTACGGTTTAGGAACAATCGAGGTCTTCTCAGCCGACGGCCATCTGATCGTGTTACAGCTAAGCCCGCAAACTCCTCCCAAAATCGAAGTTCCTCCGGGCTCTGTGTTTCTTTCAAGGGTACTGCATGGGGAGGCGTTGTCGCTTACGGAACATTTAGGCAGGTCAGACGTAATTCGCGGAGGAGCACCGATTTTTGTCAAGCCCGACTCCGAAACCGTGCTTGGGGCAGTTGTCGTCGATTACTACCTACCTCGAAGTCTAGTCAAGCGTGCGACCCTGGTCTCGCGAAGCTTCCATGATTATCTCCAATTGCGGACGCTGAAGAGACCGATTTTTCGTAGCTACATCCTCGTTCTGGTGCTGATCGCTCTGGTCGTCGCATTACTAGGCAGTTGGTTCGGGATTTATCTCGCAAGAGGCATAACTGGGCCGATAAAGCTGCTTGCCCAGGGCACGCAGGCAGTGGCAAGCGGTGACTTAAATTACCAGATTACTCCTGTAGGCGACGACGAGATCGCGCATTTGGTGCGCTCGTTCAACCGGATGACGGCCGACCTTAAAGCTTCGCAGGCCGAACTGGAAAGACGGCAGCGGGCAATCGAAACATTGCTCCACAAGGTACCGGCAGGTGTGGTAGCGATCGACGCGCAAGAGCGTTTGCTTACGATCAACCCTTGGGCTGAAAAGCTCCTCGGCGTTGTGGGAAAACCAGCGCTGGGTCGCCGCTGTCACGAGGTCCTGCCAACACCGATAAGCAACATCCTCAAAGAGCGCCTGCGCGAGGGCAAACCGCTTGACGACCTGCGGTGTCCTGTCGTTTTGGACGACGGTTCGGCTGCGACCGAATTAATGATGACCGTAACCCCGTTGGAAGGCGAGGGTGGAGCCGTCGCCGGCTACCTGCTGTTTTTCGAGGATGTCAGCCAAATCGCCAAGATAGAGCGCATGGAGGCTTGGCGCGAAGTGGCTCGCAGAATTGCTCACGAAATCAAAAATCCGCTTACCCCGATTCGCTTGTGTGCTGAACGTATCCGGCGCAATCTGACCGGCTCGCTCACCTCGGACACAATCTCTCTCATCGACGATTGTAGTCGTACTATTCTGAACGAGGTCGAAGGGCTTAAACGCCTTCTGGACGAGTTCTCCTCTTTTGCTCGCCTACCTCACCTAAACCCAGTACCGGGAGACCTTAATGCTGTCGTGGTCGAGACGACCAGCAACTTTCGCAAAGCTCATCCTGATATTCATTTTGAGCTCGATCTCGAACCCAATTTGCCCCCGATAATGCTCGACCGCGAAGCGATGAGGCGGGCTCTCGTAAATTTGCTCGATAACGCTGCAGCAGCTGTCGCGGAGCAACCTTCGCAGCCCTGGATCGGACTTAAAACTTTTCTCAATCCCGAAAGCGGCATTGTAACTTTAGAAGTTGCGGACAATGGCCCAGGTATCAAGCCCCATCTCAAGACGCGAATTTTCGAGCCTTATTTTTCAACCAAAAAGGATGGAGCAGGTCTCGGGCTCGCCATCGTATCGGCGATCGTCGCTGACCATCATGGCTTCGTCAGAGTGTGGGACAATGTACCCAACGGGACGCGATTCGTGCTAGAGTTCCCCATCAAACAGGCGCAGCTGGCGCGCGCCATCAGTTAGCACGCTAGAATTTAGTCAGCTCGCGTCATACGCGGGCACGCAGGATTGAGGGGTAGTGGTAAGGTGGGAGAAACGACGATTCTCGTAGTTGACGACGAGGACGGCATCCGCTCCTCGCTCAAAGGTATTCTTTCGGATGAAGGGTTCGCCGTGTTCGACAGCGGCGATTCCTCGAGTGCGCTTACGCTGATAGACCAACTGCGTCCTCGCTTGGTCTTATTGGACGTCTGGATGCCCGAGGTCGATGGGATCGAACTCTTACGCAAAATAAAGCAGAGCTCCCCTCAAACCGACGTAATAATGATCTCGGGCCACGGTAACATCCAAAGCGCGGTAACCGCGATAAAACTGGGAGCCGCTGACTTTATCGAAAAGCCGTTCTCAGTTGAACATCTTCTCAACACGATCGCCAGGGTCTTAGCTGATTCGTACGACGCTGACTGGGGAGCTCAAAAACCTAAAGCCGCGATTTCCGAGGGCATCCTCATCCAACCCGGTAGTTTTCCGACTTTGCGCCAAAAGACTATTAATCGGTCAGCGGTTCTGGCGGGGCAGGGCCTTCATTCAGGTCTAAAGACCGGGGTCATTCTTTATCCCGGGCCGCTCAACTCAGGTATCGTGTTCATGCCGCTGTCCTCTGACGTAACGATATTCGCCAAGGCAGAGAACGTGTCCGACACAGGTTACAACACCACGCTTTCATACGACGGCTACAGCGTGCGCACCATCGAACACTTGATGTCTGCGTTACACGGTTTCGGCATAACAAACCTTCTCATCAAAACCGAAGGGGAGGTTCCCGCGCTGGACGGCTCGGCCGTCGAGTTTTGCAAAGCGATCGCCGAAGTGGGCGTGCGCGAACAAGACGGGTTTATCGCGCCCGTCCAGGTCAAAGAACCTATTTTGATAGGAGATTCCGCACGGCGCGGCAAATATATCCTAGTTGAGCCCGCCGATCGTCTGATCATCGACTACACGCTCGAATACCCGCCGCCAATCGGAACTCAACGAGTTCATTTCGAACTGACGTCTCCAGAGGACTACATGCGAGAGATAGCCCCAGCGCGAACTTTTGGATTCGTCACCGAGATGAGTAAACTTTCGGCGATGGGGCTTGCGCGGGGCGGCCGACTGGACAATTGCATCCTGGTGGACAACGAAAAGGTGATCAACACCGCCCTGCGATACGACAACGAATTCGCTCGCCACAAGGTGCTCGATCTAATTGGAGACCTTTATTTGCTTGGACGGCCACTATGGGCGCACGTAACGGCATATAAAACCGGCCACTCCGATAATCTGGCTTTGGTGCGCGCATTGTGGCAGCAGGCGGCGCGTGAATACCACCAGTGAGTCAACCGTGCCCCCGAGAGCTTTGCAAAAACGCAACACGATAAATGGCGTTGTCGCGCAATAAAAGTGGCAACTACATCGCGTCGCGCTACCGGATTACGCCTGTCAAAGGGCGAGTGGCGGTGCTTGTAAGCGGCGGGCTCGACAGCTCGGTGCTACTTGCAGAATGCGCCGAAAAGTACCAAGCAGTGTATCCTCTTTACTTGCGCTCGGGCCTTCGCTGGGAGCGAGGCGAGCTTAGGGCGCTGAAGCGTTTTATCGCGGCGATTAACCTGCCGACAATTCGAGAGCTCTGCGTCCTGGACGTACCGATGAGCGACGTCATCGAAAATCACTGGAGCATCGGTGGCGACAAAGTTCCAGGCCTTCGCGCCGCTATCTCCTCGAACTATATACCTGGGCGTAACCTGAGCCTTCTTAGCAAAGCTGCCCTTTTTTGCGCGCTAAACAGAATCGGAGAGATTGCGCTCGCCACGCTGAAAGCTAATCCATTTCCTGACGCTCAGCCGGATTTCTTTGCCACACTTTCACACGCTATCGAGCTGGGCACAGGGCTTCCGCTTTCGATCCGCGCGCCTTACCTCACGATGACGAAGAGCGAACTAATCAAACGGATGCCGCACCTGCCGCTTGGTCTAACCGTGTCGTGTATTCGGCCCCGTGGCATCGTCCACTGCGGCGCTTGCACCAAATGCGCCGAACGAGCGCAGGCGTTCAAGCAAGCCCGAGTGGCTGATCCGACGAAATACGCCAAAGCGCCTGTGTAGAGAGCTTCCCTAGGCAGGGCAGTCTTAAATTTCTTTCGAAACTCTTGCTTCGAACCGAGGTAACGGTGCTGGCTCGAATGGCGCGCGGCAAGGCGGACCGTCGGCGAAATAATGGCACGCATTAGCGAGCTCGCGCCCGATGGCGATGATGCTCGATGAGCGAGTGCCATAGGTTTCAAGATGCACGCACAAAGCGCTCGACCGTGGCAAAGCGGGATCGAATCCCTCATGGTCGGCGAGAAGCTCCCCCAGCTTCGTCGGATCGCCACAAAAACACTCCAGGGCAGCAAAGCGCCGATAAGCCCGGCTTATCCTGGGGCACTCAAAGTCGTCCACGTCAAGATTTGTAAGCATGTGAAACCCGGGCTCGAGGCGAACTGTCTCAATTCGGCCTTTGCTTAGAAAGCAAACGAACGCCTCTTGCGGCGAAACCAAAAGAAGATTGAAGGGATTGTAAAGTTGAGGCCGCTGCCTACTAACCATCCAAGCTGCCTTGGAAGGAGTCGTCTCCTTTAGAGCGTCCAGGCAAAGCAGCCCTCGAGAGCGGGGCTTAGGGTTCGGAGCCTGGACTGAGCGGCGGTTAAGTAGCCCAGCAACCATTCCGTACTGGTTGATACCGAGCCAGGTGCCTCCGGCTTTCAGATCGAGGCCTCCCACGATCTCCGGCTGCTCGGCCAACTTCCTCGGCGCAAGCGCGGGACGGTCGAAAAATTCGTCGCGATTGGCCGCTATTACGACCGGCCAGTCGTCGAAAACCTGAAAATAAAGAGCCAACGTGCACATCAGGAACGAAGTTCAACCTCCGACTTCTAAGATCACCCGAGACTCGCCGTTGCACTCTTTTTGGCACGGGCTACAATTCGAAACACTTGACACCTTCGAAATTAAAGCGCGCAACTGGCCGATGTCCTCACAAGCCATAATCGCATCAACCTTAACCGAAAAGGCGCCAAGACTTAAACTTGCTCTTAAACAGCGCGGCGCTTCTACTTTTCATGTTAGCGAACGAACGACGCTCAATGGGATAAGTTCATATGAACGACGGACAAGCAATCGCTCCGCCTGATGGTCGCCGCTTGCAAGCTCTAGGCGAAATGTTCAACCTCAGGGGCCGTTTGGCACTGGTTACTGGTGCGAGCCGAGGGCTGGGAAAAGCGATCGCGCTTGCACTGGCGGCCGCTGGCGCGGATGTGGCAGTCAACTACAAGGAGCACGCAGACAGGGCTCATCAGGTAGTGAAAGAAATAACAGCCCTTGGCGCGCGAGCAGATACTTTTAGAGCGGATGTCTCCAGCGAGGACGAAGTACGTTCGATGGTGCGCGAGGTTAACCGCCGCTTAGGCGTGATCGATATTCTGGTGAGCAACGCCGGAGTTGCACGCCCGGTTGAGTTCGACACGTTAACGGTTGAGACGTGGGACGAAGCGATCAGGATCAACCTGCGGGCAGCATTTTTAGTTGCTTCTGAAGTGATGCCATCGATGCGACAGCGAAAGTGGGGAAGGATCATATTTATAACTTCAGATGCGGCGAACCTGGGCGGTATCGTTGGTCCCCACTACGCGGCATCCAAAGCTGGGCTTGCCGGCCTGATGCACTTTTACGCCGCCAATTTGGCTAAAGACGGAGTTACCGTGAATTCCATCTCGCCCGCCCTGGTGGCCACCGACATGCTGCGCGACAACCCGCGGGCAAAACCTCAAGCCTTACCGGTGGGCCGTTTCGGGACGCCCGAGGAAGTAGGCCTTGTAGCCGTGATGCTCGCATGCAACGGCTTTATCACCGGACAGACTATCCACGTAAACGGAGGCATCTACATGACGTAGGAACCAAAAAGACACGCGATAAATGCGCACTTTCGGCTCCTTCCGCAGGCTCAGCAGACGCGCCTGTTGCAGCGTCGGTCCGTAAACTAATTTCCCTTAAACAACGGCAAAAAGTTCTAAGGTTCTACAGAAGCTCGATCTCCCTCAACGTAGGACTTGTTCGAAGATGCGGTTCGGTCAGTGCTTGAATTTCCTCAACCGACCACCCCGGCGCGTATTCCAACAAGGTCAGACCTTCACCCGAAACAGCGATCACCGCGATATCGGTAACGATCAGGTTCACGCAGCGCGGTGCCGTTACAGGGGAGGTGCACCGCCTAACTATTTTTGGCCGCCCATCGCGGTCGACGTGAGTCATGGCAACGATTACCCGTTTTGCACAAAAAGCGAGATCCTGGGCGCCACCGATGCTTCCGATGCTCTTTCCCGGCATCACCGTGTTCGCCAAATCACCTTGCTCCGAAACTTGAAATGCTCCAAGCACCGCTAGGTCAAGATGGCCACCGCGGATGACGGCAAAACTTTCGGCTTGGTCGACTATCGCCATGCCGGGACGGCGCAAGACGGGTTGAGAACCGGCGTTAATCAGCGTCGGGTCGGCGAGATTAGGGTTCTCGATTATTTCCCCGAAGCCGATCACGCCGTTTTCCGAGTGGAAAAGAATTTCTCGTCCCAAAGGAATAAAATTGGCGCACAGGGTCGGAATACCGATCCCTAGGTTTATCACCATCCCATCGCTAAACTCTTTGGCGACTCTAAAAGCGATCGCCCTTTCGTCAAGTCTTGAGCGAGCCAACTTAAGCCCTCACGACAAGTTCTTTCTAAGATGGGACGTTCCAGGGTCTGGGAGAACTTGGCCTTACCACGACTCGTTGCACGTAGACTCCAGGAGTCACTATGTGCTCAGCCTCGAGCTCGCCAAGTTCGACGATCTCGTCGACCTCGGCGATCGTTATCCTGGCGGCGCCGGCCATCGTGGCATTAAACGTGCGCGTACTTCCCCGATAGACTAGATTTCCATAGCGGTCAGCCCTGTGTGCGCGAATCAGCGCATAGTCTGCCCGAATAGCTCGCTCCAAAACACATTCACGACCGTCAAACTGACGTACCTCTTTGCCCTGAGCGGTAAAAGTACCAGCTCCGACCGGACTGTAAAACGCGGGAATTCCGGCCTTGGCGGCCCTAATCCGTTCAGCCATGGTTCCCTGAGGCACGAGCTCGACTTCGACCTCCCCGGCCGCTGCCTTCTTTTCCAGCGGCGTCTGCACGTGGCCGATGGCCGCCGCGAACGAAACGATGGCCTTACTCACCTGACCCCGCTCAATCAAGATGCCTTGGTCGTAGTAATCCTCTGGGTACCGGAGCAGCGGGCGCATCCGAGCTACCAACTGGTCCCTGAACTCCAGTCCCCAACCGGCAGAGTTCGCGACAATAGTCAAATTCTTGACGCCTTTGCGCGCGACCGCGGCAATCAGGTAACTGGGGCATTCAGCAAAACCGCCGAAACCACCAATCAGGAGGGTTGCGCCGTCGCGCATGTCGCTAACCGCCTCGTCAAAAGATCCAACCACTTTGTCGATCATCGACGCGCTCAACCGTAAACAGAAGCAACGCTTACTGCGCCCGCCTACGCAAGGTACGACGCCACTTTGTGGGCCTGGAGTTTAAACGATCAGCTCTTCAGGCGCGCTAAAGCTAAAAAGACTCGGACACAGTCGTCAGATTTGGGCGAGCGAACGGCTGAATTCTGGCACCAGCGTAATTTAGAAGACTCTACCAGGGAAAAAGAATTGCAACGCAAAGCCAAACGAAATCGGCTTGAACTAAGCTTTCATCTGACCGCCGCGCCGACACGCTTAAACCACGCGATTAGTAGGCAATCCCCACTACTTCTTTCTCGCGACCCATCCCTTCCGCGGTCAACGCAAAAGCTCCTATGATGCATAAGCTTCCTGAAATTCTTTAATCGCGATTGCAAAGTTGTGGCTTACTTTCTCGCCAGCGCCTAGCTTGATCAAGGCGTACCGTTCGTCAGCGTCGAGCTTGTCCCACAGCGCCTTTGTCAGCTCGACGCCGACGGCCTTTGCGTTTTCCACCAGGCGTGCGGGTGGCTCAGCCGGCAAGTCAGAGGCGGGTTTGTCCGACTCCGGAAGCATTTCAACCTCCTCGCCTGAGCTCCGCTTAACCGCCTCGCGAACAAAAGCGCGCAAAGCCTCACGCTCTTCTTCGAGATTGACCGGAAAGTGACATATCGCTAGGCGTTCGGCCTGTCCTAGCTGCTGCCATTGCCTGAGGCTCAACCGGATACGGCAAAGATCGAACTTGCGGCGCACCGCAAGCGGTATAAATTCAAGTGTTTCGTAAAGATCCTTCTCGAATTTAAAGCGTCTAAACACCTACTTCGCCCTTAACCCTTGCCATCATGGTCAGCGCTCTTAAAACGATAAAGCAGCTCGGCATCCGGGCGCAAGGACTCGAAGCCGAATCCAGAGGGCGAGCCGCCTGCGCCTAACTTCGCAACAAAACAAAATTCGTTTCCAGCAAATAAACAAGCAGAGAAAAAGACGCGAGTATGTAGGGGTCATGGGCCTCAAAACCAGGCCACAGGTGCCAAACACGTGGATTGGGCCGCAAGCCTCAAAAAAGTAATCCCGGAGCCATCCTCTGCCTTTAGCGACACAGCTTTGCCAGTCTAACCAAGGCACCTTACGCTGGATTTTCTGTAATTTTTACAAATTTTCGCGTTCACGCCATTGTGCAACAAAGGGCGAATTACGACTTGAGTAAGCCCTTCTTAGGCTCTTAGCGCTACAAGCCGGGCAAAAGACACAGGCACGACCTTTGCGTATGTGAACGTCAGGGCGATCAGGGAAACTTAAAGTAACGGTTCAGGAAAAAAGAACACTGAGTCGCAGCTTTTCGCCCAGGACGATCGACACGTCGGAGGGGTTTTAAGCAGTTAATAATTCCGACATTGGTAAATCCAGATCCAAAGATGTTTCGGGGAACGCACTTTTGGAATATCGGCACGTTGCGCCTTCTCCGGTCGCAAGGACAGAGGCCGTTTATTGTCGTCGTTGCATTGATCGTATCGTTGTCGCTACTGGGTTGCTCTTCAAGCGCCAGTAGAGAAGAAGCGAAAATCGCAAGCCCGCATCCTGCGCTCTTAACGCCTGAACAATGCGAGGCCAACGCCGCTATTCAGAAGGCGGCTCTTTATACCGATACCACATCGCTTATCCAGCCTGGCGATCAGCTTGCAATCGACTTTTATCTAAGCCCCGAGTTCAGCACCAAAGTCACTGTCGGACTCGACGGGAACGTCTCGCTTCCTGTCGCTGGCGTGGTGCACGCAGCCGGCCTTACCCCAGCCCAGTTCGCCGCTGTGCTCGACAAGGCTTATGAAAAGGAGCTGCGCGAGCCGAACGCAACGGTCCACATAATAGGAACGCCTGGTCGCCAAGTTTATATCGGTGGCGAAGTGATGCATCCCGGCGCATTTCCATTGCTACCTGGGATGACAGCGCTACAGGCCATTGTCACCGCTGGCGGCTTCACCGAATATGCCAATAAGAAGAAGGTTTTACTGGTACGACGGGATGCCTGTGGGATAGTTCACAGCGAAATCCTCAATTTACAGGCCGCTATGGCACATCCCGATAGCGGCGAAGACGCCACTCTCGCTTCCCGAGACCTCGTGCTGGTCACGCCCAAAAAGATACAGGCAGTCAACCAATGGGCAAGACATTACATACAGAATATGGTGCCCTTCTCGTTCGAACCATACATGATGGTGCCCGCACCCTAGAGCTCAACTGTCGAACAGGGGCGGGACTGAAGTGCGAGGGCAGCGGCGGGACTCTATCTGCGCAGGCGACCAAATTAACGAAGGTGGCACTGGCAGAACTCATTTGAGAATAGCGGTCAAGGCTTTCGAGGATTAGACAGCATGAACAGTTATCAAAACCCGGTGCTCGTCGAAAGCAACTTGTAAGAGCGTTTGAAAATACAGGGTCGTGCACATAAACATCGATGCGAAACCCAACACCTAATGTAATCTTCGGAGGCGAGGGCGCTATTCGGGTAAAGTGGGTTTCAGTCCTGTCGCTCTTGGTATTTTTCGCTGTCCAAGGGTGTCAAAATGCGATGCTCTCGAGCGCGCAAAAGGAGGCGGCAGCCGGACGCTATCAGGCGGCACATGAACATTACGAAGCAGCACTAACCCAATCCCAACAGCTAAGTCCACGCGAACGTCAACAGGCTTCCGACGGTCTTTGTCTTACGGAGTATTTGATCGGCGCTCCCACTTATTCGCTGAGCAAACAATATCACGATTGCAGTGCTGCTGCCGCTTCCAACCCAAAGGGCGAGAGCCCCCGAATCGCAGCCGAGCTCGCAGCGCGCTTGCGCAGCGAAGCCGAGGCTCAAATACAACGATCTCTTGAGCGTCGCGACATAAAAAGCGCTATAACGCAGGTACTCAGCTACGAATCGATCGCTGGGGCGGACAGGTCGAAGGTAGCGAAATGGTCGGAGCAAATATGGCAAATACTCGAGCGCAAAGAGCAGCGGAAAACAGCGCGGCCTTCCAAGCGCCTCACCTCAGAAATCGCTAAACTGGCCAAAGAGAATAGCAAGGTGCGGCGACTCAGCCGGCAGAATTTTGCGAAATGGGTAAAAGAGAACGCTCGCGCGTCGCGCACTGACCCGGAGATAAATCCGAGCCTTCATGGCAAAGTTCTAAACCTGTGGATTTCCGAATCCGCCTTGCCTCTAAGCACGACCCAGCTCGAGCATTTTGCCAAGATTAACGACGCCTTTGCCGCCTGGTGTGGTTGCGACGCCAAAACCACTGTCAGCCTGGCCCATTCGCATCTGCCCGCCTATCTTATGCGCCTCGATCCGGATACTGGCCGCTCGGAAGTCGTCGTATTAGTCGAAAAATAGCTTACCGCCAGAATCGATCGGGACCGCTAAAACCGGTCTTCGTTTCGAAGCTTGGTCAATTTGCGGCGTACCACACGTATAAGGGATAAACCGCTTAGCAAAGGCTACCCGGGTTTTTCTCAACAGAATCTATCTTTGCACCCATCTTCGTTATAGTCGCGAAAATCCGCAAACGGCTACTGATGTTGCGCATCGAGCTGTGCCACGCACCTGAATGAATGCAAGCGTGGTCGGAGCTAGTCTAGGCGTCAGACTTTTTAGTTCACGGCTTCTCACCATCACTCTAAAGCCTTCGCTTGAATGCTGTTGCCAGCCACACCGTGTAATTTTTACTGCCTCCCATTTTCCATGAGGCGCCAAATTTCCAAAAAGCGCGTATTTTTCTCGGATCAGCAAAAGATCTGACTGGTACGAATTTCGCTTAGATCACACGGCAGCATGGCACGGAAAGGTGCGCAAACAGCGAGTCCCGTAGAAGCTTAGCGATGGAGAAACAGGTCGAATACTGGATCGAGCTTATCTTTCGGCGCGGCGCTACCGTATCTAGAGTTGCCGCGGTTGTGATGGGGATCGTTGTGGCGATAACGCTGGTGACACCACCAGTTTACGAGTCAAAGGCAAAGGTGCTCATTCAAGATAGCCGCGCACAATTACTTGTCTCGCCAGGGCTTCAAAGCAACTCTTCTTCCCAGCCTTCGGCGGTAAGCTATCCAGTTACCGAGCAGGATTTGAACTCCGAACGCGACCTCTTAGTCAGTCCCTATCTTGTCGCTCAGGCACTCGCACGCATCGACTGGCCCGACGCCTCTGGGACGTGGTCGGGCCTCATCAGCAAAACGCTGGCCGCACTCGTAAGCTTGCCGATGCTCGGCTATCAGACGCTCCATCGTACGCCGGCGCTTACCGACCAAGCGCGCCGTATCGCCAACGTATCAAAACACCTTTCATCCTGGGTAATCAGGCGATCGAACCTGATCGAAGTGAGTTTTACCGCTCACGATCCCAAATGGGCACAAACCTTTTTGTCTCGGCTGATCGACCAGTACCTGGACTACCATGCTGGCCTCTCCAACGATCCGCGGGCGATGCGTTTTTTCGAGACTCAAGCACAGCTTTTGAAGGAACGCCTTCAAAGATCTGAGGAAACCTTGCGCGCGCTTGAGCTTCAAACCGGCATCACCGATCTCGCCGAGCAGCGCCGAAAGCTCACCGAGGAACTCGCCGCGCTCGAGGACGAGCTCAATGACACCCATGCCGAGCTGGCTGCAACCAACAGCGAAGTGGAGCTCCTCAAGGAGCAGTCCCGTCACACTCCTCAATTGCTGACCAAGGAGACCCGGCAGGAGCAGAATCTCGCATTACAACAGCTAAAGCCCGAAGTGCTTCGGCTCGAGGCGGAGCGAGCCGAGCTTTTAAGCCGCTACCAGTCTAGTAGCGCCCGGATCCGACAAATCGAAGCGAAACTTTCGGCTGCGAAATCGATCCTAGAGCACGAAAACGAGCTCGAAATCAAAGAATCCAGCGTGACACTCAATCCGGTTTGGATAGCCGTCGACACCAGCCTCAAGCAGGCCCAGGCCAAAGCCGCCTCCCTCAAGGCGCGCGAAGCCGCTTTACAACAACAGATCGCAGCCGTGCGCCAGCGAGTCGGAGAGTTGATAAACGACGGCGTGGAAATCGAGCGTGCCCAACGTCAAGTTGAAGCTGATCGGGAGGTCTATCTTTCTTACATCCGCAAAGGCGAGGAGGCGCGGGCAAGCCACGGGCTCAACCAGAGTAAAATTTTCAACGTAAGTGTCGCACAACCGCCGAGCACTCCGCTCAAGCCTGTCTCACCTAACGTTCCGCTCAACCTCGCCGTCGGCGCCCTGCTAGCGCTGGTTTTGGGCTGTGGGGCGGCCTACTGGGAAGAATGGCGTGACCCCAAGGTTTACGCCTTGGCAGCGATAACCCAACTGACCGGACTCGACAGCATAGGGGCGATTCCCGAGGAAGAGTAGCGAGTTATGTATTATCAACACTTCGGTTTAAGCGGCCCGCCGTTTCAGTTTACACCGTCTCCCCGTCTGCTGTACCTGAGCAGAGCCCATCGCGAAGGTCTGGCAGCACTCGAATGGGGACTGAAAGAACCTTCCGGCTTTACGTCGCTTATCGGAGAGGCGGGAACGGGCAAAACCACACTGATTTGCTCTCTACTTGCGCGCGAGCATAGATGGGTGCGCATAGCTTACGTCTCGAACCCGAAGCTAAGTTTTGAGGAGCTGTTGAAGGTAATCCTCGACCAGCTGCCAGTAAGAATTGCCGAACCAGGGAAACTTGGCTTAATCCAGGCGCTCAACGAGTTGCTTTCGCGACTCAACGAGCAGGAGCGCGTCGCAATCATCATCGACGAAGCGCAGGATCTGAGCGACGAAGTGCTCGAAGAGTTGCGGCTGCTCTCCAACTTCGAGCGCTACGAGAGAAAACTTTTGCAGATAATCCTGGTTGGCCAACCCGAGCTCGAGCGCCGACTAAGCCAACCGCATCTGCGCCAGCTCAATCAACGGATCGGCGCACGGGCGCGACTCGAACCCCTCGACCAGCGCGAGATCCGCGAATACATCGAATACCGACTAAACGCCAACAACGGTTCACTGGAAAAAATCTTTTCTCCCGCCGCGCTGCGTCTCATCGCGCGCGAAAGTAACGGAATTCCGCGACAGATCAACTTGTTGTGCCACAACGCGATGTTAGTCGCCTATGCATCCGGATCAAAGCAAGTCGACATCAAAGCGGCACGCAGGGCTCTGAAGGAATGCGCGCAGGCGCTAACCGGCAAAAAGCAAACCACCAACATGGCCGACGCTTGGGCTCGGATCGTGGGCGCGTCAAAACCCAGGCTCCGTTTGGCAGCGGCCCTTTCAGGTCTCGCGTTGCTCGGCGGACTTACTACCTACTACTGGCAGAAGCTGCAAGCCGACGCCGCCTTGGTCAAGCCATCACATAGCGAGGCGCAAGAACGACGGCCTTTCGTCCTTGAGAACGTCAAGGCCAACCCTGCTTACGCTACGCCCGCACTTCGCGAGGATCGGCTCGAAGTCACTCCAATCATCATGCCTTCTGAGCCAAGTGCAACGCGGTCTGGAAGTTTACCGACACGCGAAGTGACGACCTATATTGTGAAGGACGGCGACGGTAACGCCCCAGCCGCAGACCGAACTACTGAAGAGAAGCGCAAAGTGGTTGTTCGTCGTGGCGATACGCTAGCAAACATCGCCGCTCGCTACCTTGGCTCGAAAGACGAACTGGACCGACTGGTGAAGGCCAACCCTCAAATAAAAGATCCAAACAGGCTCTACCCTGGCGATACGATCTACTTGCCAGCTCCGTTTTCCACGTCATCGCGAGAGTAGCTCGATATGGGGAAGTATTTCGAAGCAATACGGCGCGAAGGCAACCTCACCAGGCTTGAGCCGATTAGGTACGCCAAGGCGGATGAGCATTTGAGGATGCGCAAAACGCTTTCGGCGGTGACGGAGTTTTCTTCTGCCGCCGACGAGCCTCGTGTGCTGCTCAAAATCGCCAAATCCAGCACCATAAGGCGGATAAGCGAGCGGTTGGCACCGAAGGCACGCCTTGGCGAACACGTACGAGTACTGTTTGCCGGTTGCCGGCCCGGCGACGGGTGCTCGACGGTCGCAGGAGCGCTTGCCTTCGACCTGAGCGAACGCCTGGGGCTCACGACTTTGCTGGTCGACGCAAACTTTTCGCGCCCTGGCCTCCATCGCCTTTTTTCCATTCACGACGACCAGTCTCAGAACCTGACCAAGGGCGCGTTCAACTCAGTACAAGACACGCACTTTGCTCAACTCAAAATTTTGACCGCCTCGTCGTTGACAAATCTGATGCGTGACCCCAGGTCTGAAATTTTCGACGAGCTAGCGAACTCGAGCTCTGTTGTCGTTTGCGATCTTGGCGTGGTGAGACTCGACGCTCGAACTTTAAACCTCGTTAGGCCGAGCGACCCGTTGCTACTGGTAGCGCGCTATGGACACACCGAGTTTTCCGAAATTCTGGACACGACAGCGGCGCTGCGAGCGGCCGAGCGCTCACCAGTGGGAGTTATTCTCAATGCGGCGCAAGAATCGATTCCGACCTTCGTCCGTCGATTTCTAGGCCTTAGGAGAAACTGATGACACTAGAGCAGGGGTTTTCACCGAACCTGAGCTCCAACAACGGCTTAACACGACAATTGAAGCGCGACAAGCTGCGTGCTGTGGCGGTCATAGGCCTTGGGTACTGGGGACCTAACTGGGTCCGCAACCTGTACCAAGGCCATCGCGTCGAGCGGCTTATCTGCTGCGACCTTGACGCCAACAGGCGCCAACACATCGAGCGGCAGTACCCGGCAGTAGAAACCACCGATTCGCTTGAAAAGGTCTTACACGATCCCGAGGTCGAAGGGGTCGTCGTGGCTACGCCAGTCTCAACCCATTATTCAATTGCGCGCAAGGCGCTCGAAGCGGGCAAATCAGTGCTCGTGGAAAAGCCGTTGGCAACCAGCGCTCGAGAAGCTGCGCATCTGGTTCAGCTCGCGCGCGCGAACAACGTCGTACTCATGGTGGGGCATACCTTCGAGTACAGCGCTCCCGTGATGAAAATCAAGGAGCTTATTTCGTCGGGCGAGCTCGGAGAGATTTTCTACATAAGCTCGGTGCGCGCTAATCTCGGCCTTTTTCAACGCGACGTGAACGTCGTCTGGGATCTCGCTACCCACGACGTCTCAATAATTTTGATGCTGCTTGGCCAAATGCCCCAGGCCGTGGGATGCCATGGACAGAGTCATTACGCTAACAGCGTCGAGGACGTCGCGTTGCTGGCGCTTCACTTTCCCAACAAGCTTATCGCCTTCATCCATGTGAGCTGGCTCGACCCGAACAAGATACGACGAACCACGATCGTCGGCTCACGCAAGATGCTCGTTTACGACGACACGGCGATCCAGGAAAAAATTCGTGTCTACGACAAAGGCGTCAATGTGCATCGCTACTACGATACCTTCGGCGAATTCCAGTACTCATACCGTTACGGCGACATCTACATACCGCGACTGGAGGAAACCGAGCCGCTAAAAACCGAAAGCGAGCACTTTGTCGATTGCGTGCTCGGCCTCGACGAGCCACGAACCGACGGGCTCAACGGTTTGAGGGTGGTCACGGTCCTCGAGGCGGCAAATCGCTCGCTCCGTTACGGTGGCAAACCGGTTCCGGTCGACGACACGTACCAGGTGGACGGATATGAAACGCACAGCCCCACACAAATACTCGTGTATCGCTGACGACGTGAAGCTTGGCCAACGGGTAAGGCTCAGCCCGTTCGTTAACCTTTACGGATGCTCGATCGGCGATGACTCCCGAATCGGCGCGTTCGTGGAAATTCAACGCGACGCAAAAATCGGCGCCCGCTGCAAAATATCCAGCCATACCTTTATTTGTAGCGGAGTCGAAATCGAAGACGAGGTCTTCATTGGCCATGGCGTCGTCTTCATCAACGATCGTTATCCGCGCGCAACCAACGCCGATGGCTCGCCTCAAGGCGACGGCGATTGGCATATGGAACGCACCGTTGTTCGGCGCGGCGCGTCGATTGGCAGTGGCGCCGTCATCCTGTGCGGGGTCGAGATAGGCGAGCGCGCAATGGTCGGGGCGGGCGCGTTGGTGACGAAAAACGTCGCGCCCGGAGCAATCGTCGCGGGCGTTCCCGCTCGGCTCATCAGGGCCGCGTTCATCGAATCCGAGGGGAAGCAAGATGCGTATAAAAATGGTTGACCTGGTCGCGCAGAACCAGGAGCTGAATGACGCGATTGCTGAGAGGCTCGTGCGCTTGCACCAACGCGCTGCCTACGTCGGAGGCGCAGAGGTCGCGGAATTCGAAGAAAAGTTCGCGCATTACCTTGGAGTGCGCCATGTCGTCGGAGTAGGGAGCGGAACGGACGCTCTGCGCCTGGCTCTATTGGCCGCTGGAGTCGGCCCGGGCGATGGTGTGATAACCACGCCGCTTACATTTATCGGTACCGTCGAAGGGATCGTTCAGGTTGGGGCACGACCCCTGTTTGCCGATGTCGATCCCGAAACCGCCAATTTAAGCCCAAACAGCGTGCTCGAATACCTCGAAGGATCGCTCCGTCACCACGTCCGCGAGCATCCTCCGCGCGCAATCTTGCCGGTGCATCTTTATGGCATGCCTGCTTCCCTCACGGAATTGCGCGCGATTGCAGAGCGGCACAACCTCGTACTGATCGAAGACGCGTGCCAGGCTCACGGTGCGCGCCTTCGTCTCGATGGTCAATGGGTTCGTGCCGGCAGCGTAGGTATCGCCGGTTGCTTCAGTTTTTACCCTGGAAAGAACCTCGGTGGATGGGGAGACGGCGGAGCAGTCGCTACCAACGACGAGCAAGTCGCCAAAAAGGTGATAAGCCTGCGCGATCACGGACGTATATCCCACTACGACCACGCGCAACTGGGTTACAATTCACGCCTGGATGCCCTCCAGGCCGCGGTGCTCAGCGCCAAACTCGACCGGCTCGACGCTTGGAATAGGCGCAGGCGCGCGTTGGCTACGCTTTATCGAAAGTTGCTCTCGGACTGTGAGCTTGAGCTTCCTAAGGAGCCGACCGACGCTGAAGCGTGCTATCATCTTTTTACCATTCGAACGCACCATCGCGACCAAGTAAGACAGGCGCTTCTCGACAACGGGATCGAATGCGGCATCCACTACCCGATACCGCTTCATCTGCAGCCGGCCTGCCGTTTTCTCGGCTATCGTGCCGGCGACTTCCCCATAGCCGAACGCATCGCTAAGACCACGCTGTCGTTGCCGCTTCATCCTCACATGACCGAATCCGACGTGGCTGAAGTTTGCGAGATTGTGCGATCGGCGCTCGACAATCACTCGAAACGTTATGTTGACGGACGAAATTAAACGGCAAAAAGCCTTGTTCGCGCTTAGTGACGCGCTTGCACTATTAGCGGCCTTCGCTCTTGCCGTAAATTTGCACGACCCGTCGGGGGCTCTCAAATCCCGGCTGTTTCAAAGCGGCTGGTTGGCCGCCACGGGTCTCGTCGCTACGCTATTGACGGTGTGGCTCTTGGTCTTTCGCGCGTGCGACCTATACCGATTGCGCAACGGGGGACCAGACGAACTTCTAGCCACGTTCAAAGGTTGTACGAGCGCCTGGTTGCTAACGCTGATCTTGGGATTTTTGGCGCACCTCGACCTGGCTCGTATTACGTTGGGGCTCGCTTACGTCTTTAGTTTACTGCTGGTAAGCCTATCACGCTCGGGCTGCCGTGCTTTGATTCGACGTATCTACACCGACCCCAAGATCGCGATCCCACTCGTAATTGTCGGCTTCAACCACGTCTCGCAATATGTGTGCGACAGGATAGTCGAGCAGATGACCCAGTACGAGTTTTTGGGATTCGTCGACGACGAGGCTTCGTCCGACGAGCGCTATCGGGGCTACTCGGTTCTCGGACGTTTGTCCGAACTGGAACGACTAGCCGGGCTGCATCCCACGCTCGAAGTCGCGATCGTAATGCCCGAGGCTTCGCCCCAGCGACTGGAGGAAATAATCAAGCTTTGCGAGCGGCTGAGACTTCGCTGGCTGGTCGCGCCATGGATGCTGCAGTCGGTCACCGGCGGTTTTCGGGTCGATCTGGTGGGCATAGTGCCGTTAATTGGGCCGCGCGGGTCTAATATCGAGGGGCTCAACTTCGCGATCAAGAGGGCGTTCGACTTGGTGGCCGCAACCATCTTGCTCACTTTGAGCGCGCCGATAATGGTGGTAGCTGCGCTAGCGATCCGACTTTTTGACGGTCCTCCCATATTATTTCGACAGCTAAGGCTCGGAGCTTACGGGCGGCCGTTCGAGATGCTGAAGTTTCGCACGATGAAACCCGCTGCGAGCGACCAAACGCACCGCGCTTACGTTGCGGACTGGATTCGCCTTAACAGAGCGGCGGTGAATGGGGCCGACGGCTCGCCGGTCTTTAAGTTAGCCAATGACGACCGGGTGACGCGCGTAGGTCGAGTGCTGCGCCGCTTTAGTCTGGATGAATTACCCCAGCTGATAAACGTGTTGCGCGGCGATATGAGCTTGGTAGGACCACGGCCCGCACTGCCCTACGAACTTGAACATTACAAGGATTGGCACCGCCGACGGCTCGAAGCTCCCCCTGGAATCACCGGCCTGTGGCAAATAAGCGGCAGAAACCGGCTTTCGTTCGAGGAAATGGTAAGACTCGATATTCAGTACATCCAGGAATGGTCTTTGGCCACGGATTTAAAGATTTTGATGCGAACCGTCCCAGCGATGCTTCACGGTGAAGGGTTCTAAATGGGAGTAGGGCAGGTGAGCGCGGCAGACAAATCGACCGCGTTGCGCGAACCATCGCTTTCGCTGGAATCTGCGTTCACGCGCGGCGTTCGCAATAACGCGCTCGCGGAAGCGTTGGTGCAATTTTTCCGCGTAAGCGGCCGAGTCGTACTTGCCCGCGGGCTTAAGCCGGCCGACTTTGGCGCGTTCAAATCAGCTAACGTCATCGTGAATTTGCTCTTACTCTTTAGCGACGGCGGATTGCCGGAGGCTTTGGTCCAGCGCAAGGAACTGCGCGAAGACCATCAAGCGGCAACTTGGTGGCTAACGGTATCACTCACGGTAATGATAAGCGCTTTGCTGTACTTTTCGGCCCCGACCCTAGCCGCAATCATGAGTATGCGTTCGTTGGACTCGGACTTGCGGATGCTTTGTCTGCCAGTCCTCGTCGCTGGCACCGCAGCCACGGCCTGCGCGAAGCTTCGAAGAGAGTTGCGCTTTGGCGCTATAGCGCTTGCAGAGGTAACCTCGGAGGTTACCTTCTTGGTGACCGCTTTACTGCTGATGGCAAAAGGCTTCGCTCGCGTCTGCCTAATAGCGGGCCTTGCGTGCCGTCTGTCCATTTCCGGGTTGATACTTCTCTTCTCCGAGCCTTATGTACCGACGTCTCGACCGAGCTTTCGCGCAGCTAAAGAATTGATGCGTTTTTCGCTGAGCGCGTGGGGCGCGCGTCTCATCACCACGCTGGCTTTCAATATTGATTTTTTGCTCGTCGGCGCCCTGTTGGGTAACCGAGCGCTTGGTCTCTACGTCATTGCATGGGAGCTTCTGCGTTTTATTCCCGATCGCCTTTATCGCGTGATGGTTCGCGTCGCACTGCCGACTTTCGCACGGATTCAGGACGACGACCGGCGCCTGGCCGGCGCATACTGCGCGATGGTAGACAAGCTCGCGCGCTTTGTGCTTCCAGCTTTGGCATGCGCCGTGATCGCAGCGCCCGAACTTATCAGCGTCGTTTATGGAACGCAGTGGAGCAGTGCCGCTCCTCTGCTGCGCATGCTCGCCCCAGGATTGGCCATGGTCGGGCTTCGTTCGGGCATCGGCTCCATATACTACAGCAAGGGACGGCCCGAAATGGATATCTATTTGAACGGTCTGCGAACGATTCTAATCGTGCTAACAGTTTGCGTGCTTGCTCGCCAAGGACTTAAATCCGTATGCGTCGGCATGTCGGTGGTGGAAGGAGCGATCGGCTTGATCGGTCAGTCGCTCGTCTGCAAGCTTGTCGGATCAAGTCCGACATCCCTTGTCCGAGCGGTGTCGCCCGCATTACGAGCGACTTTGTGGTGTGCAATTGCCGCCGTCGGCGTCAAAATCGTGGCGGCAGCAACCGGCGCGCCGCCCAGCGTAAGTCTTGCTGCGCTACTCGCAGTGCCAGCGTTGATTTTGTGCTTTTGCGAATTCGACTTGATCCGTGAGCTACTCAGCGCCAAACCGCGCCCGTTGCTCGGCAGCCAGATCGAAGCGCAACTGACTGAAACCTAGTCGTATGTCTATTTTCACAAAGCGGCGCTTTACGCCGTGGTCTCTGCCACGCGATACGACAGAAAGCACTTTTCGGACGTTTTTAAAATAGCGAGCAAACAGTACTCGAAGCACTCCGTGAAGAAATGGAAAGAGATTTTACAAAACAGTTTAACGACGAGGTGCGATGACGAACTATCTGGTGATTACCGCTGCCCGCGATGAAGAGGCGTTTTTGCCCGGACTGATCGGGTCCGTGACCAATCAAACCGTCACGCCGCGACGTTGGATCCTTATCGACGATGGCTCTAGCGATGCGACTCCGTTAATCGCCGAGCAAGCGGCGCAACGGTTTCCGTGGATTGAGCTTCATCGCCTGCCTACCATGCGGCCCCGCTCGCCAGGGGGCGAAAGTGTGATAACGCGTTTTCTATCGAAGGAGGTGTGGGAACAATTCGATTTCGTGCTGCGACTCGATGCCGACATCAGTTTCGCTCCGAATTTCGTGGAACTGCTGCTGCGAGAGTTTGCACGCGACGCACGTCTGGGTATAGCGAGCGCTTTATTACTGGAGCTTAAAGCCGGTCGCTGGCGCGAAGTGCCAGGACCTGCATTCCACACCAGAGGCGCAATCAAGATGTACACGCGTGCTTGTCTCGAGGCGATAGGCGGTCTCGACGGAGGGCTTGGATGGGACACGCTCGACGAAGCGCGCGCGATGATGAAGGGGTTTAAAACGCGAAGTTTCCCCCACATCCGCGCCTTCCATCATCGTCCGGCAGGCGCTGCTAGTGGCCACATACGCTCGCGCCTAGCGATGGGGCGGGCTGCGTTCAGGGCAGGTTATTCGCCGCTATTTATGGCCGTCAGAGCTTTGCGCCATTGTGTGGTGTGGCCGCCAATTGTGGCTGGAGTGCTCATGATGGCGGGCTATGTGGAAGGATATCTTCGCGGCGACAAGCCAGTCGCCGAAGACGAGCTGATTCGTTTCATTCGGAAACAGCAGATGCTACGGCTGCAACTTAAGGAGTCTTTATGGCGTTAGCTGAAGCACTACCTTTAACTGGGTCCGCCACATCAGCGACAGACTCGGTCCTTGGCGTTTCGTGCAATGACGCTTTTACCTTCTGGGGTCTGCCGCAACAATGGCGCGCCTCCTTAGAGGAGTTCAACCGCCCTTCAGCCGATATCGCCGACTGGTATCTCTACGAGTACTATCTCGCGCCGCAGGAGCGGCGGCCATCGAGCAAGCTCAATAACTATTATCGGATAAAGCAGCTCATACCGCTTAGGTTGCGCTTCCTTTTGAAGTCGTACTTCGTTCGAGCCCGCCGTAAGCGACCTTTTCCCGCATGGCCTTGCGAGGGGGCTCTTGTCGACTACTGGCGCGCGTGGATGCGCAAAGGAGTTGAAATACTTGGCGTGCAGGACGGTTACCATATAGATTTTTGGCCCCAAGGCAGGAAGTGCTGTATCGTCCTTACCCACGACGTCGAGAGCCCCAAGGGAATGCAGTTGATGGAACGAATAGCAGACTTGGAAGAGCGTTGGGGCTTCTACTCGTCATGGAACATACCTTTGGCGCAGTACCCGGTCGATTGGAAACTAGTCGAAAGGTTGCGTGCACGCGGGTTTGAGTTTGGCGCTCACGGTCTGAGCCACGACGGGCGGCTCTTTCGCAGCGAACTCGACTTCCAGGCTCTAGCACCTCGGCTCGAACAGCTTGCCCGGGAACACAACCTGCGCGGTTTCCGCTCCCCCTCGACGCTTCGTGTGATGCCGTGGATACAGAGCCTGGATTTTGACTATGACTCAAGTTTCGCCGACACCGATCCTTACGAACCGCAGCCTGGAGGCTGCTGCAGTATCTTTCCGTACTTCATAGGCAAGATGGTCGAACTGCCCTACACGCTAGCTCAAGACCACACGCTTATTCACCTTCTGCGACGCGATCCGCTTCCAATATGGCGTGAGAAGGCTCGCTGGATCGCGTCGATGGGTGGAATGATCCTCGCCCTAATCCATCCTGACTACTGTGGCGAACCGCCTTACTTGGATACGTATCAGGAGTTTCTCAAATTTTTGGCCGATTTCGAGCACGCCTGGCGGGCATTGCCTTCGCAGGTCGCAGCGTGGTGGCGTTGCAGGGCCTCGCTCAGATTGACGGTTGGTCGCAATGGACCGTCAATCGAGGGCAGCGGCGCCACGCAAGCGCAAGCGACGTTGCTAAGCGAAACTCCCCTTTTTAGGTAAACGTCGAGTGATGGCGCGAATACTTTTCTTGGCGTACACGACGTACGAAAGCGATGGGCGCGTGAAAAGACAGGCTGAGGCGCTCGCCGCTTGTGGCCATCAGGTTGACGTGATCTGTCTCGATAGCGGGCGTGGCAGCGACACCCAAGCAGTGAACGTGATTCGGCTGCCACTGCGACGCTACCGCGGAAGCAGTAATTTGAAGTACGTGGCCAACTACGCGAATTTCTTGGTCCGAGCTACCATAACGGCAGTGCGCCGTCATCTGAAAGCCCGGTATGATCTGGCGATCGCGTGCACGATGCCGGACGTGGTCGTGCTATGCGCGCTACCTTTGAAACTGACCGGCACGAAAGTGCTGTTCGACATGCACGACACGATGCCCGAGCTTTATTTAGACAAATTTCCAGGCAAAGCGGGTAAAATCGGGGCACTGATACTGCAAATGCAGGAGCGCGTTTGTGCGATGCTTGCCGACCACGTGCTCGCTGTTCATGAGCCGCATCGCGCCCGGCTCGTCGCAGCAGGTATCCCGCAGCGAAAAATCACCGTCGTCATGAACTCGCCCGACACTCGCATCTTCCGCCTGCGCCCCATCCAATCAAGCGACGGTTTCACGCTGGTTTGTCACGGAACCTTAACTCGCCGCCTGGGTCTGGAAGTCGTTCTAGAAGCGTTGGCTCGCCTCCGGGACCGAATTCCCAATTTGAAATTCAACGTAATCGGCGAAGGGGACTATAAGGCTACATTAGAGAGCAAAGTTAGGGAATTGGGGCTCGAAGGTGTCGTCACGTTTTATCAATGTGTACCGCTCGAACAGTTGCCGGCACTTCTGGCTTCGGCCGATTTGGGCGTGGTACCAAACCTTCCGAGCCATGCCAGCCATCTTATGCTTCCGGTAAAATTGCTCGAATACGCGACCCTGGGGATCCCCGTCGTTGCCTCCCGCCTGCGAACAGTTGAGTACTACTTTGGCGAGAACGCTGTCCGCTACTTTACCCCTGGCTCGCCAACCGAACTGGCGCAGGCGATCGAGGAACTCTACCATGCCCCGGGTCTAAGAAGCGCGCTCGCCGCACGCGCGTATGCAACTGCTAAGCGTTTCAGCTGGCCCAGCGAACGCAGCAAGCTTTACCAACTGGTCGATACGCTTTTAGGTACTAAGTCGGCAACCGCGAATAAGGAGTGCCGATTGACGTTGGAAAACGACGAGCTTGGTGATTCGGCTGAGGCAAAAAACTTCAAACGAGGAACCAATCTGAGATGACAGCGACGCTTGTGGTAGGCGTGGGAGAGGTTGGCTCAGCACTGGCGACCGTGCTTGGTCGCAATGAAGAGGTTCTTTGTCATGACATCGAGCCGCAAACCTTCGAGCAATCGATCGAGGTGATGCACCTCTGCTTTCCATTCACGTCGCGACAGCAATTTGTCGAAACGGCCCTCTCTTACGTAAGGCGTTTCGAGCCGAAGCTTGTAATTATTAACAGCACAGTGGCGCCCGGAACTACGCGCCTGCTGGCTAAGTCCTGCAAGGCGGCCGTTGCATTCAGCCCGGTCAGAGGCAAGCATTCGCGGATGGTCAACGACCTTCTAAGGTACGTCAAGTTCGTCGCTTCGACGGAAAGAGAAGCGGCAGAACGCGCTGCCCACCATTTCGAGCGAAACGGAATTAAGACGCGCATCGTGGATAAAGTCGAGACGCTCGAGCTGGCCAAACTTGCGGAGACGACCTACTTCGGTCTCCTAATAGCTTACGCGCAAGAGCTTAACCGATTTGCAGCCCAATGCGGAGCAGAGTACGAGCAGATTTTGGACTTTTTCGAAGAGATAGATTTTTTGCCGCGTTGGCGCTACTTTCCAGGTTTCATAGGCGGCCACTGCGTAATCCCCAACATCCAACTGCTCAAACAACAGTTTTCATCGCCGTTGCTCGACGCAATTCTCGATTCTAATGAACGGCGCGCAGTCGAACTTGCCTCCACCACCGCAAACGGCAGCAACTCCAAACGCGAGGATGCGCGAAAACCATGGCCAAAACATGCTGGTTGATCGTCGATCGACATGGCAATACTTCCCTGCTCACGGCGCAATTCGCCAAACTTCGGGGTCTTAAGGTACGACTGATCCAGGAGGTTGACGGTACAGTTCCGGAGCTTGAACCTTCCTCGGATAGTCTGGTCGTGACTAGCGCTTTGGTATTAGAGCATTTAAACGGTTCCGGGCGTCTGCGGCTTGCTTCATTCGTACTCAAAGGCGGAACACTTTACCTGCGAGGCGGTTTCTGCCCGGGCAAAGAATATCCAGATCTTACCTTTGGCGCCAATCGCATACGAACACTGGACGAGTGTCGCGCGACGCGATTTTACTTCACCCGTAGCAGCTTACTGCCAAAGGCACTCCAGGACGAGTCCTTCGACGCATTGGCTGTAACCTTCGGAGCCGAGCTCACAGGAAACTGGTACGAGGAACTCATGGGTGGCGTTTTCGAAAGTGGACGCGTGCGTCCCATTATTTTCGCGCAGCATTTGGGAATGGGAACGGTTTTTTACGACCTTACCACCTTGCCCGACGAAACGTCCCAGGAAACACCTTTAACCACAAGGTTGGCCGAACCTAGCAGTCGCCCTGGCTCGGTGGGAGCACTGGCAGCCGTTGACCGAGTTGCGTTTAAAGAGCCTCGGCAACCGTCGGCAGTGGGTCTCGTGATCGATGATCGGCCCGCAAACTTTGATTATTTCAGTACTTTCCCGCTCAAGCGCTTGCTGAGCCATCTGCGAAGTCGCCTTTCTGGGGTGCATATAGATTTCGCCTGGGTGCCCAGCGACGGTAGCCCGTCCGTAAAATACGTAGAAACGATGAAGAACTTCGAGGTCGGTTTCGTCTGGCACGGCTTTGCTCGACACGTCGACCATCGGACGATCGCCGATCTCGTTGGGGAGTTAGAAAGTGGGAAGCGAATGGTCAGCGCAATTATGGAGCGCTACGGAGTTCGGTTTCAGCCGGTGATGGTTTTTCCGTTCGAGCGTTCCAACGCAGCCGCGAAAAGAGTCCTTGAAGAGCACGGTTTTATTGCCTGCGCTGAGGCGCCAAAAAACCCCGCCTTAGATAAGGATCCGCTTCCGCCGTACCTGTTCTCTTCGGTAGCCGGTATTTTCAGCCCAAGCGGCAACTTTGTCACGTTGTACCGCTATCCGGTCGAGTACTTCACCGCTGACATGATGCTAGCGCGAGCATCTTTAGGTCTTCCCATAATCGCGGCAGCCCATCCGGGCGATGTTGCTTTGCGTCGTTTGTCGCCCTTGCGCTTCAATTCGGGCTCCGTATCGCATTTCGATTTTATTTTGGACTTTGCTGCCAAAAAGGGTTTGCGGCCGCGCTCGCTCGAAGAGATAGCACGCGAAGTAATCGAAGAGTCGCCCAACAGCAGAGTATTGGCTCAAGTCTCCGGCTAGTTCAGACAACCGTATGCTGTCCATGACGAACCGCAACAACGGCTTTGCTGTTTCTGGCTTTTTAGACAAGCTCGTCGGACGACGAGCGTGGGTTCCCAACTTTATTAAGCCAGGGCAACAAATTCACCTGGCTCAAGACCGCGTAAGTTCGGTCACCTATATGACGCTTCCTGCGGTCGAAGTGGTAAACCGATGTGTCAGCGGCCAATGGGATGTGCCCCGGTTTCAGAGGGGCTTCGTCTGGTCTCCCGATATGGTGCGTGACCTCGCCGATTCGCTGTGGCGGGATTATCCTTTAGGTTTGTTGCTGCTATGGCGACGCGCCAGTTCAAGCGCGCCGGGTGAACCGCTCTGGATCGTGGATGGGCAGCAACGGCTAACAGCGCTATGCGCTCTGTTTGGCAAACTTCCGCGATGGCATACGGCGAGGTCAACGAGAAGCTCTACCAACCCTCTCGAAAAGATACTTATCGGGGTCGATACTGCTGCTTACGAACCTCCCTTCTTAAAGATTCTGGACTCTTCGGCACAAACCGATCGCCATCGTCTGATACCCTTGTCCGAAATTCTTGACCGCGTTCAACCGCCGGATGGCTCTGGCTTGAATCAAGCCTCGCCAACTCATCAAACCCTATCGGCTTCTCAGATCTTGGCCAGAGCATGGGAGATAAAAAATCGCGAAATACCGTTCGCGATCGTGACCCACGAGCTGGACGACGTGCTCGAAATATACGAACGAATCAGTGGGGGAGGCCGGCGGTTCCGCCGGCTCGTGTTAAGATTACTCGCCCAGGCCACACGCGCTCGGTGGCATCTCCGATAAAGCATTGGAGCGCGTAAGCCGTCTTTTTCATTCGGAGTCAGTCAACAAGGCGTGCCTTTCGTGGAAAGTTGTAGCCAGTTCTGAACTACAGGACTGTTGAGCTTCACGAAACGACAGGAGCTGACTCTCTTAGCCCCAGGCGCAGCTTTGGGAAAACACAAGCTTCGTCTCCTTAACGTCGCCTTAGAACAGCAGCGTGCGTGACAACTTGTCGCCGTGGTGTCTTCGAGGCAAACCGCAATCTAGCGATTTCGCCGACCGCATCGTGTGGGAAACAAGCTATCACACTTGCGTTATCCCATTTAAAACTACAATTTTCTATAGTGTTGAATCTAAAAAGGTTTGTAACCCTCGGAAACACGTCTCGGTATACCTCAAAGTTGTGGCGTTATTTACTCAGGTTATCCTTCGTCGATTCAAGTTAAAAAACGTTCAGATAAGCGCTCGCAGATTTAAGCTTTTTAGTGCTTTTTCTCCAAAAAATGAATTTAGCCGGACAATCTGTCACATTTTCGCTAAAGTTGTAAGCGATAAGTCACAGGTTCTGGCATTTGCGTAATTTTGGCCTATTTACGCTCAGTCTAAAGCGTGTTAGCTTCGGTTGTATCAATTAGGAGGGGTTGATTTCATTTCAATTAAAGTTAAAACCCAGACGAGAAATATGAGTTCGAAAGAGCGACGAGTACTGGTTGTGGACGACGACCCAGCTGCCCGGTCAGCATGCTGCGAACTGCTAAGGTTATGGGGATTCAAGGCCGAAGAGGCGCAGGACGGCGATACTGCCCTAAGCTTGGTCAAGAGCTTCGAACCACACGTTTTGCTTCTGGACCTCAAGATGCCACGAAAGGATGGACTTTCGGTACTGGCGGAACTTCGCGAGAGCGACGCCCAGGTGGTGACGATCGTCGTCTCTGGCCAAGGTGAAATACCAGACGCGGTAAAAGCAATTAAGCTCGGCGCTTACGACTATTTACAGAAGCCTCTGGACCCTAACCATCTCAAAAACCTATTGTCAAATTTGTTCGAGCATCTAAGCGTGCGGGAGGAAAACGCGCAGCTGCGCCGACGACTAGCCGAAGTAGGCGAGCTGGGGGCGCTGATCGGGTATTCACGCGCGATGAGAAGGGTCATCGCGATGATTGAGCAAGTCGCTTCGTCGTCAGCCTCGGTGGTAATCACGGGCGAAAGTGGAGTTGGCAAGGAGCTCGTCGCACGGACGATTCATGAATTATCTCCACGCCGAGGCAAGCCCTACATCGCGGTTAACTGCGCGGCTATTCCTGATACTTTGATGGAAAGCGAGCTTTTCGGCCACGAAAAGGGTGCCTTTACCGGCGCGGACCGCAGGCGCGTGGGATGCTTCGAGATGGCGCACGGTGGCACGCTTCTACTGGATGAGATTACCGAGATGAAGTTCGAGTTGCAGGCAAAGCTTTTGCGCGTGCTGGAAGAGCGAAGTTTGCGCCGCCTCGGAGGCTCCGAAACGGTACCGGTGGACGTACGGGTCATAGCCGCTTCGAATCGCAATCTGGAGCAAGCGGTCAAAGAGAACAGGCTGCGCGAGGATCTATACTACCGCTTGAATGTGTTCCACATCGACGTTCCTCCATTACGGCAACGGATCGACGATCTCATTCCATTGGCCGAGCATTTCCTTCGCCAGTTCGCCGAACGAGACGGCAAAAACTTGGTGGGATTCGATCATGAATGCGTGGAGGTGCTCAAGGCCTACCACTGGCCAGGCAATGTCCGCCAGCTGCGCAACGTCGTCGAGCGGGCCTCAGTTGTAAGCCGCGGTCCCCTAGTAACCCGCGCCGATTTGCCCCCCGAATTACGCCAACGCCGCGGCTCGAGCTCGGTGCTCGAGATCCGCCTCGGAAGCTCGCTCGAAGAAATCGAGCGTGAAGTGATCTACAAGACGCTCGAATTTGTAGAGGGAAATAAAATGAGAGCGGCTGAGATTTTGGGCGTAAGCCTCAAGACCCTTTACAACAAGCTGGAGCGTTACGAGGGTAGCAAGGAAACTTCTCGCCCACTTTGATCGCGGAAAAATTTAATCGTTTGGTGAAGTCGAGGTGTCTTTTCGCGCCAAGCTAACCGCCTCGCTCGTGGTGTTACTAGCTCTTGCAATAGCAGCCGTTAGCATTCTCGAAATCGATCGTACGCTGCAAGTCGAAGCAGGGGAGCTCGTAACGTCGGGCGAGCTTTTGGCTGACCAACTTTTCGAGCAGATGCGGGTCAGCTTGATAAAACGGGCCCCCTCGAGCGAGCCCAAAAGCGTGCTCCAACAAGACCCGTGCCTCGCCACTCTGCTACAGTCATCGCTGGCGTTTGGCAAGGGGGTCGTCTATGCGGCGATTGAGACGCCAGACGGAAAGCCGATTGTCAGCGCAGGACACAATCCCAGACTTGATTCGGTAGCACCTTTGCCAGTTGAGAGGCTTGCCTCCCAGGCGGAATCCTGGAAGCCACTGGCGCTTATCGCCTCTTTATGGCAGGACCGAATTTACGAACTTGTCCGAACGGTGCAGATGAACGGTGCGCCGTTTGCGCGGATCAACGTCACTTTATCGACAGGGCTAATTACCGAACGCATCCATCGAACCGCCGAAGTGATCGCCGGTATCGGTCTTAGCATTTTGGTCATCGGATCGCTTGCAATTCTACCTCTAACCAGTTTGCTCCTGCGACCCTTGGCCGTGATCACTTCGGGTGTGGAACAGCTCGCAGCTGGGCATTCTGCCGAGGGTGACGAAGAAACAAGAGCTTCAGTCGCAGGTGGAGACGAGCTCAGCACATTAGCGGAGCGGTTCAATCGTTTAGTACAAAAAGTGCGAAGCGAGCGAATTAATTGGGAAGCCGAAAGAGGTCAGTTCTTCAACGTTTTTCGCTCTATCACCGACGCAGTTTTGCTGCTCGACGCACAAGGATCGCTGCTGTTTGCTAACGCAGAAGCGCTCGGCCGTCTTGGTTTGCCTGCGGGCGGGTTGGCTGAAGGCAAACGACTGAACCTTTTGTTGGGGACAGACCATCCGCTTGTGCGTCTGGTCGAAGCCGCGTATCGCACGGGTGCCGAGGTGCACGACGTCCCGTTTGAGGTAAGCGAAGATGGCAAGCGGGCGCGGTTTTTGGTATCAATTTTTTCATTAGGCCAGGGGCCCAAGCCGGCTGGCCTTTTGGTAATTTTGCGTGACCTCGCTCCAGTGAACGAACTAGAAGATGTGGTAACTTATTCCGGGCGCCTTGCAAGGCTGGGCGGCCTAATTTCTGGCTTCGCCCATCAGGTGCGCGGCTCGTTAAATGCCATGAACCTTCAGCTCGAGCTAGTGAGTCAAAGCGTGGGCGAAAGTCAGGATGCAGCGAAACATATCACTGGTATTCGAAGCCGGATAGCGCAGCTCGAACAAACAGTAGGTAGCCTGATGCGGTTCCTACGGCCCGAGGAACTCAATTTAACCGACGTCGATATCAACGCCTTGCTAAAAGAACTAGGAGACCGCTTTGGCAGCGAACGGATTTCGATCGAGTATGATCTGGATCCTGCTGTCGGCATAATACGCGCCGATCGGGCGCTGCTCACCGAAGCGTTGGTTAACATCGTCGAGAACGGAGTGCAGGCGATGCCCGAGGGCGGCACGTTAAAGTTAAGTAGTAAGATGGTCGAGCGGGGTACGGTTGAGATCGCGGTTCAAGACCAGGGTTGCGGTATACCACCAGAGCACCTCGGTAAAGTGTTCAACTTGTATTTCACAACCAAAGAAGGCGGTCACGGGCTTGGATTGCCTATGGCTTTGCGTGCGATCGACCTTCACCACGGCACCCTCAAGGTCGACTCAACTCCAGGTGTCGGCACCACGGTAACTATGCGTTTGCCCGCGAATCTCGATCGCGAAAGCTTGGCGCACGCCCCTCACCCGAACTAGAACTAGGAATTGGCACAGGTGCGTTTTGAGGTGAGGGAGGTCAACACGCCTAGTCCCGAGAAGCTACCCGATTACGACTTTTTCGCCCGCGCAGTTGGCGTGGGCAAACGCCGCTACATTCTTTTGGCAGTTTGCTCGTTTTTTCTCGTTTCCGGCTGCGAAAGTATAATTCAACACTGGCCGCCTCAGCTCAACTTCACACCGCCCCCAAATCCTTATAAATCTTCTCCTTCATTGGCATCGTTACCGACGCCCCAGCCCGCAACTGACAGCAGTTTGAAATCCTCGCCGACCTCTAAAGCATGGAACTCGAGAAAGCGGCGCAAACAGGCGTCAAAGACCAAAAAAGTAGCTGCTGTAAGTCAAGTGCCAAATCAGACGCCGCATGCTGACAACGTCCCGGGTAAAAGCGTCGAGGGCGCGTCCCAGGCGACACCACCTGTCTTAAGCCTTAGAGAAGTTGGCGCAGCCGACAAAAACGCAGCTACTTCAATGATCAATGATGCAACAAGGAGACTTGCGAGAATCAACCGCGACGCACTACCAAAGGGCAAAGCCGCTGAGTACGACCAAGTGAGAGGTTTCGTTGCAGCCGCTCGACAGGCCTTGCAGGACCAAAACTACGAGCTTGCTTACGGGCTTGCCAGCAAAGCAGTAAGCCTCAGCAAAGACCTTACGCACACGGCACCCTAGTAGCCGAGCTCAAGGCACGTCCCTGTCTTGAAGGGCGAAATCGACCACTGTTTGTTCAGGGCAAGGACTTCAGAGCCCCGCATCAATCGACGTCGCTAAACCTATTAAACCGAACCCTTCCGTCCAGGAAAGTCGTCCACGCAACAGCAAGGTCTTAAGTGGTCGCAGGCACGCCGGCAGCCGCGTTAGCCTTACCGGGTCGCGCCGTCAAAACCTCGTCAATTATTCCATAGGCCATGGCCTCGTAGGCGCTCATGAAAGTATCCCGGTCAGTGTCCTTTTCGATCTTTTTCAGCGGCTGGCCCGTGTGCTTGGCAAGAATATTGTTCAACACCTCCTTAAGCCGCAGAGCTTCGCGCGCATAGATGTCGAGTTCGACCGCTTGTCCGCGAAAGCCTCCGGAAACTTGATGAATCATGATTCGAGAATGGGGTAGGGCATAGCGTCGCCCCTTGGCGCCAGCGGCTAGCAGCACCGCAGCCATGCTGGCCGCCTGGCCGACGCATAGGGTAGAAACGGGAGACTTGACGAACTGCATCGTGTCGTATATCGCAAGACCTGCTATGACCGAGCCACCCGGCGAGTTAATGTATACGTTAATCTCGCGGTTAGGCTCTTCAGCCTCGAGGAACAAAAGCTCGGCACTTACGAGATTAGCGGTCTCGTCGGTAATCTCGCCCCCTATGAAAATGATTCGATCCCGCAGAAGGCGCGAGAAGATATCGTAGGCTCGCTCACCCCTGCTCGTCTGTTCAACCACGTAAGGAACAAGTACGCTCATACCACCGTTAATCTTATCGGACCCGAGGACTCGGGTCGAGTTCTCGCTGCGTGCGCCAAAGCGGCAACCAAAAATTTAGGCGCAGAGCTAACTCATGTCCTTGACCTAGCCGCAACACAAGGGAAAAGTGCGCTTACAGAACCGTCTGCCAAAGCAACAGCCTAGTAGCGCAGGCGAAACTCCTGGCCCAAGAAAACCTCGCGCACTTCTCGGCTATCGACCACTTCTTCCGGGGTGCCTTCGATTAGAATTTTGCCCCGGTGAATAACATACGCACGATTTATTATTGAAAGCGTCTCGTGGACGTTATGATCAGACAAAAGAACGCCGATTCCGCGACCTTTAAGATACGTGATGAGCCGCTTGATTTCGATCACGGTGATTGGATCGATGCCCGCAAACGGCTCGTCCAAACAGAGAAAAAGCGGGTCCAGCACGAGCGCTCGGGCGATCTCCACACGCCGCCGCTCACCGCCCGATAGCACTGCTGCTTTTACGTTGGCTAGATGTTCGATTCCAAGCTCCTGGAGCAAAGAATGAAGGCGAGCCTCTCTTTCTTCGGCGCTTATAGGTAATGTCTCCAACACCGCAAGCAGATTTTGCCGCACGGTGAGCTTGCGAAAAACTGAAGGTTCTTGCGGCAGGTAACTAATTCCCTTGCGAGCCCGCCGGTACATCGGCAGATGCGTGATGTCTTCGTCGTCCAGCATGATTCTGCCCGAGTCTGGACGCACTAAACCTGCCAACATATAAAAGGTCGTCGTCTTGCCCGCCCCGTTCGGCCCCAGAAGCGCGACGACTTCGCCGCGATTGGTGCTTACACTTACATGACTCACCACTTCGCGACCCGCGTAAGCCTTGACGACTTCCTGCGCACTTAGACACTTTTTCTCAGGGTGCACCGCGTCAGCCGCAGAACGCTCTGGCACGGTATCAGCCTGTATTGCGGAACCGAAATCAGTGCGAAACACCCGCTAAAACCTCGAACTGAGCGCTATTGTTCTGCGCAAAGGCAGCCTTACACTTGATCGGAGCTCGATTAATCGACGCTCAAAAACCAAAAAATTTCTGCGACAAACACGTTTCGTATCAAAGCTTACCAGCCGTGCAGGCGTCGCCCAAACGGCGCAAAAAGCTTGACCTCGCAACTCTTTTTCAGCAGCCACACCGCCAGCTCCCGTCTCGAGCGCTTTTCAGTGACCATCCGCTACGAGGTACCCATTGCCCAAGCAGGGCCTGCCGGCAATTGACTGCGACCGGAACGAACTCTCGCTTCGTAGCCTCACCGTACCACCGCGAAGCATTGCAGGACTCTCACGATTGTCTGACATCTTGATCGGCGTGCCAAAAAAGCTGCTCGCACAAACGGACGATCCTGCAAATGCGCCTGGGACCTGCTGCTTTACAAAACCGAGACGAAAGCAGCACCGGGTCTTTAAACGCCCAGCGCAGCCCCGTCGCTTCGCGGATCGGCCACGGCCTCGTAGCCGCCCTCAGCCGTCAAGCGTATCACTCCCGCGTGCCCCATCGAACGACAGTAAGGTGCTACCCATTCGACAACATGTCCTAAGTCCGCAAGCTCTTGGTAAACCCGGTCATCGAAGCGCCTTTCAAGCTTAAGCGTGACAGAAGGCGCGCCCCACGTGCGACCTAAGAGCCATCTGGGAGCGTCGATCGCTTCGACCAACGACAGCCCAAAGTCAAGCACACGCGTAACTAGCGCAGCCTGAGTTTGAGGCTGGCCTTCTCCGCCCATTGTCCCATAGACCAAATGAAGTCGAGACTTCGTGAAAAACATCGCCGGATTAAGCGTATGTCTGGGACGCTTGCCTGGCACGATACAATTTACCTGCCTGCGGTCCAGCGAAAACGCGCAACCGCGGTTTTGCCAAAGGATGCCTGTATCTCCAACCACGACGCCGCTTCCAAAGGGATGATAGATGCTTTGAATTGCGCTGACGGCTCGCCCCTCGCGATCCACCACGCCGTACCATACGGTGTCAGTTTCGCACGCGGGCGGAGGGTAGGGACGAGCCTGACGAGGGTTTATCTTCGCAACGAGCGAATCCAAAAAAGCCGAAGAAAGAAGTTCGCTGACTGGAACATCGGCAAAGTCGGGGTCAGTCACGTAACGATCGCGCACCTCGAAGGCTAGCTTGGTGGCCTCAACCGCGTAATGGATATATCGAGCGCTTAGATGGTTGGAGGACCGGAAATCACAACGATCGAGCAGCGCGAGTATCATTAGGGACGCGAGTCCCTGTGTGGGCGGTGGCAAATTTACCAGAATGCCGCCTCGATACGTCGCCGTGATTGGTTCGACCCACTGGGCATTGTAATTCCTGAAATCTTCGGCACAGAGCCTGCTCCCTACTTGATGCAATCCAGCAACGATCCGCGAGGCTAAAGGCCCACGGTAAAACGATTCGGCCCCCTCGCTTTGAAGCTGTTTGAGCGTTCGCGCCAGCTGTGGCTGGACGAAAATTTGTCCGGGGCTTAGATGCTCGCCGTCGGCCAGAAAAACTTGCCTGAACTCACGAATAGACTCAAGCTGCGTCCTCTGTTCGCAAAGAACCTCCCAATGATCTTTGCTCAGTGGAAACCCTTGTTCAGCATATGTTACGGCATCCTCGAGCAGATCACCCCACGAAAATTGCCCTCCCCACACACTGCGGCTATGCTCGTAAGCTGCGTGCCAAAGTCCGACGATACCTGCCACGGTGTTTGCCGCCAACGGACCCCGCTCGGGAATCTGCTTAAATCCTTGGTCAAGGTAGAAGCGCGCGGTATAAGCTCGGCCCGCAGGGCCAGCGCCGCTAATCCCTCGCACCCAGCCGACGCCGTCAGCCACCAACCAAAAGCCGTCGCCACCAAGACTGTTCATATGCGGGTACACAACCGCGAGCGTAGCAGCGGTTGCAAGTGCAGCTTCGATCGCGTTGCCGCCTTGCCGCAAAACTTTAAGACCCGACTGGGTTGCCAAAGCGTGTGGCGACGTAACCACCCCATCCCGCGAAGACGCGAACTTTTGGCCTGTCACTATCGTCTCCTAACGCGTTCGTGCCATCACAGGATCAGTTCCGACAGCCTCTTTCTGCTATCGCCCGCGATGCACAGAGTTGCACTCCCTCAATTACCGGCAAAGACAATAATACCCGATATAACACATTCAAAGCGACGGCCGACCTCTCGAGCTTGCTCCTTAAACGCCGAATCTCGGCGCGTGTTAGCCTGTCCCTTCAGCGCATCAAATTCTTCGCGCGTTGGCTACCCTTAAAAAGACGCGCAGCGCGCCACTACTATGACCAAGGGACGTAAAAGACCGATTCCGCGATGCACAAAGAAGAAACGTGTTCGCGACACGAACGCGAATGCATCCCAAAAGCGACGCTTAGGTCAAGCCAGCAGTTTGCGAGTAGCAAGTAAAGCCGACAAAACATGTCTCAAAACCCGGTGGCGACCATCACGAAACAGTCCTTTTAAAACGCGCAATAACTTGAGCCGAAAAATGAAGAGCCCGTGTCAGCGGAGGTCGCCAGGCCTAAAATGGCACATGCTGCCGCGCCGGCGCGATGCTAGAATAACCTGCGTGAGCGACGAAAATCGACCGCGCATTGGGACTGTCGGATGCGCTTTCCCTCGCAATTACCTACCTCAGAGCGAGATTATTCAACTTTTATCGAAGCATCTGTGCGAAAATTGGGAAGAAGGAGATGTAGCACGCAGGCGTTTGTTCAATCTGCTCCGTACGGCCCAGGTCGAGGGACGGTATCTAGCACTCAGTGTCCCAGAGTATCTCGAACTTACCTCATTCGCAAAGGCGAACGACACCTGGGTCAAGGTCGGGATCGAGCTTGCTCAAAGTGCCGCCCGCAGCGCATTGAGCAACTGCAACATCTCGCCCCGAAAAATCGACCACGTATTTTTCGTAACGACGACTGGGATCGCAACGCCAAGCCTTGACGCGCGACTGGTCAATCGCCTTGGCCTGAGACCTGACGTAAAACGAACGCCCATCTTCGGCCTGGGATGCGCGGCGGGAGCAGCAGCTGTTGCCCGCGCTGCTGACTATTTGAAGGCTTATCCAGAGGAGATCGCGCTCGTTGTCTCCGTCGAAGTATGTTCGCTTACACTGCAAAGGAGCGATGCGTCGATGGCCAATCTGATCGCGGCGACGCTCTTTGGCGACGGCGCCGCCTCGGTAGTAATCTTCGGCGCAGCACGGCGCGAACACCAAGGCGCAGCGATCGTCGGCTCCGGCTCGGCATTTTTTCACGACACCGAACGCGCGATGGGATGGGATATCGTAGACTCAGGATTCAAGGTGATCTTGTCATCGGAAATTCCCTATCTCGTGCGTGACCGCCTGCGCCCAGAAGTAGATTTCTTTCTTACCCGCTTTGGCCTTACTCGACGATCGATACGACATTGGATAGTACATCCTGGAGGGCCTCGAATTCTTGAGGCGGTATGCGATGCGCTCGAGGTCAACGCAAGCGCAGTTGAGCGGTCGTGGCGGGTGCTTCGCAAGGTGGGCAACATTTCGTCGGCTTCGGTCTTGTTGGTCCTGGGCGACCTTTTGCAGTCAGGCGAGGCCGCAACCGGCGACTACGGCGTGATGGTCGCGATGGGGCCTGGATTTTGCGCTGAACTTCTTTTGCTCAAATGGTGATTTCGCGCAACGCCTTTTTGTTCATTCTAGGCGCGGTAGCATGCGAGCGATGTTTCGAACTTTGGCTTTCCTGCCACAATGCGCGAAGGTCCACCGCACAGGGAGCGATCGAAGTAGGCCAGATACATTACCGCATCATGGTGGTTTTCCACAGCCTCTTCTTTCTGAGCGCGGCATATGAAGCAGTTTACATGAAGCGTGGCGCAGCGCCTGGAGTAAGCTATGTGGCGCTCACAGGGGCGATTGTGGCGCAGTTGTTGCGTTACTGGGCGGTGGTGACGTTGGGAGAACGGTGGAACACTCGGATAATTGTCGTGCCTGACGCACCACCGATTACAGGCGGACCATATCGATTCGTGCGCCATCCCAATTACCTTGCGGTTGTTATCGAGATGGTCGCTTTGCCGATGATCTACGGATGTTGGTTCACGGCAACGGTCTTCTCGGTCGGCAACGCAATATTGCTAGCGATCCGTATTCCGATTGAAGAAGAGGCGCTTGGTATCAAGTACAAAAAGGCCTTCGCTGAGACGCCTCGCTTACTGCCTCGCCTATGGCGCCGCGGCACGACGGGCTGACCGGGCTTTCGCCGACGGGAGAAAGTCCGGCAGAGCAAGGAACTTGGGTTAAAGTACCAGGCGCAGCTTAATAGTCCTTTTTAAAAAGCTAGAAAACGTAGCAAACTGAGACCATCGGGTAGAAGGGTTGTGATTCAGTTGCGCAAACCGAAACGACCGGCCACTTGAGTGCCGGTCGGTTACCAGAAAACGTGCCGGAAAGAAATCGACTTCAATGGCAGCGAGGTGGCAGAGGTCGAAATTTTCCTGCCCAAGAGATTAGGTAGTTTCCAAAAAGTCAGACTTTTAGTTTTGAGAGCGCAGAGATTGTAAAACCGAAAACCCACATATACGGACTTGATCACTTCATTAACTATCGGTCACGGGGTGTTTGACAGGCCGCGTTTAATTGACCTTTTCGATAAGCGATTAAGCTTCGGGCTCCACTTGCCAATTGGCTGTTCTTAGTTGTAGGGCTCGATTAAGCTATCTTTTAAAGGCTCCGCGAAGACCGGAAGCCTAATACAAAAACAAAAATAGAAAGACTAGCCTTTTGGGGGTAAAGTCATGCGACTTGAATCTTACGGGGAAATTTCTTCCGCTACTAGCACTCCGAAATGGTCAAGCTACGACGTCGAGATGCTCGACCGCATTCAACGGCGGGTGCTATGGCTTGCCACCTACATGGTTCATTACGCCAACTATGTTCGGCCTAATCCGGACGGTATCAAGATCGGCGGTCACGAGGCCAGCTCTGCTTCGGTGGTAACGCTTATGACCGTGCTTTACTTTTATTTTTTGCGTCCGGGAGACCGCCTCTCCATCAAGCCGCACGCGTCGCCGGTTTTCCATGCTATTCAATACCTACGAGGCTATCTGCCAAAGGAAAAGTTATACCAGTTCCGTCAGTTCAAAGGTCTTCAGGCTTATCCATCGCGCACCAAGGACCCGGACGGAGTCGATTTTTCGACCGGCTCTGTCGGACTGGGTCCGGTTGCCTGCTTATTCGGCGGATTGGTTCGCGACTACGTGCTCGATCACTTTGGCGGTAGCGACAGCAGCCGTTACATTTCCATCGTTGGGGACGCCGAGCTGGACGAGGGGAACGTATGGGAAGCATTAGTCGAGGAGTACGCGCGAAAGCTTTCTCGGGTCATTTGGATCATCGACCTCAACCGTCAAAGTCTCGATCGAGTAGTTCCCGACGGTCGGGCGCAGCGCCTGGAGGAGATGTTTAGAATCAACGGATGGCACGTGATAGACCTCAAGTACGGCAAGAAACTCGAAGCAGTGTATCGCAGACCGTACGGCCACAAGTTGCGCGCGCGCATCGACGAGATGAGTAACGAAGAGTACCAGAGCCTGCTGCTCAAAGACGGAGAGACGATCCGCGAGCGCCTTATTGGCAGCGGCGATCGTTTCGACCCGGCGATGGCCGAGCTTTTGGCGCCGTTTCGACCTCGAGAGCTAAAGGAGCTTATCGCGAACCTCGGAGGACACGATATCGCTCGAGTCTTGGAGGCGTTCGACGAAGCTTTTTCTGTGGACAACCAGCCGGTCGCCGTTTTCGCGTACACCATCAAGGGATGGGGACTGCCCTTTGCCGGTAATCCTGCAAACCATGCAGGGCTGCTCAAGCCAGCTCAGATCGAGGATTTGCGCGAGAGCCTCGATATCCCCCTGGGAGAGGAATTGCCTTCTTTTCCCCCTGAAAGCGAGGAAGCGGCGTACATCGAGGAAAGGTTGAATGCGCTTGGCTGGAACGGACACCGCGCGCCGAAAAAGCCCAGCACCGTGGAAATACCCTCTTGGCTAGGCGCACGCTACCATGGCCTTTTGTCGACCCAAAGCGCTCTGGGAGCGGTGCTCTTGGCTCTGAGCCGCAGACCCGAGATAGCAAAGCACCTGGTGACGGTATCCCCTGACGTGGCCACTTCGACGAATCTCGGGGGTTGGATTCACCGGATGGGCGTTTACTCGCGGCGACAAACGAAGAATTACTTCAAGGAAGAGGGAATCCCGCTGCTTATCGACTGGCGCGAAAGCCCCACCGGTAACCATATCGAGCTCGGTATCTCCGAAAACAATTTGTTTCTTTTGCTGGCTGCCCTAGGCTTGGCCGACGAACTTCATGGCTGCCGATTACTGCCGATCGGGACCATATATGATCCGTTTATTTGCCGAGCTTTAGACGCGATGATTTATGCCGCATATAATCACTCGCGGTTTATCGTGGTCGGTACGCCGTCGGGCATCAGCCTGAGCCCCGAGGGCGGAGCTCATCAGTCGATCATCACTCCAGCAATTGGCGTTCAACTTCCCCAGGTAACCTACTATGAGCCCGCTTTCGGAACCGAGCTCGAGTGGATTTTACTTCACGCGCTTGACAATCTTCAGAAAGCAGAGGGCAAACGAAACGCAAGCGCCTATCTCAGGTTGTCGACCAAGCCGTTGGACCAGGAGCTTTTCAATAGGCTGCTCGACGAAAGAGGGGAACGAGAGCTTCGCGAGCAAGTCCTGCGCGGAGGGTACCGGTTCGTCGACGCGAGCCGAGAAGAGGGATACGATCCGTCAACCAACGTGGTCAACATTTTCGTAAGCGGCGTGATGATCAAAGAAGCACTCGAAGCGATAGAAGGTTTGCGCGCGGCAGGAATTTTTGCGAATCTGTTCAACGTTACCAGCGCCGATTTGCTCTTTCATGACCATTTGGCCGCGCAAAAGTCACGCATGCGCGGCCAACCGAGAGAAAGCTGGCTTGAACAGCTGGTCGCGCCAGAGGAACGCAAGGCGCCGATAGTAACCGTGCACGACGCCCATCCCCACACACTTGCCTTCATCGGCGGCGCATTGTCGTCCAGAATCATCACCTTAGGAGTCACCGACTTTGGCCAATCGGGCGGGCTTTCCGACCTCTACCGCGCCTACGAGATCGATCCTCAAACGATTGTCGAGGCCGCAAAGTGGCTAGTACAAGAGGCCAGAAGCAGCTAATAATCGGAGCGCGCAAGCTTTGGCTGCTCTAACCAAAGCCCCTGCCAAGACGTAAGAAGCCGCGCAAGCACTTTACTTTAGGGATGCGACGCGCTAACCGGCGGGCTCGGAGCTAACCATCAGCGATCCGAGCCCGCCAGGTTGGTCTGAACGAGCGTTCAATAGAACCACGCACCAGCGGGCGAGGGTCCAAGCAGGGCACCGATAAATCGCTCGAGTTCCAAGTTGAATTTCAGTAATACGTGGTCCGAGTTAGGGGTAAGACCAAAACCAGGGCCGATATTGTACTCGATACCGTATCCTAGATGGCCCCAGGCAACGACGAAGACATAATGCTGTTGCTGAGGTAGGGGGTCGAACGAGGTAATAAAACCTGAGCCACCGTAGAACTCGACTCCCGGCGAGAAGCGTGGGAGAAAACGGTAATATACACCCATCGCGTAGCCGAACTCGAGGGTACGATTTTTGTCAGGACCGACAAACATCGGTTTTTCGAAGATCGGATTCAAGATAACGGACCACCACCCAAAGTCTTTTTCCAGGATGGGGCGCAACTCGAGCTCCAAAGCATCGTCGTCAAACTGGGGCGTTTTGTGATACTCGAGCTCCATGTACCATCCAAGATTAACCGGTAGCACGTCTTCGTCGAAAAGGCGGCCCCGCATACGATATTTCGCCCCCGAAAACCAAAACCCATGTCCGTCTGGCCAGCCCGTGAGAAGGTATCCGCCAACTTCGATCCGATCGGTCAGTCCATAAGTGAACTCGAGCGAGTTATACCACATCCCCTGGCTTGGGAAAGTTCCCGCGGCTGTTCCTTCACCGCCTTGATGGTGACCTTGGACGACGTAAGAATTGAGCGTTTCATACTCAACCAAGCCGCGCTCGTGGGTGGCATAAGGGTATACTTCGAACTCCCATGGATCGACTTGGCCCATCGCGAAGCTACGATCGAAGGCCAAAATTACGAGGACTAAAACCGTAACGCGCCAACTGGCGAGCCGAGCAGACGACGCCATCACCGCCCCACCTCCGGATGAAGGTCAAGGCGCGCAACTAAGGAACGACTGGCGGAGTCTAACCTCTCGGAGCGGCAATCGAGTTTGTTCAACTCGTCTTTCAACCAGCGCAAGATAAGGCTACGTTGCGCTTTTGTCAGACGGGAACCGCGATGCACCAGCTGGTATAGCCTCGGCGGCATCGTGCCATCCCCGACCGCACGGCCGATCCAGAGCAACTTTCGCCGCCGCACCTCTGGTAAGTAGCTGTACCACTCAGAAAAGTTCAACTCTCGGCGCCCGGTTGCGACATCATGCGCGACCAGCCACGAGACCGGTGCCAACGCGCTGTACCAAGGCCAGCGAGTTTCGTTCGAATGGCAATCGAAGCAAGCACGGCGCAGAATCCCCATCACGTCGTCGGAAGCTCGCAATGGAGCGTGCGCCTCGGGATTAGAACGACGAGCAGGAAAAACGATGGAAGCGACAACGATGACGCAACTAGTCGTTAGCAGCGAAATTACGATCGACAAAACTTTCGGCAGAAAGTTGTCCGCTTCGAGGGCTTCCATTACTTACCTAACCTCGAACGATCCTTGAGGGACGTCCTGGTGAAAGTCATCGTAAAAGTCGTAGGTTCCTGCAGTAAGCGGAGGGAGCTTGACGGTAATCGTCTCCCCAGGGGGCACCACCTTTTCTCGATTGAGACTAAAACTTTCGAATTCGATCGCTTCGCTACTCAAATTGCGCACTCGCACGACGACGGGTTTTCCGGCAGGGACGGCCACCTTCTGCGGTGTAAAGCGGCGGTTGGTGTATACGAGTTCGACCGTGGCAACGCTGTCTGCCGCAACCAAGCGGGGACATAACGCCCACGCACATGCGTATAGAGCCAGTGCCCAAGCCGCAATCTTTCCGTGTGTGCTCATGATGGGCGAACTCCCTTTTGCCGTAATGATAATGAAAGTGATTCTCATTTTCCATTACAAAAGATTGTTGTCAAGCGTTCCTGGTGTTGCTCGCCGCAGAAAAGGCCTTTCATGCTCTCGGGCGCAGCGTCAGGGTAAAGTAGGGCTGCCGATGAAAGCGTGGCAAAAAGGTTCGTTACCTTTTTCCGTGGTTCGAGACTACGCTAATTCCTGAATCGAGAGCGTCTGCTAGACTTCTATGGCGTTTGTGCCTCGGGGCGGCTTGTGCCACGTGCCACCTCGCCATGTTGTAGACCGCACTTCGTTGGCCGCGGCGCTATTAGCCCGATCGGGAGTTTGCCGGCACCAAGACACATGCGCGCCAATCTGCAAAGTCGTGAGCGACTTGGAGGCATGATTCGCAGTGGCTCGAAAAAAGTTTTGATATAAGCAGTGAGGACTCGATGAATAAAGTATCGGCCTGGGTAAAAACGTTAGGTTTCTCGGTTACGGCATCGATTTTGTTGACCGGATGCGCTGGGATACGCGCGAGCCAATATGCTAATTCGCGCCCCGAGTTCAACGTACGCGAATTTTTCGACGGGCCGCTTTATGCCGCGGGCATGGCTCAAAATTCAAAAGGCAAGGTCGAAAGACGTTTCGAAATTCACATGGTGGGGCAATCCGGGCGCGACACCGTAACCGTGCGCGAACACTTTGTAGACTTCGACGGCGCTCCCGTCAAGCCGCATGAGTTTACGTTGCAGCTGGTAGACTCGCACCGATTGCTGGCCACCGGTTATAGTCCCGTCGGCGATATCGACGGAGTGGCTAGGGGTGAAGCCTACGGCTACGCCGTGCATCTAACTTACAATGCTATCGTCACCACGAATGGCAACAAGAAAAAAGTTCACGTAGACGATTGGATGTACATGATAAGGCCGGACATCGTGTTCGACCAGTCGAAGGTTAGCGGGCTTGGCTCCTCGATAGCCTCTGTGACATACCTGATCAAAAAGTTTCCACCCACGCCTCAAAACTTCAAAGCGATGAGCCAGTGAGAGAACGCGCTCGCATCCGAAGTCTCATCGCACCCAACGCGCGGGGCAGCTAATCGGTATAGTTCGCGTAGCTAATTGCGCTTACGCGGCGTTGACGCTTCTTGCGCCTATGAACAATAGCCTTATCGCTTGATACCCGCTGACGATCGGACCGCCTTGGGTCGGTTCCGCGCGTAATGCTGCGAAGCAGAGAATGCGAAATGGGAGTTAAACGACTCTATTCAGAAGCTCGCGATTTTGCATCAGGCGCCGGCAATTCTCCACCGCAACCGCAAGCGTACGATCGAGGCTTTCCCTTGTAAGCCACCCCACATGGGGCGTGAGTACAGCAGACGACAAACCAAGCAGCGGCTCGTCGGCAGGAAGCGGCTCTTGTGCAAAGGCGTCCAAGCCAACCGCGCGCAAATGTCCCGTCCTGAGCGCTGACAAAAGCGCGTCGTGGTCAACCAAGCCGCCTCTGGCTGTGTTGATTAAAACCGCCCCAGGCTTCATTTTGGCGATCGCCTTGGCGTCTATCAGGTTTTCCGTCTCTGGGGTCAACGGCACATGTAAAGATACGATGTCCGACTCGGCGAGCAGCTCGGGGAGCTCGCGCCACTGAGCGGGAAAGTCCGCTTTGCGCGTGCGCGACGTGTACAGCACTTTGGCGCCCAGCGCGCTGAGCACCGGGGCTATGATTCTGGGAATCGCTCCAGCGCCTACAAGGCCTACGGTGCTGCCACCGATTTCGCTCAACTTGTCTTCGAGCTCGGGTGCCGCGCTCCATCCGACGCCGCTGCGCACCGCCGCATCGAAGGTCGTCACCCGTCGCAGCGCCGAAAGCATCAGTGCCAGAGTCAGCTCGGCGACGGACTGGCTGTTCACGCCAGGCATATTGCAGACCGCCACATTATGCCGCCGTGCAGCCTCCAAATCGATCGTGTTGACGCCGACGCCCAGTTTCTGGATCAGGCGCAGCCGGGGCGCCTTTTCAAATACCGATGCCGTAATCGGCTTAAGCACGTGCCAGATAACCTCGGTGTGCCCGATTAATTTGTCGAACCGCTCTTCGTCGGCCTCGGCACAAATCTCGACTTCCATCTCGTTGCGCGGCAATTCGGCAAGCCGCCGACTGAGATGCTTGCCGGGATGGTAATGAAGCAATACTTTCAACGCCATAGCTACTCTCGTATGCCAAAATTTCACCACAGTGCAACTTTCTCTACCTTGCGACCGGTCGAAAACAAATCAGACAAACCGCCTCAAGTCGATAGCTCTCACATTTCAAAACGCCTTGCTATGCTTTTATGACCACCAACTGCCAAAACTTTGGGCAACCGCTGTCTGCAAATTGGGCACAGATATTATTGAAACTATGAAAAAGTAGAGGAGCTCGGTTTGCAAACCGATGAAAGCCCTGGGAGCGCGCCTGATCGGCGCGAAACGCAAGATTGCGGCTTCGAAGTTTATTTAGGCCCTGCGACTGCCCAGAATGTCAGCACTAATTAAACGTCCGACCTAGTCAGGCGCGATTGGCGAGGTGGGACGCTCGGCTCGACTATTTGCGGCGCAAGCTGCCCCAAGGCTATTAAAACCCGTGCAAAAAACCCAAATTTCGATTCGAACCGGCTTTTTTCAGCAGACGCTAAAAAACCGTTAAGTGGTAGGCATTTTTTATGCTAGGCGTGTTATAAGTTTGGAAAACTGAAACCTTACGCAAACACGTTTTAAGTGTTGCGGCTGGGAAGCGAACTGTTAGTTATTGAGCGCAAAGCGATTGGGGTCGAAGCAAACGGCAGATTTTGCTCCAGCCCAAAGGCTCTAAGGGGGTGTTGGCTTAGATGCATCTTACACCGCGCGAAATCGAAAAACTGATGATTTTTACGGCTGCCGAAGTAGCGCGTCGGCGGCGGGCGAGGGGTCTTAAGCTTAACTATCCAGAGGCGCTTGCCCTTATCACCGCAGAGCTGCTCGAGGGGATTCGCGACGGAAGATCGGTCTCGGAGCTGATGGAATTCGGCCAGACGATTCTTAAGCGCGAAGACGTAATGGAAGGAGTGCCAGAGATGCTGACAGAGGTGCAGGTCGAAGGGACGTTCCCCGACGGCACGAAGTTGCTCACGGTTCACCGTCCGATCCGTTAAGCTTGGGTTCTGCTAGTGAAGGGACACGGAAGAAAACAAAAAGGGCGCAAGATGATTCCTGGCGAGTACATTCTGAGAGAGGAACCGATCGAAGCTAATAAGGGTCGAACCACAGTAGAGCTTGAAGTTACTAATACGGGCGACAGACCGGTCCAGGTTGGCTCGCACTTTCACTTTTTCGAGGTGAACAGGGCGCTTCGTTTCGATCGCTCAAAAGCGTTCGGCATGCGCCTGAATATTCCGGCGGGCACCGCGGTGCGGTTCGAGCCAGGCGACACCAAAAAGGTCGTCCTAGTGCGCTTAGGTGGCGCCGCCACCGTGTATGGCCTAAACGGTCTGACTAATGGACCCACTGCACGATCGGCGAAAGATTCGGCTCTGGAACGGGCCAAGGCGCAAGGCTTTGTGGGGTAGTGCAATGAGCCTTAAGATTTCACGTCGCCAGTACGCCGACCTTTACGGACCGACGGTTGGCGACCGAGTTCGACTGGCGGACACAGAGATTATAATCGAGGTCGAGCGGGACCTCACAGTTGCAGGCGACGAGGCAAAGTTCGGCGGCGGCAAGGTCCTGCGCGACGGCATGGGTCAATGCTCGCACGTCACCTCTGAGCAAGGAGCGCTCGACTTGGTAATAACCAATGCTTTGATTCTCGACTACTGGGGAATCGTCAAAGCCGACATCGGAATTAGGGCGGGGAGAATCGTGGGTATCGGCAAGGCCGGCAACCCGGACATCATGGAGGGCGTGACGCCTGGAATGGTCGTCGGCGCTGGCACAGAGGTGGTGGCGGGTGAAGGCAGAATAGTCACTGCGGGTGGAATCGACACCCACATACACTTTATTTGTCCGCAGCTTGCGCACACCGCGCTAGCGTCGGGCGTGACGACGCTCATCGGAGGCGGCACTGGCCCGGCAACCGGCACCAACGCCACCACATGCACTCCAGGTGTATGGAATATCTATCGCATGCTCGAGGCAGCCGACGGACTGCCTGTAAACGTGGGATTTCTCGGCAAAGGAAACGCTTCGTTCGCGCAGCCGCTGCGCGAGCAAATCGAGGCTGGCGCGATCGGGCTTAAACTTCACGAGGACTGGGGCAGCACGCCCGCCGCGATAGATTGTGCTTTGTCGGTCGCGGACGAGTACGACGTCCAAATTGCGATTCACACCGATACGCTTAACGAGGCAGGTTTCGTACAGGACACGATTCGCGCGTTCAAGGGCAGAACGATCCACACCTACCACACCGAAGGGGCTGGCGGCGGACATGCGCCCGACATAATAGCGGTGTGCGGCGAGCCAAACTGTCTGCCGTCTTCGACCAACCCTACGATGCCTTTTACAGTCAACACGCTCGACGAACACTTGGATATGCTGATGGTGTGCCATCACCTCGACCCCAAAATTCCAGAAGATGTCGCCTTTGCCGAGTCGCGAATCAGAGCCGAAACAATCGCCGCCGAAGACATCCTCCACGATATCGGCGCGATCAGCATGATGTCCTCCGACTCGCAGGCGATGGGTCGGGTGGGCGAGGTTATCATTCGCACGTGGCAAACCGCAGACAAAATGAAACGTCAGCGCGGGGCGCTGCCGGGCGAAAAGCCAGGAAACGACAATTTGCGCGCTCGCCGCTACGTCGCCAAATACACGATCAACCCGGCTATAACTCACGGCGTGGCACACGAAATAGGCTCAGTCGAAGTGGGCAAATTTGCCGATCTGGTGATTTGGAAGCCTGCTTTCTTCGGAGTCAAGCCAGAAATGGTCATAAAAGGCGGAATGATAGCCTGGTCCGTGATGGGCGATCCTAACGCCTCCATACCGACGCCCCAACCCGTAATCTACCGCCCCATGTTCGGGAGCTTCGGTCGTGCTTTGTACTCTACTTCCCTCACCTTCGTTTCGCGGGCTGCACTGGAAAAAGGCGTACCGGAAAAGCTCAAACTTAACAAAAAAGTAGTCGAAGTGCGTCGGTGCAGAGGTTTGAGCAAGCGCGACATGCGCAACAACGACGCTCTGCCGCACATCGAAGTCAATCCGGAAACCTACGAAGTGCGTGCCGACGGCGAGCTTCTGACGTGCGAGCCGGCAAAGGTGTTGCCGATGGCTCAGCGATACTTTCTTTTTTGAGGACGCGATAGTTAAGCGACACTTCGATGCTGATCGTCAGCGAAACGCTGTGTCCGCAACCTAAAGCCGAAGAGCTTCGCAACAAAGAACGCGATAAGCTTACCCTTACCTGGGAGCAGCGAAGATGGCTTCGGGGGCGTTTCATAACCGCTTCGGGCCGGGAGATCGCCTTGGCCCTACCGACCGGAACAAAGCTTAAGCCTGGGGAAATTATCGTGCTCGGGCCCGATTATTTTATCGAAATCGAAGCCGCCCTCGAAAAAGTGATCGTCGTGGACGTGCCAGAAAGGGAGATGGCGTTGCGTGTCGCCTACGAGGTGGGAAATCGCCACTTTCCGCTGGCTTCGAACGCGACGGAAATTTTGGTTCCCGACGACCCGGCGATGAGGAATTTGATGGAACGCTTGGGCATGACCCTACGAGTCGAGCTGCGCCCGTTCGATCCCATAACGACCGGCAAGTTGCAAGGCCATGACCATTGAATCGTTCCTAAGCCTGTTACAGTTTAGCGACGGCCTTTTTCCAACCGGCGCCTACGCGCACTCGATGGGTCTTGAATGGTACGTGCAAGCCGGTACGTTGAAGAACGCGCAAGAGGCGAGAGAACTGGTTGCAGGGTACCTTGAGACGACCGTAAAACCGACGGACGCGGTGATGATGCTCGGGGCGCGGCAGTCCGCGGAAAGCAACAATCTTAAAGCGTTACTTGAACTTGATTTGAGACTGGATGCGATGAAGGCAGCGGCGGAGCAGCGCGAGGCCAGCCAACAAATAGGGCGGCAGATAGCTCGCGTGGCTGCGGCGCTGTGCCGCGCGCCGATCATACAGCGGTACTTCGAAAGTATCGCCTCAGGCGTGACGCCAGGGCATCAGGCTATAGCCTTTGGCGTCGTCGGTGCGGCACTGGGATGGGAGCCGCTTCGGGCAACGGAGGCTTATCTGTACACGTCGGCGGTGACGATGGTAAGCGCTGCGGTCAAGCTGATCCCGCTCGGGCAGCTCGAGGGACAGCAGATCCTGTGGTCGCTTCACGGGCTCATCGCAGACTTAGCCAACAAGGTTATGGACGCGCGTCCTGAGGACGCCTGGAGTTTTAACCCCGGGCTTGAAATCGCTTCGATGCGACACGCGAAACTTGAAGCGAGGCTTTTCAGATCATGACGCCAACAAGGCCACTTAGAATCGGTATCGGCGGACCGGTTGGGGCAGGCAAGACCGCCTTGGTCGAGGCGTTGTGCACGCGCCTTCGCTCAGGGTACGAGCTTGCGGTAATCACAAACGATATTTATACGCGCGAGGATGCGGAGTTCTTGACCCGCCGCGGCGTGCTTCCACCGGAGAGAATACTGGGCGTGGAAACCGGAGGATGTCCGCACACGGCAATACGAGAGGACGCGTCGGTCAACCTTGCGGCCGTCGATCTTTTAACCAGCCGTTTCCCGAACCTGGATATTTTGTTCATCGAGTCTGGGGGTGACAATTTGGCCGCTAGTTTTAGCCCGGAACTGGTCGACGCGACGATCTACGTGATAGACGTAGCCGAAGGCGAAAAAATCCCCAGAAAAGGAGGGCCGGGGATAACGAAGTCGGGGTTGCTTGTCATCAACAAAATCGACTTAGCGCCCTATGTGGGAGCAGACTTGTCGGTGATGGAACGCGACGCCACGCGGATGCGCCAAGGGCGCCCGTTTGTTTTCACCAACCTTCGCGACGGTACAGGCGTTGACACGATCATCCAGTGGATCCGGCGCGAACTCCTTTTCGAGCCTTGAGCGGATAGGGCGCGACGGCTTTCTGCACCTGCGCTTTGCGCGAACAGGCCAGGGAACCGTGCTTTGCGCAAGCCGCTTTACGCACCCATTGCGAGTGCAGGATATAGGTCCGACGCTTGATGGCGTCGCGTATGCGATGCTGCTCAATCCTGCCGGCGGTCTTGTCGGCGGCGATCGACTCTCGACAACCATCGTGCTCGAGCCCGGAGCGCATGCCTGCTGCACCACCGCTTCCGCAACCAAGGTCTACCGCACCTTGGGGCAAGCGGCTGTGTGCGAGACGAAAACTCGTCTAGCTCGAGAGGCTATTTTGGAATACGTTCCCGACCACGTCATTCCGCACGCCGGGGCGTTTCTGCGCCAAAGTCTGGAAGTCGAGATGGAGGAGCGAAGCCGCGCTATAATCGCCGAAAGCTACGCGACCGGACGAATCGCGCGCGGCGAACGGCTGCAATTTAAAGAAGTCGACAGTTCCACGCGCGTGACCGTATGTGGCAAAGAGATTTTCTTTAGCCGAAGCAGGCTTACACCCCAGACTATCGATCTTGACGCACCCGGCCGTCTAGAAGGCTTCAACTACCTTGGAACGTTGCTGATTGTCGCCGAAGACAGAAAAAAACAAGACTGGCAGTGCTTGTGCGACGGAATTGAAAGGCATCTTTCTGCATACGCTCAGGTCAGAGGCGGCACCAGCATACTTGCCTACGGCGGCTGTGTCGCCCGCTTCCTGACGTCGACGGCGCACGAGCTCGCCCAGTTGACTTACGACTTATGGATGCTCGCCCGTAGAGAACTGCTCGGTCTTGCCGAGTTTAACCCGCGCAAGTACTGAAGGTCGGACCTGCAGGATAAGGCTGCAAAATAGTGGTTGCTTTTTCCAAACAACGCTTGGTACTGTGTCGTTGATTAAACGGGATTTAGCGGCAAAGGCGCGCTGTCACCTCGATAAAGTGCCTAAATGACACTTGTGATCGTTTTGTAAGGGCCGAGAGCCTGTTGCAGAGACAGACAAACACTTTAGGGCACCGTGAACGGGGACGTTGAGTCTAAATAAGGCCGATTCAAGGCTGCTGGTAGCTCAAAGCCTTAGCCAGTAGAGCTGCGACGGCATTATTCGGGACAACGCGCTATTACCTGGAAGGGGAAACATCTTGAGAGCGAGCAAAGCGATTGCCCTTTGCGCGATCTTCGGGCTGGTTCTCTGCCTTCACGGTTTTAGTTTCGCGCAAGGCGATGCCGGCGAGTTCGATCAAGAATCGCTTTTTGCAGCGATCGGCTCGATGTACGGAATCGACGCTGATCTGTTGCGGGCAATTGCTCTGGTCGAGTCATCCGGGAGACCACAAGCGGTCTCGCCGGCTGGAGCTAAAGGGTTGATGCAATTAATGCCGTCAACGGCGCGCCGCTTCGGGGTGAAGGACGTGTTCGACCCGGTAGAAAATGCTCTGGGAGCGGCCAGATTTTTGTCGCACCTGCGAAGCCAGCAGCGGACTTTTTCGGGAGAGCCCGATCTGGTGAAAATACTGGCCGCATACAACGCTGGTGAAGGCGCAGTCAAACGCTACGGCGGAGTTCCGCCCTATCGCGAGACCCGCAACTATATAAGACGCGTACTGTTGGAATACCTTTTTGGGCCTGACGAGTTGGACCCGACCTGGACCCGCGCAGTCACGAGCCAGCCCGTCGCAAAGACCGTCGGTGGCAGGGAGGAGAACGACGACGCGGCTGTGCTTAGAACACTTCAGGATATTCGCCGACAAAGAGCCCGAGAGGCAACTCACACAGAATCTTCCATGCGCTTGGATCCCCGTTAAATACTGAGCTAAAGCCAAACCGCGCCTGACGCGACGTTTTTAAAGGCGCAAGAGACCGCAAGCAACGGACTTATTGCGAGCGTTTCGGTACAGGAGATGCCCTCCGGGGCCACTGCACGAGCGATCCTTGCGAGGATAGCAGCGCCCGCAACTCTGTTTCCTTCGAGTCAACCTATCGGCTTCCCAAAATTTCGTTGTCCACTGCTCAAAAGGCCAAGCGACTGATCGTTGTAAAGACTGCGATACAGTTGCAAGCCGCCCTGACAAACAAGCTAGTTCGGCAGACAAAAGCCTCACGATTGGCTAACTGTGCTTTGCCAGATAGCGGGTTTTCTTCGCACATCGGCTTTGAAACCCCCTGCGTCGCACACTGGGTCGGCATTGCGTAGCACGACTCTGCTGGACAATCGAGTCCTTGGGCGCTTAATTGTTTTTGCTACGAATACGCCCTCGCTAGCGGTGGCAATTGCGCATTTAGGGTTAGGGCAACCTAAACTTAAGACCGGTAGAAGCAAAGTGAGATAAACAGCAGCGCGAGGGCGCAACTTTTGGCTCGATTTTATGGGACGGGCGGCTCAAAATTCGCGAATCGCCATGGCGAAAGTCAAAAGCAAAACCAACGCACATCACACACCGGGCTTCGTCCCCGAAGAGTCTGTGGTGGATAAATTATCTCTGCCTTCAGCAAAGCCGGTAAACGTTCTCGTAGTCGGCGAGGTTATCCTGGATCGATACGTCTGGGGCGAAGTTTCGCGCATCTCGCCGGAGGCGCCGATACCGATTCTGCACGTTCACCGGCGTGAGGAGCGAGCCGGCAATGCTGCATTCGTGATGGCGAATTTGCGCTCGCTCGGCGCCGACGTGCACGCCTTGAGCGTAATCGGGCAGGACTCCGAAGGCCGTCGCTTACAGCGCCTGTTGAAGACATGGGGAATCAACACCGACGGTATCGTCGCCTCGTCGAAGCGTCCGACGATCGTGAAGGAGCGTTTTCTCGGCTCCGTGCAGTCGGCCGGACGCGCAATTCAACAGTTGCTTCGGGTCGACAACGAGGATACTCGAACCATTCCCCCAACGCTCGAACGCGAGCTTATAAAAAAAGCTCGAGCCAAGCTCCCGAGCGTCCAGGCCGTCCTTGTCTCCGACATCAACAAAGGGCTTCTTACGCCCCAGCTGTTGCGGGCGGTCATCGAGGGCGGCCGTGAGCGGGGCATTCCTGTGGTGATCGATCCGCGACTAAGCGCAGATTACTCAATCTACCGTGGTGCGACAGTCCTTACTCCCAACCGTTTCGAGACCGAGACCGCAACCGGCGTGGCGATGACCAACCCCGAAGCTTGGCGCAAAGCGGGGGAATTTTTGCTTGACAAGCTTGGGCTAGAGGCGTGCCTGATTACGCTCGACCGTGATGGAATGTACCTGTGTCAGCGCGAGGGTGCGGGGCTCCACATCCCGACGACGCCCCGCGAAGTTTACGACGTGACTGGCGCTGGCGACGTCGTGCTGGCCGTATTCGGCCTTATGGTTGCGCTTAAGGAAAATTTTGTCCGGGCGGCGGCGCTTTCCAATATCGCGGCGGGAATCGAAGTAAGCCATCTCGGGGCCCACGTCATCTCGCGCGATGAGCTCGAAGAGGGGATCAAAAGCCGGCTCGCAAGCCCGCACACGCTACAAGACCGTAAGATCGTTTCCATACCGGAGCTCAAAAGGCACCTCGAGAAGGAGCGAAGCCGGGGACACAGAATTGTGTTTACCAACGGATGCTTCGATTTGTTGCACGCCGGCCACGTCGCAAGCCTGAATTTTGCCAGGGCGCAAGGCGACTGTTTGGTAGTGGGGCTAAACAGCGATTCGAGCGTGCGGCGACTGAAAGGCGATTCAAGGCCGGTGTATTCGGCGATGGAACGGGCGCGGATGCTTGCCGCACTGGAGAGCGTCGATTACGTGGTAATATTCGATGACCTGAAAGCGGAGCGGATTATCAGAGAGGTCGAACCGGACGTTTTGGTCAAAGGCGAAGATTACCGGGGGCAGACTGTCGACGGGGCTGAGTTCGTGTTGGCTAGAGGCGGCCAAGTAGTGTTTGCGCCACTGCTTGCCGGCCGTAGCACGAGCCAGACGATTTCCAGTATCGTACAGCAATCGCCCAAATGACCTTTCCGGATCCCCGGACGAAATGTACTCTCGATACCGCGTCATGCGGGCTTGGAGAAAATGGGATGCCGAGGCGAGCGTTAATCACAGGGATAACTGGCCAGGACGGATCTTACCTGGCTGAGCTGCTACTGAGCAAAGGCTACGAGGTTCACGGAATCGTGCGCCGGACGTCCAGTTTTGCAACCGGCCGAATCGAACACCTGCACAAGGGTTACGACGGCGACCATCCGAATCTCAAACTCCATTACGGAGACCTTGGTGATTCTGGCTCCTTGCGTAGGGTTTTGGCGCAGGTGATGCCGGACGAGGTATATAACCTTGCTGCTCAATCTCACGTTCGGGTGTCGTTCGAGCAGCCCGAATACACGGTTGAGGTCACCGGATTGGGCGCGTTGCGCCTGCTGGAAGCTATTAGAGACCACAACCGGCGCTTCAATACTTCAGTACGCTTCTATCAGGCCGGGTCATCCGAAATGTTCGGTCATGCAAGCGAAACCCCGCAACGAGAGACCACACCGTTTCATCCCCGAAGCCCGTACGCTTGCGCGAAAGCTTTCGCATTTTGGCAGACCGTAAATTACCGGGAAGCGTACGGTCTTTTCGCCGTAAACGGTATTTTGTTCAACCACGAATCGCCCAGGCGCGGGGAAAACTTCGTCACTCGCAAGATTACTCGTGGCCTGACTCGGATCAAGGTCGGGCTGCAAAAGCGCCTGACACTAGGGAACCTGGATGCTCGGCGCGATTGGGGGTTTGCGGGCGATTACGTGGAAGCGATGTGGTTGATGATGCAGCAGGAGAAGCCCGACGACTTCGTGATTGCGACCGGGGAAACCCACTCGGTGAGAGAGTTTCTAGAATTGGCCAGCGAACGGTTGAAACTCGACTGGCGAAAATACGTGGACTTCGATCCAAGGCTTACTCGACCTAGCGAAGTGAACGAGCTTTGCGGCGATGCGAGCAAGGCAAGGCAAATCCTCAAGTGGAAGCCGAAGGTCAATTTTCAACAATTGGTTGAGATGATGGTCGATGCGGACCTCGAGTTGGCGCAACAGGAGCTGAAGGCTAAGACACGCTGAGACCGCATAGCCGGTAGTCGCACCTAGAAGCTTGTTCAGTATAGCTTACAGCTTAAAAAACGAGCTTTTCACTGCGAAGGCTTTGCTATAGCGCGCTACTTGCGTAAAATCACCTCACAGTCGCCATTTCAGGGCCACCATCGAAGTTGGGAGAAAAGCCATATGAACCGGCCACGACCACCGGTACATGTCGAACCGAAAGGATGGGGCAGGGAAATATGGATTGCCAATAATGAGCTCTATTGCGGCAAAATCCTCGAAATCCGTAAGGGCAAACGCTGCTCGCTTCACTATCACGTACTTAAAACGGAAACCTTTTATCTGCGCAGTGGACGCCTCAAGCTCAGGATAAAGGAACGGCCAGAGTCCGAGGTAATAGAAGAATTCGAGATGCTGCCGGGCGACTGCATGGACGTCCGGCCAGGGCTCGTCCATCAGATGGAAGCGCTGGAAGACTCGGAGCTTTACGAGTTTTCGACCCAGCATTTTGAGAGCGATTCGTATCGCTTGGTGCGAGGCGACTAGCCAAAGCTTGGCGGCGTTCGCCAACAACTTGAGCATTAAGGGTAGTTGGTTGGCCTTGAGCTAAGTGCGGAGAGAGTGACCGACGCATTAGAGAAGTGCCGCTAACCTCGTTGAATCTGAGTCGCAGGCCGCTACTACCCGTGCAGTTCGTCTCCAGCCCACCTTAGCCGCGCTAAACTCAATTCTTAAAGAGGTACTTTGCTGGCATCGAGAAGTTATGTCCTCATCTCGCTTGCCGCGCCACCTTCGCTTTTTCTGCTACTTTTGCCTCCGTATTGCGGCATGCGCATTGTCGCAAGCGTTTTAAACCTATTGACGCGGCTCCTCCGCTATGTCGGACCTGGCTAGGCGCAAATATCAGCGTAGGACTTGCTTTTTCTTGACGTACACGCTGATATTGAGAAGACTGACTTGTCGGTCAGGATTCGGCAAAAAGTGAAATTAGCCTTAGTGCCGCCGAGGAGAACGTGATGCAATCGAATCCAGCTTCGACGGTCACGCTACAAAAAGCGTTGCGCCACGGGCCGTACTCGACCGAAGTATTCGATGTGGTCTTTAGGGTAAGGACCCACCAGCCGCTCGAGTTCATCGACCTAACTGACCACTTGAATGCCTGTCTTTTAGAGTATCGGATTGAGGCCGGTCAGGTGGTAGTTTTCTCGATGCATACGACAGCCGCGATCAAAATCAACGAGGCCGAAGAGCTGTTGCTCGAAGACTTCAAGTGTATGCTGCAACGGCTGTGTCCACCGGATGGCAATTACCTGCACAACGACCTGCCGAGGCGAAAGCCGCCTATCGCTCCCGACGAGCATGCTAACGGTCATTCGCACTGCATGCATCTATTGATGCCTACCAGCGAAACAATTTTCGTATCAGACGGGCGGCTTGAGCTGGGCACGTGGCAGCGCGTATTTCTGGTCGAGCTCGACGGCCCACGCGTGCGCCAGGTTAAGGCCCGCTTTGTAAGCTACAAGCTTGCTAGGGCTACGAAGGAGATTATGGTGAACTCCAACGGACACATGCAGACGGCCGCCCAGGTGACGAACAGCAACCATCAACGCGATCCCGTAAACCTAAGATAAACGGCGTCCCAAAAATTTTCGGCGTCACTTGTAGGCCGAAAACCTTCTGCTACGAGGCCTGTGTGTTTGGAGGGGCCGTCAAGATTTTAAGCCGCAGAGCCAACGGGCTTTAAAAAGTACACGGCCACGGAAAGACCGTACGACCTAGCTATTCAGCCTCGCCAAAATTCAAGGCGAAGCCGACTCGCTTTGCCCCTCGTCGGCCGCGACCTTGCGCTCGAGTTCCGCAATATCAGCTTGGGAAAGAGCGAAGTATTTTGCCTCGGGATGATGAATTACGAGCGCGCTCACCGAGCTTTCGGGATCCATCATGTAGCCTTCGGTAAGGCGAAGGCCGATCGTCTCTTCGGGGCGTAGCAGTCTGAAGAGTTTGACTTGGTCTTCAAGGCGGGGACAAGCCGGGTAACCGAAGGAGTAGCGCTTACCGGTATAGCGCGCCTGGAAGAGGTCCTTCATCGTCAGACCTGGCGGGTCGGGAATCCCCCACATAGCGCGAATTTTTTTGTGCAGCAGCTCTGCGAACGCCTCGGCGCTTTCCAGCGCTAGGGCCTGAAGGATGTGGCAGCGCAGGTATTCACCTTTTTCCTTCCACTCTTCGGCCAATTGGCGCACTCCGGGACCGACAGTCGTGGCGAAAAAGCACACGTAGTCGCGCCGTCCCGACTGTACAGGAGCGACATAGTCCGCCAAGCAAAGCCCTGGTGGCTCGCTTTGGCGACCGAATACGAATATTTCGAGCTCGGTCTTGCCGTCGGCGTCGTAGACGATTAGCCGGTCGCCGTCCGAGTTAGCCGGGAAAAAGCGATAAACAGCATTAGCAGTTATGTCAGGCCGCGCCAGCATCACTTCTTCCACCTCGGCCACCGCAGCGCGAAGCTCCTTGGCCTTTGGATCTCCTTGGGCGAGAGCTTGCTCGAACTGCTTGAATCCTAGATGGCGCGTGTACAACATCACCGGGTTGATGTACTTAAAGATTTCCTCTAGGTCATAATCCCTGAGCACGTGTAAAGAAAGGTCAGGTGGGACCCGCACGGGAGCGGGCGAAACGGAGGAAGTTGTTTTCGCCGCATCTTTTGTGCGCTCCTTTTCGCCGTGCGCGGTAGCAAGAAGACGGCGACTTTCCGCAGCCAATTTGTCGGCCAAGGCCGCCCTAGAATCTGGGTCCATCAGTTGATTGGCAAGTTCAAGGCCCTCCATCGCGTCTTTTGCGTAGGCGACGATCCCGTCGTACTCGGGCGCGATCTTCATTCGCGTAAATCGCGCCGACAAAGCTGCTCCGCCGACCAGGATGGGGCATTTGATCCCTGCGGCCTTGAGGTCTTGAGCTGTCACCACCATCATCTGAGCGGACTTCACGAGCAGACCAGACAAACCTATAAAGTCGGGCTTATGCTTGTGATAAGCCTCGATCAGCGCCTCGGGCGGCACCTTGATTCCCAGGTCGATAACCTCGTAACCGTTGTTGCTCAGAATTATGTGGACTAAATTCTTGCCTATATCGTGCACGTCACCCTTGACCGTGGCGAGCACCATTTTGCCTCGGCGCGCAGACTCGGACTTTTCCATGAATGGCTCAAGATAAGCCACTGCGGCTTTCATCACTTCGGCCGACTGAAGCACTTCGGCCACGATCATTTGGTTGGCGTTGAACAGCCGACCCACCTCCGCCATTCCATCCATCAGAGGCCCGTTGATTATTTCCAACGGCGTCCTGGTCTTGAGCGCCTCATTTAAATCGTCGTAAAGGCCGTCTTTGACTCCCTCAATCACGGCACGCGCGAGCCTTTGCTCAAGCGGCATGCTCGATCTATCCGGCACGTGACGCTTTGAGCTTTTCGAGCGGAAGTAGTCGTTGAACTTTCCGAGCGGATCGGTTCCGCGCCACCAAATCAAGTCCTCGGCAAGCAGGCGCTCGTGCTCGGGAATCGAAGGATAGCGCTCGAGCTTCTCGGTATTGACGATAGCCAGATCAAGGCCAGCCTGAACGCAGTGATAGAGCATCACCGAATTCAGCACTTCCCGGCCCGCGTCTGGGAGGCCAAACGATACGTTAGAAATCCCGAGGATAGTCTTGCATCGTGGCAGCGTCGCCTTGATCTCCTTGATTGCTTCGATCGTCTCAACGGCTGAGCCGATGTAGTTCGCATCACCCGTGCCGATAGGAAACACTAGGGGGTCAAAGATGATGTCTTCGGGTTCGATTCCGTATTTACGCGTAAGGAGATCGTAGGAGCGCTGCGCTATCTCTAGCTTGCGCTGTTTGGTGATCGCCTGTGCCTGCTGCTTGTCGTCGTCGATACAGCCGACCACCAGGGCCGCGCCAAACAACTTCGCTAGCGGCGTAACCCGCCTAAATCGTTCCTCGCCGTCCTCGAGATTGATTGAATTTATGATAGCCTTGCCCTGAATCCGCTTTAGAGCCTCCTCGATCGCACGCGGGTCGGTGGAGTCGATCATAAGAGGCACTTTGACCTTTTTTACCAACGACTCGAGCAAGCCTATGAGGTCGTCTATCTCGTTGCGATCGGGGTCTTGCAGGCAGACATCGAGAATGTGCGCGCCGCGGCGCACTTGTAGGCGACCAATTTCAGCTGCCTGCTCGAAGTCACCCTTGGCAATTAGGCTTTTGAACTTACGACTGCCCAGAACGTTCGTGCGTTCGCCGACCAATACTGGACGGGTGCTGTCGTCGATGACCAGAGGCTCGATACCAGCAACGACAGTTCGCTTAATCGTCGATGGTCGCCTGGGCTTCACACCCTCAACCGCCTCGGCCAAAGCTTTGATGTGCTCATGCGTTGTGCCGCAACATCCTCCCACTAGATTGACCCATCCTAGACGGGCAAAACGGCCAACTTTCTCTGCCATCTTTTCAGGCGTTTCACTGTAGCGGCCCTCCTCGTCCGGCAGTCCCGCATTGGGCACACACGCGACGAAGAAACGGCTGATTTGCGACAAGGTCCTTAGATGGTCGGTCATGAAATCGGGACCAGTGGCACAGTTAAGACCGATCCATAGAAGGTCGCGGTGAGCCAGCGAAACGTAGAACGCTTCGACGTCTTGGCCGGCCAAGAGCGTGCCCATCTGTTCCACGGTTCCCGAAACAGCGACCTCAACTCTCACGCCCAGGCGCTCAAAGGCACGCTCGATCCCGATCAGGCCAGCCTTGGCGTTGAGCGTGTCCTGCACGGTTTCCAAAAGCAAAATATCGACGCCACCTTCGATTAGGCCTTCAGCCTGCTCCTGATAAGCATCACATAGGGCGTCGAAAGTAATCCCACCCGTAAGCGAGATAGTCTTCGTCGTCGGCCCCATCGAGCCCGCTACGAAGCGCGGCTTTGCTGCAGTACTAGCCGCGTCCGCCGCCTGGCGAGCAATTTGCGCTGCGAGTCGGTTAAGCTCTCGCGCTTGATCTGCAAGGCCGTATTCAGCAAGCACCACCGAGGTCGAACCGAAGCTGTTAGTCTCGATAATATCCGCGCCAGCTTTGAGATAACTTTCATGTAAGGCACGAATCTTATCCGGGCGGGTCCGCACGAGGTGTTCGTTGCACCCCTCAAACGCCGGCCCACCAAAGTCCTCGGCGCTAAGCTTCATCGCCTGGATCGCCGTTCCGGTAGCGCCATCCAGCACCAGGATCCTTTCGCTTAAAGCCGCGCGTAGGGTTTTGAGTCTTTCTTGCGTCGTCGTCATCCGATTTGCTCAGTGAACGGGAAATTACGATGTTCCAATCCAACTGGCGTCAGCGCCGGCAAGACGTCACACGGGTCGTGCCGACAAAGCCATTGAACCACAGCCTCAAAGTTTAGCCCAATCAACCGCCGAGTAAGAAATGTCTACCCCCAGCGCCACGATTTTGCAGAAGTCCACTGAGGATAGAGGCGAGCAGGTTAACTTCAGCGAGACCTGCATCCGTTCGGTACGTTTGCTAACACAATAGCGAAAAAGCGACGAAAATGCTCTAACTGGCCGCTGAAATTTTTAGCTTAGTATCGGTTAATTGAGCAAATTGTATATTGTCATTAGTAGCTCAAGATTGTTATAGATTAATAAAACTCGGATCACCTAGGCAGGTGTTATTTCGTTTCACTAGAAGCGCGCAAAGCTTGGAGTAGCGATTACCACAGAGCTTTGGCTAGCTCAGTAGGAGAGGCAACGGAGCGCACGGGCGATGAAGAAATGGAAAATCACGTTGAGTTCCGTAGTTGTCGCAAGTACGGACCAGGTCTCGTGTCAGCTCGGCGATGAGGTCGTGCTTTTGAACCTCAAAGACGGTGCGTACTACGGTTTGGACACCTGCGGGGCAACCGTCTGGGAAATGATCAAGACTCCTATCAAAGTCAGCGAGTTGCGGGACGCATTGCTCAGCACATTCGACGTAGAAGACGAGCAGTGCACGAGCGATCTGCTAGGCCTACTCGAGCAACTGGCTCAACACGGTTTAGTTGAAATCAGGGAAGTAGAAGTGGCGGATGGTGCGGTTTAGGGCGCTTTCTTTGCGGCGCTTGTGGCTTCTTGCGGGCGCCCTTGTGAGCGTGTGGGCAGCAAGACTCGCGCTCACATTTATACCGCTTCGCAAAGTGATTGCGTTCGGTCCAAGGCTCTACCGCCTCGGCTTTCGCACGGCCCGATTGGTGCGCCAGGTGCCCACAGCGGATGCCGCGTGGTCGGTTAGAGTCGCCAGCCGGACGTTGCTTGGGAGTCGCGTCTGTTTGGTTCGAGCGCTTGCCTTGCAATGGATGCTTGCCCTGATGGGCCGGCAAACCACTCTTAAGCTCGGCGTAGCCAAGAATCCGAAGGGTGGCCTGAGCGCGCACGCCTGGCTCGAAGAGGGCGACTCAATTGTTATCGGCGGCGAGGAAGCTTGTGCGTTCAAAGTTCTGGGGCCTCTACCGTTCACCCAACCGCCTTCGGGCTCAAGCTTATGAGCGGAATAGTCGCGATATTCTGCTTTGACGGTCGTCAGGTCGATCGGGCCGCGCTCGAACGAATGCTAAACGCGGTAGCTCACCGAGGACCAGACGATAGGGGACTCTGGTGCCAGGGCAGTGTTGGGCTAGGTTACGCGGCGTTGCACACCACGCCCGAATCGCTTGGGGAAAAGCAACCGCTCGTCCTGGCGGATTCGAAGCTAGCGCTTGTCTTTGACGGGCGCGTCGACAACCGCCAAGAGCTGATCAGCCATTTCAGGTCGGAAGGAATCGTCCTGCGCAGCGACAGCGACGCCGAAATCGTTCTTAGAGCCTACGAGCTTTGGCGAGAAGAAGCCGCAAGACGCATCGTGGGCGACTTCGCGTTCGTGCTGTGGGACGGTCGCAGCCGCCAGCTGATTTGCGGCCGTGATGTTTTGGGCGTAAAACCCCTGTATTTTCACTTCGACGAGCGGCGGTTTATTTGCGCCTCCGAAATAGGCGCGCTGTTCGAGGATCCCACAACACCCCGCATCCCCAACGAGGGGATGGTTGGGGAGTATCTGGTCGACCGGATCGTAAGCCAACAGGACACCCTGTATAAAGACGTTTTCCGCCTGCAACCCGCGCATTGCCTGACCGTGCGCGACCGCTCTTTGGTGAAGCGCCGCTACTACGATGCTGACCCTACCTATCGCGTAATCTACCGCGACGAGCAGGAGTACGCCCAGCATTTCCGCCACCTATTCGAGCAAGCGGTCGCTTGTCGAATGCGCAGCGCAACTGGTGTGGGTTGCGAGCTAAGCGGCGGACTCGATTCGTCGTCAGTGGTTTGCGTAGCGCAGCGCCTACTTCAAGCAAAACAAGTTTCCTGCCCGTTGTTGGAAGCTTTCTCGGGCGTGTTCCCCGGTCACCCATGCGACGAAAGCGACTATATTCGAGCCGTTACGGAGACTACGAAAATTAGAGCAAACCTTTTTGGCGTGCCGAGCCCACCGCCGTCTAGGTGGGCAACGGAAGCAGCGCGCTACCGCGATTTCCCGAGCTATCCTAACGGACTCATGAACGAGACGGGCCTCGAGCTTGCGAGACGAAAAGGCTTTCGTGTGATGCTGACCGGATTGGGCGGCGATAACTGGCTTTCCGGAAGCGTCCGTCACTATAGCGACCTGCTCGTCCAATTTAAAATCGCCCAACTGTTTAGAAGCCTGCGAGACGAACTGTCATCCCGTGGGATAAACCTGTCAAGTCCTTCCGACATACGAAAGCTCGCCCCTTTCCTGTACCAGGCGTTCAGTCCGCTGATACCAGAACCAGTAGCTCGGATTTTGAGGGCAGTACGTGGAAAACACCGACTGCCTGCCTTCGTCGACCCGAACTTTGCGCGGCGAAATTCGCTGCTCGAGCGGATAAGGGGCACGGAGATTGAAAGCAGAATGCCCAAATTCCCGACCTATGCCCAAATGCACATATACGAAGATTTTCTCAGTGGCGCATACACTCACAATCTCGAGCAGGTAGACCGGATGATGGCGCGCTGGGAGGTGGAAGGACGCCATCCGTTCAACGATCGGCGGCTCGTCGAGTTCATGCTGGCGATTCCGGAAGATGAGCGTTACCGCAATGGCAAGACCAAGATCGTCCTGCGCCAAGCCATGAAGGGAATAATTCCTGAGACCGTTCGCCAAAGAACAGACAAGGCCGAATTTTCCTTTCTTTTCGTCAGAGAACTCAAGGCGTGCGGCGCCGAGGAGCTTTTTTCACAGCTGGCGATAGCAGCCGAAGGCTGGGTAAAACAAGACGCGGTACAGAGTCTGTACCGAGCAACTGTCAATTCGCCAAATGAGGGCCATAATCTGTGGCTTCTGTGGCGCATTCTTGGAATCGAGCTCTGGTTCAGAGCCGAATTCAAGGACGAATTTACGCAAGAATTTGAACGCTCCGGTTCACCGAGTCTTGCAAAAGGAGTGGAGCCGACGACTGAAGCCCTTTACGCAAGGCGAATTATCGGCGGCGCTTGGAGAATGTTTGCACACTGATGCCAAATTTTTCTTTGATATGCTTAAATGACTTGCATTATGAGCCTTCTATAGGTAAACATAGACCAACACGGCAGCTCAAAGCCGTTTTGACTCAATTAAGCGGAAAGGAGAAAAAGCTGTGGGATACACGAATCGTAACGAGCAAGCCCAAACGGTCTTGGGCCTGAATCAAGGGCGAGAGGCCTCGGTCACAAAGCGACCATATACACCCCCTCGCCTGATTCGCTATGGCGACGCGACCCAGCTTACTGCGGTTAAAAGTGCACCGGCTAAGGACGGCGCATTCTCGCACTTCGGCAGATAGTCGACAAGCTGTTCGCAAGCCATGCTTTATCGGGCCTACGGGCTCGTAATCGAAAGCGATACCCCTCTGCCCGAGTTGCCCAGCCTCGGCGGAGGAGCGCTTAGAGAAGCGGACCTGAAAGTCGCGCTGCGTGCTTGGAGATGTGAGCCGCCCAGAGCCGAAGAGATTCTTTATAGCAGAGCGTCGCCCAAGGGAGAGCCGTGGCTTCGGGTTGCGCGAACGCAGCGCGGCTATTACCTCCTGAGCGAAGCTGGTATCGCTGACTTTTTAGTCGACCCGACGGGGCGCGAAATTAAATGTTGCCGCGTCGAAATTGGCACAGACGAGGTAGCGGTTCGCCACGCGCTACTCGACTGGGTGTTGCCGCTTGTATTGAACCTTCAAGGTAAACAGCCGCTCCATGCAAGCTCGGTACTCACACCCGAGGGGCTGCTGGCATTCGTTGGACCATCAGGATCAGGTAAGTCTACAACCGCGGCAGCTTTGATGACCGAAGGATATCCGGTCGTCGCCGATGATTGCCTGTTACTCAATAAACACCTTGAGACGGGTGCTTACATCGGTGTGCCTGCATATCCAAGTTTAAGACTTTGGGACGATTCGATCGAAGCTCTTGGGCTGGTAAAAGTTGACGAGCCAGCGCTGGCCAAAAATATACCTAAGCGCAGGATAACGCCGTTTTCGGAACACGACGGCACTCGAACGCCAAGCTACCAACTTAAGTGTTTATACCTACTGAGCCGAGACCGGTACCACGAAGAACACTTGCCTCGACTAGAAACAATCACTGGGCGCGAGGCTTTGATCCGATTACTCAATTGTGCCTGGATACTTGACCCAACTGATAAGGTCGCGCTTGTCCGACGTTTCCGTTTCTTCGCCGACGTGGTACAAAAGGTGGAAACTAAGTCGCTGCATCTTTGTTCGGACCTGAACCTGCTGCCGGAGGTCAGGCGTCTTGTTCTCGCCGATATAGGCCGTTTACCTGCAATCGAGCTACAAAAGACCTGCTCACCTCATTCGCCCTGACGTCGCTCTTTGATCGAGCAGGGAAACAGAAACAGGTGGCCAAAACTTTAGATGTTACGATGCGCCCTGAGGTCGCTTTGATACTCAGGGCGAGCGCTTATGCCTTGGGCGACTACCGGCGTTTACAGAAGGGGAATGAGGCAAACTGGCGCGACCTTGACTGGCCCAAGGTTAGGGCCCTTGCGCTGCGAAACGGGGTGTTGCCTCTTGTGTACTCTTATTTTACCGAACAGCTCGAACCGAACGAAAAGCTGGGGGAACTTGAAACACTTTTCCGCCTGAACGCTGTCCGCAGCTATCACATAACCCAAGAATTAGTTCGCCTCGTCGAACTTTTTAAGGAACGCCAAATTCCCGCCATCCCGTTTAAGGGCGCGACGTTGGCTCAACAGCTCTATGGCAACGTGGCAATGGGCCAGTTCGTAGACCTCGACTTTTTCGTTAAGCGCGAAACCCTTGAAGACGTCGCGCGAACCCTCGCAGAAGCTGGGTACGTAACAGACTTCGACAGCCGCTACGCTGTTCGAAGCGATTTCTTTAACGTTTGCGAAACCCAGTTTAACAACCTAAAAGCACGCACCGTGGTCGACCTCCATTGGAAGGTCGTACCCGATAGGCTTTCGCCTGGGCCAGACGTCGAGTCCCTTATTGGCCGCGCGCAGCAGTTAAACTTAAACGACATCACAATTCCGATTCTTGCGCCTGCTGACCATTTGCACGTACTGTGCATCCAGCAATGCCGCGATGGATGGGAGAAACTGTCGGCAATATGCGCGGTGGCGGGGCTTGCACGCCTTGTGGAAGAGGACGACTGGGAGATGTTGACTGAAGAGGCTTCCAGGTATGGAAGCCTCAACATGGTGCTGTTAGGTCTTGCATTAGCTGAATGTCTGTTGGACCTGTCCCTTCCGGATAAAATCAGGCAGCGAATAAGAAAGAAGAATCAGCTCTTTAGCCGGTTGGTTCGTGACATAGCAAACCGCCTGTTTACCCAAACTAATGCAAGGCTCAGCGCGATCAGCCAATGGCTGCAAGAGGTTCTGTTTCCCGTAAGGCTTATTGAGCGCCGACAGGATGGCATCCGCTACCTTTTAGCGCGGGCCCTGCGCCCGACGATTCGAGATTGGGTGTTCCTTCCGATGCCAGAGTCGCTGTTCCTCCTTTACTACTTAGTGCGACCATTACGGCTGTTGGTGAACGGGGCCGGCCAGTTGGCTGGTTTGTTTAGCGACGGAACACTTAAACAACTTTCTTACGATCCCTAAATGAGTGCGAAGACAGTCTCGGCTTATGTGAAAAGCCTCGCGCGGTTAGGGCGCGTAAAACTTCTAACTGCTGTGGCGCTCATCGTCGGCTGTTCTATGTTGGAAGGGGCAAGTTTGCTCCTAATTCTTCCGATCCTGCACGCCGCAGGTTTCTCTTTACCCGGTCTCGTAGCGATTGACCGTTACGCTGAGCTCGTAGTTGCGCTGCTGCGCCGTGTCGGGCTTACGATGACGTTGGGCTCCCTTTTGGCCGTCTGGCTGGCAGCGTTAAGCGCAAGGGCGCTTTTGGTGCGCCAGCGCAACTTGTCGATTTTGAAACTGCAACAAAACTATGAAAAGACGTTGCGCACACGTCTTTATGGAGCGATTGTCAACGCTAACTGGCTGTTCCTGTGCCGCTTTCGCGGCTCTAACTTGGTTGACGCATTGACCGTGGAAATATCGCGGCTCGGTCAGGCAACGTATAGTTTGCTGAGCTTCGTTGCGACTGCCACGGTGATGGCGAGCTACGTCTATTTTGCTTTCAAGCTTTCCCCAACCATTACCGCGCTGGTCGGATTCTGCGCACTCTGTTTGGCTCTTTTGTCGCGCGGGCGAACTCGTAGGCTTAGCGCAAGCGGCAGCGAGCTATCACGCGCATTTAATGACATCTGCGCCGCCACGGTCGAGCAAATCGGAACTCTAAAGGCGACCAAAGCCTATAACGCCGAAAAAATTAATTGTGCGGTGTTCGCCGCTGTCGCAAATCGAATCGCCGATACTTATCTAGAAATCGGACGCCACCTCGAAGCCAGCTATCTTTGGTTCGAACTGGGCTCGGCGCTGATCCTGGCGGCTTTACTTTACCTCGCGATCGACGTCTTTTTTACTCCCCACGACCAAATAGTAGCACTCGTAGCGTTGTTCGCGCGGATGATGCCCCAGGCAAGTCGCCTGCAGAATAGGTTTCAGACCGCGCTCACGCTGTTACCCGCTTTCAAGACGATCTGCGAAATGGAAGCTCAGTGCATAGCAGCAGCTGAACCCGCCTTGCTGCGATCGGAACAGCGTGCGCCCGAGTTTTGTCGCGTGTTGCGCCTGGAAAACGTAAGCTTTAGTTACGATTCGAGGGAAGCCCCCGTACTTCACGACGTAACGATAGCGATTAATTGCGGCCAGATTACCGCGATCATCGGCCCGTCGGGAGCAGGAAAAAGCACGATTGCCGACATCCTGATGGGCTTGGTAACGCCGCAGCATGGTCGCGTGACGGTCGACGGTGTGGCGATGACCGAGCTTCAGATGCGCGCTTGGCGTGAGCGGGTCGGCTATGTAGCGCAAGACACTTTCCTTCTTCACGACACTATCCGGGCAAACCTTCGCTGGGCGCACCCACAGGCGAGCGAAACTGAGATGTATCGGGCGCTTGAGATGGCAGCAGCAGGCGATTTTGTAGCGCGCTTGCCTAAAGGCCTTGATACGGTGGTTGGCGATCGAGGGATTTTGCTCTCTCACGGGGAGAGACAACGAATCGCCCTTGCCCGCGCCTTGCTGAGGCAACCTCAGTTGTTGGTTCTCGACGAAGCTTTGAACAGTCTCGACAGCGAAACCGAACAAAAGGTGTGGCGGGCGGTAGAGGGCTTGAGGGGCAAAGTCACCGTGATCGTGATCGCGCACCGACTTGCGACGGTTCGCTGGGCTGACATGATATACGTCGTCGAAAACGGAGAAGTCGTCGAAGCAGGCGACTTTAACGCGCTTTTCAACAATCAGAACGGACGCCTGCGCGCCCTTTTCGAGGCGCAAAAAGCTACGGCGTAACAGAACCGACGTCTGGTCGCGCAGCGATAAACCAGTTACCCTAATCGTGGTAGACGCACGCTGGTTCAGCGTTCTCGAATTATGGCCCGAAAGCGCACGATGGTGGTCATCGGAGGAGCCGGATTTATCGGCTCTCATCTTGTGGATGCGCTGCTGGAGCGCGGCTTTGCCGTGCGCGTAATCGACAACTTCGCCACCGGCCGACCCGAGAACGTCAACCCCGCCGCTGACCTTATCGAGCATGACATACGTCGACTCGAGGGTCTTAGTAACCACCTTCGCGACGCTGACTGCGTCTTTCATTTGGCCGCGCTGCCGCGCGTAAGCCTATCGGTAGAAAAGCCCGTCGACACTCATCTGACGAACGCCCTGGGAACATTGAACGTGCTCGAGGCTACGCGCAAAGCAGAGGTGAGGCGAGTCGTTTATGCAAGCTCTTCTTCCGTGTACGGCGAACAAGAGGTTCTTCCGCTGCGCGAGACGATGACACCAAACCCTTTGAGTCCCTACGCCGCGCAAAAACTCGCCGGAGAGCAGTACATGCGGCTTTTCAGTCGCCTCTACCGGCTCGAAACCGTCGTACTTCGTTACTTCAACGTCTACGGGCCCCGGATGCAGACCGACGGACCGTACGCGACCGTGGTAGCCGCATTTTTAGAGGCGCGCCGGCGCGGCCTTCCAATGACTATCTATGGCGACGGTGAGCAAACCCGTGACTTCACTTACGTGAGCGACGCCGTAGAGGCCACGATACGCGCGTCGTCTAGCGCCGTGACCGACGGTCGGCCGATCAATGTCGGCTCGGGCCGCGCACTTAGTGTCAACCGGATCGCAACGCTAATCGGTGGACCGACAGTCTATGCCCCATCCAGATTGGCCGAGCCACGCCATACGCTGGCGGACATCACTTTGGCTAACCGCCTGCTGGGGTGGTATCCTAGGGTCACTGCTGAACAAGGTATCGCCATGCTTCTTAAAGACGCGGCTAGTCCGCTTGAGCGCCGGTTGGTGAAGTAGCTACATGCTCTGCAACACATCCAGGACAAGCACGGCGCCTTTCTTTGAGGGTGCTGTCACAACTTTGCCTTGGTCTGAGCATTTATGATCGCAATCGTCGATTACCGTGCCGGTAATCTTGCAAGCGTTGCAAGAGCCCTAGATTTTCTCGGCTACCGGCACACGGTTACTGATCGAGCTGACGTTCTTGCAAAGGCCGAACGTATAATCCTTCCAGGTGTTGGCGCGGCCGGCGCGGCTATGGAAAATTTGCGCCAATTGGGGCTCGACCGCGCATTGCGTCGTGAGATAATCGAATCTGGTAAGCCGTTTCTAGGTATCTGTATCGGTATTCAAATATTGCTAGAGGCAAGCGAAGAGGACAACGCCACCTGTCTTGGGATAATCCAGGGCAAGGCCGTACGCTTTCCGACCACGATTAACGGTCGCAAGCTTAAGGTACCCCAAATCGGCTGGAATCGAGTTCGCCTGATACGAGAGCATCCTCTGTTCAAGGGGATCGGCGACGGTAACTACTTCTACTTCGTTAACTCATATTACCCAAAGCCCCATGACCCGCAACTTGTGCTGGCAACTGCTGAGTACGGAGTCGAATTTTGCGCGGCGCTGGCCTGGCAGAACGTGATGGCCACGCAGTTCCATGTGGAGAAGAGCGGCGAGGCGGGGCTCGAAGTGTTAAACAATTTTTGCCGCTGGTAGAAGTCGTATCGATGCTGTCACGTCGAATCATACCGTGTCTTGACGTTCGCGCTGGCAAGGTCACCAAAGGCGTGACTTTCCTTGACAACCGCGACGTCGGCGATCCTGTGGCGATGGCGCGATACTATTATGAGCAAGGTGCCGACGAAATTGTTTTCTACGACATCACCGCCTCGAACGAGCGGCGAAGAATAATTCTCGACGTCGTGGCACGGGTGGCGCGCGAAATTTTCATTCCGTTCACCGTCGGCGGAGGGTTGCGCGACCTTAGCGACATTCGAGCGGTGCTTCTGGCTGGAGCAGAAAAGATCTCGATCGACTCAGGAGCGGTCCGTAATCCGAAGCTTATTTCGGAAGCGGCGCGAGCCTTCGGAAGCCAGTGCGTAGTGCTGTCGATGCAGGTTGCGCGTCGGCCTCCATCGCCAAACATACCTTCTGGTTACGAAGTTTTTATCGACGGCGGGCGCCAGGCGACCGGAATTGACGCCATACAATGGGCCAAACGGGGCGAAGAACTAGGGGCCGGCGAGCTATGCATCAACTCGATCGACCGCGACGGGACCGCTCTCGGCTACGAGCTCGAGCTTACCAGGCAGATCGTCGAAGCCGTCAGCATCCCAGTCATCGCTTCGGGCGGCGCGGGCTCCCCACATCACGTACTCGAAGCTTTCGTCCAAGCGGGAGCTGACGCTGCGATCGTTGCCTCCATCGTCCATTACGGACGATATACAATTCCTGAGATCAAACGTTATCTGCACGAACATGGCGTGCCGGTTCGGCAAGCGTTCGTGCGTCGGGGGGAGTAAATCGTGAAGATCGCGTTAGTCGTCTCAGAGTTTAACTTCGACGTAACGTCCTTGATGCTCGCCCGCGCTCAAGCTCACGCCGCTTTTCTCGGGGCTGAAGTAAGCCACGTCGTGCACGTGCCCGGCGTCTTCGACATGGGACCTGTCGTCAAACGCCTGCTCAGGCGCAAAGACGTCGACGGAGTGGTAATTCTTGGCGCGGTAATAAAAGGAGAAACCAAGCACGACGAGGCTATCATGGGTGCCGTCACCAAGATAGCCGCCGATCTAGCGGTCCAGTTCGAAAAGCCCGTCGGTCTAGGCGTTACCGGACCGGGAATGGACCGAATGCAAGCGCTGGATCGAATCGACAACGCGAAAAACGCGGTAGAGTCGGTCGTCCGCTCGATAGTCGCTCTGAAAAAACTCGATGAAACTTAATGGGTTAAAAACAAAGATCTGGAAGAAAGACTTTCTTCTTTGACGTAAGTCTAAGAGCACTGCCGCAGGCATTAGGTATGCAACCGGGCTCTGGACGTTTTGCTTTCCAGCGGCCTGGTCTCAGAGGCTCGCCTCTCTACACCGCCGCTCAACTGCGCTGAGGGGGCGGAGTTATTTATTTGTTTGAAAAAATTGTTATGCTGCTGGCGGAAGTTGTCCGGGGGGCTTCGAGTTATCAGTGAGCCACGAACATAAAAATCTCGAGAATTACGAAGTGGAAAGCGAGCTGCTCGAATTTTGCCGCTTCCACACGCTTGACTCTGAAGCGCAAATCGAGGACCTGAAACCGCTTCCAGGCCATGCGGGTCTGAGTTACAGTTTTCGCCTTGTAGATCGTCGTCAATCGAGAAACCTTGTCCTCAGACTTGCTCCACGCGGTGTCAGAGCCGCGGGTCCGGCCGATGTAGTTCGCCAGGGGCGGATCATGGCGTCGCTCAACGCCACGGGCCTGCCGGTGCCTCGCGTGCTATGGTTCGGCGACGACTTGCGATGGTTCGGCAGGCCGTACTGTATCGTCGAGCTCGTGGAAGGAAGCAGTCTAGCGCGTGGCGACCAAATTCTGACGTCACCCGACCGCGACGCTCGCATCGAGGCCGTGCTGCGCGTGATGGTTACCCTTCATAAACTCGACTGGCGAGAGATGGTTCAATCGTGGGGGCCAGTCGTAAGCACCGAAGCAGAATTGGCCCGGATCGACGGCTTGCTCGAGCGGCCAACGCTCGATTACGGGCTCGTTCGCTCGCTCGCGCCGCTGGGCGAGCAGCTACGAAAAACGCTCGCTGGTGACGGGCCAGTCGGATGCGTGCACGGCGACTTCCAATGGACCAACCTTTTGTTTGACGGACCGCGCGTCGCCGCGCTGCTCGACTGGGAACTGGCCATGATCGGTCCTACAACGCTTGACCTGGCTTGGCTCTGTTTGTTTTCTGACCCTGAAAGCTGGGCAACCGACATTCTTATTCCTAAATTCGCTCCAGCCCCTGAAGAGCTGGTCGCGCTTTATGAAGAGCTCTCAGCTGAACCTGTGAACGAGCGGGTCGTCCGCTGGTTTAGAGCTTTTTCCGCATACCGTTTCGGAGCCATAACGGTATTCAATCTGATGCTTCATCGACGAGGAAAGCGCGTGGACCCAGTGTGGGAAATACTAGCGTCTTCGGTTCCGCGCATGGTCGAGCGAGCACTCGAGCTTTGCGCCTCAATTTCCAGTTGCTAGGCGAGCCGACCATCTAAACCAAACCCCATCCCCAAGTGGTCATTCACGGGCCGGCTACAAGTCGGCCTCCGATCTGAGCGAAAACTATAGTCGGGCTGAAGAAGGCACGCGACGTTGAAGTGACAAGAAACTGCCACTACTGACGTCCGTTCGTCGCCCCATCCTGGCCTTTCTGGAAAAAGGTTAAGCCTGAGCTCATTTGCGCTTCAAAAAGAGCAAATTACTCAAGCGGCTCGAGGTTTGCTCTGAATGGATTACGCGCAAGCAACACACGCAATAACGCTTTTGATTTTGCGCGAACGGAACGCGATCGGAGTTGCCGAGAACGGTACTTCGCGAATCTTTTATGGCCGACCCATAGTCAGCAGAAGGGCGTTACGACTTGGCGCGCTCGTGGCGGCGGAAATCGAACCAGCTGCGAACAAAAGCGTAGATACCGTCGGCTTTCGGGCAGTGAGCGAGGAGGTGAAAAGAGAACTTTCGCAGCAGGCGCAAGAGCTTGCTCGGCTCTCTACGCGATTGCCGAGTTCGGTCGCGGAGACGCAAAAGTCGGCGATCGAGCGGGAGCTTCAAGTTAACGTAGAGGAGCTGGCCGCGCGGGGTGAGCGGCTGGGGCAGATGGTGGGGCAGTCGGAGCTGATGCGCGGGGTGTTCGCTGCGATTCGTCGGCTCGGTCCCTACCGCACCACGGTGATGATTCAGGGCGAGTC
>JAJPIL010000010.1 GCA_021324755.1 Pseudomonadota bacterium
GGCGCTCGGGCTCAGCTCGTAGGTAAAGTATCCGAACCCCTGCCCCTGGTTGGTATAATCGTGAATCGGCATCGGGCCCGGAGTGGCAGAATCCAGGCCGAGCGCCGAGTACTCATAGAAGCCGGTCACAAAGTAGCTGAGCTTGCCCTTGCATCCGCCCCACTCGAAGCTAGGCTCCGCGGTCTGACGCATCCCTCCATAAACTGTGAAGATACCCAGAGGTTGTTCGCATCCGTCTTTGGTACGGATATCGATCACGGCAGAATCGCGGTACCCGTACTGAGCGGGTAAGATTCCGTCCAGCAGACTTACGCTACGAATGAACCTCGAGTTGAGAAATTGCCCAAAGCCTGGCTCGGTAGTTACGTCGAGCGGCAGCATCAAACCATTGATCCTCCATTGAAAGTCAGCATGCTCACCGCGCACGTGAAACTGGCCGTCGAGGTCGCGCGCAACACCAGGCATCTGGGTCAACACTCCGGTCATCGTGGTATTCTCGCCGGCGGGAAGTTCATCAATATCGCGTTGGGTCAAGGTGTATTGGCTCGCCCCGCTTGAAGAGAGCCTAATTTGGGAAGGCAAGCGAGAGGCCTTGACCGGCACGCTTAACGGCTGCTCGGATTCAAGCGTTAACGTGATTGGACGCGACGGCTTTGACGGGTCTAACGTGGCGATAGCAATTGCGGGCTTGAAGCCGGCTTTGACGCCAATCACAGCGAATGTCCCAGCCGGCACTCCTTCAAATTCGAATTCGCCGCGGTCGTTGCTTTCGGTCCGAGCTACGAGCTTTTGGTCAGCGCGCCTTAGCTCCAGGTCGACGCCCGACACCGGCCGTTTAAGCGCGTCGGTAACCTGGCCCCGAAGAGTAAACACATTTTGGGGTTCACCGTCCCCAAAGGCAGGCTGGCGCGTAATCAGAGTGACAATTGCGGTCGTAAGCCCGATTATAACCCGACGCGTAAGAGCGCGCCCGTGCCGCAGCGCCTTAAGATAGCGCTGACGGCTAAAAAACCACGCCCCAACAATAACTAGAGTGGCTCCAATGCCCGCGTGGGCAGAACTTAAGCTTTGCAGCCCCTGAGCGAATCCGCCTCTTAAGTCAACGGCAAGAGCCAAAAGTCTCAGCCATTCGCCGGCTGCAATGAAAAGCGCCAGGCCAGCCGATAAACCGGTAAGCAAAAGATTGAAGCGTAGCTTTCGCCAGGGGTCGGCAAAAACCCAGTCGTAGATGCTCATCAACAGGATGCCGTCCAGGGTGTCGACCAGGCTCATACCGGCCGTGAACATCAACGGAAACACCATTATTCCCCAAAGCGGAAGACCGCCCTGCAAAGCAGCTGCAGTTGAGAGACCGATAACGGCAACTTCGCTCGCGGTATCAAAGCTGAGACCAAACAAAAGCCCCACCGGATACATCTTCCAGTTTGTATCCACCCAGGCGTACACGAAGCGAAACGGTCTTCCTCCTACGCGCTGCTGATCGAGCATCGCGTCAACAGCTTCACTCGTTACGTCCCGCGGCGAATGGCAATTAGACCTCCGCAAACTGCGCCATAAATTGCGAACGATACCGACGTTGGCAAAGCCAATAAAGGTAAGAAATGTGGCGGACCAAAACGCTCCAAGGGAGCTATGAACGCCCGATCCGAACCACGACCGAACGCCAGAACTGGAGCGTGCGGCCACAAGCGCGCACAGCGAAAGCAGCACGACGACACTTGAGTGGCCGAGCGCGAAGAAAAAGCCGGCTAAGGTGGGTCGCCTGCCGTCCTGGCGAAGCTTGCGAGTTACGTTATCGATAGCTGCTATGTGATCCGCGTCAAAGCCATGCTTAAGTCCAAGAAAATATGCCAAGACGCCGGCACCAAAGATTGCCGATCCGCCTAGCGACGCCAAGGCCAAAAGCCCAAGCCAGGCCACTATGTTCACCCCACCCAGCGCAAGCAGCGCCGCAGTAGTCGAATTAGAAAGGTTCGGCGCTACTTCAGCTAGCCGCAGGATATACCAGGAGAGACTTGTCTTTGACGAATACGTAAATCGGTCCATCGCGCCTCTTGCCCAAGATAAGTTCTGAGCGCGGAGAAAGCGAAATTCAAAGCTCGGCCGGTCGCGCAACAAGCTTGCGAGGGCGGGCACCCTCAATACGCCGACGCCTCTTCCCCACAAAGAGACCAGTCCGGAAAGTCTACTGAGCTGGTCCCCTGGCTAAGGACTCTTCTGGAGGCCAACGTTCCCGGTCACCCAGTTGCGTTATCGCCCTTAAGGTTCCCTCACAGTTGCGGGGTAGCGCCGGATTTGCACCGGCTTCCCGAGCACCGAGCAGGACGTGAATCTAGCACCGCATCATCTACGCGTCAAGAAAATTTGCTCCAGTTAAAGCCTCCCTGGGGAGCTCACAGTCAAGCGGACGCACCGCTTCTTGATCTTGCAGCAAACCAGCCAATTAAGGTCATGGCACGGCCTATCAATTGGGCGACGAAAAGTACACCAGGTCGTTATCGGGAGTTACCCTTCTGGAGCCAGAAAAATCTACAAACATTCCGCCACTCAAGGCGCGCAAACACATAGTCACCGCACTTGCCGAGACTACGCCAGACTACGCTAATTGCTACGATTTGCAAGTCGTCAGACTTAACTTGCTCGACTTTTTAGCGATCGCCCGACACACCGATTTAATGAACGAATCGCTGATGACAGCCAAAGTTAGCTTCGCAAGCACGATGACCTATGAAAAAGGTGCTAATTGTGGGGAAGTGATTTTTTGGCCGCGGAGCTGTCATGGCCGTCACACACAAGCTCGACGAGCTTGGAGTGTCGAATTGGAAGGTCAGCGTAACTATCGTGAACCGCGACCCTTGAATTAAATTCCTGTGCGCAACTGCGAGACGGACCCCTCATCAAAGCTCAAGAGCCGCTCGGTGAGGTGGTAAAGCCGGTCGCGGTCGAACGTCCCAAACCGGAGGTGACTGCGCTCGACCTGGCCAGCCGCGCGCTAGTGAAGACAGCCGAAGAAGAAACCGAGCTTGAGCGCGACTGCGTGGTGCTCGCCGCAATGAACCAAGTTAACTAACCGCGTCTCCCTGGCCTCGCAGAGGCCCCTCATGACCGACATCGAAGCGGCTTGCGAGCGATACGCACCGATGCCAAGTTCGGGATGGCTCGCATCGCCGTCCTGCCTTCAAATACTTGAGGCACAAAAGCGAAGCTACGGCGCGCAAAAGGGGAAAGCTCGCCACCAGTGAGTAACGATGGCTCGGGCTATGGGGATAAACAGTAGCCGCGCAACGCCGTAATATAAAAACGATAGGAAGGAACACCACAATCGTTGTCACGGTCGACGCCGTTCAGGCTTAGTGGCGAGGATGAGTTAACCGTGGATATGTACAAGAAGGCCAAGCGTTATGAGTACAAGCCCGTTATTTCCCCAGATGCCGCCCCATTCGTGAGCCAAGCTTGTGAGCAGCTGTGTGTTGATGCAGAGGCTGCCACTACAGCCCTGCTTGCACGAGCAGAAGCCTCGCCCCAGTGCATCGCAAGCAGCCTGTGGCGGATACCAAGCCTACCGGCGCATAAGCGCATCGACAGATATAATCCCCAGCAGCGATTCACGTGGACCTAGCTGACGTGAAGCTCGCTGGCGCAGCCAGCGTTCAACTTCTTTTACCGGATACCGAACAGCTCGCCCCACTTTGATGAACACAAGGCCTTGTTCTTTATTCCGTGCTCCCGTCTTCTGTGCCGCTCGCCATTCTTCTAGCGTATCCGGTCGATACCTCGAGCAAATCAGCCAACTGCTTTGGCGTTAAAAACCTCTTATGCTCATTCTCTGGGTGGCGCTTGGGTGGCAGTTCTTGTGCCGCTTTCGCCGTGCTTTTACCGGTTACGTCCGTCGTCGTGCTAACCCACCAAAACCGCTAAACTCCTTGTGCCACAAGCATTTTCTTGAGTTTTTGTGATAGGCGGCGGTCGGAATCGAACCGACGAATAGAGGTTTTGCAGACCTCCCCCTTGGCCACTTGGGTACGCCGCCTCGAAGCTCGAATACTCTCAGAGCTTTTGCTAACCGATAATGTCTCGTAGCACGCTTCGAACAACGTGATCAACTACCGCATCGACCCATCAGCGAAATGCCGCTGGCTATAACGCCCGACGCATGCGTACCTGTGCTACGCATTGCGCAAGACGCGGTAAGGCTTCCCCGGAGGGGCCACGAAGACAAATATCGCAGAGCGCCGTTATCTCGGAATCGTAAAGGTTGACCTCTATTAGCTGACCTCCGCGCCGTTTAACTTCTAGGGCGAAACCGGCTGCCGGATACACGCTAGCCGAAGTCCCCACCAGAAGCACTAAGTCAGCTTGCGCAGCCTCCCGCTCGCACTGTGCCAGCACGTCCGGCGGGATCGGCTCGCCGAACGACACCGTATCGCTCTTGACCAACCCGCCGCAATTCGGACATCGCGGAGGCAACTCGTTAAGGTCAAATTGCTCGAACGGAAAGCGCGAAACACATTCAAGACATCTCAGCAACTTGTAGTTACCGTGAATTTCGACCAGCGACTTCTGTCCGGCCATTCGATGCAGATCGTCGACATTCTGCGTGATCACGCACCGAATAACCCCAAGCCGTTCAAGCTCGACCAAAGCGTAGTGGCCGGCGTTAGGCTGAGCGGCGCGCAAAGAGGTATATAGCTCGTCTTCGTTGAATTGCCTGAGTCGTTCCTCCCACGCGCGTTTTGGATCCGCCAAAAAGAGCTGGAAGGCGTTCATCGGCGGCTCGCCGCGTTTGGTCCAAAGCCCTCCAGGTCCTCTAAATGGCGGAATCCCACTTTCAACCGACATTCCCGCTCCAGTAAGCGCTATCGAATAGGAGGAGTCGACCAAAGCTTGCGCCGCACGCACAAAGTCCGAATCGACCGAACCTTTAGTTTTGGTTTCCATTGGATAGCCACCCGAGCTTTAGCGTATTACCAGCGCTAGCCGCTGAAAAGAGTTCGTTAGCCGCTCAATCGCAAAACGACGGGAATTTTAGCTGATTGCGGTGCCGAGGTCCAATTGCCACGCCTTTCGGCAACGCTCTGCCAAAGCGCCTTATATGACCGTTCCTTGCGCCGGACAGCTTTGCGCTATTGTTGTATCGCGCCATAAGCGCCCCCGCACACGGGCACCGGCATGTTCGCTTTCAGCGGGCTCCACTCCCCAGTCGTAGGGTCGTACAATTCCGCCGCCACCGCTGGATTGCGTGCCTCTCTGTCCTCGGGCGAACCCGCCACATAACAAAAGGAAGGGTTTTTGCCGTCGCAGTTCTCTCCGCCGGCCACCAGTACTTCGCCGTCGTCAGGCCCGCCGGTGAGCAGTAAGAACGCATGGCCAGAGCGAGCCTCGTTCAAGCTGCCAGTGGCTTTAAAGCCGCCCGTGTCGCTAAGCGAAGGAGTAAAAATATCGGCTGTAGCTACACTGCGTTGACGCACGCCACGGGCCGTGCCGTCCCCCCGTAGCTCGAGTCCACCCGAAACTAGCACCGCTCCCGCTAGTGGTCCGCTTCGAAACAAGGTGGCGGAATGGTAAATCCGTGGTGAACTCATCCGTCCGGCTACCGGCCGAAATCGTCCGCTTTCCGGATCGTACAGCTCAGCTGAACTTTCGGTCCAACCATCTAAACGCCGTCGCGCAACCAAGCCTCCGGTGATCAACACGTTGCCACTGAGGGGACCTGTGACTATTTCGGGGGCTAGCACTGTGGCCCGCGCAAGTTCACGCGGCACGTTCATAGAACCCGTGAGCGAAAAAGCCATTTTAACTGGGTCGAAGATCTCCGCGCTACTGAGTGAATGAACAAAAAATCCCTTGTCATCGCCTCCGGCCAACAAGACACGGCCATTGGCGAGACGCACCGCCACATGGCCTTGTCGCGCAACGTTCATACGCGCCGCGATAGCGACAAACCTGTCTTGTTGCGGATCATATAACTCCGCCGTAGCAGAGGGCACAGAGGATGTAATACCGGTCAGCGAGGTCGATAATTTGCCGCTGCTCCCTCCCGCCAGAAGGACTTTGCCGTCGGCCGGACAAGCACATCCCGTGATAAGGGTCGCTGAATGGCCCGCCCTGGCCGTGACCATCCTTCCCCCACTTTTTCTGCCTGCGACAGAAAAACGCCCTGTCTTCGGGTCGAACAATTCTGCTGTATCGAGCGCCTTGCACGACGAGCCAAGAATACCGTTTGTGCATTGCAGCCCCCCAGCTATTAGCACCCTGCCGTCGAGCAGCACGGTTGCGCTCGCCATCTCTCGCCCTTGATGGAGCATCCCGGTGGTTGGCACGAAGCGACCTTCGCTCATCAAAAAGATCTGAGCGGCGTTGGTCGAACTTACAAAAAGGGCGTTCGGAACAAGATGGAGTACGTTGCCTCCGATGTCGCCCCCGGCGATCAAGAGAGTGCTTTCGCCGAAGAATTCGCTCAACCGCTTGGTTTGCGTTTTATTTCCAGCGACGTTTCCAGACTTTGCGGAAACAACCCCGGCCATCCTTTCAGATTCGCCGCCAAGAGTTTCCCGTGACCCAAGCAAAAGACAAATAGCAACGCCCATCACTACGCTTAAGGCTCGACTACAAACCATCAAACGCTCCCTGCAAAAACGATCACTCCAAAGCAGCAAGCAAATCTCGACTCAAGAACCCCTGACCAGGTGGGCATCGATCTTCCTCGATAAGGCATAACTTGTCCAGTGGAAGCCATAAAGTCGAAGCGTTAGGTACCTTTTGAGGTTTCGACTCGGTAGCGATTGAAACGTCGCCGTAGCGGTCGAGAAAACTCCGCGATTGTCGAGAAATTTGGTCAAGCGAGGTTCTCAACGCTCAAGTTCAGTTTAGCGGAGTAAATTTACTTGACGCGGACGGCTGAATGAGCTGTTTATGGAACAAACACAATCAGCAAGGCCAACAATCTATAGAGCATACGGGCTCGGCCTTCGAATGGGCGTTGCGACGAGAAAACCGAGTAAACCGCCGCAAGTTGCGCAAGGCACTATTTGATGACCCTAGGAAGAGTGTATGGAAAATTTCAAAAACAAGACGGGGGTGAGGTAACAATGGTTGTCGAGGCACGTGATTTGGGCCAAGGCGTGCGGATGCTGGTATTGAATCGGCCGCCCGCGAACGCGATCAACAGAGACCTTAGCCATCAACTTTACGAGCAATGCATGGCCGCGGCTGACGATGCCAGCGTGCGGGCACTGATAGTGACCGGCAATGGCCGTTTTTTCTCTGGGGGATTGGATTTAAAGGAGCTGGCCGGCGACGGTACTCCTTTAGGCAGGCTTGGAAGTGCACGCGCCGACGGAGTGTTCGCGCTGTGGACGTTACCCAAACCAACCGTGGCGATGGTCAATGGTCATGCCATCGCCGGAGGCGCGGTAATAGCGCTGGCTTGCGATTTTCGAATAACCTGCGCTGGCAGCCACAAAATAGGCCTCAATGAGGTCGCAATCGGTCTGGGCTTCCCCATCGGTGCTTTCGAAATCGTTTGCCTCGCTCTAGGTATACCGAATGCGCGCCGCGTGCTGCTCGAAGCGAAGCTTTATGATGTCGAAGCCGCACGCGCACTTGGCATTGTGGACGATATAGTCAATCCGCAGGAGCTCGAGGCGCGATGCGTCGAGCTTGCCAAAAAGCTTGCAGCGTATGGTTCGCTTGCATACGCGCATACCAAAAAAGCTTTTCAGAGACGGGCGCTCGAGCGAATCCAGGCGCTTAGCCAGGAAAACGCTCGCGAGATTGCAGAGATCGCACAAAGCGAAGAGACCAAAGCTCTACTTAGAGCTCAACTCGAAGCGCTCAGCAAAAAGTAATAGTCCGAACGGCTCGTTCGGCTTTAGGCCCTTGACAAAATTGCCACCGAATCGCTGGGAAGCTTGACTGCGCCCGGCGTTGTTTCGACTGCTTTATTCGAAGCCAGAATGAGTTGATATTCGTCGCCCGAAGCTAATTGCACGCGGCGAGTCTCGGGGGAGAGGTTTACCGCGACACTTACTGGTTCGCGCTCGATCAGCATCCACTGGCCCTCTTCGTCAAAGACTGCCCGCACCTTGTCCGCTCGTCCATCTAAAAGCGCCGGCGTGTTTTTGCGCAAGCGAATCAGCGCTTTCCACCAAGCGAGAAGTTCCGCATGCCATCCCACAGTCAACTCGCTCCAATCTAATTTTGAGCGAAGGAAGGTGGTTTCGGCTTGCGGGTCGGGAATTTCCTCCTCCTCCTTCCATCCAAAAGCGGCGAACTCCCGCGCGCGTCCGCTGCGCACGCCTTGCGCCAAGACCGGGTCGCGATGGTCGGTGAAGAAAAGAAAAGGCGTTGTCGCCCCCCATTCCTCGCCCTGAAAAAGCATCGGCACGAACGGCGCAGTAGCGACAAGAGCAGCGGCAATCTTTAGCCGCCGAATGCTAGCCAGCGCGGACGCGCGCTCGCCATTGGCACGGTTCCCGACCTGGTCGTGGTTTTGGAAATAGCCCACTAAGCGATAGCCCGGCACGCTGCCGATGGGGCGTCCGTGGCGTCGCTTGCGGTAAAATGAGTAAGTACCGTCGTATACGAAACCCTCCGTCAGAGCCTTCGCAATGCACGCGAGGGAGCCGAAATCGGCGTAGTAACCGCTGCGTTCGCCCGTGATGACAGCGTGAAGAGCGTGGTGGAAATCGTCGTTCCATTGCGCGTGAATTCCGTAGCCCCCGACCTCTGGACGCGTGACAACGTGCGGATCGTTCAAATCGCTTTCTGCGATAAGAATTAGATGGCGGCCCAAAGCCGCGCTAAGCCTTTCGACTTCTGCGCTGAGCTCCTCCAAAAAGTGGGTCGCCGAGCTGTCGAAGATCGCGTGCACCGCATCCAGTCGCAGTCCGTCGAAGTGATAATCCCGCAGCCACATCAGCGCGTTATCGATGAAAAACCGTCGTACTTCGTCGCTGAACGGACCGTCAAAATTCAAGGCCTTGCCCCACGGTACCGAGTAACGGTCTGTGAAATAAGGCCCGAACTTTTCGAGATAGTTGCCATGCGGGCCTACGTGGTTGTAGACCACGTCCAACAAAACGGCGAGCGCTCGCTCATGGCAGGCGTTTACGAGTCGTTTAAGACCCTGCGGCCCGCCATAAGCATGATGCGGAGCGTAAATATCTACACCGTCGTAGCCCCAGTTACGGTCGCCGATAAATTCCCCAACCGGCATTAGCTCGAGGTGCGTAACGCCGAGATCCTTGAGATAATCCAACCGCTCGATCGCCGCCTCGAAAGTGCCGCCGGGAGTGAAGGTTCCCACATGAAGCTCGTAAATGATCGCCGAAGCAAGTGGCGGCTGATTCCACTTCTCGTCCGTCCAGCTAAAAGCTGAATGGTCGATCAATTGCGACGGGCCGTGCACGCCGAACGGCTGAGATGGAGAACGAGGATCAGGAAACGGACCCTCACCGTTCACATAAAACGCGTAACAATCTCCAGGCTTGGCTGATTGGACTCTAAGCTCCCACCAGCCATTGTCTCTGGGGTTCATAGAATATCTAGACCCGTTGAGTGCCAGTTCGACCTCGGCAACCTTTGGCGCCCAAACTCTAAACGTATTCATCCGCGAGCGTCCCGCACTACAATCTCGCCAAAAGACTCACCGGAAACCGTTTGAATAACTGCGAAGGTGTAACAATCTCCTGATCCAATATTTCACCTGTCAGAACGTTGCACCATCTTCTGCCGGGCAGTCTAATCGTCGTGTCGGCCCAGTCTCCTTGAAGCTTCAAGCTAAGTCTTGGCACCACCGCTACCACGTGTTCACCGCGAGCAAAGGCGACCAGGTGAGAAGCAAACTGTCCTTGCGCAAAGATTGGGCGGTAAGTAGAGGACGGAGCGAACCATGAAGGATTGCTACGGCGGAGACCCAGGCCTTTTTTGATTAGCCACAGCTTAGGCAATCCTTCGTCTGCCCGTTCGTTAATCTCGTCGATCGACAGAGTCGTCAGTTCGCTAAGAAGACGTTGTCTTAGCTTGAAGTCGACCGGCCGGCGATTGTCCGGATCGACTAGACTAAAATTCCAGAGCTCGGTGCCTTGGTAAAAATCTGGAATTCCAGGCGCAGTGATTTTGATTAAGGTTTGAGCCAAAGAGTTAACGCGTCCAGGATGTTGGATCAAAGCGATAAACTCTTGCAGAGAATCAATGAAGCTGCCGTTATTCAGACATGCGCTCAAAAAGCTCGTCAACTCGCTCTCGTAGGAAGAGCATGGATTTTCCCATGAAGTATGAAGTCGAGCTTCTCGGACGGCCTTGATCATGAAAGCGCGGATGCGCTCTGGCTCGATAGGCCATACGCCAACCATCGTCTGATAGAACACGTATTCGGCGTGCCGATCTGGTTCGCCCGGCCAGCTCGCTCGGTTAAGCTCGGCCCATCGCGTCACCGCGCAGCGCCATCGCTCAGGAATCTCCGATAGAACGCAAAGTCGGGCCCTTACATCTTCGCTCCGTTTAGTGTCATGAGTCGAGGTCGAAAGCAGCGCCAAAGGCGAAGACTTCTGCGCCTCGATCATTGCTTCATGAAACTCGTCCAGCGTTACTCCACAGCGCGCCGGGTCAGCTCCAACCTCGTTTAAAACCAACAGTGGGTTGTAACAATAGAAAGCCGTGTCCTCGATGCCTTTTGCCATCACGGCTGGCGGCAACTGCTGGAATCGTTCCACAAAATCGCCTTCAAGAGTACCGTCGATTTCCAAAAGGAAAAGTTTTTTCAAAAGATCGAAAAGCCCACCGTCTAGGTCTCGTCGTGCCCGAGCCGCCGCGCTAATCGTGGACTCCAGTATGGCCCGATCCACCGGTCTGACATATTTCCGAGAAGGTTCGATGTACGTACGGTAGACGGGCAAACAAACCATCACCTCGCACAACGCCTCCTTTAGCTCTAGGCGAGTAAAATCGCGGTACTCCGGCCGACATTCACAAATACGCAGAAGCCTTTCCGTCAACCGAGAAACGTCAGGGGCCAAAAGTTCCTGAAGAATCAGGCGCTTCTTGGATCGAGCAACTTCAGCGAATTCTGCCCTATCACCGGTGAACTCCCGGTAGAAGTCCGCTATTTCTCTGGCACCTTCTGGTTCAATAAAAAGTCCGCCTACCAGATTTAAAAAATCGTAGCCGGTCGTTCCCGAAACCGGCCATTCTTTGGGAATTCGTTCGCCTGTGGCTAGAATTTTTTCGACTAGCAGCCAAGCTTGCGGCGCCTGTCGCGCAATTCGCTCCAGATACTCTCTTGGTCTACGCAAACCGTCGATATGATCGATTCGCAAACCATCCACCTTCTGCTCGCTCAGCAAACGCAAAGGTAGGGCATGAGTCTCGGCGAATACCCTTTCGTCTTCGACTCGTAAGCCGACAAGCGAATTGACCGCGAAAAATCTTCTATAGTTCAGCTCGCTCAAAGCCCGGCGCCAGAAAGCGACGCAGTAATGTTGTTCCTCTAAAAACGCGTCAAGCTTGGCGGGATCGGTGTTGATTTCGGTGATAAGCGCATCCAGGGCGTCGGCAGCTCGAGGTTCCTCTTCAAGACAGCGAGCGACCAGGTCGCGCAAAAAACAGAGTTTAGAAACTAACTGGTCGTCCCCGGGAGCAACTTGTTTTGCCCGCCGGGCCAAAAATTCGAAAGCGTTTGCAAACAGCGCCAACTTGAGGCAATTTGCTCGTTCGGCCGCCGCATGCAGCAGACGGGTTACCGAATGTGGCGCCAAAGGTAAACGACAGTCGTCGCACGCGACCTCGAACGCGCCGCCGCGCCGCCGAATGGCAACTTCGCCGCCTTCGAGTGCCTGGAAGTAACGCTTGTTCAAAACCGGCAGAAGGATCCTTTTCTTAAGCCGCGGTTCGGAAAATTCCCAGTCTATGTCGAAAACACAGGCGTGGGGACTTTCGGCGCCAAGTTCGAGCACTTCTGACCACCACCGATTGTACGGATACGCCGTCGCCATGTGATTTGGCACGACGTCGATAATCTGGCCCATCTTGAGCGCCTGAAGCGCGCGACAGAGCGTTTCGTAACCGCTGTCGCCTCCCAGTTCCGCGCTCACTCGAGTCGGATCGACTACGTCGTAGCCGTGCTCGCTGCCCGGAACGGCTTGCAAAATTGGTGACAGATAGACGTGGCTGATGCCCAGGTCCTTCAGGTACGGAGCGAGCGCAGCGAGCGGGGCAAAGCCTACTTGGCCCGACAACTGAACGCGGCAAGTTGCGACCGGCTCAATCGACACGTTGCAACACCGTTACAGAGCGCGCTTCAACCCGTAAACTCTGACCCGAACGCAACGTCTTTTCGTCGCTGTCTACCCAGCCTACGGCGCTGTCGAGTACGACTTTCCAGGTGTTTCCCCACTGGCGGGTAGGCAATGTGAAGTTTACCGCCTCGTGGTGCGCATTGAATAGAATGTAAAAGCTTTGATCTACGACTCGATTCCCCATCGGGTCAGGGCTCGGGATCTCTTGGCCGTTCAAATAAACGCCAAGGCATTTGGCGAAGCCGCTGGTCCAGTCTTCTTCGGACATCTCCTCGCCGTCGGGCTTAAACCAACCAATATCGCTAACGCCTTTGCCTCTGATCGCTCGCCCCACGAACCACCGCCGTCGGCGGAACACTGGATGCTCCCTCCTGAAGTGAATTAGCCTTTGGGTGAAGCTCAAAAGCTCTTTGTCGACTTTGTCCCAATTGAGCCAACTAATTTCGTTGTCCTGGCAGTACGCGTTGTTGTTGCCTTGTTGGGTGCGGCCGAGCTCGTCGCCCGCCAGTAGCATCGGGACTCCTTGGGAAAGGAAAAGCGTTATCAAGAAATTTCGCTTTTGGCGCTGGCGCAGCTGGTTAATTTCAGGATCGTCGGTAGGTCCCTCGACGCCGCAGTTCCACGAGCGGTTGTCATCGGTCCCATCTTTATTGTCTTCCAAATTCGCCTCGTTATGCTTGTCATTGTAGGAAACCAGGTCGTGCAGCGTAAAACCATCATGCGCGGTGATGAAGTTTAGGCTTGCGACAGGAGAGCGGCGGTTGGATTTGTACAAATCCGAGCTGCCGGTAAACCGTGTGGCGAACTCAGCCAGCGTAGCCTCGGCCCCGCGCCAGTAGTCTCGCACCGTATCCCGATACTTGCCGTTCCACTCCGACCATTGCGGGGGGAAATTTCCGACCTGGTAGCCACCTTCGCCCAGATCCCATGGCTCGGCGATCAGCTTGACCTGGGACAAAACGGGGTCCTGGTGAATTATGTCGAAAAACGCTCCCAACCGGTCGACTTCATGCAGTTCACGCGCTAACGCGGAGGCCAAATCGAAGCGGAACCCGTCAACGTGCATCTGCAATACCCAATAACGCAAGCTGTCCATAATCAGTTGCAAAGCTCGCGGGCTTCTCATGTTCAAGGTATTGCCGCATCCCGTGTAGTCCACGTAGTAGCGCGGGTTATCGGCCGCCAATCGGTAGTAGAGGGGGTTGTCGATTCCCCGAAAACTCAACGTGGGACCTAGATGATTTCCTTCGGCGGTGTGGTTATAGACGACGTCGAGTATTACCTCCAAGCCGGCCGAGTGAAGAGCTTTCACCATGTTCTTGAACTCGGTTACCTGCTGTCCAAGACCACCAGAGCTCGAGTACCGGACGTCGGGCGCAAAATATCCTATTGAGTTGTAACCCCAGTAGTTGGTAAGCCCGCGCTCTACCAGATGTCGGTCAGCCACAAAGTGATGAACAGGCATCAGTTCGACCGACGTAACGCCGAGGTCTCTAAGGTAGTTAATCGTCACCGGATGCCCAAAACCAGCATATGTGCCCCGCAATGGCCCGGGTATTTCCGGGTGAAGCTTGGTAAAGCCCTTGACGTGAAGTTCGTAGATAACGGTCTCGTGCAAGGGGATCTTTAAGAGTCGATCTTCTCCCCAGTCAAAATTTTCATCGACTACAACGCTTTTAGGTATGGCTTTGGCGTTGTCGCGCTCGTCCTTGCTAAGATCCGCTTCAGGGTGACCTACTTGATACGCGAGCAGGGTATCATCCCATGCTACCGTGCGGTCGATAGCTTTAGCGTAAGGGTCAAGCAGCACTTTTGCGGGATTAAAGCGTAGGCCCTTGTCAGGCTCATAAGGCCCATACACTCGATATCCGTAACGCTGACCCGGCATGATACCCGGAACGTACACATGCCAAACCAAGTCGGTCACTTCGGTCAATCTAATCCGCTCCAATTCCTTATTGCCGTCGTGACCCCCGAACAAACACAGCTCGACCTTTTCGACCCATTCGCTCTCGACCGCGAGTGCGAAATTGACTCCACTTCCGTCTCAAACCGCACCCAAGGGATAGGACGCACCAGGCCTGACTTTCGTCATAAGGGAGCTCCCAACATCTTTAGTTGAATTGTTTTAGTGTATCACGTGGCTTGTGACGCCAGTATGTGACTTGATTGGGCCCCTAGTTGACACTTAGCTGCGCCGCGACGCTAAGATTGATTGATGGCAGGCTTCGTCTGACCGAGAAGCTGACCTGTATAGCAGCTCTCAGGCTCGCACGCCGAAGTGGGCTTTCGGTTGGAGTTCGCTATTCGAAGCCGAGCGTTCGAAGCCTTGGGGGACTAATGACTGGCTTAAAAGAGCAAACAGTTCGGGGGGCAAAAAGTTTTGCCGAGGCTCGCCTACGCCATCGCTGGCAAATTCCTGAGGATTACAACGTTGCTAGAGATTGCCTTGACCGGCACGCGAAAACCCCACACAAACCCGCTTTGTACTACGAGGAAGAGGGTGGGGCAAAGGCGACGTACACGTTCGGGCAGATTATAGAGGCGAGCAATCGCATGGCCAATGCCTTGCGAGGTCTCGGCGTGGAACATGGGGATGTCGTGGCGCTGAATTTGCCAGCGCGGCCTGAAACAGCGATTCTCCATATGGCTATTTATCGTCTCGGAGCGATCGCGCTTCCGATTTCGCGTTTGTTCGGGCCGGACGGAATTAAATACCGAGTCGAACACGCCCGGGCGCGCGTGATCGCCGTCGAAGCTCAAGACTTAGAGAAACTTGACGAGCTTCGGCGTATGGGCAGAGATGCACCACAGATAGTGGTCGTGGGAAACCACCGAGGCCCGACAAGCTTTGACGAGCTTCTCCGCGCGGCCTCGCCTCAGTTTACAATGGGGCCCACCTCCGCGGAGGATCCTATTTTGCTTATGTACACTTCGGGCACAACCGGCGACCCGAAGGGCGTTCTGCACGTTGCTCGTTTCGTGGCCGGCCATAACGGCGCGGACTATTCCGCCAACTTTTTCCGCGAAAACGATATCTTTTACAGTCCCTCCGACTGGGCCTGGGTGGGCGGTCTGTCGTTGAGTTTGCTCGCCCTTTGGCCATACGGGGTTCCAGCCGTAGTGTTCCGCAGCAACGCCCGATTCGACCCCGAGCGTGCCCTCAACCTGATGGAGCGCTACGGCGTAACGGTGAGCTTTCTTGCGCCCACAGCGCTGAAAGCGCTGCGAGAAGTAACGAATCCCCGTGAGAAATACGCTCGACTGCGCGTGCGGTGTGTGTCGAGCGGCGCGGAGCCAGTAAGCCCCGAGCTCAACTACTGGGTTAGAGAAAAATTAAGGGCCGATTTCAATCAACTTTACGGACAGACGGAGGCGATGATCTTTGTGGGGGATTGCTCCGCGCTTGAACAACCCAACCCCGAGGCGTTGGGAAAACCGTTTCCTGGCCACGAAGTAGCTATCCTCGACCCGGAGGGGAAGCCGCTCGGCGAGGGACAAAGCGGCGAGATCGCGATCCGGCGCGATAGCCCCATCGTGATGAAAACTTACTGGCAAAATCCTTCGGCGGCAGAGGAAAAATTCGCCGGACAGTGGTGTCGCACGGGCGATTTGGGATACATCGACGACCGCGGATACGTCTACTTTCAAGGACGCACCGACGACATCATCAAGACCTCCGGCATGAGAGTTGGCCCAGCCGAGGTCGAAGCAAAAATAATGGAGCACAAAGCGGTAGCCACCTGCGCAGTCATTGGAGTTCCCGACCCAGAGCGAGGCGAAGCAATCAAGGCTTTTGTCAAGCTGCTCCCAGGATTTTCGCCTTCCGGTGAGATCGCCCAGGAAATTCAGCAACATGTAAAGAAACGCCTTGCGGCACATGCTTATCCGCGGGAAATCGAGTTCGTCGATAGCTTGCCGATGACTGTAACGGGCAAAATTCGCAGGCGAGAATTGCGCGAAATGGAGGAGCGACGTCGCAAGCAACAGCAGCAAACGTAGACTTCTGGCGCGAAATAATCTCGCTCGTTAATCGTGCGCCGTAAGCAAGTTTGTCGCCTCTAGTTGGGGCTTACGACCTTTGCGGTTAGCTCGTAATGAAACTCGAAGCAGAGCACAATGACGAAGGGGAAGTCACAACTATGCGAAAGATAGACATTCCAGAAAACGGTTTTGAGCAGCCGCCCGAGATCGCGATGCCGAATATTTTTCCTATCGAATGGCGGGTCGAGACGCCGAAGCTCGCGGAGATCTACGAGCGCGCCAAGCGCGAGGGGTTCAATCCGTCCCTTATCGCATGGGACCAGCTTAATCCCGAACAGTGGAGCCGCGACGAGCGAGTCGCGATCATGTACTGGTGGGCGGTGCTTTCCAATTTCGACTCGTCGGGGCCTCCTGTTTTCGCGCGCGCGATGATACGCGCTTTCGAAACCCATCAGGAAGACCCGGTACGGAAATGTTTTTTCTCGATCACCCGCGACGAGGCGCATCATGAAGAATGCTGCCAGAGGGTGATTCAGCGTCTCGTTCCAGGTGGCCCCTTGAACTTCACGCCGACAACCGTACTCGAAAAAGCCGCCCACAACAACATCAGCTGGCTTTACCACAACGGCGCGCGTTACTGGAAGGGCTTCTGCCGCGCTATCGAGCGCTATCCTCTCTCGATACTTTTCACCTCCTTCATGATGGGCGAGGTAGCTTCTTCGAGCCTGTTTCATGGAATGGCTCGCAAGACGACAAATCCGGTCTTCAGGGAGATTTTCACCAAAATTGGGCGAGACGAGGCGCGCCATCTCCAAATTTGCATCACCCTTCTCGAAAAGGAATCGCCTCGGCTCACCCAGGAAGACAAGCAGTTCGTCACCAAGCAATTGCGAGCAGGCTTTGTTTTTCTGTCGATGGTGCTGTGGGAGCCTCCCGACGAGTTTTGGCAGCTGCCGCCTTATTTCATGCCGAATCACAGGGTGCTGCTGGACATCGCGCGCGAAGCGGGCCTTGGATGCCTGACCTACGAAGAGCAAGCCGAAAATTGGAAGTTGGCGATGGCTCGTGTTTCAAGAATAGTAGAACGCTGGGGCATACAATTCCCAGCTATCCCAGAGCTCGACATCAAAGGTGTAGAAGTAGGCGACATCACAGCCGAAGATATCATTCCCGTGTTCTAAAGGGCGCGGTACCAGGCAGGGCCTGGTACCGCGCGAAAAGAGGCCCGCTTAACAAACGCATCTGCCTCTGCAAGTGAAGCGAACGAGACTGGCTTTCGCGGGGGAGCAAGGCGGCTCTGGAGGTAGGAGGCTCTCGAAACGCTGGGAGACGAGAAACATGACCGTTGAGCTTAATTTCGATGGCGCTTTGGCCGAGATCGTACTCAACCGGCCGGAAAAGATGAACGCGATTACCAATGCCATGGCGCAAAAGCTCCTCGCCTGTTTAGACAAGGCCCAGGACGCGAATGTGCGAGCCTTGATAATACGTGGTGAAGGGCGGTCCTTTTGCGCAGGTCGGGACTTGGCCGAAGCAGATGTCGAGAACGAGGACGCGTACGCGATTCTCCACGACGTATTTAACCCGCTCATCGAGCGCGTGGCTGAATTTCCTGCTCCCACTTTCGCTGCGGTCCAGGGAGCTTGTTTGGGAGTCGGCCTTGGACTGGCTTTGGCATGCGACGTGGTGTACGTAGCTGACGACGCCAAGATTGGTTCGCCCTTCGCTCGGATCGGCGCCGTTTTGGATTCCGGCGGGCATGCCTTCTTCGTTGAGCGCCTCGGGTCCCATCGGGCCCTGGAGCTTATTTATAGCGGCCGCTTCCTTAGCGGAGAAGAGGCCGCTCAGTGGGGCCTTGTCAACCGCAGCGTAAAGAACTCGGTGCTGCTCGACGAACTTCGGGCGCTCGCCGCCGCAGTAGCGAAAGGACCGACCGTGGCGTTTCGCGAATCGAAGCGAATCGTGCGTCAGATTGAAAAGGAGCGTTTGGGATTCGATGCCATACTGGAGCTGGAAGCCAAAGCGCAAGCGGTCGCAGCGACGACCGCTGATTATCGCGAAGGTATAAGCGCTTTCCTCCAGAAGCGGTCCCCGCACTTTTTAGGGCGCTAAAAGCTGGGAAAGCAACTGACTTTAAGCGCACGGATACAGAACCGGCGCGTTACCCGGCCTAGCAAAATCGAAGCGACTACTTGATGTCGCGAAGAACCTGCCGCACGATGTCTACGATTTTGTCTATATGGTGTTTTTCCACAATCAGCGGAGGCGAGAGCGCAATCGTATCGCCAGTAACGCGAATCAAGACCCCTCGTTCAAAGCATCCCACCAGAGCGTCATAGCCGCGCCGCCCGACTTCGTCGCCCCTTGGATGGAGCTCTATGCCGGCCATCAGGCCCAAGTTTCTGATATCCCTGACGATCGAAATGTCGCGCAGGCTGTGCACGGCGTCTTCGAAGTACTCGCCGATTTCGGCGGCACGATGGAAGAGCCCTTCACGCAAGTATATTTCGAGCGCGGCTCTTCCGGCGGCACAGGCCAGAGGATGGCCCGAAAAAGTGTAGCCGTGAAAAAACTCGATCTGGTGATCTGGGCCGCTAGTAATCGTCTCATAGATGGACGTTTTGGCGAACACCGCCCCCATCGGCACAGCCGCGTTGGTGATAGCTTTAGCGCACGTCATCAAGTCAGGCGTGACATTGAAAAACTGCCCCGCAAAAGGAGCACCAAGACGACCAAAGCCCGTGATCACTTCGTCAAAGATCAGCAACAAACCGTGTCGGTCGCAAATCTCGCGCAACCGCCGCAAGTACCCTTTGGGATGGACGATAACGCCGGCCGAGCCGTTGACCGGCTCGACGATTACGCCCGCGATGGTGGAAGGATCGTGTAAGGCGAGAATGCTTTCGAGATTGTCCGCCAGATGCGCGCCCCATCCAGGCTCGCCTCTGGAAAAAGCGTTGTGTTCGTAGTTAAGCGTGGTAGGCAGATGGTCGGCAGGAATCCAAGCACCGAACTGGGAACGGTTTTTGCCGATACCGCCGACCGAGATTCCGCCGAAACCGACCCCGTGATAGGCTTTTTCCTCCCCGATAAACCTCGTACGGTGTCCTTCGCCGCGAGCGCGATGATACGCCAGGGCGATCTTGAGCGCCGTGTCCACGGCTTCGGAGCCTGAGTTAGTGAAAAATACGCGGTCCAGGCCGTGAGGCGTGTGTTTTACAAGCTCGCTTGCGAACTCAAACGGACCGGGATGAGATATTTGAAAGCTCGGGGCGTAGTCGAGACGCGCAGCCTCCTGCGCGATCGCCTGCGCGATTTCCTTGCGGCAATGACCGGCGTTGACGCACCAAAGGCCGGAAGTTGCATCGAGTATATCGTTGCCGGCTGCGTCCTTGTAGTACATCCCTTGCGCGCTCACCAAAAGGCGCGGCGCCGCTTTGAACTGGCGGTTGGCCGTAAACGGCATCCAATAGTGGCTAAGCGAACTCTCGTACTCTCCGCTCACCTTAGACAGACCTCCCTGCAATCAGGCGCCTCAACCAGCGCTTAAGGAACGTGTCCCCCTTAAATTTATTTAGAACTCCTCGCTGAACGACACAGGCCTAGAATTGCGTGCCAACTATCGCACACTTATAACAAACAAATCAAATCAACACATGAGTCCGCGCAGTCGAATTATCACCGCATAGCGGCTTGCAACCACCAGAAGTCGCTTCGACCCGTTAATTCAATACTGACCGCACGCCTCGAGCATACCAGGCGTAAGCCGCTGCTCTGATTAATCCTATCCGAGCGCAATTCGAGCCAAAGCACTTACCACGACTTACCCCACACGCGCTTGCCGCCGACGTAGGTAGCTAGCACCTTGATCGAGCCTAAGCGATCAGGCTCAGCGACGAGCGGATTTTCCGACAGCACGACAAAGTCGGCGAGAAAACCGGGCGCAAGTCGCCCTTTAACCTCATGTTCCCCAGAAGCATAGGCAGCATTGACGGTGTACAACGCCAATGCCTGTTGTGGTGTGATACGCTGGTTGTCGCCTACTTTGGCGCCGTCCCATCCGCGCCGCGTCACGCAGCTCTGCATCGCAAGCAACGGCTGATAGGGACCACATGGATAGTCGGATGAACCAGCTACTGCGATCCTTGCCTCGAAGAACGAGCGATGGGCGAACATGCGGCGGACCCGGTGCTCGCCGTACCAATCGATGAGCTTGCTGCCGTGATAGTGTACGTAGCTGCCGAACGGCACGGCTATCGCGTCCAGCCGCTTCATTCGCTCGAGAATCGACTCGTTAATGATGGAACAGTGTTCGATCCGATGCTTCAGATACGGCTTGGGATGCGACAAAGCGGCGCGCTCGAGGTGCCCGAGCAGCAAGGAAATGGCGCGGTCACCGTTGGCATGCACGCACAGGCGCGAGCCGTCTTGATGTACCATATTCACGATATCGCGCAGGTCAGCGTCGGAGATAGTTTGAATTCCGTAATCATCGCTCGTACCTTCGAAGGGTTGCTCCAACAAACACGTCCTGCCCCCAATTGCGCCGTCGACGAAAGTTTTCACGCCGCCGATACGTAGACGCCTGTCGCCGAAGCCGCTGCGCAGACCCAAGCGACGCAGATGATCGTAATACTCGTGCGTAATCAACATATTTACGCGCAAAGTTAGGATGCCGCGTCTTGCTCCTTCTTGAAACAGCGCGAGTTCCTGCGGCCCGACCAGAGCGTCAGTAACCGAAGTCAGTCCAGCTGCGTGGAACATCTCGACCGCGCGCGCAAGCCCACCAAGCCGTTCTTCGAACGTGCTCGCAGGAGCTACAGTGCGCCCCGTTTTGGAGGCTGCCGGATAGGCAAAGTCGAACAACGCCTGCTCGTACAAGATACCGTTAAGCCGTCCGCTGGCATCCTTGCCGAACCTGCCACCCGGTGGCGCAGCCGTGTTCTCCGTGATACCGCCCATTTCTAGCGCCTTGGTATTCACGACTGCCCAATGGCCAGCCACGTGAATCACAAGGATCGGATGCTCTCGAGAAACCTCATCTAGGTCCCAGCGGGTTAAAACTCGTCCCTCGGCCATCTTGGCGTCGTCATAGCGTGTACCTCGAATCCAAGTGCCCGGCGGCCTTCGCAAGGCCTCCTCGCGAAGCTTGGCTTTGAGCTGGGCCAACGAGCTCACGCTTTCGTATGAAAGGTCGACGTGGAGCAGATCCTCGGCGGTCATCCCAAGGTGCATATGCGCGTCGTTGAAACCTGGAACCACCGTTGCGTCGCCGAAATCCACGAGCTCCGCTTCGGGAAATCGCGTGCGCAGATCGTCGACCTTTCCGACGGCTACAATTTGCTCCCCAACGACGGCGAATGCTTCCGCAGGCGTCTGGGTCATCGTAACGATCGAACGCGCTCGGTAAATCGCGGGCTTAGCCGAGCCGTCATTTAGTGTTTGCTCATTCCCTTGCTTGTCCATCTCCGTGGTCCCACAGCTAATCACTCTTGACCAGTGGCTTGCCGCTTTTGCCTTGCATAGACTAGCTCAAGTTGTTTTTACAACGCAGGCAAGCAGATGACCAGTATGGAGTGACAATTTACCTGCGCTTAGAGACTTTGTCGAAGGCAGCGCTTTAGCGAAAAGTGCGACAACAGGCCACCACTGCTCAAAATCCGCCCTTCGTTATCGGCGCAACAAACGGGCTTCAGGGCGCGACGTCGGCTGCTAAGTCCGAAGCCGGGTGTCCAGCGATGCACTTTGTTTTGACAGTACAGTGCTTCAAATTCACACACTTTGTGCGATGTGAACTCCACATGCAAGCGTCGACGATTCGGCATTAGCTTTGCTTCGGACATCAAAACGATGGCTTCGGGTGCGCGCTTTAATCTTGTGGGCGGGCAAATCGTTCGCCTTGGAGCTTCCTACCGATTGGCAGCTGCCAACCTTTTTCTGTCATTGCTGTTTTTCAGTTACCTTTGGTCGAATCGCAGCTACTTCGAGAGCCAGCTCGCCAGCGATGTGTTTCTGGTTGGAGCAGTGCCGATGGGGATATTTTCGCTGCTAAGAACGCCGCCAATCGAGACCCAGCCGTCTCTTGCTTCGATAATCGCGTATTTAGGGATGCTTGCACTGCCGCTGATGATGAAGTTCGACGCCAAGGCTCCTGCACCACTTTACTCCTTAGGCGCGGCGCTCGAACTCCTGGGTGTTGTGCTTTCGCAAAGTGCGCGTATTTGGATGGGGCGAGCGTTCGGGATTTTGCCCGCGAACCGTGGGATCGTCACTCAGGGGCCATTCAGGTGGGTTAGACATCCGGTCTATTCCGGATGGCTCATCCTTACGACGGGTCGAGTACTTCTGTCGTTCCGTCTGATTAACGTGTTACTCGCGCTCGCCACGGTGCCGTTTGTCATCTGGCGTATCGCGTTAGAAGAGAGACTGTTGCAAAACGACCCCGCCTACCAGTCCTACCAGGCACAAGTTCGCTTCAAGCTTTTTCCCTACCTCTACTGATCCTGCCTCGATTGTTTTCGCGATCTGGCCGCTTTTCCCAGCCACCAGTCGCGTTTTTGATGGCGACTGCGCTGCCTTGACCGCTTAGCGCCATAACGCTATCCTAGATGGGCTTAAGCGAAAATCCCGCAAATCAAGTGTGCGGCGACACGATGGGGGTTTTAGGAGGCTGCAAGCCACGCGCAGAGGTTCTCGAAGGCGATCTCCAAGACGAGATTTTCGCGGCGGACTTCGGCCACCTTATCGCCGGCAGGGCGCCAAAAGTTTATAGCGACGCCCGCATCTTCTTTGAAAACACGCACCCGGCTGAGCAGATCCGTCTCCTCACTCAAGCCGTCTTTGGCCGATTAGCAGACGCCAACAGAGGTGGGGCCACCATACGCCTCAGCACCGGCTTCGGCGGCGGTAAGACCCACGCGCTGATGGCGCTGTGGCATCTCGCCAGGAACATCGGCGATCTCGCTCTGGGGACCGACCTTCTTCCTGCCGCCGGCCGACCGAAGAAGGTGACGGTCGTCGCCGTCGACGCCTCCAACGCCGGCGTCCCCATTTTTGCCACTCATGGCGACATCACGGTTCACAGTTTGTGGGGGGAGATCGCCTATCAGTTCGGCGGCGAGAAAGCGCTCGAGGCCGCCGGCAAGCTCAACGAGGTATCGAGAAAGCCGCTTTCCGTTGCGGTAAAAGCTCAGAATTTCGAAGCGGCACAGACGCAGCGGGCTGTCGAGAGGGCATTCGATGATCCCGACCGAGCTCGGACCGGCACACGCCCATTCGCACGACGCCTTAAACTGGCCGCAGCCCTCGTGCCGCGCCTTTTGCACAAAAACCTTGGCTTTGCTCAAACCAATCGCTTAAGCGACTATCGCGACTTACTTCACGCGTCCCACCAGGTGGCGCCTTTTCGTTTCTAACCAGAGGAGAGCGCGTCGCTTTTACTTTCTCTACAACTCTGCCTTACACAACTATCGGCGAAAAAGCTCCACCATATATACCGATCGAACGACGTTGTAGAAAAAGAAGACACTTAGGGTTATAGTTGAGCAAGCCCACGGCACAGCAAGGTTAGGGAGCCACTGGGCGGGAGAAAGGTTATGGGCGAGTTTATTTCAGACATTCAGAAAATAAGGGAGCGCGCACGCAAGCACATGGAAGCCGGTGCGGTCACCGAAAGCTACCGAGCGAATCCGGAGCAAGTGGTAAAAGTTCTCAACGAGGTCCTCGCAACCGAACTCGTATGCGTGCTTAGGTACAAAAGGCATTACTTCATGGCCTCGGGAATCCACGCCGAATCGGTCAAAGAGGAGTTTCTTCAGCACGCCAACGAAGAGCAGCAACACGCCGATTGGGTTGCTCAACGAATCACCCAACTCAACGGCGCGCCTAACTTTAATCCGGAAGGGCTTGCCGCGCGAAGCCATTCGGAGTACGTCGAGGGAACAGACCTGACCTCTATGATTAGAGAAGATCTGGTTGCCGAAAGGATCGCGATCGAGTCCTACTCGGAGATAATCCGATGGCTCGGCAACGATGATCCCACAACCAGGAAGCTTATGGAGGAAATTCTCAAGGCAGAAGAGGAACACGCCGACGACCTCAAGAACTTGTTGGCGAAGCTGTCCTAAAAGCTTTGGATGCTCGAGGTGAAAATTTTCACAGCTGAGCGGGCGCGCGCCGTGTCCTCACACGTATCTAGCAGCTAACTCCGAGACGCAAGTCCCTCGCCCGACCCGGCTTCGTTTTACTTTTTCGCCAGCTCAAGAGTGACAAACGTCTTTGACCGCATATCACGCTGTTAACAAAGCTTCGGTTTGCGGCGCTGGTTTGCGAGTTTGCTTCAAGTCGCGGCAACCCTGCGTGCAAACTTGCACCTTTTGCCCAAAGATCTCAATAGCCTTCACCGTCGATCGCTACCTTGCCGCGAAAATGCGAATACACGAAGGTGAAATAGGCTGCTACGAGAACCATCCCGGGAATGAACCACATAAGCCCCAGGCGAAGGCCATAGGCGGACGTGGCACTGTTGTAGATTGTAAGGCCGAGCGCCGGGTCGACGTTGGAAGGAAAGACGTAAGGATAAAGGCCGAAGGCAGCGCTGGCAAGCATAAAGCCGACATACAGGCTGGAGGAAAGGAACGCTTTGAGGTTACCTGGAGCACGGCTCCACAGCTTGGCGCCGCACAGTCCTAGCAGCGCCAGCGCTGGAAACGCAAAGCCCCACGGGACCTGGTTAAAGCGCTCGGCTACGTGCGGTTGAACAAACGGCACGAGTGCACCGACGACTACCGCGCTTGCCAGTACCAGCCACCAAATTCGGTTTGCAAAACGAGCAGCCCTCGTCGAAAGCTCGCCCTCGGTTTTCAGCGAAACCCACAGCGCGCCGTGCATCGCCAAAGCTAAAAAGCTCGCAACGCCAACCGCCAACGTAAACCAATCGAAAATTCCGACCGAGCCGCGAACACCGAAGTCGGTCCAAAGCGGGAGTGTAATCGCCTCCGAATTCGTCAACGGGACGCCACGAATCACATTGCCCACGGCCGCGCCGAACAGGACCGCAAGCAGGGCGCTCGCTCCCGCAAAGACGGCGTCCCAGAAAGGAAACCACACGAGGCTATTGACGTGGTTGCGAAACTCGATCGCGATACCACGCAAGATCAAGAGCCACAACACCATCATCAGCGGCAAGTAAAGGCCGCCAAAGCTTGCGGCGTAAAGTTTCGGGAATGCAAAGAACAACACGCCTCCACCAGCGATTAGCCATACTTCGTTACCGTCCCAAAAAGGACCTATTGTCCGCAAAACCATTCGTCGTTCCTGTTGCGTGTGGGCGACGATTAGAAGCGAAATTCCAGCGCCGAAATCGAAGCCGTCCAGGATCGCGTAGACGATAATCATAAGGGTCAACAGGCAAAACCATAAGGTATGCATTGCCAACCTCCTTGACCCAGGCGCTCAACCTTCAATCATCTTGGACGTCGCCCTGTAGCCCTTCTTCCGGTCCGCGCTGAATTTCAAGGTAGATCAAAAACAAAAACAGAACGGACAGTACCGCATACATGCCCGCAAATCCGATCAAGGTGAACAGTGCGTTTCCGGCCGAAACGGTTATCGACCGCCCTTCGCTTGTGCGCATAATTCCGTATACCAACCAAGGTTGGCGTCCTAGCTCGGCCGTCATCCAGCCAGCTGTGGTTGCAATGTACGGGAACGGGAATTGGAGCATAAGCGCCCACAGTATTGGTGGATAGGTGTAAAGGCGTTTTCGCCAAAGAAGATAGCCTGCCACCAAGAAGACCGCGACGAAAATCGTCCCCAAACCCACCATGATATGGTAGCTGTAGTACAGCAACGGAATATTGTCGGGCCATAACGATTCCGGAAACGCGCTTAAACCCTTGACTTCCGCTTTCCAGCGCCGGTAGGTTAGAAAGCTCAACGCTCTGGGAACCTCGATTGGGTTATCTAACCGGCGCTGCTCGACGTCGGGCTGTCCGATCAGCACTATCGGCGCTCCGGCCTGCGTCTGGAAAAGCCCTTCCATCGCCGCCAGCGTTACCGGCTGATAATTCGCTACGTTGCGCCCCGACGCGTCTCCGGTTGGGTAAATCAGCGCAACCGAAGCGACGAGGCCACTAATGACGCCGATTCGGCAGAAGGTCTGGGCATACCTTTGATGGCGCTTTGTGAGAAGGTAAAAAGCGCCCAGCGCAGCCATCACAGCGCTTGCCGTGAGCACCGCAGCCGTCATCGTGTGCAAATACTGCCATATGAGCCATGGATTGCTGAGGAGCGCCCAAAGACTGACAAGCGAAGCCTGGCCGCTGGAATTAAGCGTGTAGCCAACCGGATGCTGCATCCAGGCGTTGGTCGCAATTATAAAATATCCGGACGTCCAGGAGCCGAGAAAAACCAGAAAGGCGCAAAGCCAATGAAGCCGAGGACTCAATCGCTTTTCCCCGAAAAGGAACGCACCTAAAAAGGCGGATTCGAGAAAGAAGGAGAATACGCCCTCCATCGCGAGCGTCTGACCGATCACTCCTCCAGCAGCCTCGGAGAACTGCGCCCAATTAGTACCGAATTGAAACTCCATCGGAATGCCCGTCACGACCCCCATCGCGAAGTTGATGCCGAAAATTCTTGCCCAGAAACGAGCTACGTGATGGTAATGCTCGTCGCCGCGAAACAACGCGATTGTCTTGACGACGAGGATCAAAAGCGCAAGACCCATCGTCAACTGGGGAAACAGGTAATGGAACATTATGGTGAAGGCAAACTGGAACCGATCGACCGTCAGCGCATCCATCCAAAACCCCTTTTTGATCCCCTTGAGATTTCGCTTTAATCTAAACCGAGTTCGTCAGAACACGCTTAACTCGCGGCAGTTTATCAGACCGTGTTCTCGGCCATACTGCTAAACACTGCTCGGCCGTACCTAAACATCACAAAAAACGCACTGTGTCACGTCTAAGCTTGGTAGGTTGGTTCGGTATGCTTACGAACCTACGGCGGCAGGAGCACGCCTATCGAGTGTTCGCCTGGGCGCTCTTGAATAATCCCTCTAGCCAGGTGCCATCCGGCAACGTAGGCAAAAACCAGAGCGCAAACCGTCTCCACCTTGCATCAATTTTGACGCTCCACTAGTACCGCAAACGCTGTGAGGGCGCAAAACTACCTTGGCCACTCAACAAGCCAAAGTTCGCGCAAGACCATCAGCTGGGGCGTCGAAGGCTACTCAATTTTCAACCTTAGCCGGGCCGCCGTATCGATGCTTGCAAAACCAGTAGATTGGCACTGCCGCCGCGACAAGCGCTCCGGCAACCATTACGTTCAGCCGACTAGATTGTCCGCCAAGCTCGAGCGCCAAACTTACCAGCCAAACCACAAGCGGAGCACCAACCGTAAAGTAAAGAGCGGCTTTGCCGCCACCGATCGTGAATAATCCGTCGCGCAAAGGCCTAAGCCGTCGAAGCCGCACCAAAGCCGCCATCTCAAGGGCGAGGGCAGCCATATAAAACATCACATCCAGAGCCACCAAGTTCAGAAAGCCTAACGGCAGAAGAAGGGAAAAAGCGATGCAAGACAGGACGATCGCCCGACCCGGGGTCTGCGTAAACCTCCAGAGCGCGGCGAGGGGAGCTGGCAAGTAGCCCTCCGCAGCTAAAACGAAAGGCAGGCGCGAGCTCCACAGCAACGAAGCCTCGAACACCGCGAGCGCGCTTACGGCGCCTCCCAACGCAATCGCAACGCCCCCAAGTCGGCCGCCCACCTGCCTGCCGAGTTCGACAAAAGAACCCAGAGTCCAGGTCAGATGAGCGTCGGGTTGAGCCATGCTTAAAGCGATCGCAAGCAAGTAGCTCAAAGATACAAGCGGGATCACGATTAAAACCGCGCGCAGGTAATTACGGCGGGGATTTTCTAGTTCGCCCGCTGCGACGCTTAAATTCTCCCAGCCGCAGAAGTTCCATGTAATGACGGTCAGCGCGGCCGCCAAAGCTGCCAATCGAGACTGCGAGGTGAGTGTCGAGGTCGATACAAAAAACCTCGGCAACAGATTAGCACGCCAAGCTGCGGTCAACAGCAGACCTAAAAAAGGCCCCACCGCAAGGCCGGCCAAAATGAGCGCCGCACGACCGGCAAGCCGAACGCCCCCAAGGTTCAGAAGTCCCGCAACCCAAATAACGGCGAGTTCCAGGACCAGTCTGGCCCAACTCGCCATCGGCACAAGAAATGACAAGTAGGCTGCGAATAGCACGGGGTAGATGGTCATGTCGACGGCAGTGTAAAGTATCGTTAGGTAGGCTTCGACGAAGCCAGCAAAGGGGCCAAAAGCCTCTTTGACCCAAAAGTAAAAGCCTCCCTCTAACGGGATTAATGCGGTAAGCTCTGCGGCCATCAGGGCGACGGGCAAACTTAGTACGAAAGGGAGAACTAGGCACAGGACAAGCGCAACAACCGGACCGGCGGCACCGATAGCCTCCTCCAAACCGTAAGGCCCACCGCTCACGACCAAGTACATGACAGCAGCAGCTGCCGGAAGGCTGAGCACGGCTTGCTTGCCGTGACCGTCGCGCGAGGGCCGCGCTTTTCGACCAGTGATTAGCGGACGATAAAACCCCAACCTAGCCTATAAACCTCTGTGCGCAGACGGTGGTATGCTCCTCTACGAAGAATGCGGCCAAGGGCGCTTGAGACGCACGACCTGAATATTCGGCTACAGGATACATTAAACATGCCGCGTTGACGGTCAAGACCGGCAAAGCTATGGTAAACGGTAAACAGCAAGTGGTGAGGCTCGTCAGCGCATAAATGATGTTACTTAGTCATCGTGGTGTGGGAGTGCTGGCGGCCGCATCGTTAATCCTTGCAGCTTGCGCTACAACGACGCGGAAGCCAGCCGCTCCGTCTACGTCGTCACTTCCCAAACCACAAGAAGACCGCCCATTTAGTGGCCTGCCGAAGGTGAAGATGCCGCCCGAAGCGCAGGCGATGGGCTCGTTTTTAAAGGCGCAGGTAGCAAGCGACGAAGGCGACCGCAGCCAGGCATTACAGTTCTATATTCAGGCGGTCAAGGCAGACCCGTACAACGCGATGTTACGAAGCCGCCTGGCAACTCTCTACGTGCGCGACGGCCAGCTGAGACCCGCGCTCGAGCAGGCAAAAAGGTCGCTCGAGCTTAATCCCTACCAAATCGAAACCCGGCTGCTGGCCGCAGGCATCGCCTCTGCTCTGGGCGAAGACCAATACGCTAAGGAACAGTACGAGATAGTCCTGCAACAGGAACCGGACAACCAAGAGGCTCACCTTTACCTAGGCGCCTTGTACGCCAAACAGGGAAACTACACCCAGGCGCTTAACACCTTTCGGCAGCTGATAGAAATCGACCCCCATTCCTTCTTGGGTTACTACTATTGCGGCCGCGTGATGGCAGCGGCAAAAGACTACTCCGCTGCGGAGCGCTACTACAAGCGCGCTTTGGCGCTAAACCCGCAGTCCGAGCTCGTGATGCTCGACTATGCGGTGCTAAAGGAGCTTCAGCACAAACCGCAGGAAGCTATCGAGTACTACCGACGGATTTTGCGCGTAAACCCTAACAACGACTTTGTTCACAAACGGCTTGCCGAACTGCTGGCCGGACAAAAGCAGTTCGACGAGGCTCTGAAAGAATTTGAGCGCTCGGAAATGCTGGAGACCAACCCCGAAGATACGCGTATCAAGATCGGCCTTTTGTACTTCGAGCGGGGAGAGCTCGGACGCGCAGCAACCGAGTTCAACCTCGTTCTCGGCGCTTCGCCCAATAACTGGCGAGTCAGATACTACCTGGGGGCGGTTTACAGCGAGCTTAACGAGCCCGAGAAGGCGATCCAACAGTTCGAGGCGATTCCAGAAAATTCCGAAACTTACGTCGATTCGCGGGTCCAACTCGCTTACCTCTACGACAAGCGCAAGGAGTTCGACAAAGCGATCGAGGCGATTAAGCAGGCGCTCAAGAAGCGGCCTAACAACACCGAATTGATGGGCTTCTTGGCCGGCTTGTATCGTGAAAAGAAGGATTACCCGGACGCTATCGCGGTGCTCAAGCAGATGATCGCGCTTGAACCGAACAACGACAAATTCCACTTTACGCTCGGCGCGCTCTATGACGAGGCTAACGACAAAGAGCATAGTATGGAGGAGATGCGCCGCACGATTGCGCTAAACCCGAATAACGCTCAGGCGCTCAATTACCTCGGCTACACGTACGCCGAGATGGGAACAAACCTGGATGAGGCGGAAGCGCTGATCCGCAGAGCGCTTAAGATTGAACCTCATGACGGGTTCTATATTGATAGCCTGGGATGGGTCTACTACCAAAAGGGCGAATATCAAAAAGCCGTAAAGGAACTGCAGAAGGCTGTCGATCTCACCGATGACGACCCGACGATAACCGAGCACTTGGCCGACGCGTACCGCAAGGTGGGCGAGTTCAAGAAAGCGGCGCTCCTGTACCAAAAGGCGCTACGTAAAGCCACCGAACAGGCTCAAGTGCGCCGCCTTAAGGAAAAGTTGGCAAGCTTGCGTGACTCCGGCCGGGCGTCTCAATAAAGCGACCCCAAAGGTCGGTTCAAACCTGTCCTGGCTATGGCTTGCAAGCCTCGCCTTTCTAACTTCGACTTGGGCCGGATGTTCCTACCAACGCCCCCTTACTTCGAATCCTCCAGTAAGCGCCAAGGTCTCGGACAAAGAGCTTGCTAAAACGCTGCTCGATAATCTGAGCAATAAAGCGCAGATCCTCTCTTCACTGCAAAGCGAAGCGTTGATGGCCTACAGCCAGAATGGGAAACGTTTTAAAGCTCGCGAGGAAATTACGCTGCGACGGCCCGACCGGTTGCGCATCGAGGCCTACTACGCTCTGGGCGTCGGGCTCATCGTCGTCAGCAACGGTAAAGAGGCTCAAGTCTTCGAGCCCTCGAAGAACCTCCTTTTGGTCGGTAAACCCAACGCCGACACACTTGACAGATTTGTTCACGTAAGGCTCGAGCCATATGAAGCAGTTGACCTGCTGATGGGCTTACCTCCGCGTCAGGACTTGAGCTGGGCCAAACCAAGTTACATTCGACGGGAGGGCAGCTTGATGATGGTAGGCTTGCCGTCTTACGACAGTTCCAGTCTTGAGCTAGGGTTTACCGACTCGAAACTCTTGTTGATTAGGAGTCGAGAAGTCGATGGCAAGCTGCGCTACCAGGTCAATTATGACGATTACCGGGATGTCGGCGGCATTCTCATAGCCCACAGAATCACAGCGCAGTTTCCCAAAACTGGAACGCTCGTCGAGTTTTACTACAAGCAAGCGGTAGTGAACCGGGTATTCCCTGAGTCGACCTTCGCATTGTCGGTGTCACCGGCCACGAACAAAGTGATGCTGGAACGGGATATTGAAAATCTCGCAAGTTAGCCGTTCAGCCCACATGTTTACTTTCCCGGTTACAACGACGCGCGAATTCCACGCAGACCCAACCGTCGCTGTCGCGCACAGCCAAATTCAAACGACGCGCTTTTGAACCGTTGAGAAGCAACCAAAACCAGGAACAATTGTCCCCCGCTCAGCAGCCTTCCAAAGTCTTGTTGAAGGTGTGCGACCTGCGCACCTCGTTCTTCACCGAAGAGGGCGAAATCCGGGCAGTCGACGGCGTAAGCTTCGAAGTGGGCCAGGGCAAAATGATGTGTATCGTGGGCGAGTCAGGCTCAGGGAAGACTGCGACGGCATTGTCGATCATGAGACTTTTGCCCCCGCAAGCGCGAATCGTCGGCGGTCACATCTGGTTTGAAGGCACCGACTTGCTCACGCTGAGCGAGCGTGAGATGCGCCGTCTGCGTGGCGCGAAGATCGCGATGGTTTTTCAGGAGCCGATGACTTCGCTCAATCCGGTGTTTACCGTGGGCAGTCAGATCGCCGAAGCGATCCGGCTCCATCAGCGAGTAAGTCGTAAAGAGGCTTTCGAACGGGCGATCGAAATGCTGCGGCTGGTAAAGATCGCTGATCCCGAACGTAGAGTCAAAGATTACCCTCACCAGTTATCAGGCGGAATGCGCCAGCGGGTCATGATCGCGATGGCGCTTTCGTGCAACCCAAGCTTGCTCATCGCCGACGAGCCAACCACCGCCTTGGACGTAACGATTCAAGCGCAAATACTAGATTTAATCAGCGAACTTAAGGAGCAACTGGGGTTGTCGGTGATCCTCGTGACACACGACCTGGGAATCGTGGCCGAGTACGCTGATGACGTGACAATTCTTTATGCCGCGCGCGTGATGGAAAGCGCACCAGCCGCCGAACTCTTTCGCAGACCGCTAAATCCTTACACCCTGGCGCTACTTGACTCGATACCAGGTCTGAAGACCCCGGTCGGTGGGCGCTTGCGAGCGATTCCTGGCACTGTGCCCAGCCTGCTCAATCCGCCACCTGGGTGCAGATTCCATCCGCGATGCCCGATCGCGATCGACCGGTGCGCCCAAGTCACTCCTGCCCTTGAAGCTAAAGCGCCTAATCACTATGTCGCCTGTATCCGGGTCTGACGAAAAGGTGAACGAGCTAGCTTCACAAGTCAGTGCCCCATTGGTCAAAACCGAAGGGCTGCGCAAGGAATTTCCGGCCGGCAGAACTCGCACGCTTTTCGGACGTAAACTTACGGTCAAGGCCGTCGACGGAGTGGATCTCGAGATCAGAGCGGGCGAGACGCTGGGACTGGTAGGCGAATCGGGCTCGGGCAAGTCTACGCTTGGGCGGCTGATTCTCGGCCTAATCAAGCCGACCGCTGGCGAAGTGTTTTTTGACGGTCGTGCTCTGAGCAAGCTCAACCGGCGAGCCATGCGTCAGTTGCGCCGCGAAATGCAACTCGTTTTTCAGGATCCTTACTCATCCTTGAACCCGCGCATGCGAGTCGAAGCGATAGTAGGCGAGGGTATCGAGATTCACAAACTCAGGCGGGGACGCGAAAAGCGCGACCGAATCGTCCAATTGCTCGAGATGGTCGGCCTGGGGGCGGAAGCGCTAAAGCGCTATCCCCACGAGTTTTCGGGCGGCCAGCGCCAACGAATCGGTATCGCGCGAGCCTTGGCCGTCGAGCCGCGATTTATCGTCCTCGACGAACCGGTGTCGGCGCTCGACGTCTCGATCCAAGCCCAAATAATCAACTTGCTGCAAGACCTTCAACAACAGCTAGGGCTAACTTACCTATTCATTGCCCACGACCTTCGCGTGGTCGAGCACGTAAGTCGACGCGTTGCTATAATGTATTTGGGTAAAATCGTAGAAATCGCCGAAAGGGAGGAAATTTACCGCAATCCGCGCCATCCATACACCCGAGCACTGTTTTCGGCTGTTCCATCGATCGGCGCCGAGAAAAAGACTGAGCGCATAAGACTTACGGGCGAGATGCCTAGCCCGCTAAGTCCGCCTTCGGGATGCAGATTTCATCCCCGGTGTCCGTACGCGATCGAAATTTGCAAAAATGTGGAGCCAACGTTAGAAAGTGGGACAACCGATCACGCTGTGGCATGTCACGTGTTTCCTGTGCCGTAAGCGTCGGGCGATGTGGGCATGTCTTCGAGAAACTCAAATATAGGTGAACGAAAAAACATCTCGAGCGCTAAAGCTGATCCTTCTTACCCGCCGCATGTACACCAAGCTTTGGGCAACCAGCTATCATCGCTTCTGAATCAGAGAACACGGCTAGCCGTCGGCCGGGACGTAAGTGTGTCGGGTCGACTGTCGTTCAGCGAGGCCGTTCGTATCGAAGGGCACTTCCGGGGCGAGGTAACCTCAGTGGATCTTATCGTGGTCGACTCAGCTGGCTACGTAGAAGGGCGGATTAGCGCGCCTAGACTCGTTGTCCTGGGCGAAGTGAGAGGAAACGTCAGCGGAGCGCACCAAGTGATGATCGGCCCTTTGGCGCGCTTCAGCGGTCAACTAGAGGCGAAATATTTGACGGTTTGTGAGGGCGCTCGGGTAGAAGGGGAACTGCACGTCGTTCCTGACGCTGGCGACCCCCGAAATACTTAACGAGGCGCAAAAGCAGGTTGAAAAAATCGGCCTCTCGCCCTAGGCACCAACCCTCCTTAGACGGTGGTTTGAATTCGCGCCGCCTTACCTGAAAGCTTTCGTAAGTAGTAAAGGCGCGCCCGCCTTACTTTTCCTCGACTTACGACCTCTATGCGCTGAATGTAGGGCGAATGGAGCGGGAAGACGCGCTCTACGCCTACGCCGTAAGAAACCTTGCGCACGGTGAAGCGAGTCCGGTTGTGCGCTCGATTGATCCTTATCACGGTGCCTGTAAACGTCTGGGTCCGTTCCTTCTCTCCCTCGACAACCTTGACCTCGACGCGGACAGTATCGCCCACACGAAAGGCCGGATAATCCTTGCGCAGTTGTTCTTGCTCAAGTTTCCTGACTATCTCGTTCATGGCCCAGCGCTCCAAGTCTGTGCGTTTTATTATATCCTGCTATGCGAAAGGCTCAACCCTAACTCGCCGACAGTATAATTGAACAGCGACCAGCTTCTTCGCAAATGCTGAGCTTTGCTTCCCGAGCCCAAGCTCCACGTCAGCACTGTAAAAGCTGGTTGCGGCAACCCTGTGCCGGGTAGCTTCGAACAGCGAAATTTTTAAGACACCTGAAGGCTCGTTCGAAAACGCCGGCGCTCAAGCAATTACATGAGGCAACTCTGCCCAATCATCGGGGTCGTGCATCACCCAGACTTGTGCTCCCTCGCGCTCGCTGACTTCCTTTATTCGCTTGAGCGAAGCAATGGCCAGGCGTTGATCGAAATCGGCCGGCATCGGCGCAAAGCTTTCGAGCTGCGCCCTAATATGTGCAGCGTCGCCAGTAATCAACAAGGGATGCCTATGTGCAAACCTGATAAGCAGCGACGCGTGACCAGGGGTGTGACCTGGCGTCTTGATCATGACCAAGCTACCGTCGCCCAGAAGGTCCGTATCATCTGAAAGCTCGACCCAGTCGAAGCGACGCGTCGGCAAAAGATCCTCCAGCTTGAATGAGGCGCGCGCCGAGCGATCGGGCCAATAAGCGTAATTAAGTTCGCCCTTCATTATGAAAAATTTCGCCTGCGGAAAAAGGGCAAGCCCGCCCGAGTGGTCCAGATGGAGATGCGATACGACGACATACTTTACGTCCTGAGGTTTGTACCCATGCAGTTTAATCTGTTCATCAACAGCTTGCTCAGGGCTCATCCTGACCCCTAGATAGCTCGCTATCTTCCCCCAGCAAGCCACAGGATCGACTGCAACCTTAGGATTACATCCCGTATCGAACAGCACCAGGCCATCGGGATGCTCGATCAGAAACATCGGGATTGGTAAGACTCGTTGCCGCTCGCTCCCGCCGACCATCAAGTGAGACTCTTTCATCGTGACTGTGCCGCCTTCCATAGCGATAAGCCTGATGACTCTACCTTGGCCCATAACAGAGATTCCTTCTTGAATAAGTTGACAGGCGGACTTTCAACGTGAGGCGCGCGAAAAGCGAGCCCGATCGCGATTGGGCGTTACCAACCAAGAATAATCAATACGGTCCGACGCCGAGGCAAGAGGCGAGTTGCCCCTTGCCTCCAATGTCAAACCGTAATCGTGTATAAGGCTTCTTTCCAGACCTGAACTACGCGCGGTCGTACAGGCGCAGAGCTAAAAGACCGTGGGTAACCGCTGCACCGGCTCGAAGCGCCGCCGCGATAAGAGCAGTTTCGGCAATCTCTTCGCGTGTTGCGCCAGCCTTCTTGGCGTTCTTGGTGTGCACCTCAAGGCAATAAGGACATTGCGTTGTGTGAGCTACCGCAAGAGCGATCAGCTCTCGGTATTTACGGGGAATTTTGCCCCCGTCCCGGCCGACAATTTTGTCGAGCTCGACAAAGCCCTGAAACTCCTCGGGAGCAAGCTTCTTCAACTCCTCGATATGCCTGAGATCTTCGCTGTCGTGGTAATGAGCCATGGTTAAATACAATACCCCCTTTTAAGAAATTAAGACGCACTCCACAAACGTATCCCAAGCGTTGAGCAGCAAGCAAGGTTTCGAACCTCCCCCACGGCATAATTCGCTAAAACAGTCTTCGCCCTCTACTGACTTACGTTTACATCATAAAAAGCCGCAAGGCTGAGCAGGATGTTTTGCTTTTTTAAGCGGAGCGGTTATACTTTGACCCAGGCCACTGGTGGGGTTAAGTGCGGCGCATTGCCGACGACTCGGGGAAAGCCGCTATTGCCAAGGGAATGAAAGGCGTCACAGTTGAGTTCGTCCAGGCGGCGATATATGAAAAGCCCTGGGTGCACTAAAAGAAAGTAGGGCAGCACTTTAGAAGTCTGGAGGGTTACGTGCAGCCTGACAATAGCTTTCTCTTCTATTCGATAGTCATCTTATTTCTGGTAGGACTGGGCCAAATCATATATGGAGCAATCCTGATACCGATTATTCCCGCGGTTTCGGTAAAAATTGGAGCGTTTTGTGTAGTAGTGCTGGGTGTGTTCTTTGTAATTAGAGCTGCGCTTGACTACATAAACCTATCCTTACGGCAGTCGCGCTAGGGATTTAAATGTGAAAGTTTTTTGGCTCGATACCTACACAACGCAAGCCCGACGCATGGCGCGGACCACTGTAGTCGCCGCGAGAATTAGCTTCCGGCCCAGAGCTATTCGAGGCATTGGATGAGACTGATTAACCTTACGAAAACGATAACAAAGGGCGTTGCTTTATGAAGTTTACGTGGTTTCACTTGATGCCGTATCGGTTTCTGCCCGATGATTTCAAGCGCAAGTACCGCAGCGTATGGGTCGACATACCCAGGGACCTTTACGACCCGAGAGTTGGGCACAAGCTCTATAACGAGTACCTGGACGAACTCGAATTTGCAGACAAGATGGGCTTCGACGGGCTTGGCGTCAACGAACACCATCAAAACGGCTACGGTTTGATGCCCTCGCCGAACATAATGGCTGGCGCGTTGGCGCGGCGCACCAAAAACGCAAATCTCGTCGTGCTCGGCAATTCCATTGCGCTTTACAACCCTCCCATTCGGGTGGCCGAGGAGTTCGCGATGCTCGACGTTTTGAGCGGAGGACGGCTTGTCGCCGGTTTTCCGCTCGGCACCTCGATGGACACCGTCTTCTGCTACGGCGAAGTGCCCGCCACGCTTAGAGAAAAGTACCGCGAGGCTCACGACCTTATCGTGCGCGCCTGGACGGAGCCGAAGCCTTTTGCCTTCAATGGCCGATTCACCAAGCTCCGGTATGTAAACTTATGGCCGCGACCGCTTCAACAGCCCCATCCCCCCATTTGGGTTCCCGGCGGCGGCTCGGTTGAAACCTGGGATTTTTGCGCCGAGCATGGTTATCAGTATTCTTTTCTTTCTTACTTCGGCTACAAGGCCGCCAAAAAAGTCGCCGACGGCTATTGGGAAGCAATGGCGCGCTGGGGACGAGACTTCAATCCTTACAGCTTAGGATTCGCACAGGTGGTGGCCGTGGCTGAAACCGATAACCAGGCCGAGCGCGATTACGCGGCTCACATGGACTACTTCTACAACCGCTGCCTCCACGTACATATCGGATTCGTAGACGCCCCAGGTTATCGTAGCCCAGCCTCGATTCGAGCCAGCTTAGTTGGACAAATAAACAAACAGGGAAGGTGGTTGCGGGAAGGTCTTACGTGGAAAGACTTCGTCGAGCAGGGCTACATCATAGCCGGCTCGCCACGAACCGTGCGCGACGGTCTGCGCGAAGCCATAAAGAGCCTTAGATGCGGCCATTTAATGCTGCTGTTTCAGATAGGCTCGATGCCGCCCGAGCTGGTCCGCAAGAGCACCGAAATGTTCGCCCGCGAGGTGATGCCACACCTGCGCGATATGTGGCCTGGATACGAGGACAGATGGTGGCCGAAACGCTTACCGGCAGATGAAATGGCCGTGCCAGGGAGCACCTATGCCGATCCGTCAAACCTGATGGCAGACGAAAACAAGGCAACACCCCGAGCAAACGAGGCCTCGAAATGAAAACAGTACTTAAACTTTCCTCGGGCAGACATTCGGTTGAAATCCACGAAACTGGTTCGGGTGACAACTGGCTGATGTTCCTCCACGGAGCCGGAGGTCTGCTTGGCGCGGAAGTTTTTCTTGACCTTCTGGGCCGCGACTTCCACGTCATCGCGCCCCATCTCCCTGGCTATGGCGAGTCGACCGGAGGCGAACTAATCGAGGACGTTTTTGACGCGGTGCTGTTCTACCACGAGCTGATGGACGAGCTTGGGATAGGTTCGGCCCATCTAGTCGGCCATTCAATGGGTGGAATGCTCGCTGCTGAACTTGCAGCCTTCAGTCCTAATCGCGTAAAACGCCTGGTGCTTATAGCAAGCGCTGGGCTCTGGCTTGACGAGCATCCAATACCGGACTTTTTCTCCGCCGACGTGCGGGAGCTCCCAGCGATGCTTTTCTACGACCCTAATTCGCCAACTGCAAGACTGCTCATGAGTACGCCCGACGATACCGAAGCGTTAACGGCGATGTACATAGAGCGCTCAAAGCGTCTAGCAATGGCTAGTAAGTTCTTATGGCCGATTCCCGACCGTGGCCTGAAAAAGCGCGCCTACCGAATCAAAACGCCGACCATGCTGCTTTGGGGAGAGTCCGACCGGTTGGTTCCGCCCGCATACGCGCGAGCATTTCAAACGTGTATCCGCAACGCTTCGGTAGAGATAATCCCTGAGGCAGGGCACATGCTGCCGTACGAAAAGCCCGAAGAGTTCTGTAAGAAAGTGAGCGGCTTTCTAAGGAGCTGAAAAGTTCGCAAGCCACGACAGATCTTGCGAATCGAAAGGCTTCACGCAGCGAGGCTACGTTAAAAACTTTCAGCAAAAACCTACCACTGCTGAAAAAAGCGCAGTCCGAAGCGCCTCCGAACAGCGGGATTTTCCGCTGAACGCGACAAAAGATCGCAAACAACGACTTACTTTATTGCCTGCGGATTTATAGGCGACGCAACCGCGCCCGTAATCGGCAACGGCGGCGCGACGAACATAAATTCGTAACGCCCGTCGCGCGCACAGTCTTGAGCAAGCTCCTCAAGGTCAAAAATTTCGCCGATCAGCAGCCCCATATGAACCAGACAAATTATATGGAGCGGCAGGAATATCTCTGGTCCCTCGCTAGGAAGAACCTCGGTGCTCCACGTATCGGTAGCCATCGCCGCCACCTGTTTTTCGAAAAACCAGGGTGCGGTCAGCATGCTCAAACCAGGAGCGCTGCCCCCGGCGTAGTCTCCCCAGCTTCCGCGCGCTCGCACTTGAGCTATTTGACCGGTGCGTATGAGCACTACGTCTCCAGTGCCTACCTTGATGCCCTCTTGTTTTGCACACCCGTCAAGGTCTTCCGGATAGATAGCCTCGCCCGGGTCGAGCCATTTCTTGCCCTTGTACGCGGCAATATCGAGCAAGACACCCCGACTTACCACTTTGTCCTTGAGGTTGGTAATACTGTTCTTTTTGGCACCGAAGCCGCTCACCAAAGCGGCGTCGTAGCCGTTGTACATCTTGCCTTCGAAAAAAACGTGCGCTAGCGAATCCCACTGCGTAGCCGCCTGCAATGGCATGATAATGACGTCGTCGGCGCTGTGAAGTCGGCGATGCGCCTGGGCACCAACCATGGCGTCTGCGCCCGTCCGACTCATTAGATGGATGGGGTTAAACCGCTGATGCTGGCTGAATGGTAGACCGGCACCGCCCTGGGGCCCATCGCTGTCGAAAGGAATCGCCAAGGAAATCACTTTGCCATCGCGCACGAGCTGGGTGGCCTCGCGAATCTTCTCAGGCGTTATGTAGTTTACGGTTCCGAGCTCGTCCTCCGGGCCCCATCTGCCCCAGTTCGAGCACTGCCTTGCGAGCTCGCGCATCCTCTGAGCAGTAAATTCTCCTGCCATATAGCTTTTCCCGATGGTCAGCGCGCCTATCGCCGCGTGAATCATAGAAAGTCTTACGTGCTCAACCGCGGGGCCGTCAAGCAAGAAAAGCTTCCTTCGGCCACTTTGCGCGAAAAGATTCGGCAATCGCTGTCAGCCCACCCGCTGCAAGACGAAAGCTATAGGCTTTAGCTGACCAAGGCGGCCCCTTTTTCGACGATATCCCAAACATTGCAAATTAGGTAAACTTGTGAGAGGCGAAAATTAGCTCAAAAGGAGATGCACTTAACGCAACGCGCTCTTTGAGTGGCCTCAAGGGAAGGTAGAAAAACCAAAAAACATTTGACGAACCTTAACCCGCGCGAAATACCGTGCGGGAGGCAACTCCACGCTGTCGTAGAAGGAGCCTTTCGATATGAAGCTCATGAGGTCTTAAAGTGCGAGGAGAGCCAGTCTATTCACGAGATTATTGGGCTAGCTTAACTGCATTCGAAGCTTAAGGGCGCGCACAAAGCCATATTACTTTTAAATTCGCGCGCTGCGCTGGCGCTGAAAGCAGACAAAGAGGTCTTTTTGAGGGGACAGGCGATGCACACAAACCTCTTTATTGCTGGCCGTTATTGTGAGCCCGCCCGGGGCGATTACTTTGCTGACATCGAGCCAGCCACCGAAGTCGAACTTGCAAGCGTTGCCAACAGCAGTGAGGAAGATATCGACCGCGCCGTAGCGGCAGCTAGAAAAGCGGCTGACGAGGGTCCATGGCCACGAATGAGCGCCGCCGATCGCGCGCGAGTACTCAACCGAATGGCCGACGCACTCGAGCGGCGAGCCAGGGAACTGGGGACGCTTGAAGCCCGCGACGTTGGCAAGCCGGTATCTGAATGCGTAAATCACGATATCGCTCGAGCGGCGCGAAATTTGCGCTTCTTCGCCAGCGCCATCGAAACGTGGACCCAGGAAGCGTGCGCCAGCGAAGCCAAGTTTCTCGGCAAAGATTTGAAACTTGTAAACCTCACGGCGCGCGCCCCGCTCGGCGTCGGCGCGATCATAATTCCTTGGAATTCGCCCTTGATGCTCGCTACCTGGAACCTTGGACCGTGTCTTGCCGCCGGCAATACGTGCGTGCTCAAGCCCTCTGAGCTTGCGCCGCTAAGTTGCATCGCGCTCGGAGAAATCGCGACCGAAGCCGGCCTTCCCGAAGGCGCGCTCAATATCGTGCCCGGCTTGGCGCAAACAGGCGCCGCCTTGGTAGCGCATCCAGGGGTGGACGGGATTGCGTTTACCGGCGGCGTGGCAACCGGGCGCAAGGTGATAGCCGCAGCTTCCGCCACCTTAAAACGCGTCTCCTTGGAACTGGGTGGCAAGTCTCCCAACTTGGTGTTTGCGGACGCAGACCTCAAGAGCGCTGCGGCTGGAGTGGCGCGCTCGATCTTCCGTAGTCAGGGGCAATCGTGTGTCGCTGGCTCGAGACTTCTGATCGACAGACGCGTAGCTGACGATTTCCTTCCTCTTTTGCTCAACGAGGTACAAAAACTTAGAATCGGCGATCCTTTGGATCCAAAAACCGATTTCGGCCCGCTTATTTCAGCCGCTCACCGTGAGCGCGTGGACAGCTTCGTAAAACAGGCGCTCGCAGCCGGCGCCGAGTTGCTCACGGGCGGCGCTCCACCCGAGACGATGCGCCATGGCTTTTATTATTTGCCAACCATTCTAGACCGGGTCTCGGACAACGATCCTGCCGTGCGCGAAGAGATCTTTGGTCCCGTGCTGACGGTCGAGCGCTTCGAGGACGAAGCGCACGCGATACAGCTTGCGAACATTGGCCGCTACGGCCTTGCAGCGTATCTCTGGACCCGCGATTTGGGGCGTGCTCTGCGCGTGGCAGCTAAGCTTAAGACCGGGATGGTCTGGGTGAACAGCTTTTTTCTGCGCGACCTGCGCACGCCTTTCGGCGGTGCCCGCGAAAGCGGGCTCGGGCGTCAAGGCGGCCGCTACAGCCTTGAATTTTGGACCGAACCGAAGCTCGTATGCCTTACTTACGAGGAGCAGCAATAAAGTTCAGGGGGACATTGCGAAGATGGGTGAGATTGTCGCCGCCGTATTCACCACGCACGTGCCGCGTTTGATGATCACCGATCCGGAAGCGCGGCGCGCCTATATGGGGAAAAATGTCACCACTTTTTACGAAGCGATGGAAGAACTTGCTCGTCAGCGGCTGCAGCCGCTGACGTTCGACACGTTTGTCTTGATCGACACCCATTGGTTCACCACGCTGGAGTATATCCTCAATGCGAACGAGAGGCTTTCCGGCGTGTACACCTCGGACGAGCTGCCGCAGATGATCCACGAGCTTTCGTACGACTACTGGGGCGACGCCGAACTTGCCCAGATGGTCGAGAGAGTCGGTCGACAGAGAGGGCTCAGGGTAATCGCCGCCTCGTATCCCCATCTCCCTTTGCATTACCCCACGCTTAACGTGATGCACTACTTTAATCGCGACCGACGCAGGCGGGTACTGTCGATGGGAGTGTGTCAGACCGCCTCCGTAGCCAACGACATTGCCTTTGGACAAGCCCTTGCAGAGGCGATACGAAGCTCGTCGCGGCGTGTAGTTTTAGTGGCCGCAGGCGGTCTCTCCCACCGCTTCTGGGACTACGATCATGCCCTCGAGCACGCCTCGGCCTCGCCGGAAGATATATCGTCGATCGGCAACCGGCTGTATGACGAAAAGCTTATAGAATGGTTCAAGGAAGGTCGCCACGACCTCGTGCTGGACGCCGCTGAGGATTACCGCGCCAGGTGTTCGCCAGAGGGGCGCTTTTCCCATTACCTCATAATGGCCGGAGCGATGGGGGCAAGACAATGGAAATGGCGGGGCGAACAGTTTGGACGCTATGAGTCCGCCCTTGGCACAGGGCAGGCGATCTTTTTCTTCGAGCCAACTGACTAGGGCGACTGCAACACTACGTAGACGGGAGAAGCGTTGTGGCACTGGCAAAAGGAATAATCGCGATGCTGGTGACACCGTTCACCAGCGACTACCAACTTAATGAACAAGCATTAAGAGAAGAGATACGATGGGCGTTAGATAACGGCGCCGACGGCCTTGTCGCTGCCCCGAGTATCGGCGAGTTCCTCCACCTGACCGAATCGGAGCGCGTGCGAGTCATGGAGATTACACTCGAAGAAGCCCGCCGCAAGCCAGGAACTTCCACAGTAGCGATGACTTCCGGAGCCACGACGTTAGAAACTATCCACTACGCCCGAATCGCCGCGCGCATGGGATACGACGCTCAGCAAGTCATTCCACCGTACTACTGGAGATGCGGCGAGCTCGAGGTCGAACGCCATTTTAGGATGGTGGCTGAGGCGGTCGAGCTGCCGGTCGTGATTTACCATAATCCCGCCTTAAGCAAATTCACGATTACGCCTAAGTTTGCGGCTCGGCTTGCCAGCATACCTAACGTCATCGCGATGAAAGAGGTGTTGACCGACCTACAACACCTCGAGGCGCTTTATGATGAGATTGGCGGCCGAATCAGTATCTACAACACTTTTCGCGCCTTGTTGGCAGGACTGATGCTGGGCGCGGCGGGCGGATTCATCAACATCTTCGCTGTTCCCGCGGCGGTTGCACTCATTAAGGCTTTTCGGAATGGCGAAATCGCCCGCGCGCAGGAGATTCAGCGCCGCCTCAACCGGTGCTTTCCCCGAGGCGGGGAGGAAGCGCTCGGCCATCTCGGAACCACAAAAGTTACCGCCTCGGTCGTCACAGGGATCGAAATGGGGCCAGCTCGTCCGCCGTACATGGCGCCTGAAGGCGCCGCCGAGTTGATCAAGCAACGCTTGTCGTCGTTAAAGGAGGTTATCTGATGGGGGCGCGGTCGGGCAGTGATTATCTAAACTCTATAAGGTCGCTCGGTGCCGAAATCTGGCTCGGGGGTCAGCGCGTTGCGGACCCGACAACCCATCCAGCCCTGGCCGCTTGCGCGCGCTCGGTGGCAGCACTTTACGACATGCAGCTCGCCTTTCCGGATGAGATGACCTACGAGACAGAGGACGGTGAGCGAGTCGGCCTTTCGTTCATCCAGCCAAAAAGCCCTGAAGACGTGGCCAGACGTGGTCGTATGATGCGCCGGTGGGCGGAATACAGCTGCGGGATGATGGGGCGGACTCCGGACTATCTCAACAGCACGCTTGCCGCCATGGCCGCAGCGCGCGAATTTTTCGCGGCGGCGGGCGCACGGTTTGGAGACAATATCGTCGAGTACTATCGCGAGGCGCGCCGGCGCGATTGGTGCGCCACGCATACGCTCGTCAATCCGCGCCGAAGCCGCGCGGCCGGATGGGCAGGGCAGAGCGACGCCGAAGTTGCACTGCGGCTGGTTGAACAGACGCGCGAGGGTATCATCGTCCGGGGATGTCGCGTGCTGGCCACTCTGGCGCCGTTTTCCGAAGAACTGCAGGTATTCCCGTCCACAGTCCTCAAGAACGAACCTTCGGCTAAGCCTTTCGCGCTCGCTTTCGCTGTTCCATGCAATGCGCCAGGCTTGCGCTTCATCTGTCGCGACCCGCTCGAATCGATGGCCAGCCGCTTCGACCATCCGATCGCCGCGCGCTTCGACGAAATGGATTGCATTGCCGTTTTCGACGACGTGCTAGTCCCATGGGAAAGAGTGTTCGTCTGCGGCGACGTGGAGCGATGCAATGTGCTCTATGCTGAGACCCAAGCGGTGGTGCATATGATGCACCAGGTAGCAGTCAAAAACGTGGTGAAGAGCGAATTTATGCTAGGTCTTGCCGCAAAGATCGCGCAGGTTAGCGACGCGATGAGCTTGCCCCACGTGCGCGAGCGGCTGGCCGAAATGATCATGACGACGGAAGTCATGCGCGCGTGCTTGAGAGCCGCCGAAGCTGACGCTTCGCTCAATAAGTGGGGAATTTTCGTTCCTGCACGGGCACCAATAGACGTCGGACGCAACCTTTTTCCGCGCCTCTATCCTCGGATGGTCGAAATTCTCCAACTCAACAGCTCGAGCAGCATGATCGCCACTCCGAGCGAGCGCGATTTTTCTAGCCCTATCGCCCCAGACATCGAACGCTACCTCGCCGCAGCCGAGATTTCCGCCAAAGAGCGCGTGGCGCTTTACCGGCTTGCGTGGGACGTAGCCGGGAGTGCCTTTGCCGGCAGACAGTTGTTATACGAGCGGTTCTTTTTCGGCGACCCGGTACGGATGGCGCACGCTCTGGTGGACAATACAGACTTAGAACCGTGCATCCGGCTTGTCGACAACCTTTTGCGCAAACAGGCGTAGTCTCACAATCTTTTGGGGGATACTTTAGAAAGTGGTAGCAATTTCTCGCTTCCCCGACGGTCAAAAGTGCGGCTTCTCGGTGTTGAGCAAACCAGCGTTCGGAACTGCCCTCGAAAATGATCGCCGTCGGCGTCGCAGCAAAGCCGTCTGTCGCATCCTACAGCTGGTTTGCACGCAGGCCCTCGCATGCGCATTCTTGCTTGGTTCCGCCTTTTCAGCCGATCCTGGCGTCACCGCCACCGAAATAAAGATCGGCAACACAGCGCCATACAGCGGACCCGCTTCGGCCACCGGCACCATCTTTCGAGCGTTGGCTGCTTATTTTGAGATGGTGAACGATCGTGGCGGAATCAACGGACGAAAAGTAAACTTTATCAGCTACGATGACGGTTACAGCCCTCCCAGAACCGTGGAAATGACGCGTCGACTGGTGGAGCGCGACAAGGTTTTGTTCATAGCCGCATCCGCTGGCACGCCAACCAGTACCGCTGTCTGGAAGTATCTCAACGATCGCCACATACCTCAGTTATTCCTCATCTCAGGCGCAAGCAAGTGGGGCGACCCCAAGGGCCATCCGTGGACTATGGGATGGATGCCAACCTACCGTAGCGAAGCCGAGATATACGCGCGGTATATCCGCGAGAACGTACCCAACGCAAGAATCGGAATTCTTTACCAGAACGATGATTTCGGCAAGGACCACCTCGCCGGATTCAAGCAGGGCCTCGGCCCCGACGGTCAAAAGCTCATCGTTCTCGAACTCACCTATGAAGTCACGGATGCCACGATCGACTCCCAGATAGTGCGTTTGAAACAAGCTGGCGCCAACGTGTTCTTGGATGTGACCACACCGAAGTTCGCAGCGCAGGCGATAAAAAAAGCCTACGCCATCGACTGGCATCCGTTGCACTTCCTCGATAGCCTGGCCGCTTCGCTAGGTTCGACCTTCAAGCCGGCGGGATTGGAGGCCGCCAAGGGCATAATAAGCATCCAGTTTGTAAAGGACCCGAGCGACCCGCGGTGGCATGACGACCCGGGCTATAAAGAATGGCTATCGTTCATGCACCGCTATTACCCCTCCGGCAGCACCGTAGACCAATACAACGTATGGGGATACAGCGTCGGGCAGACGCTCGCTTACGTGCTCGAACGATGTGGAAACGATCTGTCGCGGGTCAACGTTATGAGGCAAGCGGCAAACATCAAGGGGCTCAAGCTTCCGATGCTGCTGCCTGGGATAACGATCAACACAAGCCCGAACGATTTTTATCCAATCAAACAGATGCAGCTTGCGCGCTTTAACGGCGAACGCTGGGTTCTGTTCGGCAAACTCTACGACACCTCGCACGCTCCGTCGTCCGACCAATAGTTACGTCGTTGTAGCGTAGCTCGAGCGCACGTTGAGAGCAGCTTACGCTTTCGAACAATCGGGCGATTGGAAAACTTTTAGACAATGGGGCGACGCCGCGGCGCTCGCGACAGACATCTCGATTCGTTGCCGAGAAGCTCGAGAGCTGGAAGCGTCGTATCCGAGGTTCAAATAGCGTAATCCCCACGCCTCGATTGTGGCGGTGTCTGCCCGATATGCTGAGAACATTCGTATCAGAAACTTAGAGGTGGCTAGTTATGAGATGTTGGATGTGCGATGAAGAGGCGCGCGGCGTTTGCGCCGCTTGCGGAAGAGGGCTATGCCGCAACCATGCGCATTTTCACGACGAAATGACAATCGCGAAGTCGGATACCAGTACCGGTTACGCCTCGTATTACAACGTGTACGGAGCGCTCAAATGTTCTGAGTGTCGCCTCGAATGGAGGTACTTCACCCCAGATCGACGAAGCTAAACCCACTGTAAAGCGGGCTCCAACGTTAAAGCTGCATAAACTTAGTGCCGCCAACAGCGAAATTCACTATCTATGTCGGCGTCCGCCTCGACGTTGTCTCGCTCCGGTGGCGATAAAGGTCGGTATCATGCGATTCGAGAAATAGACCGTTTAGCAACCTAGTCTTTTAGCCGCGGGAACGGATTCCCCACAACTTGAATACGACGCATGCCGTCACCGCGCTGCTTGCGTCTTAAGCCCCCCAGCCCCTGCTTGTACCACGTCAGCATCCGTCCTCGAACCCGTGCATCGCAACGCGCGGGCAAAGCGGCGCAGGCAATAGATCGCTTTATTGACGTCGCCGCGGACTACGCTTGCGAGGGGTACGACGAGTACCGGGTGGTTCTTGGCCCTGCTGAGCGGCTACCTCTTGCTTCTCACTTTGCACCGCTTCGGTTTCCGCTACACTCGCAGCCGGTTCTTCCATCCCAACGACAGTTACGTGCTTTTCGACCGCCGCCGAAGAAGTCAAGGAGGGCGAACGTCTGCTTTCTTCAGCTCCGATGGTGCTCTCGCTCGCTTGGTCGATCTGGGTAGAGCCGCTAAAGCCACTACGCGTTTCGAACTTGACGGATTCGAACCCGCTTCCAGCCTGAGTCTCAAGCCGCGGTCGCGAAATGGCGCCAAGAGTTCTTCCCACTTCCGCAAGCAGAGCTTCGTCCCCATTAGCCACGCGAACTAAATCGCACAGCGAAACAAGACCCACAAGTCCGCCTTCGCTGTCGGTTACTGGAAGGCGATGGACCTGATGCAGCCGCATGAGCCTGTGAGCCTCGGCGACATCGTCATGGGGAGCTACAGATACGGGAGCACGCGCCATCGCGCTCGCCACCGTAATACGATCGAGAGGCCCGCCCTGCGTATACGCAGCCATACAAACATCCCGGTCGGTGATCATCCCCACCACTTTCAGGTCCGCATTGACCACAGGCACGACCCCGCAGTCGTTATCCCACATTATTAGAGCCGCGACGCACGCCGAGTCAGTTTCCCGACAACACACGACGTTACGCGTCATCACTTCCGACACTTTCATAAAGCTCTCTCGCCCTCCAAATTACAATTTCGGGCCCCAGGTCGAGCAAAGCCAAAGCTCACGTTTTCACTACATTTTAACGCGTTGAATTAAAGCTTGAACACCGCAGTTTTATGCCGAACAGCAAGTGTTTCTCCCCACTAACACCAGGAAGGGCCTTTCACGAGCGAGCTCGATAACATTGCAAACCGAACGTTCTCGGCGCGTCTAAGACAATTGGCAGCTTACAATCGCATCCTCGCTCTCAAATCAGCAAATGCTATAGACCGAGCATGTATCGCCTAGGTTTAAAAGCGATAACTTCGGTGAAAAAGCGAATTCAATCCCAAAAGCACAGCAAAAACGAGCTCGTCGAAATTGCCCTGAGAAAATTTGAGACGCAGGCACCGCGAGAACCAAGATGGAGAAAAAGGTTGTCAAATCTGCGGATAGCGCCTTTCACGACAAGGCCGAGCACGACCGAGAATCGAATTTTCTTTTTCGAAGTCACTGATTCAAAATTCGCGGTCGGTTTTTATAGGTCCTCAACTTTTTCGAGTTAGGCGACTTCTGGATGCACGGCTAAAATGTTTGGCAAGACTATTGCTTGCGTCAGGAGGTAGAGCAAACGAATCGATGGAGATGATTAGGTGAGCGACGCAACGACTGAGCGAGAGAAAAGATGGGCTATAATCTTAGCGGGCGGAGAAGGCTCGAGACTTCGCTCTTTGACGCGAAAGATCACTGGTCAAGAGGTGCCAAAACAATTTTGCCCTATCTTAGGCCGGACTACTTTATTTGAGCAAACGCGTCAACGAGCTGTTTCACTGGTCTCTGACGACAGAATAATGACAGTTCTTAGTCTTGCCCATGAGCCCTTTTACATGCCGCTTTTTGCCAACACACCCCAGAGCCATTTAGTCGTTCAGCCGATAAACCGCGGGACCTCGCCTGCGATCGTGTACGCCCTGATGCGCTTGGCAAGAATGGCACCACAGGCGCTGGTTGCGATCTTGCCGTCTGACCACTACGTAAAGAACGACTTTCTTTTCAACCATTACGTGGATAAAGCCTTCGAGATGGCAAAATACAAGAGCGAGTTTGTTACGCTTCTCGGTATTGCCCCTAAGCAGCCGGAAGCCGGCTACGGCTGGATCGAGCCGGGCGTTCAGGTGTACCAAACCCCAGAGATCAGGTTGTTCTCGGTAAAAAAGTTCTGGGAAAAACCGCCGGCACAGCTTGCGCGACAGTTTTGGGAAGCCGGATTTTTGTGGAATAGCTTCGTTATGGTTGGGCGCGTGTCAACCCTTCTCGAGTTGACTAGCGAAGCCACACCTTATCTCTACCAGGCGTTCGCCAAGATAGAGCCGTTACTGGGCACTTTCGGTGAAAAGGAAGCAATCGCTGAAATATACAGCCATCTAAACACCTTAGACTTCTCCTCGCACGTCCTCGCCAAGTTGCCCCACCGTCTGGCTGTGCTGCCGATTCATGGCGTCGAGTGGAGCGATCTCGGCGAGCCTCAAAGGGTTTTCGAAGTGCTCTGCAAAGAAGGATTGCACGTTGAATGGGCAAATGCCTAGGCGACGTCCTGACCTGCCAGCTTACCCCGGATTTTTCTCATTTAGCTAATTGCAGACGCATCTACCGCGTTTTGCGAACCGGTCCCGCTAAAACATTAGGCAAGCAGCTGCTTACGCCCAAAAAACGAGTCGTGAAAAAGCGCTTAAGCCTAGCTGATGCAAGCGAGTAGGGCAGCTGAAGCATCGCAACATCTTCGTCACATCCGGACCACTTCTTCTTTTCGCCTAAATCGGTATCACCAAGGAGCATCGCACAAATCGAAAATGGATCCGTTAGCTAGCTCTTGCCAAGTCTAGGCTTGTGCGTAAAGTCGATTACCGACTCGCACCACCGGGCGCAGCCAATTAATTTGGCCTCCTCGAACTCGGAAGCGATCAATTGAACGCCGACTGGGAGTCCGTTGCGGCCAAGCCCAACCGGAATCGTAATTTGGGGCAATCCCGCGAAAGTCCAGGGTGCGATAAAAGCCGGGTCGCCAGTCGACTTAAGGCCGCGCGGTGCAGTCGTGGGGGTTGCAGGCAACAACAGACAATCGGCTTGAGAAAAAAGTTCGTTAATTTCCTGTTTGAAGCTAACGCGAACCTCTTCGCTCCGCTGATACTCCTCAGACGAGATCACGGTACCTCTTTCGAGAAGCTCTCGAATGTTCGGTCCCAAGCGAGCGCGATGCTTCTGCAAGATTTCGCGCCCACTGAGCGCTGCTTCGAAAGCAAGCTTTACACTTAGGGCGTGAGGTACTTCATCGAGCGAAGCTGGAGGCTTGAGTATTTTTATTTGTGCCCCTGCTTTGGCAAAGCGGTCGACCGCGTCTAAAACAAAGGCTTTAACGTCACCATCAGCGCGGTCTACGAATGGGTCTTTCAGTAGCCCTATTTTAATTCGTTCGACTCTGACGAGCTCTCCTGTGTACGCCGGCACAGGCATCGCAGAGCAACTCGGGTCGTTCGGATCAGGGCCGGCCAAGACCTCCAAAATCAAAGCCGCATCAGCGACAGTGCGAGCGAAGATGCCTACGTGGTCAAGACCTTGCGCCAAAGGAATCATCCCGTAGCGGCTAATCCTACCGTACGTAGGCTTAAGGCCTACAATGCCGCAGTACGCCGCTGGTCTTATGGTAGAGCCGAGGGTTTGCGTTCCCAACGCAGCAAAACACATCCGCGCGGCGACGGCTGCCGCCGAGCCTGAGCTCGAGCCACCGGGCGTATGTTCCAAATTCCAGGGATTTCTCGTCTTTGCCGGGTCAAGGTAGGCTAATTCGGTTGTGATGGTCTTGCCGAGGATAATAGCTCCCGCCGACTTAAGTCTTTGCACGACGGTCGCGTCTTTTTCGGGGACGAAGTCAGCATACACCGATGAACCTGCGCTCGTACGCACTCCTGCAGTAAGAAAGACATCCTTTACGCCCACGGGTATGCCATGAAGAGGACCTCGATACAAACCCTTGGCGGCATCGGCATCACACTCGGCCGCTGCCTCAAGTGCCTGCTCCTCACAAATTGTCTCCCAAGCATTAATCTCTTTATCCAACGCGCCGATTTGATTGAGGCAGGCGCGCGCAAGTTCCCAGGCCGTCAGGCTTCGTTGCCTTAATCGCCGCGCCGCATCGGTTAAGCTCAACTCGGTAAGATCGCTCATTTTAAAAACCTGCGAATCGTCGGCCCGCCTAGAGCCCCGCGCAAAGCTCTATAGGAGTCGCCTGTGGCATGGTGCGCTGTTCTTCCTCCACGAAGCGGTTAATAAATTTCCGACCGAGGTCAATTGGTATAGCAAAGCCGATCCCTTGGCCCTCCGCATAAATAGCTGTATTGATGCCGACCACTTCTCCCAGGATATTGAGCAGAGGGCCTCCGGAATTGCCTGGGTTTATCGCCGCATCGGTCTGGATCAAGTCTTCATACCCAGCCTCGTGGAGCGCGCGATGAAGGGCGCTAATCACTCCTACGGTTACCGTGTGAGAAAGCCCGAAGGGATTGCCTATCGCTATGGCCGTCTCGCCGATCATCAGGTCGTCCGACCGCCCAATCGTGGCACAAGGAAGAGGTTGAGTAGTCTGAACCCGTATCAGGGCGAGATCGGTGGTCCCTGAATACGCGACCAGCCGACCGGGGAATGTCCGTCCGCTGGCCAGCTGGACCCTGATAGTAGCCAGGCGCTGAATCACGTGGCGGTTGGTCAGGACAAGACCCGTCGGCGAAACGACAAAACCCGAGCCGAGAGAGGTTTGCTTTTCTTGATGGGGACGAAAGGCCCGCGGGTCGGCAAATTGCTCGAAAAATTGGCGGAAAAAAGGGTCTTCGAAAATGAAAGGCGTCACCGTGATGGTTCGTTCGGTCGATATGTTGACCACGGCAGGAGCGGTTCTTTCCACCGCAGCGACGATCGGCGTGCGCCTAAGACTGTAAGTCTGCGCCCGAAGCGGATCAGCAACAAAACCGACTGAGCTAACCGCCAGCACGCAAACAACTACTCCACGCGCCGCTCGTGCCAGCATGGTCAAAAAACGACTCAGCTTTGAATTCATACGCGAGGTTAAAAGTGTTAGCTTCGCTAAGACTAACGGGCTAGCGATCCTCACACATTGGTTGCGCAGCTTTCGAGAACAGAGCCCAGACGCGGTCACGATGAACTTCACTACGTGAAAACCCTTTCGTTCGCAGTAAATCGATAACCTTACCCGCTCCTCAAGGAAGTTTGAACAAACAAAATAGCTGCAGGCCACTTAAGCGTTTTCTGCAGCGCTGCCATCAGGACCGTTTCCAAAAGACATTTCCTTCAAGAAACGTTCGACCGCTTGCGCACAGCGCTCAGGCTGTTCAAGTTGTAAGAAGTGGCCAGCTCCCGTAACCATCTCGTAGCCAATACCGAACTCTTCGTGCAAGGCGCGACCCAGTAGACAAACGATACTCTCATCTCGAGTCGCCAGATCTGCGCACACCAATTTGACTGGTACCGAAAGCTTTGGAATTTTTTCCCAAAGCCCGAGAGTTGGGCTTGTCGCGTAGATTCTGGCCTCGAGCTCGCGGGGACAACAAAGTTCGTAGTCGCCATCAGATGTTGGCCGCAACGTCGCCCGCGCAACCGCTTCGTAAGCCTCAGGCCGCCACCGACTAAACCGTGGATTGCGTCGAAGCCTTTCTGCTAACTCAAGAGGATCCTTAAACCGCTCGATTCTCCTTACGCTTCGGCGCGATAGCTCTTCCTGTTCCTCTACGTAGGGCACGTAAAGCGAATGACCCTTAGGCGGCGGCAACGGCGGATCAAACAAGACCATAAGATCCCATCTCGGTCCGACCTCGACGGCTTGGCCAATAGCTATCACGGCGGAAAGGGAATGAAATATTCCGGCTGTAGGCTTTCTGCCCCAGCGGGAGCAAATTCCCTCGTATATCGCCTCGGCGTCGCTTACAAAACGCGACCAGTTATGGCCGTCAGGACCATGATACGGATTTTGGCCATGGTTGCGGATGTCGAACAGCAAAACATCGTAGCGGTCGCAAAACAACTTCCAAAAAGTTACGTACCCGTCGATAGCCAATCCGTTGCCGTGGCTCAACGCCAGGCGAGGACCGTTCGGGTTGCCGTGTCGCCGAATTCGGATGGTCGCGCCATCCTCCATTCGAAGCTCTACCGTCTCATTAGGTTCTGGCACAATGTCGTGAAACAACTTCTTATCCTTTCTTGTCCGGACGCTGCACGCTCACAAGGTTGGCCTTCTTCTATCGAAGAGCGCTCTTTTTGCCCTGGTATTATACTAATAGCCTCGGCTGGCACAGTCGAAAACGAGTTTTTCTATAGGCCCTTTGCCCCTTGAGCCACACGTAAGTGTCTTCGAGCTGCGCGCAAGGTCAACGCCCGAAAGTCAAGCCCCTCGGTTACCCCTGCGCTACATTGCGTTTCGGAGGAACTTCTACCATGGCACTCAAGAGATAAATGACAAAATCTTGGCTAGGGACCTTGTTGGCCCAGCCGTGAAATCGACTACTATCTCTCCCAAAGGTTTTTGCTAAAAAGCTCGCACCGTCGGTGAATCGGATTCCGTTGGCACGAATCCGGAAAAACTTAACTTCGCCTTCTCGTCAACAACTGATTTGAGCGAGCTCAATGGAGCGAAAACGTAATTCTTTAAGCTCGCCGCGAGCTTTATGACCAAGGAATGCCCTAAGTAAATGGGGAGCTTATAATCAGGGGCTGCCCAAGAGCCTAGGCGGTACACAGCGCCCGAGCTGTGCCGAGAAACCGCCCAACACGGGCGCGATAAAACCCAGTTGCGTTTCGTTGAACTGCTATAAGTGGCCGTCCAACCAGCACAGTTAGGTTTGCTGCTTCTCTATTCGCCTTAGCCTTTTTGGTGCTAAAATTGAATACAAATTGTATACCGGGCATCGGTGACTGCAGGCAGGAGCATGTTTGCTCCGTTTTTGGGCCAATAGAGGCGCTGCTGTTCCTATCAAAGGGCACATCTCGCTCAAGGAGTCGGCTAGCGCATTAGACTTAAACAGTCAACGCATGGGGCAAGCCCGGGCTGCGAATGCGAGGTCTTAGACCGAAAGCTGAGAAACATTCGGGTCGGCTCAGCGACGTCCTCGGCGAGGACCCCGAGTTCGTAGACTGAACATTTTGGTCGAGCCTGCAACGAGTGCCCCTTCATAACGACTTGTCATGCAAGAAAGGGCAGGGATAGTTTTTATTCGCATTTTCGGCACAGGGGGAGGTTTACGATGACGGCAAGTCTTAGTAGACAAGCGGCGGTCGTGGAGAACAAAGCTCTCAAGGAATGGGTCGCTGACGTTGCGCGCCTTACGCGCCCCGCCCAAATTGTATGGTGTGATGGTTCCGAAGAGGAAAATCGTCGTTTGCTAGCCCAAGCCGTCTCATCACAAGTTCTCATTCCCCTGAATCACAAAAAACGACCAGGCTGTTATCTCCATCGCTCCCATCCCAACGATGTCGCTCGTACAGAAGGAGCCACTTACATTTGCACACCGACCAAGCAGGAAGCAGGTCCCACCAATAACTGGGCGGATCCGGCCCAGACCTACGCAAAGCTTTCTAAGTGGCTTGAGGGCTCGATGGCGGGGCGGACGATGTATGTAGTGCCGTACTTGATGGGCCCGGTAGGTTCGCCGCTTGCCAGAGTCGGCGTCGAAGTGACCGACAGCCTTTACGTGGTGCTCAGCATGCGAATCATGACCCGTATGGGAGCGGTTGCACTGGAAGCATTGGGGAACTCCGCCGACTTTAACCGGGGTCTCCATTGCACCTTGGATTGTGACCCTCAGCGCCGGTTGATTTGCCATTTTCCGCAAGACAACACCGTATGGTCCGTCGGGAGCGACTACGGCGGAAACGCGTTACTCAGCAAGAAATGTTTCGCTCTAAGAATCGCTAGCTACCTTGCCAGACGCGAGAGTTGGATGGCCGAACACATGCTGATCGTGGGCGTCGAAAGCCCCGACGGCCAGGTTACGTACATCGCTGGAGCCTTTCCCAGCGCCTGCGGGAAAACCAATTTGGCGATGCTAACACCTCCGCCCACCTTTAAAGGTTGGAAGGTTCGCACAGTTGGCGAGGATATCGCGTGGATGCGCGTTGGAGCCGACGGCAGACTCTGGGCCATAAACCCCGAGTCCGGCTACTTTGGTGTTGCTCCGGGCACCAGTTGGCGCTCAAACCCCAACGCGATGAAGATGCTCGAGCGAGATACGCTCTTTACCAACGTGGCTCTAACGCCCGATGGAGACGTCTGGTGGGAAGGTATCGGCCAAGACGCACCAGAAGGCACGCTGGATTGGCAGGGGCGTCCTTGGAAACGCACATCCTCCGGCAAGGCCGCTCATCCTAACAGTCGCTTCACCACGCCTATGTATAACAACCCAGTCCTTTCGCCAAAGGCCGACGATCCCGAAGGCGTGCCTATATCAGCTATCCTTTTCGGAGGCCGCCGCGCTACCACCGTGCCACTTGTGCTCGAGGCCTTCGACTGGGAGCACGGCGTGTACCTTGGCGCCACGATGGGCTCAGAAACTACGGCCGCCGCCACCGGAGCGGTCGGCGTGATACGGCGAGACCCGATGGCGATGCTGCCGTTTTGCGGCTACAACATGGGAGATTACTTCGCGCACTGGTTGGCCATGGGCAAGCGAATGAAACATCCGCCAAAAGTATTCATGGTAAATTGGTTCCGCAAAGCTCCCGACGGCTCTTTCCTGTGGCCGGGATACGGCGAAAACATGCGAGTGCTCGAATGGATCATTAGCCGCATAAACGGTACCGCAAAAGCCTCTGAAACTCCGGTCGGATTCGTTCCTGCTGACGGGGCGCTCAGGCTCGACGACCTCGACATCGGGCCGGAAAACTTCAAGCAGGCAGTTTCCATCGATCCGTCCGACTGGAAAGAAGAGATCGAGGAGCACGAAAAGCTGCTCCGCCGATTAGGCAAAACCGTTCCACAGGAACTGTGGCGCCAGTTGGAGCGGTTAAAGGCAGCGTTCCATTTCTAAGCCAGTTTGCGGACGACCGGGGCAAAATCCCCAACGGGCAAATGCAGCCTGTAACTAATTACCAGGCTATCGTTCGCACTGTGGTGTACGCGCAGTCGGCGAAGCTTTTTGCTCGTGGCCGATAAGCTTTACTGCGTCAACGAACGGGTTTAGACGAAATGGACTCGACAGTGGGCTTGGACGGTGGAAAGGACGAGACTCGCGCCCACGAATGCGGTGGTCGTCGCCCACATAAAGCGCGGCTAGCGCCTACGCTTTTTGTCGACGTAATCGACGATTATATACTCGCCGAGCCTGTCTGGCCTGGTGTAGAAAGCTCGGCCACGGTTAATCCTTGCGATTTGATCGACGAAGCTTCGCAGGTTGGGAGAGTCGTCGAGCATAAAAGTATTAATCGTGATGCCTTTCCGGGTGACTCGCTCGACTTCGGCTAGTGTTTCCTGAGCGGCACGCACGCTGATGCCGCCGAACGACAGCGGCCATTCACAGAACAGCCGGTCACCTCGGAAGTAAGCGGTCGGCTGCCCGTCGGTGACTACGACGATTTGGCGGTTTTTGGCGGGATGGCGGCTCAAAATCGAGGCAGCAAGATGCAGCGCATGCTGCAAGTTGGTGAATGGGTCGCCCATGTTCCAAGAGGCTTCGGGCAAATCTTGAGATTTAAGTTCTACCGCTCGCGTGAAAAAGCCCACCAAGGAAAAAAAATCGCGCGGGTAGCGTGTGCGGATGAGCGCTTCTAACGCTATCGCTACCTTTTTGGCGGCCGCAAACCTGCCCTCCCAGCTCATCGACCACGACATATCCAAGCATAACACGGTGGCAGAGGTCGTGGCGTAATCGCTCTCGAAAATCCAGAAGTCGCTGGGCTCAAGTTTGACCGGCAGCTCGGCTCGCCTACTCAAGGCTTGCTTGAACGTAGAGGCAAGGTCAAGGTTGAGAGGGTCGCCGAAGGTATAAGGGCGTCCCTGGTGAAGGTGAACCTCGGCGATACCGCGCCGATCAATCACATGGGCACCAGGTCGGTCTTTGAGAAGCTTTTGATAGATGTCGCGCAAGGCCAGTTCGCCGATGCGGCGCACGCCTTTGGGGCTTAACTGCAAAACACTGCCTTTCTCGACCACGTAGCCCGCCTCAGCAAGCTCTGCCGAAAGCTCGCGAAGGTTTTCGAAATCCTGGGCAGCTTGGGCACCTAACAATTCGAGCAAGTCGTCCTTGGAGACCGCATCAAAGTTGCCAGCGCTAAGCTCGTTTTCAAGGCGCTCCAAGCGTTGCATCTCGCGCATCACTTGAACCGCTTCACGGTACCCCAGACTTTTCGGTCCCTGAAAAAGGCGGTCAAAGCGCTCGCGAAAACGCTCCAGGTCGCGAATGTTTTCGTACTCGTCGAGCAAGCGTTCAAATTCTTCGCCGGCTTCGCTGCTCTCGAACTGATGATCCCTTAGCTGCCGAATGGCCTCGGAGAGCTTGGGTGACAAACGCTCGAAGCCAGTGCCGCCTTTATGGGCTAGCTGGCGATGTTTACCTCCAAGCGCGCGATATTCCTTCTCCAAAACGCTTTTAAGCTGCTCGCTAACTTCTCGTAACGAATCGCGCAAGTTGAACTCGCGCTGGCGCTGGCGAATTTGCCGACGCAACTGCTTGAGCAATTCCTCCGTCCCAGTTACGCGCCGACCGTCGTCCAACTCAAAGCCTTGGCGAACTATGACGTCGAGAGCCTGATTGACGCTGCCACTTTGGTAAAGCTGATCGGCAAGGCGCTCGAAAATCTTCTCAACGTCTAACCGCTGCTGCCTTGAAGGATCCCAGCGCGTGTAACGAACAAGCATGCGCCACCTTAAAAGCGCTCGACCTTACGCTCGATAAGTCAAGTGGCCGTTTAGGCGCTCCTTACTTAGTTTTTTGTGCTGATGTAGGCCTTCGAGCACGAATTCGACCGCCGCGGCGATTAACCCAGGACTCTCGCCTGGCTTGAGCGTGGCTACCGCCTCTTTAAGCCCCTTGATTTCCTGAAAGGGTTTCAGGTAACTGACCGCGGGTGCCTCGTCCGAGACGTCAACGCCCCATCCCTGTTCAAAATGCTGTACCACGGACCGCAAATTCTCAACTTTGAAGTATCGGTCGAAGATTTTTAGCACCGCTCGATTGAGCAAGCGCTCGATCAATTCCCTCTCGCTCCCGCTGTCAACGCCATACTCCAACTCAAGTTTCCCAGCCGTGGAGGCGTAGACCGCGTCGAGGTCCGAAATTCGCGGCACGATTTCGCTCTCGTTTAGCCTCGCGGCGCGCCTTTCGGCGTTAGCGATCACCGACTCGTAGTTGTTGATACTGATGCGGACCGAGACGCCAGACATCTGATTTATCTCGCTCGAGGCACGCGCCTCAAATGTTAGCTGAGCGAGAATCTCCTTGATAAACTGGGGCACGACAACAGGCACGTCCCGACGCGCCAAGCGCGTCGCCTCTTGTTCCATTATCGCGATCTCGTCCGCCAACGTCCGCGGGTAATGGGTGCGAATTTGCGCGTCGAAGCGATCTTTCAGCGGGGTTATGATCCTTCCGCGCGAGGTATAGTCCTCGGGATTCGCGCTGGCAACGAATACCACGTCCAAGGGCATGCGAATCTTGTAACCCTTTATCTGAATGTCGCGCTCTTCCATCAAGTTGAAGAGCCCCACCTGCACCTTTTCGACCAGGTCGGGCAGCTCGTTGATTGCAAAGATGCCGCGATTGGTTCGCGGAATGAGGCCATAGTGAATCGTCTCTTCGTCGGCCAAGTAACGTCCCTCAGCCACCTTCACGGGATCGATTTCACCAATCAGGTCGGCAATCGATACGTCAGGAGTGGCGAGCTTTTCTGAGTACCGCTGGTCTCGCCCAAGCCAATCAATCTCGAGCTCATCACCCCTTTCCGCGAGCAGTCGGCGACATCTGGCGCATACCGGCGCGTACGGATCGTCGTTGATTTCGCATCCCTTAACGACCGGGACGTACTCGTCGAGCAGGCGCACCATAAGCCTCATGACGCGCGACTTGCCCTGGCCGCGCTGCCCAAGAAAGATCATGTGATGGCCGGCCAAAATACCGTTTTCGATCTCGCGCAAAACCGTATCATCGTAGCCGATGATTCCAGGCAGGACAGTTTCGCGAGCGCGCAACATGCGGAGCAAATTGTCGCGCATTTCGATTCGTACGGGCTTGGTCTGGTACCCTTTACGTTTGAGTTCTCCCAAAGTTCGTATGCTAAGCAATCCTCGGGAGTCGACTTCCTTGGGCTCTGGCCAGGCACTCATCAAGCTTGCACCATCTCTTCGTGAACTTTTTCGAAAAAGGGACTTAGAAGTTCAAAACTGGCTTCCAAGTGCTGGGAGATCACTTTTGTACTTGCTAGCACCGGCATAAAGTTGGTGTCGCCCTGCCAGCGCGGCACAACGTGCCAATGAAAGTGATCGGCGAAGCCTGCTCCCGCGACGCGACCGACGTTCGCACCCAAGTTAAAGCCGGCCGGCTTGAAGGCTCGACGAAGGATTCCGATCGTCGCGCTGAGCAGCTTCGTCAACGCTACGCCTTGTTCGACATCCAGCAGATCGAGCGACCCAACGTGAGAGCGCGGCGCGACCATCACATGTCCAGCATTATACGGGTAACGATTGAGCATCGCGACCGCATGAACGTCTTGATAGAGAACCAGGCGCTGCCGTCTCTGGCGCGCATTAAGGCGTCCTAAGCAAAAGATACAACTCTGCTTTTTGTTTCGGTGGGAGGCGACGTAGGCAGCACGCCACGGCGCCCATAAAGTCTTAAGTCCCGGATGGGTTTGCTCAGGTTTCGACACCGCCACGTTTCAGCCGGCCGTTGACCTCCATCCGCAGCTCTTCTCCTGCCCGGAAGAACGGGACGCGTCGCGCCGCGATATGCACGAGCTCACCGGTCTTCGGATTACGCCCTTGACGCGGGCCGCGCTCCTTGACGCCGAACACACCAAAGCCGCGGATCTCGACGCGTCTGCCAGCGGCCAACGCCTTGCTCAACGTCTCGAAAATCGTATCCACGACAAGCTCAGCCTGGCGCCGAGAGAGCTGCGCCCGTCTTGCCAGCAGCTCATCAACAAGGGCGCTTTTAGTCATAGCTTATAACCGCTCCTATTCGCGCTTAAGGCCACAGCTTTTCGAGCACTATTGGTCCGCTTTGCCAGCCCGCGAGCTTTTTTTCCCGCTCTCGCCCCGGTCAAGACGCAGCTCCTCGTTCAAGATGTCCTCCAGCGAGAAGCGCGCGCCTTGATGCTCGCGCCTCAAATATGCGCGCATCTCCTCACGCTCTTCGTGCTGCTTGAGCGCCTTAATCGACAGACCGAGTCGGCGCTCTTTCGGGTCGAGCTGGATGACCATTGCCTCCACCTCATCCCCGACTTTGAAGAGCGAGGAAGGTTTATCCACGCGTCCCACGGCGAGCTGGGAGACATGGATCAAACCTTCGATGCCCTCTTCGAGAGCGACAAATACGCCGAAGTCGGCGACCGAGCTTACCGTACCCTTGACCTTAGAGTTGAGCGGGTAGCGCTCTGCGACGGTCTCCCATGGGTCAGGGGTGAGCTGCTTAATACCAAGGCTCACTCGCTCATTGGCAACGTCGATTCCCAGCACAACCGCCTCAACTTGGTCGCCCTTTTTGTAGAGCTCCGAGGGATGCTTGATCTTCTTGGTCCACGACATATCTGAAATGTGGACCAAGCCGTCGATGCCGGGCTCGATCTCGACGAAGATGCCGAAATCGGTGATCGACTTGACCTTGCCTTTGACGCGTGAACCAACTGGATGGGTTGCGGCGAGCCGCTCCCAGGGATTCGGCTCGACCTGTTTGAGCCCGAGCGAGATCCGCCGATTGGCTACATCCACGTCCAACACCTGGACCTCGACTTCGTCACCGACGCTGACGACCTTCGACGGATGCACGGTGCGCTTGGTCCAACTCATTTCCGAGACGTGGATAAGTCCTTCGACGCCCTTTTCCAGTTCGACAAAAGCTCCGTAGTCGGCGATACTTACCACCTTGCCTTTGACTCTTGACCCGACGGGATAGGTCTCAGCCACGTGGCTCCACGGGTCAGGCGTAAGCTGCTTCATCCCGAGCGATACACGTTCGCGCTCGGGGTCGTACTTGAGGACGACAACTTTGACCTTGTCGCCAACTTTGAGCATCTCGGAGGGATGCTGTATTCTTCCCCATGACATGTCGGTCACGTGGAGCAGTCCGTCGATTCCCCCCAGATCAACGAAGGCACCGTAGTCAGTGATATTCTTAACCGTGCCCTCGAAGATAACCCCTTCCTCTAAAACCTTAAGCGTCTGCTCCTTGAGCATCGAAAGTTCGCGCTCGAGCACCTTGCGGCGCGACACTACGACGTTGCCCCGAGCGCGATTGAACTTAAGGATTTGAAAACGCCCGTGCTGACCGACATAACGGTCGAGATTGCGCGTTGGCCGGATATCGACGTGGGAGCCGGGCAAGAAAGCCTGAACGCCGATGTCAACTTTAAGCCCCCCTTTGACGCGGCTCAGCACCACGCCTTCGACCGGAGTTTCGGTCAGATAAGCGCGCTCAAGCTCGCGCCAGATCCGTAGCTTTTCGGCCTTGGCGCGGGAGAGCAAGACGGTGCCGCTTTCGGCGTCAATTCCTTCAAAATAGACATCGACCTCATCGCCCTCGTTGACGGTGACATTGCCCTCCAGGTCGAGAAATTCCGACAAAGGGGCTTGTCCTTCGCACTTGTAACCTATATCGACCACGACGCGGTCGCGAGTAATCTGAATGACGCGACCAGTAAGAACATCGCCGATGCGCGGCGCGCTCAGGCTGCTTTCCAACAGCGAGCGAAACTCATCGTCCTGTCCGCGGACTTCGCTGGACAAACCTTTCTCCATTTAGTGGGACCTTCAAAGAGAAATTGGGCTAACTCGAATCCTTACAGCCGGTATCGCAAGTTTCAAGACCCGCGAAAATTTTTACTTTTTATTAGCGCTAACATCCTGTCGACAACGGCCTCGACCGTCAACGCGCTCGAATCGATCACCACTGCATCCCTTGCGGGCTTAAGGGGAGCAAGCTCGCGAGTTGAATCGCGCTCATCGCGCTCGGTGAGCCGCTGTAGCACCTCTTCTAGGGTAGTCTTGACGCCCGAAGCGATCAACTGCGCAAACCTTCTTTGAGCCCTGACCCTGGGCGCCGCATCAAGATAAAACTTAAACTCTGCCTCCGGAAACACGACCGTGCCGATATCGCGTCCTTCCATTACGACGCCTCCCCGCAACGCCATCTCGCGCTGCAAGGCACGCATTTTTTCGCGCACCGGGGCAAGAACTGACAAGCGGGAGGCGAGCTCGTCAATCCCAGGCTCGCTGAGCTGGGAGTCGACTATTCGCCCGTTGAGCGTAACGTGACCGCCCGACACGGCGATTTCCACCGTCGCGAGTAAACGGTCAAGGCGCCTTGCGAATTCCTGCCCGCCAATATCCTCCAAACCTGCCTGGCGAATTGCTAGCGCAAGCGCGCGGTACATCGCCCCAGTACTCACATAGTCGAAGCCGAGCGCACGGGCCAGCTCTCGCGCCACGGTTGATTTTCCGGCTGCCACCGGCCCGTCGATCGTCACCACTGGGCGCCGTTTTGCGTGTGCCTCGCCTTCGCTAGTCATTTCAAAAGGCTCCTAAGTTTTCGGCTCTCCTCGAAAAGCTTTTCGAGTCGCCCTTCGTCGCTTCGCTCGATGGTCAGGCGGAATTCGCGCAGCGCTTCCTGGTACTCGTCCAGTGCCGCCAATATCGCCTTTTGGTTCGCAAGACATATGTCCCGCCACATGGTGGACTCCGAAAGCGCAAGTCGCGTCGTGTCCCGCAGACCGCCGGCACCGTAAGTCATGGCGCGTCTGCCATCGATGGTGCGTCTGCCTACGCTGAGCGCCAAGGCGCTTGCGACCAGCTGCGGCAGATGGCTTGCACGGGCGAGTAGCTCGTCGTGACTTTCCGGCTTCATCCGCTCGACTTTCGCACCTATTCTGCGCCACATCGTCTCTACCAAGGCAAGGGCAGGCTCGTGGCTGGAAGCACAAGGCGTGATGACCACGCGCGCCCCCTGAAAAAGCTTGGGTTCGGCACCCTGGGGACCGAAAATTTCCTTACCAGCCAATGGATGGGCTGGGACGAATGATAGGCGGGGCTGCACCACTGGTTCTAACGCGCGCACCACCCAAGCCTTCACGCTGCCCACGTCAGTCACCACCGCTCCCTGCGGAAGGTGCTCGACCAAAGAGCTCAGCACCGACGGCATCGCCAAAACCGGGGTGGCCAAAACGACGATATCAGCACGCCTGGCGGCCTCTTTGCAGGAGCGTGTGGCCTTGTCGATGAGGCCTTTCTTCAGCGCGAACCTCAAATGGCTCAAACTGCGGTCAAACCCGACGACCTCGCGGGCAAGCTCAAGGTTGCGTAAGGCCCCAGCGAGCGAACCCCCGATTAGACCGACGCCGCAAATAGTTGCCCGCTCGAACAACATGAACGTCCGCAGACCCGTCAGCACGCGTAAGGGTGACGATTACCCAGCTTGATAACTTGCCAAAAGCGCCTAGACCGAGGCCGTGCACGCCAGCCGCGCCATCGGCTATGAAGCCTTCAGCACCGTCTCCAGAGCCTCGATTAACCTGTGGTTCTCCTCTTCGAGACCCACGCTTATTCGCACGTGCCGCGGCAGGCCGTAGGAGTTCATTGGCCGGACGATTACCCCTAATCTCAACAGCTTTTCGAACACGGCACGTCCGTCGCCGACATCGACCAGGAAAAAATTAGCCTGAGTTGGCACGAAATCTAGTCCCAAGCGGCGAAACTCGCGCTCCAGATAAGCAACTCCCCGAGCGTTTACCTCTAGGGTTTTGCGCACGTGCTCATGGTCGTCCATCGCGGCGAGCACCGCGACCTGTGCGAGAGTCGAGACATTGAACGGTTGGCGGATGTGATTGAGCATTCCGACGATGTCTTCGCGCGCCACCGCGTAGCCGATACGCAAGCCGGCCAGGCCGAAGATTTTCGAAAACGTGCGCAACGTGACCAAAAGTCTTTCGCCGTCATGGTAGCGCAGCGAATCTGGATAGTCTGGGTCGCGAACGAACTCAAAGTACGCCTCGTCGGCCACGATCACGGTCCGCGGGGGAACGCGTGCGAGAAAGCGCTCCCAGGCGTCGCGCTTATAGATCGTGCCGGTAGGATTATTGGGATTTCCAAGAAACACAAGGCGCGTGCTTTCGTCGATCGCATCCGCCATCGCGTCAAGGTCCAGCGTGAAATTGCGAAGCGGCACGACCTTCGCTTGCGCACCCGCAGCAGCTATCGCCAGGCTGTAGATCACGAACGAGTGCGCGCTTATCACCGCATTAAGCCCCGGGCGCAGAAAAAGCTGCGCGAGCAAATTCAAAATTTCGCACGAACCATCGCCCAGAAAAATGCGTTGCGGGCTGACGTTGTGATGCTGTGCTAGACGCTGACGCAAGTAGTAGCTGTCACCGTCAGGATAACGATTCAGCTCGTGAAGCGCGTTCTGGATCGCCTTGATGGCGAGCGGGGAGGGGCCCACGGGGTTTTCGTTCGAGGCGAGCTTGACGACATTCTTAATCCCCAGCTCGCGCTCGACTTCTTCTACCGGCTTGCCCGGCTCGTAAGGAGCCAAGGCTGCCACGCTAGGCAAGACCAGTTCTTCGGCTTTTACCAAGGGTTTTCTCCCTTCCACTTGTCCGTCTCGTCGGCGCAGCTTCAGGATACGAGCCTAGGACTTTCAAGAGCAGGACCTTGGTCTGAAGCTCCGCTAGCGTGCGCTTGAGTCTGGGATCGTCGCGATGACCCGCGACGTCGACAAAAAACAGGTATTGCCAAGGTTGGCCGCGAAGCGGGCGAGACTCGATTTTTGAAAGATTGATTGAATTACGCGCAAAGACGCCCAGAGCTTCGCTCAGCGCGCCCACTCGGTCGGCGACCGAAAAAAGGATCGACGTTTTCTCACGCTTGGCTCGTCCCGGAGGTTCGGTGCCGATGATTAAAAAGCGGGTCGTGTTGCTGGGCGAGTCCTGGATGCCGTCGGCTATAACCTTTAGTCCGTACGCCTCGGCCGCAGCTTTGGCGGCGATCGCAGCGCAACTTGGATCACTCGCTGCGCGCTGGGCTGCAAGCGCGTTCGAAGCGACGGCCTCTTGTTCGCAGTGTCTGAAGTTAGCCGCAAGAAAGTTACGACACTGCGCAAGCGACTGCTGATGGGACACGATTTTGCGCACCTTCGCTGGATCCCCATCAAGCGACAGCAAAGCATGCCGTATGGGCAACAGAATCTCGCCGACGATTGTAAGCGGAGTATCGATCAAAAGGTCCAGCGTAAGCCCGACCGACCCCTCGCTCGAGTTCTCGACGGGAACTACGCCAAAGTCTGCTCGACCGGCCTCGAGCGCACGAAATACGTCGGCGATCGAGCTTTCTGCCACAAACTCGGCGCTCGAACCAAATCTACTGAGGGCCGCCTGATGTGAGTATGTATGGGGAGGACCAAGATAGGCCACGCGCAGCCTGCGCTCCAACGAGCGGCAGGCTGAGATTATCTCGACAAAGATGTGCCTGACCTGGTCGTTGCTCAAAGGACCAGGGTTGTTTTCGACCATCGCTTCAAGCACATCTTCTTCCCGGCCCGGCTGATAGATCGCCTCTCCGTTCAAACGTTTAAGTTCGCCAACCGCTTGCGCAAGGCTCGCTCGCTGTGAGATTAGACGAAGCAGCTTCAAGTTGATCTCGTCGATCTTGCGCCGAAGCTGCTCGATGCTGGTTTCTTTAATTCGCGTTTTTCCGGCGACACCCATAGCGCGAAGCGATTAGTTGAAAACCGATACTTTTGCAACGTTTTTCGTAACTAAAAATTTTTTTCCCATGGCGGCAAACTTGCGCTCGCGATGGCGACGCAAGGCCGCGGGCGATAGAAGGGCGAGTTTAACCAGATGGCGCTCGATCGCGTCGGCGAGCTTGTAAGCAGCGCCCTCGTAATCGCGATGGGCTCCGCCGGCTGGCTCCTCAACGATTTCGTCGATTACGCCGAGCTTAAGCAGGTCATGCGCAGAAAGCTTGAGTGCTTCAGCCGCCTCGGCAACTTTGTCCGGTGTTGCCTCGCGCCACAGAATAGCAGCGCATCCCTCCGGCGTTATGACCGAGTAACACGCGTTTTCTTGCATCAAGACCACGTTAGCCACACCCAAGGCCAAAGCTCCCCCCGATCCGCCTTCTCCTATTACGCAGGCGATACTGGGCACCGTAAGCCTGGCCATCAACTCCAAATTTCGGGCAATAGCCTCAGCCTGGCCACGCTCCTCGGCCCCCACTCCTGGTTCAGCGCCTTGTGTATCTAGGAAAGTGATAAGCGGCAGCGAAAACCGTTCGGCAAGCTCGTAAATACGCGCCGCTTTGCGGTAGCCTTCCGGATTTGGCCGTCCGAAGTTACGCTTAATGCGCTCAGCGGTTGAATGGCCTCTTTGATGACCCACCAAGGCTACCGGACGGCCGCGAAACCGACCGATTCCAGCTACGATCGCCGGGTCATCACCAAACCGCCTATCGCCGTGAATCTCAAAGAAGTCATCGATAAATCTCTCAATATAGTCGAGCGTCTGGGGCCGACGAGGATCGCGCGCGAGCTTCACTCGATCGATCGCGCTCGGTCGAGAAATTTGAGCCGCTGAGTCCGCACTTTCAGAACCACTGCGCGCGTGCTTATGGTTCTTGTTGTTTTTCTTGTCTAATGCCATCGGTTCAGATCTGAATTCAGAGGTCCCATCTTCCGTTGCTAAACCGTGCCGCAAAGGTTTTAAACGTTGCTGTGCACGTTTACAACACTTGCGTCTGGCGTCGGCCACCTTCCCGCGAAAAAGTGCTCGAGCAGCTCGCCAGCTTGCCGGTACGCCTGCTCGGCGCTCATCCACAGAATACCAGGCTCGGCCCGAAACCAAGTCAACTGCCGTTTGGCGAACCGTCGCGTATCGCGCTTGGCAAGCCTTGCCGCCTCCTCGAGCGTAACCTCACCTCGCAGATAGGCGGCCAACTGCTTATAACCGATCGCGGTAAGCGCCGGACTCTGAGCATCATACCCCTTGGCCAGCAGCGCTTGAACTTCCTCGACCAGCCCGGCGGCTAGCATCTGATCAAAGCGCGCATCAAGCGCTCGATAAAGCTTTTCGCGCTCCGTCGTAAGGCCAATAACGAGACTTTCGTACCGAGGGCGAAGCGGACGGTGGCGCGCATGGTGCACGCTCAACGGAACTCCTGTCAGATAAAACACCTCGAGTGCGCGGATTACCCGTTTTAGATCCCGCGGCGCAAGGCGCAAGGCGGTGTCAGGATCGATCGCGCGCAATTCCTCGTAAAGGCTATGGTAACCCTCTCGCGCAGCTCTCTTGCGCAAATGCGTACGGAGCTCCTCGCTTGCCCGCGGGCCCGGGAAAATTCCCCAGCGCAGAGCGCGAAAATAAAGCCCGCTCCCACCGACCACAAGAGCGCGACGCCTTCGGGCGTGAATATCGGCAATCGTCGAGTCGGCCAAGGCTGCAAACGAAGCCGCGTCGAGAGGCTCGCTCGGCTCTCGCACGTCGAGCAAATGATGCGGCACACAAGCACGCTGAGCGGCCGTTGGTTTGGCCGTTCCGATGTCCATGCCGATATACACTTGACGCGAGTCGCAGTTTATTATTTCGGCGCCGAGCCTGCGCGCAAGCTCGATTGCCAGGCTCGTTTTCCCAACCCCGGTCGGTCCTACAACAAAAACAACACGCGCGCGCTCTGCGATGTTCACCGTCGAAACAAACGCTCGATCTGATTTAGGCCAAACCGCACAAAGACTGGCCGCCCATGAGGACAATTAGTGTTAAAAGGTGTCTGATCTAGCTCCCTCAGCAGAGCTGCCATTTCCTCTTGGCTCAACGTTTTACCCGCACGTATCGAGCCATGACAGGCCAAAAGCTTAAGCTTAGCTTCACAAGCCGCAAGATTGTCAACGGCAAAGCCATCACTGCCCACGCTATCGAGCAAGTCCCTAAAAAGTCGCACTCCCTCCTCGGGGCCGAACAGGGCAGGTGAACCTCTCAGCACTACGGTGCGCCCGCCGAAAGCCTCGAGGTCGAATCCTAGAGTGCGAAAAGCAGAAACCGCGCTAGTTACCTCGAGCGCAAGTTCGCCGCTAACCTCAAGTGGATACGGTACGAGCCGAGGCTGAATTTTTATTCCCCCGGACTTAAACTCAGCGCGCAGTTTTTCGTAAGTAATACGTTCATGGGCCGCATGCTGGTCGACCAGTAACAAGCCGTCGTGGCCCTCAAGCACTATATAGCTTGCCAGGAGTTGGCCCAAAAGACGAAGCTCAGCGAAAGAAAAGCTTGTCGGAACCGAAGGCTGATCAATGGCCTCCGTCCTATTGGGCATATTTAAAAGCGCTGGCGAGAACGCGTAACTGCTGCTCACCGATGCTCTCTGCGGAGCGCTAACTTGACCGGGGCTGCGGTCGACGACAAGCCGCAACCCGGGCTGGGAGGGGGGTGCGCTGAGCAACTGAGCGCCCGAGCTCGTACCTTCGGCCTTGTCTGAGGCCGAGCCGCGAACTTCAGTTTCAGCGGAACAGACTAGCGGCCCAAGGTGTGTTACGTCCAAGTCATCACCGTCCGTAGCCGCCTCTTGCCCAGCCAACGCGTCGCGCAAAGCGCGATACGAGGCCTCGAATATAGCGCCAGGATAACGGAAGCGCACCTCGAGTTTCATCGGATGGACGTTGACGTCAACCTCGTGAGCCGGGAGGTCGACAAATAAGGCTACCGCTGGAAACCTATCCCGCGGCAAAAGTCCCGCGTAAGCCTGAACCACTGCCCGCGAAAGGAGTTTATCTCGCACCGGGCGACCGTTGACGAAAACGAACATCATCCTGCTGCTGGCGAAAGACAGCGTGGGACGCGAAGCAAAACCCCGCACCAGCAGCCGCTCTGCGGCAAATTTAAAGGAGACAAGCTCGTTTGCGAACTTGTCGCCGAAAACCTGACGAATTCGTTCAAGGAGCGAGCTTGCTCGCGGGAAGTCTAGACGTTCACGCTGGTTGTTATTGAGACGGAAGGAAACGTCGGGACGACAAAGGGCAAGACGCTCGACGCAGTCGGTAATAGCTGCATGCTCCGCAATGGCGCTCTTGAGGAACTTAAGCCGGGCAGGCGTATTGAAGAAGAGATCACGGGCTTCGACCTGCGTGCCAGGCGCCATCGCGCACTGCGCCGCCTCCACGCCTTCACCGCCTACAGCCCTAACTACAAAACCGAACTCGTCCTGTGGTCGGCGGGTGCGAAGCTCGAGGCGCGACACGCTGGCAATCGAGGCTAGCGCTTCGCCTCGAAAACCGAATGTGCTTATGTTGTCGAGGTCTTTTATGGTCCTGATTTTAGAAGTTGCATGACGACGTAAGCACATCTCGGCATCCCGTGGGCTCATGCCACAGCCGTCGTCGCTGACCCGGACAAGTTCCCGCCCTCCGCCGGCAATATCGATCGTTATCCGCTTGGCACCAGCGTCGAGAGCGTTTTCGATTAATTCCTTGACTACAGACGCTGGCCGTTCTACGACTTCGCCGGCAGCTATCTGGCTTGCTACCTGCTCGTCCAGGACGTGGACGATTCCTTCGTCGTGCTCCAAGGTTCGTAATCCTCTCAGAAAGGAGCCAACCGTCACACCTTAGAAAAGGCGCCCTCTGTCACCTGAGAACGCGAACAAATGTTCAAGGTTCAATGGCAAGCAAATATCACAAATCTACCGGCGAAAAGCTCTGCCCAGCTTACAATTAGAACTTTTTTAAACGCATTTTTAACGAAAAGCATATACGGCCTAAAGCACTGCGTCATCAGCATGAAATCAGCTTTGATGGAGCGGGGACGCGCGAACTCATTAGTCATAAGCAGAGGCCTCAACCTTAAAACCCAAAAAATTTCGGTTTGCCGCGCGCTTTGAACGTGATGGTCGATTAGCTATTTTGAAAGGCGACATACTATAACTGAAGGGGATGAAACTTGAATGAGAGCCTGTGAAATCTGCGGCAAGCATAGCTCGGTCGGACATAACGTAAGCCACGCCAATAACCGTACCAAGCGGCGATGGCATCCAAACTTGCAGAGAGTTCGGGTAGCAGTAGGAGGTGGGGCAAGAAGGATAATGGTGTGCACGCGGTGTATCCGTTCTGGAAGGGTGAAGAAAAAGGCCTAATCGGCGCAAAAGGCGCGAGTAGGCCTAACTGGAACAGGTATCGCGTAAAAGCCAGCGTCAAGCTTGTCCCTGGACGCGCAAGCGACCATAGAATTCGGTCGGCAATAGATGGTCAACCTTTCTAAATTACCGGCTTAAAGTATCGCCCTCTTTTGGGAACTTAGCAAAGCTTTTAGAAGAGAGATTCATGTCTTTTGGGGCGCGCCAGGCAGAGAAGTCATTTCACAACTGTTGGCTTCCGTAGTAGTCGACTTCGCGGTTAGGAGAATGGAAACTTTACTCCTGGCTTGTGTGCAGCTCTCTCGTTCAATCGCTGGGAACCGACGCCGACCGTTGCCATCGGTTTGGTGCGGCAAGATGAAAGTGTTTCTCTTCGCACTTGCTGCGCTGATTTTGGCCGGGAACCGAGTCGCCTCGGGTACCGTTGTACGTGGAAACATTGCTAGCGCAGACGGACAGCCTGCCGCGCATTATCAAATAAACTTGGAGAACAAGGTCACAGGAGTTCTCTACCTTGTCGAAACCGCAAGTGACGGTTCTTTTTCATTGGACGTCCCTCCAGGAAATTACAATTTGCGCGAACGCGACGGCACAGTGCTCAAAAGCGGGATTACAGTCAAGCTTGATCCGGTCGATATAGGCACCGCTTACATTCCCACCAGAAACAGCTTTTGGCGCTTCTTTCAGCGCATAAGAGTGGCACCAGCCATTGTGAACTCGCCTGCTCCCGTCACCGCAGAAGCTTCGCCCGGGAAGCAGCTTCCAAAGGCTACCGTTCTGTCATCAGCACCTGTTTCTCCGTCGTCGCCTTCACCCTCTTCGTCCCGCACTATGCGGGAGAACCGACCAATTGAATCTGAGGCGGGGACTTCGCCGTCTTACCCATCCACCTTCTCAGACGTCTCTCGGATGAGCTCCCAAGAGCAGAACGTTCGGGCGCAGGACGATATTCCCCCGCCCGCAGCGCCTCAATACGTGCCGAGAAAGAGCGTGCTTTCGCTTCCCGGCGTGCAGTAAGCTCGTCGCCAAACAGGCTCGGCCGTTTACGCCACTACAGAGCGGTCAAAAGGGGCGGCAAAGCAAGACCGGCACAGCTTCGAGGCTGGGGCTTTTCGATCCACCGAATCGGCTCTGGTGACGACCGAGACGCGATCCGAGCGCACCGCCCCAAAACAAACGCTGCGCAAACTGCTCGTTACTCTGACGCGATTCAGTTACTCCCCGATTGAGCTTTATGGGAAAGCAGCCCAGCGTCGGGCTATCCGCCTAGCTGATGCATTAGACGCTCAGTGGTGGAACGACCCTGAAGCAATCGGTGTCCAGTAGGTTTTATTGCTACGGCCTTGAGCAGGATTTCGGCTATTTTTTCGGGCCCGCCACCATTACGAAGCGCAGCTTTAACGTCAAGCTCATCGTCGTTAAGCAAGCACAAGTGGAACTTACCGTCGGCCGTCAGGCGCATCCGATTGCAATTGCCGCAATACGGTTGGCTTACAGGGCTGATAAAGCCGATAACACCTTTAGCTCCAGGGATCTTGTAGTTGCGAGATTCGTCGGCGGGATTGGTCTGCTCGAGCTCGATCAATGGCCCAAACACCTGTTCGATCCGCCGGCGCGTCTCGATATTCGATACGTAACGTTGAATAGACAATCTGGCACATTCCCCCGTACCGAGCGGCATCAGCTCGATAAATCGAACGTGCCAGTCACGCTCAAGAGTGAGACGGGCGAGCTCGACCACGTCATTTTCATTGAAGCCGGCTGTTACGACCGAATTGAGCTTAATTGGAACTAGACCCGCTTCTTCGGCCGCCAGTATCCCTTCCCATATTTCTTCCAGGTTTCCCCATCTCATCTGCTGGCGCACAGTTTCGGGATTCAGACTATCCAGATGTACGTTAACTCGTTTGAGGCCCGCCTGCTTTAGCTTCACAGCAAGTTTCGGCAAAGCGATCGCGTTGGTGGTCATCGCCAAATCACCCACGCCCTCAACGCTCGCCATCCGGCTGACTATCTCAAGCAGGTCAGATCTTAGCGTTGGCTCGCCTCCTGTTATGCGAAACTTGCGAAATCCAAGGCTTACAGCAACTCGGACGACCTGTTCTATCTCGGCAGGCGTAAGCAAACTACGCAGGGGCGCGAAGTAGGCGTTTATCGGCATGCAATAGACGCATCGCAAATTGCACGCGTCTATAACTGAAATGCGTAAATAATCGATTTCGCGCCCGAAGGCATCTTTAGGCATCTGCAACCCTACCCAAATCGGGCCGTAGAGGACCTACTGACCGGACGGTCCGCTCGTACCATTACTTTATAGCTCAAATTGCACGGCTTTGGCGACATATCTGGTCAGAACAAGCATGGAGGCCGAAGGCGCAAGAGTCTAGCCGGCCTCGAAAAGAAAAGTCTTACCTAGTCTTAGTCTTAAGCCATTGATGCTTTGCGGTGCATCTTTTTGGATACCCCACTCGAAGCAAAAAGAGCTTGCCTCTGCCCGCAGTCTACGGTCCAGACTACATCTAATCCGCTTCGCGCTCTGTTCAATTTTTTAACCTCGGAGCTTTGCGCACATACGATCCGCTTCAGCTCGAGCCCCTGCGAAACAGCGCAAGGGACTTTTAGCTTAGAAGTCCGTCCTCCCGCTTGCAGCGGGTTAAAGTTAAGGCGTAAACAGGATGGCGCGAAAAAGCGCCGCAATATCGGTGGTAACCGAAGTTTGTAAAACCTATCCCCCAGTTATCGGGCGCTCCGGTTCGCCAGCGCAATAGGCACAGCGACAAAGGCTACGAAGCTGCTCGTTTCTGTAAATGGTTTCGTGGCCATCGCACCAAGCGAGAAAGACACTCACGTCTCCTAGGCGAACGAGCTGCTGAAGCCGTCGGCAATCCTCCGGAAGTTCGCCCTGAATACCATTTCTGCATCCAAGACAGGGGCAGTGGCGGCGCAGCGTGTCCAACGGATAGATGCTTTCATGACCGTCCCCCCATTTGACGCCGACCGCGTAACGTCCGACCTGCGTAAGCTCCCTTATTGTGTGAGTCGACAAGTTTTCCAATGTTTCCATCGGACGAAGCTAGTTTTAGCCGCCATTCATCGACAATGATCCGCCAACTAAGCCGCGAACGCAACCGTATTTTGAGCGATACACCAAAAGGTTGGGGAAGTTGAAACGAAATCAGCGATCCTGGGTGAGATTTCGACCCGAGATGACCCGCCTTAGTAGAATCGCGCCTCGCCATTGGGGCGCGTTTTCCACCGGCGGTGGATCCAATTCCAGTGGTCAGGGTAACGCCGTATCATCTCCTCGAAAACACTCGTAAAGCGCTGAGTGGCTTCCCGTACTACGGTGTCCTTGCCGGACCCACCGTTAGTGACAACCGGAATCGCGGGAAAGATAACGATTCGATGTTTAGCGTGGCGGGCTTCCCGGACAATAAAAACGGGCAACAAAGGCGCCCCGCTGGCTAACGCCAATCGCGCCGGCGACTCCGTAGTGGAAGCAGGCAGCGAAAAAAAATTGACGAACACGCCGCGGCGGACGTCGAGATCGGCCGCGACTCCCACAAGACCGCCCTGCTTTAGCAAGCGTAGAGCAGACAGGCCCGCTCCCCGTCGCGGCAATGACCTATTGCCATAGCGAAGCCGGGCGCGGTTAACCATTCGGTCGATTATTGGGTTGCGCAAAGGACGATGGATAAGCGTGACCGGAAACCCGTACAAGGCGGCTGCAACTTGAAGAAGTTCAAAATTACCAAAGTGACCGCTTACGAGCACGATTCCAGAAGATCGGGAAATCTCCTTGGCGCGCAAAAGGTTTTCGAAGCCTTCGATGCTTACAAATTGGCGGATGTTATGGGCGTTGAAATCCTCGATATGACACCATTCGGCAGCGACTCTGCCCCAGTTGCGGTAACTCGAACGAAAAATTTTGAGTCGATACTGGAAATCAGACTCCGGAAATGCGATCTCAAGGTTCCGCAAAGCAACCGGCCGGTTAATCCGATCCAGGCTTGCAGCAAGCGCCCCCAAAGTCGCCCCTAACCTAATCGCCGTATCGAGCGGCAAGCGCCTGAGCGCGTGGTAGGCGGCCGCTAGTGGCAGGAACTCCGCCCAAGCTCGGGGACCGAACACCTGTCTGGGCATGGTTACAAAACGCTACGCGCAACTGCCATTTAAGGGGACGGCAAATCCCGACCCGCACGTTTAATGCTTTGAACGGGTCTTCTCAAGCAAGTCAAACTAAGGCGTCGCGCTTTCTTACGGTAAGGTGACCGAGAACGAGCTACACAGAGGATTGCCCCGCAACGAGTCGCAGCCAATCGTCCTGCAATCTTTAAGTAACCCTCTCAAGGGCTTCGAAATCGCACGTGTCCACTACCGAGCCGAGGGCACGACCCAAGTGTTGCTGGGCTGCGTCGGCGCAGGGGAAGCCCCCAAGGGCGAAGTAGCAGGCCCACTGGATTGCGACGGAGGCTGTCCCGCTAAAGGTGCCGGTACCGGCGGAAGCGTCTCAACCCCCTTCAGAGTTTGAGAGCTCTGAAGCTCTTGAGCGGGGGACATAGGCTGAGCAAAGCCCGGTTGCGAAAGCACTTGCATCTGCGTTCGCGGCATGTTCTTGGCTTCGCCCTTGCTCAGCGCCTCGATAAACTTTCGACGCTCGTTGAGCGCAAGCGCCTGCAGGTCTTTACCGTTGAGCACGATATGAGGAGTGATGAACACAAGTAAGTTCGTTTTCTGGCGGCTTTTCGAACTCTGAGAGAATAGGGCACCGAGGCCGGGAATGTTAGAAAGAACGGGCACGCCGACCTTGGTGGTATCCTTTTGGTCAGAGAGCAAGCCGCCTATCACCGCGGTATGGTGGTTTTCGACGACCACGCTTGTCGATGCCGAGCGGATGGTGGTTGTGGGGCCGAGGACGTTATTTTCGGTACCAGAAACCACGGCAGAAACCTCTTCATAGAGATCGAGCTTGACGAAGCCGCCGTCAGTTATCTGAGGCACGATGTCAAGCATGATACCGACGTTTTGACGGTCCACGCCGTTGAAAATTGCGCCTGGAAGTCCAGCATTCGCCATTGCCGAAGACAAAAACGGAAGGTTTTGACCGACGACGATTTGAGCCTCCTCGTTATCCGCCGTAAGCAGAGTTGGAGCCGAAAGCACGTTTGAGTGGGAATCCTGTTCGAGCGCGGTAATCAAGGCCACGTCACACGGCATTGGAATCATGCCATTAGTGGTGCCCGCGTACGGCGGATAGTACCCTCCGTAAGCTCCATATCCATAACCTGGATAGACGCCGTAGCCGCCATACCCGTAGCCGTAACCGTAACCGTATGGTGAATAGCCACCATAAGCGCCATAGGGGCTGTAACCAGCCAACCCGCCCAGTGTGCCAAGACCTCCTAACATGGCTCCACTAAGTCCCATAGCCATACCGGCGAGGTTGCCCAAAGCACTGGCGGGCACGCTACAGTTAGCACCTGAAACGAGCCCCATCGCCAGGCCGTTAGTGCCAGCGGGGTTGGCAAGCGTCTGCGCTAGTTGGCCAAAATTGAGCTGACCAACGCTGAACGACCCGCCGGCCCCTGCGAAATTCTGCCAACTCACGCCCAGATTAGTCTGCAAATTGGTGCTTACCTCCGCTACGACCGCTTGCACAAACACCTGGCGGCGCGGAACGTCAAGCTGTTCAATCACGTTCCTGAGCGTTTCGTAATCTTGCGGACCAGCGGTGATTACCAGCGAGTTGGTTGCGGGATCTGCGGTTACTCGCACTTGGCTTTCGAAATCGCCCAACCCCTTGTGCTTGCTATCAGTGGGCGTCTGGGTAGTAGCCACGCCTGCGCTAGCTCCGCCACCGCTGAGCCCTCCCATTCCCCCCGCAAAACCCATGCTCAGTCCCATACCCATGCCTGACATGCCCATACCACCCATCGAGCCACCGAACGATCCCCCAAGACCTCCCATCGATCCCATTGTTCCAGCCGAGGCCATTCCCATCCCCCCCATGCGACCCAAAGCGCCTCGTCCGGTTTGCGGAGCGGGTTGACTCGGTGCATTTCCGCCAAGTAGCCCATTAATCACATCCAGCATCTGAAGGGCACTGGCATATTTCAGGTGGTAAACATGAATGCGCGAAGTGGCTGACGGCGCGTGAACGTCCAGTTTGGCGATAATGTTCTTGATCTCCTCCATCTGTAAAGGCCCGGCCATCACAATAAGCGAATTCGTTCGCTCGTCTGGAATTATTTTAAAAGCCTGCGAGGGGCCGACGGCTGAAGCAGCCGCCATCCCAGGCATCGGACGAACGTACGTCGCGGCCGAATTCTTGGAATCCTTCTCTCCCATTATCTTCTCAATTTCGGGTGCCAGGTCGGTCGCGTAAGCCAACTTAAGAGGAATAACCTCGAGCTGTTGATGCTGCCCTTGGACGTCGAGACTGCCGATAACTTTTAACAGACGGTCGATGTTCCAGGCGTTATCAGTGAGAATCAGGGTATTGGTTTGTGGGAAGGCAGCGACAAGGCCCTCATGCGAGACCAAAGGCTGAATCACGCCGAGCAGCGCAGCTGCATCGACATGGCGAAGCCTAACGAGCCTGGTTACATACGTATCGCCTTGGCTCACCCCGGGCATCGGCGCTTGGCTAACTGCGGCCGACTCGCGAGCCGCCCGCAAGGGTACGATCTTGACGACTGGACCAGCTTCGACCGTGGTAAAACCTTTAAGCTGCAACACGGACTGGAAGATATGATAAGCTTGCGTGGGCGTTACTTTGGTTGGCGAAATAATACTGACCTTGCCGCGCACGCTCTCGTCCAGCACGATGTTTTTGCCGGTGATTTCGCTGATGAACTTCGCCAGGACGCCGATGTCGACGTCCTGAAAGTTCATCGTAAGCATCTCTTGAGAGCTGGTGCTTTGACCGCCACTTCTTTGAGTCGCGTTGCTCGAGACCCCGTCAGAGGAATTACTTTGGCTGCTGCTTAGGCTCCGTCCGGCCGGCAACCCTCGAGCAGGCAAAAACTGCTGTTGCGCATAAAGCATACAAGGCCAAGACAACGCGCATGCCACGGTCCCCAAAGTCACTGCCAGGCTTAATCGCCTTTGCATCGTACCTCCTCCTGCCTGCGAATCGAGCAAATGCGACCCAGACGTTACTAGCTATAAGTGGTGCGCTCGGATCGCGCAAGACAAATATGATTGCGCCGCCGGCGGCGGTAGGCGAATATTATCAGCGTGATCGAATTTACGATTGCGCTGCGGTATCTTCGAGCCCGCCGAAAAGAGCGTTTCGTGTCTATTATTGCCCTTATTTCATTGGGTGGAGTGGTGATTGGTACCTTTGCACTCTCGACGGTCTTGTCCGTGATGAGCGGTTTCGAACACGATCTGCGTCGCCGCCTGCTCGCCTTCAATCCGCATATATTGATTCAGCAAAATGCGGGCTCGGAGGAAGAACTCGATAAATTAGCGAGCCGAATAGCGCAACTTCCGGGAGTCAAAGGGGTAGCGCCTTATGTGAGCTCGCAGGTGATGGTAGCCTCGATTGGAGCTCAAAACGTACCTGGGTATATGTCGGGAGGGCTCGCTCGCGGAGTACAACGGGGAAAAAATCCGACGCTTGATGAGTTAAGACGTGCGCTGGTTGAAGGCAGCCTGGAGAGCTTGGGGATGCCTTTTTCGGTGGCGGAGGGAAAAGGAAACGAAGAGCGGAAGGTTGCGCTCGATGGGGTGATAATGGGCGATGGCTTAGCATCGGAGCTGGGCTTACATTTGGGCGACCCTGTGACGCTAATTTCGCCAGCTAGTCTTCAGGCCGGTGGAATGATGCCGCGGCTTAAGCGCTACGCCGTCACTGGCTTGTTCCATTCCGGACTAGACGAGTACGATGCCGTTCTGGTCTTTATGAGTCTCAAGGACGCGCGCCTGCTTTTTGACGGCGAGGCGCAGTTAGAAAAGGGGTTGCAGGTTCAGCTTAACGATTTGTTCGAGGCGCCCGTGCTAGCGCAGCGAATCAGCGCGCTTGCAGGGGCGAACTTTTCAGTCGAAGACTGGACGCACACCGACCAAAGCCTATTCACCGCCTTGAAGCTAGAAAAAACTGCTTATTTTTTGGTGTTGCTCTTGATCGTGTTGGTAGCTGCCTTCAACATAGTCGCGACTCTGACGATGGTTGTAATAGAGCGACGCAAGGAAATAGCCATTTTGCGCGCGATGGGAGCTAAAACGAGTTCGGTTGTTGCTATTTTCCTCTTGCAAGGCGGGATCATGGGTACGGTGGGCAGCGTTATAGGAGTGGGCGCCGGATTTGTTGCTTCCCTACTGATCGACCGCTACCACCTAATTCGATTGCCTGCGCAAAGCTTCATCGTAAGCGTTGTGCCCGTTGAGCTCGAACCGATCAATTTTATTGTGGTGGCTATCTCCGCGCTGGTGCTTTGTATCGCAGCTGCACTCTATCCAGCCCTTCAAGCCCGGTCGCTTATGCCGGTCGAAATAATCCGTTATGAGTGAGTTCGCATCAGCCCCGCTCAAACCTACAACCTGCACAAGCCCTACGGATGAGGCAGGGGCAGGCAAGCCATTACTGTGTGCGATCGAGCTCGAGAAGACATTCGACGACGGTGGTCGGCTTATTACCGTACTTAAAGATCTAGAGCTTTCGGTTGTCAGCGGCGAAAGGGTGGCCGTAGTGGGTCATTCGGGCGTCGGCAAATCGACGCTGCTTCACATCCTAGGCAGTCTGGAGAAACCAACAAAAGGCAAGGTGGTGTTTGAGGGGCAGGACCTATTTGCACTGGGGCCGCGGGCGCTGGCAGAGTTTCGCAATCGCCAACTTGGGTTTGTGTTTCAATTCCACTATCTGTTAGCCGACTTTACCGCACTTGAGAACGTGGCGATGCCCGCGCGAATAGCGCGTTTAGGGGAAAGCAGAGCGCGTCAGCTCGCGATCGAGGCTTTGAAGTCGGTCGGTTTATCAAACAAGGCACACCGTCGCCCTGCGGAACTGTCAGGAGGTGAACAGCAACTGGTGGCTATCGCCCGGGCGATCGTAATGCGTCCCAAGCTGGTACTTGCGGACGAACCAACTGGAAATCTTGATGCTCACACCGCCGAAGAGGTAACGAACCTCCTGGTAAGGCTAAACACGGAGCTGGGTATAACGATGGTGGTGGCGACCCATAACGAACGCTTAGCGCGGCAGATGAGACGGGTCTTACGCCTCAAAGACGGCCGCCTTTGGCAAGAAAGCTAATTTAAGCTGGTAAGGTCGCACTGACCCCTTTTTCGTTCGCAAATCGCACCACTGCTTTGCAAGTTCGGGCGTCCGGTTAGCAAACCACCCGCTGGGCAAGGGATTCTGTTACGTCAGGACAGGCTTGGATCGCGAAACGCAACAAAGCGAAATCGTACCAATACAGCCGATGCTTTAAGAGACCAACGAGTGCATAGGTTGGATGGGGTGATTGGTTTAGGCGGAGCACTCCGTAAGCTGAGCAGGTACGGATGGTACGGATACGGTATCAGCCTAATACTTCTTTTCCTTTTCAGCTTTGTTCTTGAAACGTGGGCTCAGGTATCGGCTCCGATCATCTCCGAGATCCGTATTCGAGGAAACCAACGGGTCGAAGAGGACGCTATCCGCATTCAAATCAGTTCGAAAGTCGGCGAACCGCTGGACAAAGCGACCGTAAGCCGCGATATCAAGGCCATCTATCGCATGGGCTTTTTCAAAAAGGTCGACGCCCATGTAGAGCGCCACGGCAACCAGGCAACCCTCATCTTCGACGTCGAGGAGAGACCGCTTGTCTCGGAAGTGAAATTCGAGGGGATGAAGGTGTTTAAACCCACCGACGACAAAGTGCGGTCAGCGGTCAAAATTCAACCGCGCTCGATCCTGGACCCAATTCACATGGTCGAAACGGTAAAAGGCCTTGACGCGATTTACCGGGAGAAAGGCTATCTAGACGTTCGGGTCGGCTATCGCATCATACCGCAACCTGACAACCAAGCTATCGTAGTTATCGAAATTCAAGAGGGGCCGCTGGTGCGAATCGGCAAGGTTCGCTTTGTGGGCAATCACGCGTTCAAGGCAAAGCAGCTCCAGTCAATCATCGAGACAAGGCCCCACAACATCCTCAGTTTTCTTTTCAACACGGGTGTGCTCGACCGCAAGACTCTCGCAAGCGACGTAGACCGGCTAAAGACGTTCTATTACCAACACGGCTACCTAAACGCGCAGGTCTTTGACCCTACGGTTACGCGCAAGGGAAACGAACTTATCGTCACATTCAGAATCAACGAGGGAGAGGCCTACCGTGTAGGGTCGATAACGTTCGAAGGAGACCTAAAGGTGCCTGTACAAGAACTTCGCAAGCGGCTTACACTCAAGCCGGGCGAGCCGTTTCAAGGCGTCAAGCTGCAGCACGACGTCTTGACCCTCTCCGACTTTTATACGGACCGGGGTTATGCATTTGCCAATGTCGATCCTAGGACGCAGGTCGATCCTTTGACCCATCGGATAAACGTTGTTTTTCACGTGACGCCCGGCGACAAAATTTTAGTCGATCGAATTTCGATCACCGGCAACACGCGCACCCGCGACTACGTCATTCGTCGGCAGTTGGCGATTCAAGAGCAGGAACCGTATTCGGCGGCTAAGATAAGGGCTTCGAAAGAACGGTTGGACAGGCTGGGTCTTTTTTCCCAGACACAAATCACCACTGCGCCCGGGCGGGATCCTGACCAAGTTGACCTCAACGTACAAGTCAAAGAGGCTCAGACCGGAACCTTCTCTATCGGTGGAGGTGTCGACACAGTTGACGGAGCATTTGGCACCGCGTCGATCGGCGAGCGAAACTTATTCGGCACGGGCAACTCTGCCTCATTTAACGCGCTTTTCGGCTTCCTCTTCCGCAATCTAGACCTAAACTTTACCGACCCTTACTGGCTGGACATGCCGCTTGTTTTTTCGGTCGACCTGTTCGACACCGAGTATTTTATGTTCGGTTTCACTCAAGTAGCCGAGGGTCTGGGCTTCCATACGCTTTACCCTCTGTCCGAGCTTGGCTTGAGCCAGTTCGGCCCGCTTGCGCTGAACTCGGTAAGCGTTGGGATGGGGTACAAAATCCAACAGATGGGCATCACCGACATCGGCCCTTACGAACCAGCGGCAATAACTCGCTACCACGGCTACGCTTGGGTGTCTGAAATTATTCCTACCTTGCAGCGAATGACGGTCGATAACCCGGCGGATCCGCGTCGCGGTTCTTCGCAAAATGCGAGTATCGAGATAGCCGGCCTTGGCGGTAACGCGTACTTCATCAAAGGCTTGGTTCATAGCCGGTGGTTTTATCCAGTTATCGACAGCTCATGGTTCGGGCAGTGGGTCTATTCAGTAGGGGTAGATTATGGGATCGGCACAAGCCTGCAGCCTGCGCCCGGAGGGAACCTGCCTTTGTACGAACGGTTCTTTCCCGGTGGAATCGATTCCGTTCGCGGCTACGAATTCTTCAGTTTAGGACCGAACATCGCCATATTCAACCAACATGGCCAACCGATTGGCTATAGCCAAATAGGCGGCAGCAAGGAGCTCCTGCTCAGTACCGAAATAACTTTTCCCATTCTTGAATCCTTTGGGCTGCGCGGCGTCGTATTTCTTGATGCTGGCAACGCATATTTGCTGCAGCAATCAATCACGCTTCCGAGCCTCGCCGCAGCCTGGGGACTCGGCATCCGCTGGCGTTCTCCGTTCGGTCCGATCCGGCTCGAATACGCGATTCCCATTAATCCCAAACCTGGCTACGTCATCGACAATTTCGTCTTCGGTGGCGGCTCTCCTTTGTAGACGAGCGTGAGTTTGGCCGCACAGTAGGAAAAGAAGTGAGAGCGGTTGTCGAGATGTTGAGTAGATCGGCTGCGGACTGTATTCAGTATAGTAAAAAGATTTGCTGGCGCAGACAGGCTGGAAAAAGATCGTAACCTTCGTTTAAGGTACGGTTCGAAGAATGTGGGGAATGTTTATCAAACGATCGGTTTTTATTGGCGTACCACTGATTCTAGCCCTGGCTGGGAGCGCGCTAGGTGCCGAAATTAAAGTGGCGTATGTCGACATACAACGGGCACTTAACGAGTGCGATGCTGGCAAAAGGGCGAGGGACGAATTTCGCGCCAAGGTTCAGAAGCTTGAACGTAAGCTGCAAAAGCAGCAAGAAGAAGTAAAAGCACTGAAAGACGAATTGGAAACCAAGGGGCTGCTGATGAAGCCGGAAGAACGCCGCAGCCTGGAAGAAGATTACAATCGCAAGCTGCGAGACTTCGAGCGTGCGTACAACGATAGTAAACAAGATCTTCAACACGAAGACAGCATCATCACCAGCAAGATTGTGCGCGACTTGACCAACGTCGTCGGTGATATCGGTCGGCGCGAAGGCTACACGCTCGTGATGGAGAAGAGCACGATTCTTTTCGGAGCGCCAGGCATCGACATTACCGACCAGGTTATTCGCGAGTACAACGAGCGCACCGACGGCACGGCTAAAAAA
>JAJPIL010000004.1 GCA_021324755.1 Pseudomonadota bacterium
GGTTTCCCCGCGCACGCGGGGATAGGCCTCCTGCCCTCCGCATCTCGGAGGGCGGGACCGGGGTTTCCCCGCGCACGCGGGGATAGGCCGACCCCAAAAGCGGCCTCGACTTCATCTTCCACGGTTTCCCCGCGCACGCGGGGATAGGCCCTGTTTGTATGTTGACCGACCTCGGCAGCAGGCGGTTTCCCCGCGCACGCGGGGATAGGCCTTCATGTATCGTAGGCAATCGCCCCATTATAGTGGTTTCCCCGCGCACGCAAGGATGGCCGGCACTACATTGTTTGAAAGTGGCTAAAATTATTAGGTTTCCCGCTCGGTCTACCGCTTCCGACCCGTGCGCGCGGAATGGCTCAAGATTCGCGCACAAAATGCTCGCAACTGCTCACCCTACGGGCATGGCACTTAGGTTCACCCCTGAAAAGCCTGCAAGATTGACTTCGTAAAGCAGCAAAAAGCAACAACCAGACCGTCCTCCGAGCCGTCCGCTAGCGCCGGCACGCTAGTTGCTGCACTAGCCCTGCAGAGAGTCGATTACGGCGACTGAAATTTCTCATCCTGGTGGTTTCGGCATCCTCGAAAAGGTTGGTCGTGGCGCGCCGCCCCTACTAGCCTGTGCGGTGCGATGGGCTCTTGGCGGCGAGGTTATAAAGTTGCGCACCTGCGCATGCCAGATTTGCAGGAGGGCTGCCAGGCGCCATTTTGTGGCGCATTGGGCAACCGCTTGGAACCTGCGCGAAGAATGGTCGCTTACTTATCTGCCACAAGGCGCGGAAAAAATCACGCGCGCCAGTTGAGCGAGCAAAGGCGGCGCGTGGCAGCGCTACGCAATCTTGGTTCAACTCCGTCGTCGAAGTGGATGCCGCGATAACTTGCGAATTCAGACGTCGCCCGAAACGATACTTTGCGACCGGGAGCGCGGGACGGACGTGCGAGGTAGGGTTGTGCCTGACCAGGGCGGCCGGGACACATGTCGTGTTCATCCCATTTTTTTGCACCGACAACACACTTGCAAGTCTGGCTAGCGACCAAGGCGCTCCATTCGATTTCAAAAATGGTTGAATTCAGTCTTCCAGCGCTGCGCTTCTAGGGAAGTTGCCGGAGAAGGGTGTGAAGAATGGGACGGCTCGGAGCTCGCAAAAAGAAACTGATTGTAATCGGCAACGGGATGGCAGGGGCGCGTACGGTCGAGGAAATCCTTGCGCGAGGCGGTCTTGAGCAGTTTGATATCACCGTCTTTGGCGAGGAGCCCTACGGAAACTATAATCGGACTCTCCTTTCCAACGTGCTCAGCGGGACGCAGAACCCTTCCGAGATTTTTCTCAATCGCCTCGACTGGTACAGGGAGAACGGAATCGAGTTGCGCGCCGGCGTCCGGGTCGATGTTATCGCTCGACCGCACAAGGCGGTTCATTGCGACGACGGCAATTGGTACCAATACGATAACCTCATAATTGCTACCGGCAGCCGCCCCTCGATTCCACCGATAGCTGCCCTAAGGCGAGCAAACGGCGAGTTCAGGCCAGGCATCTTTGTCTTCCGCACCCTAGATGATTGTCGCGCGATTGCCGAGTACTCGGCCAAGTGCCGCCGTGCGGCGGTGATCGGCGGAGGGCTGCTCGGTCTGGAGGCGGCTCGCGGCCTTCTGAGCCGCGGTCTCGAAGTTCATGTCGTTCATCTTAAAAGCCACCTGATGGAGCGGCAGCTGGACCCCCAAGCGGCCGCCATCCTCAAACAGATCATCGAGGCGATGGGTATCCGGGTTCATTTGAAGAAGCTCACCAAAGCAGTGCTTGGGGATGACGAGGTAACGGGTCTTGCCTTCGAGGATGGCACCACGCTTGACTGCGACATGATTGTGCTTGCGACCGGGATCACTCCAAACGTCGAGATCGGCTCGCGCTGTGGCCTCGTCACAGAGCGCGGAATCGTGGTGGATGATCACATGCGCACATCCGACCCTGAGATTTACGCCGTGGGCGAATGCGCGCAGCATCGTGGCCGCGTCTATGGTCTGGTGGCTCCGCTGTGGGAGCAGGCCAAAGTCCTGGCCGACCAAATCACGGAGACCAATCCCGATGCGAGTTATCAGGGGTCCAAGCTGGTCACCAAGCTTAAGGTAATGGGCGTCGAGCTCGTTTCGATGGGCACAGTCGAGCCGGACAGCGAAGATGAAGACGTCGTCCAGTTCATGGAGCTTAAGCGTGGAATCTACAAGAAGCTTGTTATCCGGGACGGCTGCTTGGCGGGGGGCATCCTGCTAGGCGATCTCAGCAAGGCCGCCTACCTCATGCAGGCTTTTGACCGCGGCATGCGCTTGCCAGATAACCGGTTATCGCTGCTCGTTGATACCAGAGCGCCGACCACCAAGGCTACCTTCGACGAGATGCCCGACAGCGCGCAGATCTGCAACTGCAACGGTGTCAGCAAGGGCGCCATCGTCGGCTGCGTTGCCAGCGGCAAGCGAAGTCTTAAGCGCGTGATGGAGACCACGCGCGCGGGCACGGGCTGCGGGTCGTGCAAGACACTCGTTGGTGAACTGGTCCAATGGGCGTGCCAAGGGCGGATAGAGGAAGACCCTTCGGTCCATTATTACGTGCCCGATATCCCGTTGACGAAACCGGAGCTGGTAAAAGCTATCCGCGATCGTAACCTCAAATCAGTATCCGCGGTCTACCGGGAACTGGCCGACGGCAAGGATGAACCCACGAGCAAACCAGCCCTGGCATCGCTCCTGAAAATTATCTGGGGTGACGAGTACGAGGATGAGCGCGATGCGCGCTTTATCAACGATCGCGTTCAGGCGAACATTCAGAAAGACGGTACGTTTTCAGTCGTGCCGCGCATCTACGGCGGAGTGATCTCACCCGCCGAACTCAGACGCATCGCCGACGTCGCCGAGAAGTACCACGCGCGCATGGTGAAGATTACCGGCGGTCAACGAATCGACATCCTCGGCATCCGAAAGCAGGACCTTCCTGCGGCATGGCGGGATCTGGGGATACCGAGCGGACACGCTTATAGCAAGGCATTTCGCACCTGCAAGACTTGCGTAGGAACCGACTTTTGTCGTTACGGTCTCGGAGATTCAATCCAACTCGGAATCAGGATCGAAAAACGCTTTCAAGGCATCGAATCCCCGCACAAGATGAAGCTTGCCGTGAGCGGGTGCCCGCGCAATTGCGCCGAAGCAACCGTTAAAGACCTTGGCGCAGTGGCGGTCGAGAACGGCTGGCAGATTTACGTGGGCGGCGCGGCTGGGTCGACGGTTCGCGCTGGCGACTTGTTAGCGACCGTAAAGACGCAGGAAGAGGTTCTGACCCTGATGGGGCGGTTCATTCAGTACTACCGAGAAAATGCCCGCTACGCAGAACGAACTTACAGCTTCGTCCAACGAATCGGCATCGAACGGCTCAGGAAGATCTTGGTCGAGGATTGCGAAGGCGAAGCAGCGCGGCTCGATCGCGAAGTCGAAGCCGCAGTAGCTGCATACCGCGATCCATGGCTCGAGGGTAGTAAACCATACGAACCGACTCAGTTTGCGGAAGCTGTCCAGGTCGAAAATTATGCGCAAGAATTCGCCGCAGGTACCCTCCCCTGATTTTCGCGGCAAAGAAGAATACGCTTGGATCGCTGTGGGCAGTATCGAGCAAATCGCTCTAGGCCAGGGTCGTTGTTTTTTGATCGGCGCACGGCAGATCGCCATCTTCCGCCTACGCAGCGGCGAAGTCTACGCTTTAGACGCGGTTTGCCCCCATCGCGGCGGGCCACTGGCCGAAGGGCTGGTCGGCCGCGACACCGTGGTCTGCCCGCTTCATGCACTCAAATTCTCTTTAAAAGACGGACGCGGTCTCGACAATGACTTCACTGTCAGGAGCTACCCAGTCGAAATGCGCGACGGGAATTTATTTGTTGGGCTTCCGCCGAGAGATCAATCCTGATGTATGGCACGCGGCAGGGCTTAAAAAGCTACCGTGGCGCAGGCGCTGCGCAAACCGACGGCTCTCAAGTTGCGCGCGTTTGCATAGCGGCGCGCGATTTTGTCGCTGTTCCAACAATACTCCGCCGTCGAACGGAACTCCAAAGTTGGTCAGCTAGGGTGGCGACAACTAAAGGCGCTGTGAAAAAGCTATGTCTGCAGTGGAGCCGGCTTATTCACTGTGTTTCCGCTGCCGTCGTAGGCGCTTCGATAGGACACAAGCCCGCGCCCGCGACGCGGCTGTCATCGGTTTCCCTCATGCTTGCGGGAGCCCAATCGCACGTGTCGGCCAGACGGACCGTCTCTTTGTGAAATACTTTCCGATTTTTATCGATTTACGGGGAAAACCCGTGCTTCTAGTTGGCGAGGGAGAACGCGCGGCGCGCAAGGCACGACTGCTTGTGCGAGCCGGCGCATCGCTGACTATAGTTGCTGCGCTACCGCTGAGCGATCAGTTAACCAAGCTTGCCGACAAAGCGCGAATAGAGATTATCGCCCGGAGCTTTTCGCCCGATGATGTAGCCGGCAAGGTGCTCGTATACAGCGCAACCGGAAACAGCGAAATTGATGAGGCTGTCGCAAACGCTGCGCGAGCGGCCAATGTACCGGTCAATGTCGTCGATCGCCCCGACCTCTCCACCTTTGTCACGCCCTCGATCGTGGATCGAGGCCCGCTAACGATAGCGATTTCCACGGGAGGAGCCGCTCCAGTTCTAGCACGGTTGGTACGTGAGCGCATAGAGGGTCAAATGCCGGCGGGACTGGCGCAAGCAACAGCGTTCGCGGAGAGGCATCGCGCGCTCGTCAAGGAGAGGGTCGGCACCGAGAGGTTGCGCCGGCGTATCTGGGAGGGTTTTTTCGAGCAAGTACTGGCTGACACGCTCCACGCAGCTGATGACCGGCGTTTGCAGGAGCTTCTTAATGTAACGATCCGAAGCGTCGAACGTGGTGACGGCGCAGCATCCGGGGCTGTTTACTTGGTAGGAGCGGGACCGGGGAGCCCCGACCTGCTGACAGTGCGTGCGCTTCGTCTTATGCAGCAGGCCGACGTAATCATATACGACCATCTGGTAAGCCCGGAGGTGCTCGACCGCGCCCGGCGAGAAGCCGAATGGATAGCAGTGGAAGAACCGCAGGGCTGTCATGCCCGGTCGCAAGACGAGCTCAACGCCATTATGGCGCAACGCGCGCATGCCGGACAGATCGTCGTGCGCCTCAAAGGCGGCGACTGTTTACCATGCCGCTGCGTTTGCGGCGAGCTTACCTATCTCCGCGCTCGAGGCATCCGGGTGGAGGTCGTGCCAGGCGTCACCGCATCTCTGGCTTGATGGGCTCACTGCGCTCCTCCCACCAGTCGCCAAAAGACCTAAAGGGTCGGGAATAAGCCCGCGTTTGGTCAGGTCTTTCAACAATGCCAAGCCGTCCGCCGCGTACTCGATCAGTCCTTGTGCAGTCAGAAAAACTCTTTTCGAGTACGGGAATGCCCAGCACTGCCAGCACCGCGCGCTAGGCAAAACCGACTGCGTCGATCAGCACCGCCATTCGCCTCCGTCAGCTTAACCCCTGTCGCATCGTTTCTGCGGTCCGCCGTTGGGTATCGACCGCAAAACGCTCGCTAACCGCGCTCTTGCTGATACCGCGAACCTTGAGCACCTGGGGCGGCAGTTCAGGGTTTCGCGCGTAGCGCCGAGTTAAGACACACGCAACGCGTGCTTGTCGTGAGAACCTGTCACCCAGACAAACTCGGCTATAGTGTATCGCCGCTCGCCACGAGCGCTGCCTGCTCGATAACGCTGCCTGGTCGCATCGTTAAGTTTTCGCCGCGCCGCTATTGTTAGCCGCCTCGTCATTGCCTCCACCGCCCCGCAGCCTGCTCGCTGCCCGGAAGCGGTATACCTGAGGCAACAGCTACCGACTCGGTAACAAAAGGTAACAAAAATAGTGAGTCATCGCGACCGGCAAAAATAAAACGCGAAAAAAGCTCCCTTGCGCACGCGGGGATAGACCTCGTCTCTCTCGATGCCCATTGTTCCGTCCTCCAGCTCCCCCGCGCACGCGGGGATAGACCGCTGGCGTACGCGTTCTCGATGTACACGATCACGGTTTCCCCGCGCACGCGGGGATAGACCGCTCGGCCCAGATCTTCTCCAAGCGTTGTATATGGTTTCCCCGCGCACGCGGGGATAGACCCCACCTGCCAAATTGCAGCGCGGAAAGCCGATGATGGCGGTGTAACTGTCGCTGTCCAGGAAAATTTCCCAGGAAAATCGGGAATAGTTGCCAAATTAAAGCGATCGCCCGCCGGTCGTACTCTGATAACTTACAAGTACAAAAAGCCGTAGCGCGCGTCGTTGAGCGATGGAGAAGCGCTCGTTCGGAAGTTCATTGTCGGATGTCGGCGGGAAAGTGCGAGCTGCGGCCTAAAGCGATTTATGAGGACGTCGCGTCCTGTTGTTTGGCTCCTCACAGCGCTAAGTCTAGTTCTCTCCGCCGCCCCCGCCATAGCGCGCGCGGACAGCGCAAGTTCCGAGCGGGTAACGATACGGGGTGTCGTCGTTGACGCCTTGCGCCGTCCGATAAGCGATGCCAGGGTCTTACTCAAGGGGCGCGATCCGCGCGCGAGGACTCGCCTTGCGCATAGTGGACCCGACGGTTCTTTTTCCTTTACAGGTGTTGCGCCTGGCACATACGCCGTCGTCGCGGAAAAACATGGCTTCAAGGCCGCTACGATAATTCTTACGGTTGCACCTGGCTCGTCTCCCGAGCCCGTTACGTTCTCGCTCGAATCCGAAGAGGCTTTAAGCGTGGGAGTTCAAGCTAGTCGACTGAGCTCAGCGCCGAACCGGCTATCACCTACGGGTAACAGCGCCTATACTTTTACCAAACAAGATATCGACAATTTGCCCCAGGGCCAGGACACCACGCTCTCCTCGCTCCTTACACAGATGCCTGGTGTGAGCCAGAGCGTGGACGGACGAGTCCATATCCGGGGTGCACAGGCCGGATTTCAGTACGTGATAAATGGGATCATTCTGCCATTCGACACGAACTCCGGCTTTGGCCAATTTATCCAGCCGCGGTTTTTCGACAGCGTAAGCCTCCAAACAGGCATTCTTGCGCCCGAGTATGGTTTTCGCACTACGGGCGTGATCGACATCAAGACTAAAGATGGTTGCGCGGACGAAGGAGGCAACGCAGAAATGTATGGGGGCCAGCGCGAAACAGCGATGCCCAACTTCGAGCTGGGCGGATGCCACGGTAATTTCAGTTACTACCTTACCGGTTTCTACTTGCACAACGATCTCGCCTTCAGCCAAGCAACGCCGGGCCCGACTCCGATTCATGACCTGCAAAACGAAGGGCAGGGCTTTGGCTATCTTTCGTACACGCTAAGTCCAGCGGTTCATCTAAGCTTGATTGGTGGCATGTGGGTAAGCAACGCCCAGTTTCCCAATTGGCCGGGCCAGACTCCTGCCTACGATTTACAAGGCGTGAACCCTGCTGATCACCCCTCTGTCGGTCTCAACAACAGTTCGTTCCAGCAAGAATATTTCGGCGCATTCGCCGTTCAGGGGGCGCTGTCGTCAGACCTTAGCTACGATCTTGCCTACGCAACCCACTACGTTACTCTCGCGTTCAGCCCCGACGAAGCCGGCGACTTACTTTACCAGGGAGTCGCGTCCAACGAGTTTCACAGCGATTTCGCCAACACGCTGCAGGGTGATGTGACATATCGTCCGAACGAGGCGCACACGGTCAAGACCGGCTTTTATATCGGCGAGTACGGGGTCGAACTTGACGACACTTCGCTGGTATTCCCAGCGAACGCCCAAGGACAACAAACAAGCGACATCCCCATCACGGTGGTTGACGACCTGAACAAGATCAACTGGCTTTTTGGGGTGTATGCGCAGGACCTGTGGCAAATCAACAAGCAATTCACTCTAAGTTACGGTTTGCGATGGGACGCGATGGAGTCGTTCGCCGATGAGAGCCAGCTCAGCCCAAGAATCAACCTCGCCTATACGCCCCAAGAAGGACTAGTGTTTCACGCGGGCTATGCTCGTTATTTTCAAACGCCCACTTTCGAAGCGATAACCACGCGCAGCGCCAAAGCTTTTGCGGGCACGACACAAGCGGTCACAGTCCCGACTAATTTCAACGTTTACGCCGAGCGCGACAATTACTTCGATGCTGGCGTGGTGAGCCAACCCATGAAAAACTTGACGATCTCCGAAGACGCGTATTACATTCTCGCTAGCGACGCGATCGGGGCGGGTCAGTTCGGAGCGGTACCGATAATTTCGCCTTACAACTACCAGCTCGGGCGCACCTGGGGCGCGGAGACCAGTATCAACTATCGCTTTCACGGCATTTTTCTCAACGCAAACTTCACGTACCTGATCGCGCAGGCGACTAATCTCATAACTCAACAGTACAATTTTCCTCCAGACCAGCTTGCCTACGTCGCCAGCCATTACATTCCCCGCAGCCAAGCGCAGGTTTACACCTCCTCCGGGCAGGTAGGCTACCGATGGCGCGACTGGCTTTTCACCGCCGACAGTTTTTACGGCAGCGGCCTTTGGGGAGGCTTTGCCAACACGTTCGAGTTTCCCGCGACGTGGCAGGTAGACGCTGCCGTGGCACACAGTTTGACTCTTCCCGAGGTAGGGCAGTCAGTGGCGCGTCTTATGGTTATCAACGTTTTTAATCGTACCAATCTTTTGCAAAACGGAACTGGGCTTGGAGTGTTCGCGCCAGCCTATCTGCCGCGCTTGGCTGTTTACGCGGCGCTCAGGGTCCCTTTGCCTTTCGGTTCCCGCAGCACGCCGCTTGCGCCCTAAACCGGCAGCGCTTCACCCACTAACCCAATTAGCGAAGCCTAGCAAGATGGTCGAAAAACAGCACGCGCAAAATCAGCTGACCACTGCGAATTAGACTCACAGGCAAACCCACCGTCGAACTTCATTGACTGCTCACACAACAACGCTTGCTGTGGTGTTCAGGCCTTGGACGCGGCCTTAATATCACCGTTCGCAAGCAGCCGTTGCTCTGTTTAATTCGTGCCATCAGCTATATTAACGTCGCGTCCAAGGTTGAACTGCGTTTGGCGCGATAGGAGCCGGAAAAATTTCTCACGTCATTTTCGCAGAGCTGTTTCGCTAAGCGGACACGGGTTACTGAAATCTTCAACTTTAGGCGGAAAAATCCAAGTTAATTGGTGAATTGTTCGCATGCGTACTCGAGGTTAAATTGCGTGCGATTTGCACATTTAGCATTCGCTGGCCGTTAACTGATCGGAAGAACACCGGCCGGGCAATTGGCTTGGTAACGTCATCGTGAAGAGTTGTGCGCCGACGGCGTCGAGGGTAACTGATGAGGCTGCTGTTGCCCTCCTTGGCTTGTAGGGGCGCTGAGTTTATCCGTATCACGGCTCAACCTCGCGCAGTTCAGCAGCACCCACATCATTCGCTCTATTGCAGTACGCGCATGAAAGTTTTTCGGACGCCGGTTTTAGCCTGGTAAAGAACGTTCAGAACTTTTTCACCCGAGTTCAATTTTTCCCATGCAATAAGCACAGGCTTAGAACATCATCGCTGGTCAGTTTTTAACCGACGACCCGCAGGAGGTTTCCCGTATGGCCAATCACTGGCTTCACCTGGGTGACTCTCAAAAGTTTATCGCGAACTACTAATTCTTCCTCATAGACCACCAGGCTGCATGAACCGCTATGCCCTCATGCTCGGTGCACCGGAACGCGAAGAAGATCACGTGATACCTTCCTGGAGGTAAGCAGGCCTTGGGAATCGTAGCTTTACAGGTTGGCGGAAGGTAGCATGGCTAATCACAAGCTCCCCCTTCTGTAAACGCGAGACGTTTGCCTTAACCGCCTGGTCCAAAAAACGATAGGCAGGAGAAGACAGCTCAGCTGAGCCACTGCGACCGATGATAACTGTTGAACAGTTGCCAACGACGCGCTCATGCACCGCGCTCATGAACTGTTCCGCCCCCAATAGCACCACACCCAAGGAGCGGCCACGCTCGGCGATGTCCAGCACTTGCTGGATGATGGGCGACTCCCCTCCGCGTGCCGGCGCGTATTTGTTAAGTTCATCCACAAAGATGATGACTTTCTCCGGCAGGTCTTGGGCTTCGCTCCCTTCCTCCGCGTAAAGAGCGTAAATGGTGCGCAGGATATCGCCAAAGACTAGGGTCTGCTCATCGTCGGCAAGACGCGCAATGTCCACTACGATCGTCTCCCCAGCGCGTATCCGGGCGATCTCCTCAGCGAGCTTTTTGGCTTTGTTCGGGCGCTGGGAGACGAAAATCCCTGTCTGGCGGGTCTGCACAATGCGCCGGAGCAGACGGCGAAAGCGGCCAACAGATACAGCGCGCACGTCACCCAACGGCTGGGCTTGACCGTCTTTGACCAGCGGCTCGCGGTCCAGTAAACTGCTCCAATCAGTTACGTTACCCCATTTTTTAGAAGGGCCCCATTTTCCGGTTTTTGGGTCAGAAAGCCCCTGGTGGATCTCCCCAATCAGTGCCCCGACAGTATCCCATGGATCGGGAATGTTGGACAGAAGCAGGTCCAGCTTGTCGTACGTGTCGGCGAGTGAGTAAGCGTAAAGGAACCAGTTGCGCTCCGGGGTGCGGAAACTGTTCGGTCGCCCGGTGGTGTCGGTATCTTTGCCATATGGTAGCAGATAGCGCACGTTGCCGAAGGGCTGAGGCGTGAGACCGAGCCTCTGCCACAGTTGGTGCTCTTCGGGAGTTAACCCGCCACGCGGCGACTGGTCGATCGATAGCAAGTCGCCATGCTTGACGTTCAGAATAATAACGCCGATACGGTCTCGCTTTTCTGCTTTTTGCAGAATGGATTGGATCAGGAAGATGGCGTACGAGGTTTTGGTCGCAAGTCCGGAAATGCCGGTGATGTTCACGTGGGCACCCTCGGGGCCCAAGATATAGCGGCCGTCTAGGTAGACAACGGCCCACGTGCCATTGGACATTTCGATCAGACCCGCCGGTATCCGGTAGCGCTCGGCCACCTGGTCAATGCCCAAAGCGGTGTGAATACCCGCTTCATCCGCAAAGCGTACGGGCCGGTCGTTCATTACTGGCACGTAGATGTTTCGGTCATTGGACAGAACCGCTACCCGGGCAACCGTGGTGCCTTGCCTTACCGTGTTGGGTTCGCTAGAGACCTGACCGAAGTTGTTGGAGATAAAGTTAGAAAGATGCGTCGGCGAGTCGGTACTATGTTCCAAGGTGGTGACGATACCGAAGGTCCGGCTCTTCCCATCCGGGGCAACCTGCTCGGCCTCCACAATGTCAAATGGGTTCACGATTAAGTTAGGGGCAAGCCAGAAGAAAAATTCGTCAGACGAGTTGGGTTGGCTGGCCGTCGCAGATGAGAGACCAATAACAGAACGATCGTTAGAGTCCACGATAGAGTCCACGATTGTTCACCTCCACTTCAGGAATTGCTGCACGACGTCACGCGAGAGGAGGCTTTCCTTCACGGCGCTCTCGGCGAGGAAGATGGGATAGAGATGCGCATGCCAGCGACGATCCTGACCGTGCGGCGTGACACTACGCTCGGCCACCAGCGCACGCGAAATCTGGTCGATCAGGTCAGACCGCACTGGTTGCTGGGATGGGTTCGCCAGCTCAACCTTTACCACCCCCATAAGCGGGTAGTCTAGCTGTTTTTGTTCACGGAGACGGACGTACCAGAATACAACCTTGCCCTCGCGCGCACTGAAGGCAGGCGTTCTATGTTCCGCTTGCAGGTCGGCGAGCAGTTTGTATATAGAGCGACGCTCAGCGCGTGGCCCTTTGCCGAAAACAAACTGTGGGTCTTTACGGAAATTCTTGGCAACTCCTACAACTTGGGACTGCTGCCTAGCCGCCAGTATTCCCAAAATGGGATCAAATTGAAGAGACCCATCGGCGATGAGCCAGGTGTTTTCTGAGAGTTTAGGCAGGATTTTCTCGATCAACTCGGCTTCCAAACTATGCATCTGAAAGCGGACCTTTCCCCCTGCTTTATTGCGCAAGTCATAATCCGAAAGCAAGTCGCTCACGATGTCTCGCTCCGTCAGGTCCACCAGTCTCAAGTTGCTCTGCGAAGCCATATCTTCCAGCTTTTTCCAAACGGCTTCGGAGAGGCGCCCTTTCCCGGCAAGTAAAATGTATTTCACCTGCAATTCCTCGCGCCGTACGGAGCCGTCGTCCTCGCGCCGCACAACGCAGGCCCCGACTTGAGCGAAGTGCACGGGAGATTCCCGCTCATTTTCCAGCACCGTGCCCAAAAAGTAGGAGCGGAAAGAGCCGTCTAGGAAGTAACGGAAGGGATGCTGCTCGGCACGCCCCAGAGGCGGCACGGGCCTATACAGGCGCGGGGTAGTTGCCGAAAGGTCGGGCTCAAAGACAGTTTCAAAGACCTTTTCGCCCTCGTTGAAGGCCTGGTCCTCCCGCTCCTCAAAGTCGGGGCGCTCCAGGTCTTCGACGGCACCACCAACAGCCGGAAGCACTTCCACCTCCTGAGAAATAGTCTTGAGGATTTCCCGCAGCTCTTGCAAAACTCTCATGCTTCTGCCTCCGTCGTCTCTTCAGATTTCCCCTCCAGCTCACGCAGGCTCTGCTGGATCTCATGCAGTTCACTATCAGTGAGGCCCCATAACTGCGCCGCCTGGCGGTCAATCTCGGCCTCGATCTGCCGCAGCCGCTTTTCGTCCTGCGCCCTTGCCGCCTCATGCGCGCCTTGCGATAGCTCTGCCAGCCGCTGGTGCACCGGGTCGGACGGATCGTAGCGCGGGATGCGGATGTGTTGGAGGATGTGCGGATCGGGATGAAGGACAATGTAGGCTTGAACCACGAGTCGGGCAGGTGAAGAGTTCAATACAGCACAGAGGTAATGCGCCTCCTTCCTGGTGGTGCAATCAACGAGGATAAGCGTGTGGTCTGCAACTGTTGGTTTATCATCAAAAGGTGGTGCGACAGCAGCATTGAGGGTGCACGCCACCTCGCGCCACACCACTTTCCACGGGGCGAAAGTATACTCGCCAACATCGAACATTGAGTAGAATGGGCCCGTTTCCACTACTTTTCCGCCGCGCTCGGGGCGCGTAAAGTAGCGCTTGAACGCCGCCCGTTTCCGCAGTGCGTGTTCGAACCGCTTGAGATAGCCGTAGGTCCGAGGGTAGCGACCTTGCAGTTCTTGCTCATCTATACCGCGCCGTTTGACCGGGTTCTGTACCATTAGGATCAGCGCCGAAGGTTCCGCCCGCCAGCGTCTCACATCTCGTCCGCGAAGGAGGGGATAGAGCAAGTCAGGTTCAATGGGTTCGGTGATCTCGTCCACCCTGACTTTAGCTCCTTCGGTAAGGTTGCGTACCACCACAAGCCCGTCGGGGCGCTTCATGACTGGCTCGACCCAGTAGACGGCGTTGGTACCGCCGGTATACGCACCAGCGTGGGCCTCGTAATCCGATCGACCGAGCAGCTTGTGCACGGCTCTTAGCGCTCTAGGACGTGCGGTAAGCCACGGGGAAGTGGGGTCATTCGAATCAACGGGTTCGGCAAAGAACCGCAGGCGTTTGGTGGCTTTGGCCACATCTTGTAGCGTGCTCTCGTAGGTGAAGCGGCTGCCCTTCACCTTGCGCCACACAGTGTAAGGCACGGGGTACCTCGTCGGCTTCCCCTTCTCCAGCACCATCACCGCCGTGCGGTTGGAAGCGCCCTCAAAGGGCTTGAGGTCAACGATGTCGTCTACGTGCACAACGGCGAGTGGGATTGGCTTCCGGCTACCTTGAGGAATCTGAAATCGCCGAAAGCCCTGGCCGGCTCCTGAGGTCTTGAACAGGGACTGCGTAATGACGAAGCCGAGTTTCCCCCTTTCTTTAAGCAGCTCGTCCGTCACGGTTAAGGTCATCAGCATCGAGATATCCTTCTTTCCCTTGCCCAGGATCGTGTCCATCCCGCCGTGGGGAAAAAGACCATAGTGTTCCCAAATGGGCTTGATCGCCCGACGGTAGCCGTCCGGCAAATGCTCCCAATTCACCCAGGGTGGATTACCGACGACGTAGTCAAATTGTCCCACAGTAAGTGGGGCAAAGTTGTTTTTTAGCAGTCGTGCCCACAGGCCATTCAACCCCTGCCGATGCAGATCGAGCAGTTGTTCATATAGGGTGCGTACAAGGGAGTTGGTGCGGCCATCCCAGCCGTTGTCTTCTAGTGGAATGGCGCTCTGGCAGTGCTGGAGGAAGACATCTGCCTTTAAACCATTGCGTACGCTTTCTTCCGCAAGGTTACAGAACCGGTCGAAACGCTCCCGCGCGCACAAGGCGGCGGGCACGCTGAAAGTCCCAACGGCGGTGGGGAACTCGTAAGTGCCGTGGCTGAAAAGCTCTTTGCTCATCGCGGGCATCCGCACCGAGTCGGCCAGGTACACAGGGATCGTGATATCGCGCCGGCGATGTTCCAGCAGATTGGCAATTGCCAGCAGGTAGTTGACCCGCGCGGTAAGCACGGCGAGCGGGTTCAGGTCAAAGCCCACGACGTTGTTCAAGATGGCGTGCAGTAGGTCGCTCTCCTGCAGCATGAGCGCCCGGCCGAGCTCGATCATGCGCGCGATGATGAGGACGAGAAACGTGCCGGATCCGCATGCCGGATCAAGAAAGCGCGTTTGCAAAAGTTTCCGGCGCAGGCGGCCCTCATCGCGTCGGGGGTGTCCGGCGAAAAATTCATTGTCCACCTGGACCAGCAGCCGTTGGGCGAGCCAGTCGGGCGTGTAATACTCGCCCAGGTTGTGGCGGATTTCGGGAGGCAAGAGGTAATGGTAGAGCTTCTTGAATAGGTCGCGCGTCTCCTCTGGCACGAAAGTCAACGTAGTTGGGTCGTATTCATCCAGGCGGCCGACAATCTGACGGATCGCTCTCTCTATTATGTCGTTCCAGGCGTGCAGATACCACTCAAAGAAGTCACCCTCCAGTAGGTTAAGGAGGCCATAGGCGCGGAAGATACCGCCCGACTCCAGCTCTTGGAGCCGACGGCGCAAAGTTTCGCCGTCGGCGGTTACCAGTTCGCCAAACGCCGGCGTGCCCAGCTTGACGCCGAGGTGCCGTGAAAGGGCGAGCCAGGCGAGCAATTTGACGAGTAAAGCAAAGTAGGTGTGCAGGACAAAAAAGAAGCGCTCGGCCTCCTCGGCGCTGCGGATCTCAAAGCCGGCCCTGCGCACCCACCTTTTCAGCGGTTCGAGCTTGCGACCGCCGAAAGCCTCCGAGTAATCGATCGCCTCGCTGAAAAAGAGCCGCCACTGTTCAAAAAGCCTAGCAACAAGACCATCTGGCGCCCTGAGGGCTGCGCCGAGCGCCTGGAATAGGCCGTGCAGGACGTTCTGCGCGCGCAGCTGCTCTATGGCGAAATCCCGGTTGAGGTTTTCGGAGGTGAGCGCAATGCCGGAGGAAAGACCGGCCAGCCAACTCAGAAAGCGCTCAAGCGAGCATTGGTTGACCTCAACCGGAGCTTCTTCCCTCCATTGGCCGTTGATATAACGGACGAAGATGAAGAAGTGACCATCGAAGACGACGCCGGCTAGGCGGTCCATCTGGCGGCGCTCTTTTTTTGCCAGGCCGCTCATATAATTTTTAACTTGCTGGACCGCACGCTTCGTGGCTTTGCCTGAGGCTTTCTTGAGCACGCCGGGGCGCTCATACTCGATAATCAGACGGTTGAAAACGGCATCGGCGCGGCCGGTGGCGAGGGTGTATTCGGCGTGGGCTAGCGGATTCAAGCTGATCTCGCCACAGAATTTGTCAAGCAGCGGGTCAATCACGCGGCGAAAATCGGCCTCCGTTGGCGCGGAGGGCAAGATGCGCTTCAACTCATGAAGAATTCCCTCCGCCGTTTTGGAAATTATCTTTTCACGCTCTTGTAGGGTCGGCATGACGTCCACCAATGCTAACTGAACTGCGTCCGGTATGCCCGGGTGGAGATGCGCTCGTGGATGTGGAGGGAAACGACATCCACCTCAAAGGAGGTGTGCTCGGCTTTGCCTGCCCAGACTAGTTGCGGGTCGAGGTGAGGATCGTAGGTGTACGATCTTGTCACTTGCTGGCGAACTTCGAAGGTAGGCGCAATTCCAGCCGGTGGATTGTTCTTGCGCCTAGCTTCTGTGTGCCGAAAGTCGCGCACGCCCTTGGGATCTCTGATCCTCATGTTGCTACCCCCTAAGAATGTTCACTTCGACAACCCATGGGTGTTTGGCTGACGTATCTGCCGTTTCTGAGAAATTCGTGGGTGAGCATGCGCGGTCGTCGCCCGTCTTCTCGAGCTTTGCACCACACGGACGGTTACCAGCTCTCGATGGCGCTGGTTCATCTCGGCCTCGGCGAAAAGCTCTGATTGGCCGGGTCGCATCGTCGACGACCGAGAAGCACGGACGGCGCACCTATACGCAGATTACGTTTCTGCCATTCCTGGTTCTGACACCCTTTTCAATGATTTGCCTCATCGCGTAACTTTCGCGCCACGCCTCGAGGCTCAAGCCCCCCTTTAGTCAAAAGCTGCGCTCATCAAGTTTCGTCGCGCAGACATCGCGCGACGAAATCGAGGCGGTCTTTGCCCCAGAAAAGCTCCTCTCCCACAATGAACGTCGGAGCGCCGAACACGCCTCGGGCTTCAGCCTCGGCCGTAAGACGGGCAAGCTCCGAGCGAGCGGCTTCCTCGTCGGCAAGTCTGAGCAAAGCGTCCGAATCGAGACCCACCTGGTCGGCGCATCGTCGGAGCACGCGCTCTTCCCTTACGTCCTCGTCTCGCTCCCAGTAAGCTCGGAAAACCGATTGAGCAAAGGAGCCTACCTGAGCAAGAGCATAATCCCCAGGTTTACCGAGGTACGCCGGTATTGCCACGGTAGCGCGAAGCGCAAGCGAGGTCTTGATCGGAAAACGGCTCGGACGCTTGAAGGGAAGGCCTGTAAAGCGCGCGTAGCGCTGATGGTCCTGCCATAGATAGCGAGCTTTGCTCGGATGCATCTGCGTGACGTCGAAACCGGTATGGCGAAAAAGAGCTGCCAGATGGATGGGGAGCCATCGAATCGATGCCCCTGCTTGCTCGCAAATGGGCGGTAACATGAATGCGGCAAAGTAACTGTTGGTGCTGGAGTAATCGAAATAAAAGTCGACGACTTTCATGACGAGCAACCTGCCTTTGTACGTGTTTGAACTCTCGCGTGTCCGATACCAAAACCGAGGACCCGGTACAACCGCGCACGAGTTTTGTTTTATTCCGCTAAAAAGCCTGTTACAGCGTTTCTACGCTTGACAAAGCTTAAATTACACGGTAAAATGAATCTTCGACAAGGAGAGCACGAGGTGAGTTCGGGGGGCAAACGACTCCTTGTAACAATTCTTGGCGTAGATCCCAGGCCCTGTAGGTACAGCCTTCAAGATAGGCACAGCTCTGAATGGCGACTGGCTCCAGTTGCCCTGCTCGAGTTATTGCCACAGGATACGTGGCCCGACAGCGTGCTCGCGTTCTGTACGCCCCAGGCTTCTCAAAAGAGCCTTCCAGTTCTTAAAGACGAAATCGAAAAGCTTCGAAAGAGCAGAAACCATGTTTCCTCGCCGCTCGAGGTCAACGAACAAAAAGTTGATACCGCCGCGTCAGAGAATTTTGCTCGCTTCTTCTGTGAGGAAGTCCTTAAGACGGGCGCTGAAGAGATTATTTTCGACCTGACGCATGGGCCTCGCCATTTGGTTCTGTACGGCCTGCTTGGCGCTCAATACCTCGCAGCGCTTTACGACGATTCTGGGTCTCCGCTGGTGAAAACTCGCGGCGTCTACTACGGGCGGCTAGGGGAGCAAAGGGACTCGGGTTCTGGCCCTTCGCGGGCCGACTCGAGCAGCTCTGCGCTCTCCCAAGCTCAAACCGGTCATCTCCATGACCTGCAACCGCTTTTAAGCCTTTTCGAATGGATCTACGCGCTTCGAACTTTCACCACAAGCGGCGATGCAAACCCTCTGGCAAGATTAATCGAGCAGGCTTCGGACCAAAACTCAACTAAAATCGCCAGAGAACTAAGGGACATTTCTCTAGCGCGGATGGCCGGCTTGCCGCTCGAACTAGGTATACTTAGCAGCCGCTTTATAAGAGAAGAACGCGTCGGCAACTTCAAGAAGGTTCTTTCTAAACAAAAAGCTCTACTCGAAGACGAACTTTCGCGCGTACTCGAGAGTTTTTTGAGAAAATTCGCGCTTGACAAAGAAAATGTTAGCTCGAAGCGCGACATGTTCCTGAACCACGAAGAACTCAGTCGGGAAGCCAAACTTATTGACGATCTTCTAGAACATGAGCGAATTCCGCAGGCCCTGGGCCTGATGAACGAATGGACCGTATCATGGGTGCTGCTGCAAGATGGTCGCACTGACTGCTGGCTCGACTACCGTAAAACACGGAGTTATGGAGCTGCCAAGTTGAACGCGCTCCAGGCCCTGCGTGAGCATCCCGAGTTTCAGCAAAATCTTTCCGGCGACCAACGTAAGCTCGGCGAGTTTTGGAGACAGCTGAGCAACCTTCGCAACGCCTATCACCATCACGGTATGCGCAAGGGGGCTCTGCTCGGCGTAAAAGACGACGCTGAGCGAACGAGATACGACCTCGAGAAAGTTCGCGAGTATTGGAGCACGCTGAAAGAATTTCCACAAATCTCCCCACAGGCCGAAGGCGACGGCATCGTTTTGGTAAGCCCTCAGGGCACCGCGCGTGGAGTTTTGTTCAGCGCCGTCATGGCCGCGAAAAAGAAGATCGAGCGGATGCCGGACAAGTTGCTTGTTATCTGCTCCAAAGAAAGCGCCCAGACGGTCGAAGAGGCGCTGAACCGAGCTGGTTTTGACAAGTCGTTCGAAAAGTTCGAGCTTAGCGACCCGCTCAAAGGAATCGACCAGATTGATAAGCTCAGCAAGCAAGCGGAGCCGCATCTGGCAAGAGCCCGTGAGGTACTAGTGAATCTCACGGGCGGAACTACGCTGATGGGCCTCGTGGCGGCAGCTGTGGCCGAGAGAGCTCGGAAGTTCGGCCTCATAGTGCGGCGCTTCGGGCTTATCGACCCACGCCCATACGAAGAGCAACGAAACGACCCATATCGCGAGGGAGACGCGTTCTGGCTCGAAGACAAGGATACGAGGGATGGTGCAGAAGATTGAGGCCCGCTACCGAGCGATCACACCGATGTTCTCAGGTGGAGCTGAGCCAGAGCGCCCTGAGCTAAGGCTTTCCGCCTTCAAGGGATTGCTCAGATGGTGGTGGCGAGCGCTAGCGTGGCAAAAGTTTCAGGGAAACTTAGCGGAGATACTAGGGGCCGAAGAACGAATTTTTGGTAGCGCCAACACAGGTCAAAGCCGTGTCATACTGCGTCTTCTAAATGCAATTAATTTGCAGTGCATCGAGGCCCAGGAGAACCTGTCAGCGACTGGGTTCATAAGTGGCCGCTCAAATCGCCCCCATGCCGGAGCAGGTGCTTGCTACCTGGGCTACGGTCTGATGGCAGCAGGTAAGCAGGCTGGCAAACTTACTCGAGGATGCCTTAAGGCTCCGTTCGATTTTACGGTTGAGCTTCGGTGTCGCGACCTTAATCGCGACGAGCTTAGTATGTTGACCGATGCCCTGAAGGCGTTCGGGCTACTGGGTGGTATGGGCTCGAGAAGCAGGCGTGGATGGGGCAGTCTTGCACTGGTCAAGCTCGAAGGCGCTGACAGCTGGGAAGAACCCAAGACGCTCAACGAACTCAAGGAAAAAGTCAAAGCTGTGCTAGGTCAGGGCGCCGGGAAATCGAGCTTTCGTTACGGCGCGGACCGTAACCTCCCACCTTACACGGCGTTTTCCAGCGCAACGCGCTGTGTACTTGTCGAGGCCCCGGATTCCGACAAAGAACCGCTTGAACTCCTCGACCGAATCGGGCGCGAGATGATGCGCTACCGCTGCTGGGGTTACAAGGGCAAGGTGTTAGACGGGCCTTCGGAGGAGAATTTCAAGGACGATCATGACCTGATGAAGCTACCTCCCGAAAAACGCAACACACATCCCAGGCGTGTCGTATTTGGCCTGCCTCACAACTACGGCAAGGAAAAGGCACAGCAAGTGACGCCCCAAGGTGGACTCGACCGACGCGCAAGCCCGTTGCTCATCCACATCCATCAATGCGGCTCGAAACCGGTCGGTGTGCTTACCTTTATCCCAGCAACCTTTCTCCCCACGCCACCGAAGGAGCGCCGCCCAAAAATTGCGGTTGGTGGTAAAGAAGTTGAACTGGACGAGGGCAAGTTGTGGGAGCCGGTCAACGACTTCTTGGATAGGTTACTGGACCCGCAAAAGCGGAAAGAACCGTTCGGCCAGGTACTAGAGGTAACCAAGCCGTGAGCTGGCATATTCAATTTTCGATCGGCCCGGTCCAAAGCTTTGTAGCTCAGGCGCGGCGAACGCGCGATCTGTGGGCCGGGTCGTACCTGCTTTCGTTCCTCACGGCGCACGCGATGGCGGGAGCAAGGCGCGCTGGAGCAAATGTGGTCGCTCCAAGGGTGGAAGACGATCCTTTGCTGGCGTGGGTCGAAAATCGGGGACAAGGAAAGCCACCGCGCTTTGGCTCGCTTCCAAACCAGTTCACGGTCGAAGTGCCCGAAGGACAAGAGCCGCGCCGCGTCGCCGAAGAAGCTCGCAAAGAGTTCTACGAAGCTTGGCAAAAGGTGTGCAAAGCCGTATGGGAGTACCTTCGTAAACGCGTTCATAGCCTTAACGGTCAGGCAGAACAGATTTGGCGTCGGCAGATCGATGGGTTTTGGGAATTTTTGTGGGTTGCCGGGCAACGTAACGAAAGCGGTCTGCTTGCCCGGCGCAAGCTTTGGCGTACCCATTGGCCTCCCGATGAGCCTGGCGACAAGTGCGTCTTGATGCCGGACTTTCAGGAACTCTCCGGCTACGTCCGAGCCATTGATAGGGAGGGACAAAACGCATTCTGGGAACAAGTTCGCAGCTCTTTGCCCGTTGCGGAGCTAGACGAAGAGGATAGGCTTTGCGCAATAGCATTGGTAAAGCGGCTTTTTCCGCTTGTCTCGCAAGAAGCGCTAGGATGGGACGTCGGCGTCAGACACTGGCCGTCGACGGCGGACGTAGCAGCGCTACCCTGGGTGGAAAAAGTGCTCGAGCAAGCTTCTGAGCTTGCGAATGAATACGCGGCAGAGGTCAAGAGCGCAGCGCAAGATAACCCGCAAACGGGTGGCGCAAGCCGGCTGTTGCTCAGAGGCAAAGGCTCAGAGCATGAATTCGCCAAAATCGACGCCTACTGGTTCCACCAGGCTTATCTCGCTAATCCAAAGCTTATCAAACTCAAGGACGAATCCCGTCGTAGGTCGTTGCAAGAGCAGCTGGCGAAGATCGTCGATCGTGTGGGAGAAAGCCCCTCAATTTATTTTGCGGTGCTTCTAGCCGACGGCGATCGGCTTGGCGAGGTTATAAGACGATACGGTGGGGAGAAAGTTTCTGCTGCGCTGGCTTATTTTACCTCGAAGGTCTCCGAAATCGTGGAAAACTTCAATGGAGCTACCGTCTACGCCGGAGGCGACGATTTACTTGCTCTCTTGCCGCTGGCTAAAGCCCTGGAATGCGCAAAACGACTTCGCAATGCGTACGACGAAGCGTTTCGCTATACCCGCTGCGATTTTCAGGAACTGGGGTTGCCGACCCTCTCAGCGGCCGTTGTCCTAGCGCATGCTCGTTCGCCTCTGAAGCTTATACTAGCTGAGGCCCATCGCCTGCTCGACGAGGTTGCCAAAGAAGAAAACGGCCGCGACTCGCTCGCCGTGGGGATTTTTCGCGAGCATACGCCAGCCGCGCAATGGGTATCGACCTGGCAGCGCACAGGTGCCGACAATCAACTTTATTGCGCAGTGGACACTGTAGAAAAGCTGGCGAGCCAGATCAAAACAGGAGAGTTTAAAGCGTTTATTTATAGCCTTGCGGAAACCTTGGGACGGCTCTGTGGCCTTCCGAATAATCGGATAGGGCGTTTCGCAAAATTGCCAAACGGGTTTAGACTCGAGGAGTTCGTGCGTGGCCAACTTGAACGGGCCGCAATCCATCGCATGCCAGGCAGCGTATCCGAGAGTGTCGAGGCTCTGGCATCGCTCATTGACCGGATTTTGCGCCGCTCCCGACAGGACGAGCTCAATCGGCGCTCTTCATTTATCGGGCTCGATGGCTTAACTGTTGCTAGCTTTATCGCTACCGGCGGTCTGGAGGGCGAGCATTGGCGCTAACTTTGCGTATTAGCGCGGTCGACACATGGTTCTTTCGCGGCGGCGTCCCCTACTATAACGACGGCGCCACGTGGCCCGGCATGCGCAGCGTTTTCCCGCCCTATCCGTGGGCTGCCGCCGGGGCGGTGCGCGCGATGCTGGCGCGATGTCGCGGCTGGAGCGATGGCGAAGCGTGGACAGATGAGTTCAAAGCGGTACTGGGAGACGGCCCTGAAAACTGCGGCAAGCTTAAGTTTACCGGGCCTTTCGTTCTTTACCAGGGACAACTTGTGTTTCCGATGCCGCGTCACGTGGTCGGAGGTCCGCCCGAGACAGCGACCGGGAGTGACTGCAAAAGGTGGCAGCCAAAAGAAATACTCCTTCCGTCTTGCGACCGCACACTCTGCGATCTCGGCGAAGTCTGCTTACCAAAGTTATCCGAATCAGGTAGCTCACCGACCCAACGCTACTGGGTAAAACTAGATGGTCTTAGGAATATACTCAATGGAAATCTCCCAGGAGATGGCCAGATTGTCGACGAGCGGCGCCTTTGGCGGTTGGAGCCGCGAATTGGTATTAGGCGCGATCCGAACACTCGCGCTGCAGAGGAAGGAGCGTTGTTCGCTGCCGTGCATGTGCGACCTACGAAAGAGACCGAAATCGCCTTAGAGGTCGACGGCGTGCCGCAGGATTGGAAACCTCCTAACGAGGTGCTAATTCCTTTCGGCGCTGAGGGCAGGCTTGCGCTCTGCAGAACCGAAAACGCGCCCATCGACCATCTGGCGTTCAGCGATGGCTCGTCGGCTGGATCAGAGCACGCTGGCAAGTTCGTTCTAATCGCCCTTACGCCGGCGCTTATTAGCGTCAAAGCATTGGCTGGAGCGGAGGAATTAGAGCCCGAGAGTGGCTTGAAGGTAGTCTGCGCGTGCGCAGACAGGCCGATTCGAGTCGGAGGATGGTTTTCGCTCGAGCGCAAACCGCTTCCGCTTCGTAATACTCTTGCGGCCGGAAGTGTACTTTTTTGCCGCGCGCAGGATCCGCAAGCGCTCATGAATCGAGTCGACCGCGGGATGCTTCGCCTTGGCGAGATGACGGCTCTTGGATTCGGTCTTTTCGCAATCGGAAAAGTGGCGTTTTAGCGATGGAAAGGAAAAATTTTGCGATAAGAAGCTTTATTCTCGGTCTTCTTGCCGAAACTTCTATCCATAGCGGGACGGGCCGCAGCGCCGGCGTAATCGACCTTCCCGTCGCTCGCGAAACGGCAACCGACTACCCGTTTATCCCAGGCTCCGGACTTAAAGGTTCGCTACGCGACAGAGCAACACAACTCAACATGAACGAAATTGAAGAGGTTTTTGGAAACGCTGGAGTTGGCGGCACGCTGCTCGTCTCCGACGCACGTATTCTGCTTCTACCCGTGCGAAGCCTCACTGGTACCTACCAGTGGGTCACCTGTCCGCTGGTGCTCGAACGATACTGGCGGGATCGAAAACGATGCGGTTTTGACGTTGGGGATTTCGAGCTGCCTCGAGTCGAAGACGGTCACTGCCTGTGGAGCGCGAGAGGGTCGAACGGGACCTCGACGGCCAATACGCTTATCCTGGAAGAGCGAGAGCTTACGATCGAGGGGCCTTGTCCACAAATAATCTCGGACGCTATTAAACCGCTAATCAAACATGAGAAGACGGCCGAGCGCTTGGCGCGCCAGCTCACCGTGGTCGACGACAATACTTTCGCCTACTTCTGCCGCTTCGCCTTGCCAGTGCAGGCTCGAAACGTTCTGGATGACGAAACCAAAACCAGCAAGAACCTTTGGTATGAGGAGAGCCTTGCGCCCGATACCTTGATGTACGCGATCATTTTAGCGCGTGGCGATAAAGCTCATAATTTCGTGCGCAGGCTTTTCTTGGACTCCAACCCGTATCTTCAGGTAGGCGGCAACGAGACCGTGGGTCATGGATGGATGGCAGTAAAGGTATACGAGGCGGAAACTAAGGATGAGCGTAATGAACGAACGTCGACCGAGTCCTGAGCAGCGCCGCGCAGCAGACGCGCTCGAGGCGCTTGATGAAATTCAAAAGAAGTCCGAGAACGTACGCAAGCGCTACCGAAGCTACGTCGAACGGCTAGGACCAGCTATTCTGACCAACGGACTGGGGCAAGCTCTGGCAACGGAACGAGCGGCCGCAGGCAACGGTAAAAACGACGACGAGTTAGCCCACAAGTTACTTTATGACAACGTGAGCCGCTGGCTCTGTAGATCGGAAGGCGTTTACGCAAACGCTCGCGATCTGCTGGAAGCCATAATCAACGGCACACAGGAACAGTACCTCAGAGCCCAAGTCGAAGCGCTTCGCTGGATCGACTGGCACAAGAAGTTTTGTCAGGCATATCTGCCGAGACCTGATGAAAGCTGAGGACCGAGCAATGCGACCGCTGTACAAAACTCTGGCAGAAAAGCCACTTTCCCTTTCTGACGGGCACGCCGGACTTTGGTACGAAAAATTCTGTGACAAGTGGAACGGGGACTGGCGCTTTGAACCGGAAAACGGCAATCCCAAGCTTGAATGGATAAAAACGGTCTGCGAAGAAAAGATAGGCAAACCGGAATTACTCGGAGAATTCGTCGAACGGACCAAACAGCTCGTCAAAGCGAAAAGAGGCAAGTGCGGAATTTTTCGCGCGACGAGCCGGTTCGTCACCGGCCTTGGGCGGAGCCATCCGGTCGAAAATGGCTTCGCGTGGCATCCCACACTCGGAGTACCGTACCTACCAGGAAGCTCCATTAAAGGGATCGTCAGAGCCTGGGCTGAAAGCTTCGCACAGGACAAAGTGGATGCGCTATTCGGAACGCCAGGCAAAGTTGGTTGCGTGGTTGCGCTAGACGCTATCCCAATTAAGCCGGTACAGCTTGTGCCAGACGTGATGACGCCGCATTACCATGGATGGAGCGAGAATGACCCGCCTGGCGACTGGCGCTCGCCCGTTCCTGTACCATTTCTCGTAGTCGAAAAGGACAGTCTCTTTTTGTTCGCACTGATGCCGAGGCGTTTGGCTGACGCGGCACTAGTCGGTGAGGCTTGGAACTTTCTCTGCCAGGCGCTACTCGATTTAGGAGCAGGCGCCAAAACGGCAGTAGGATATGGCCGATTCGAACCCGAGGACAGCGAATGCGAAGAGTCGCATCAAAAAGTCAAGGCGACAACCGAGGCCCACGTAATCAACGAAAGTGAACTTAGGCCTGTTGACCGTTGGCAGCGCGAGCTCGAAGGTAAATCGGAAGAAGAAATTCTCAATCTCGTAAGGATTAATCTCGAGCGAAACGAGCTCAAAGATTCAGAGGAGCGTGTTGCGTTTGCCAAGGCGGTCGTGGCTACGGGTCTGGTCGAACGCTGGCGCAAAGGCCAGAAGAATGAAGCCAGCACCAAAACCGGCAAAGACAAACTCAAGCAAAGGGCCAAGCTCGTGATTGAGCTCGCAAACAAGGGCTAACTTTGACCGAGCCGCCCAGCCGTTTTTTTCTCCCATATTGCCGCGTGCTGATATCTGGCGCGTCGCGCTCGAAGTTTTTGTAGCGGTTGTCAGTGACGAGACGCCAAAACGCTTAACATTTGCTCGTCGACGCTTTGTGTAAATACATTTCCTCTGCTCGACGGGCCGGCGGCACGACGCGAAGAAAATCCGGGAGCAAAGGCAAAGCAGCGCGAATTAGCCTCGTCGAAGCGTCGAGCAATAGCTGCCGGCCGAGTCCCCAGGTAAAGCCGAATTCCTTGCGCAGCTTTTCGGGCAGCAGCCCCACGGTTACGATGTTGAGCATCTCGAGCGCACCACGATAGGGAAACGGAACCTTCGGATGCAGAACACTTTGCGCGAGTTTTCGCGCCAAAGCACCCACTTTAATCGGTCCACGGTGGATCATGTGATCGACGTATCGCTCGAACGACTTCAGGTCGGCGGGGAACATCGACTTAGGTATTCCAAAGGGAGCGGCGCTACGTACGCTTTCCTGGTAGTATTGTTCGCGCTCCGTGGGCGTAAGTTCCTGGACATACCGCTGATATACCAGTAGCGCCGTATCCACCAGTGTGGCATACACCCACAAAAGCAGTTGCGGGTCGCGCGCGTCATAGGGAGTACCTGCGGGATAAATCCCGCACGCTCGTGTAAGTTTGCCTTTTACGTGCGCGTGTACTCGGTTGATTCTGTCGTACGCGCCTGCGGCTTCTAAGCGCGGACCGAAGGCGATCGCGAACATCGCCTCCAAAGTACGCGAAAGCCGCCCGAACGGGTCGTCTTTGAAGCGGCTATGTTCTGCCACTCCAGCCGCCACCAATGGGTGAGCAATCTGCATTAACAGTGCGCGACCTCCTCCTAGCAAAATCACTCTTTCGCGGTTGACCCGCCAGGCCACACTTTTAACGGGGCTTCTATACCATCGTTTCCTTTGGTCGCGCACTCGGGGCACCATCCGCTGCTAACAACCCATATGACTCATAAACGGCCAATCTATCCAGCGCAAACCCAATCAGTTTCGACCCAGCTACCTCTCAGAGGACTACCCGCCGGCGAAACATCGATAGCGACCACCCAAAAAACGCCTCCGGCTGGTCGTACCAACTATGAGCCGCGCAACCTTCGTGATTCCGAGCTTCGTCCGCGCCGCCCGCCTTTAAGGTAATAGGTAATCATTTGTCGACGACCGGATCGGTGTCTTAGTGTCGGAGACGTTATCGACCTACGATAAAGCCTCTGCCGCAAGGCGCTAACACAAAGCATAGCACGGGCTTGAAATAACGCACATCGTGATTACTTGTTTTGGTGGAAGGAAATCCATCGGAAAGGAGGTGAAGGGCCTATGAGGAACGCGCTGGTAGCACGGATCGGTCACCGGCTGGCTGCCGTGATGCAGTTCCTCAGTGAGTCGCTGGCTCGCCTCCTGCACCGTCTGGCTTTCCTTCAAAAGGCTGGCTCTCCCTGAGGAGCGCATCCTGTCGGAGCCGGCCGGAAGCGCGCCTGCCCGCGAGGCCGCACGAGCTGACCGAGCTAGCAAAGCAAGAGCGTATCTTGAACGCCTTGCCGAGCGGTTTGGGGCAGCTCTGAGGCGGGCGGCCTGCGGCTGGAGGTTGAGGCCCGGTAAAGGCTAAACCTTCAGCTCTGGCCGACCTCGCGTCGGGTGCCGCTTTCCCCATGACGCTCCCAGGCAGGGGGTTGCGCCAGCAGTCGATGATGTTGCTGCGGGGAGCGTCTCTCTGTAGCAGCTTGCCATTGCCTGCTGGCGGGTTACCTCGGTAACCTGTCCCCCTGCCTTGTCGTTTTTTAATCTTATCGAGTCGAGCTGAACCCAATACGGACCTTCCAAGCGGTTAGGCCGCAGGCGAATTTTTTCGCTCCACAAGACAACATTTTCCGATCAATCGCATTCTAGTTCCTCTGCCTGCACTCGGTCTTCGGCACATCCTGAAGTTGCTTCACTTAACCCGTCGAAAAAGCTTCTGCACGAACTTGCGCAATTTTGGGACTGACGCCCTTGGCGTACGCTCGATTCGTGCTTAAGAGAAGCTCAAGACATGGATAATCACCGTTGCGTGGCAGAAGCCGCCCACTTCGAAAGTTACGCTGCGCAACATTTGCGTATCGCTCACAAGCATTCGTAAATAACTATCCCCGTGAGCGACCGAGCCTTCGGGTCTCACGTGGGGAAGGAGGTAAAAATCATGGCTCAATGGGATCCTTTCAGGGAAATCGAGGCGTTGCGTCGAGAGATCGACCGCGCCTTTGCCGAGTTCGGTTTGGAGAGCGAACCGTTCTTTCGCTCAGCGTTTCTGCCAGGCCGCCTAGGGCGTGGATATCCGCTCGTAAACATCTATGAAGACAAGGAGAACTTCTACGTCGAGGCGATGGCACCGGGTATAAAGCCCGAGTCGCTTAATCTTACTGTCGTGCATAACACGCTCACAATCTCGGGCGAGAAAGCTGGCCTGGCCAACGGAGTCAAACGGGAGGACTTCCATCGCGAGGAGCGAGCGGCGGGCAAGTTTGTGCGAACCGTAACTCTGCCCGCTGAGATCGACGACGCCAAGGTGCGCGCCGAGTACAAGAACGGAATCCTCTTGGTGACTCTGCCCAAGGCCGAAAAGGCGAAACCCAAGCAGATCGAGGTTAAGGTTTCTTAGTCCCTGCCGAGGAAAGAGGAGAAATTTTGAAACGAGCGAGGAGAAGAACCATGGCTGAAAGAACAGTGCCAACTCCAACTGATGCTCATCGCGAACACACGCGCGAAAGTACAAGGTCAAGAGGACAGTACCTGAGGCCTGCAGTGGACATTTACGAGACACATGATGCACTGGTTATGGTCGCCGACCTGCCAGGCGTGAACAAGGAAGACTTGGACATCAGAGTAGCCGACAACGTTTTGACGTTGCAGGCCAAAGCTTCACACACTTCGTTAGGAGACGTGGTGCACCGCGAGTTCGTGATCCCCGGTTTCTATCGACAGTTCGAGCTAGGCGAGGAGATCGACCAAGAAAAGATCACCGCGGAGCTAAAGCACGGTGTGTTGACCGTGAGGCTACCGAAGGTCGAACAGGCAAAGCCACGCCGCGTACAAGTCGAAGTCAAGTAATCGACTCAAGGAATAAGGACAATCGATAGGGCTGATGACTTCGCAAGGTGAATACGGGGACAGCCGCCAAAACGCAAAAATTCACCTCCCGGTGCCCGCACCTGTTTTCACGTGCAGCCTCCTAGACGAACGGTTTGGATGGCGAGCTTGTAGCTAAATTCATTCTAAGGGCGGCGGCTGTCCCGCAACGACCTAATCCTTATTGCCACGACAAGCCGGTGATCTCCTTTGCTGCATCGCGGGCTTGCCTCCTCCCTAACGCAAAGCGTAAGGCTTTGTACTAGGTGAGGACGGTCAGTCGAAATGGCAGGGCGTGACCTTTATGAGGTGCTCGGCGTCTCCAAGGACGCTGATATTTCCGAAATCAAGCAAGCCTATCGCAAGTTAGCCTTTGAACTCCACCCCGATACCGGTGAGAATCCAGATCCCGACCGCTTTCGTGAAGTCCACGAGGCGTACGAAATCTTAAGCAACCCTGAGCGCCGCCGGCAGTACGACGCCGAGCGATCGAGCACTGCTCGCGCGCGACTTAGCAGAGCACCCCACCCAGGTGCGCGGAGAAGCTGGCTGATTCGAGATGTCTCGGAGCTCGAACCTTCGATCTACGACCTTTCTTATTGGTCAGCGACCGGCTTTTTTCGTGCAGCGAGATTAGGCAGGCGCTCACCGCGCAGAGCTAACGTAAGCGTCATCTTAGACCCGTTCGAAGCGCGCTTCGGATGCAAAGTACCGATTGACGTTCCCGTCGAAACGATTTGTCCGAGATGCGACGGCTCGGGAGGATGGTGGACGATTTGCCCCTCGTGCCACGGATGGGGACTGGTTCACAGAATCGAGCGGGTCGTGATCAGCATACCGGCAGGAGCGGTACATGGGGAGAGGTACGTTTTGGATCTTACCCAGGCGGGTCTTCAAGGCGTGAGGATCGATATAACCGTCTTGGTACAATAGCGTTAGCCGTCGCTGACCTCTCTGACCCGCTTGTTGCTCGAAGCCTACCGAATGACGAACTGCTTTGAGGAGGCGAGCTCGCTCATAGCGCAGACAGAGACTCCGCGAGAGACACAGGAGAACTATCGCTTCAGGCAGGAAAGTTTTAACGCCGAGATGAGAACGGCCGAGCGACCTGAATTCGGTAGGGAAGTCGGAGCCATAAAGCCGTCATCAGGCCGCTCGGCCGGCGCCCTGACCAGCTCATTTGACCTCGATTGGCACCTTGTGGGCTACCATCGAGGAGGGCAGAGGTATAGCGAGCTCGAGCACCCCGTGGTTGTACGTGGCTTTGATATCCTCTGCCTTTACGCCTTCAGGCAGGGGAAGCGACCGTTCGAAAGCGCCGTAACGGATCTCGCGATGGATCATGTCGCCGCTTGCGTGCTCACGGCGCTGCTCGCGTTTTCCGCGAATGATGAGATTACCGCCACTTACGGTAATCTCAACATCCTTCGGGTCGACGCCGGGCAAGTCGGCGCGGACAACCAGCTTGTCGCCCTCGACGAAGGATTCAATGGCTGGAACGAGCGTGCTGGTTGTCGCAGGGAACCCCCATCGCCCGTCAAACCAGCGCTCGAACAGCTCGTCGAAGTCGCGACGGAAGCGCTCAAGCTCGCGGATCGGAGACCACACCGTCAACGCCGTCGCCATCGGGTGTCACCTCCTTTCCACTAGCGTTATCGCTTCCAATCATTAATTTAGCCACGGATCAGCGCCTTACAAGTGGCTGCGAATGACCCAAAGACAGCGCACGCTTTTCCGTCCTGACGTCCCCATTTAAAGACAAAACACAAGAGTCACTGCGAGCAATCACTCTGCTTTCTCTCTTTAGAAATCCTCCTCGTCGAGTGGGTTGGCTAGCGTCGGCCGTTCCTTGAACACCAGTCTGGCGGTGAAGGATCTTGGGCCGCAACGCTCGCCTCGTTCTAAAACTCCTCCGCGTCGCCCACAATGGGGACAGGCGAGCGTGCTAGCCAATACGTTCACGTTACTGGGAGTTACCCGGATCTCGAACGTATAACCGCATCCGCGGTTTTGACACGTAACGACGTAGCTAACGCCCAAATCTTGAGTCTCAGCTTTTACCGTTGCCATACGTGTAACCTTGCGTGGAAAACTTGGCGGTGTGCGGGATTGGTACGAGAAGAGAGGATGAGCTAGAGAAGGCTTTGAGCAAGACGGCCCACTAATCCAGATTAAGACGCGCTTGCAAAAATTCAAGATGCTTCGCTTTCAGCTACTTGGCCGTATAAACGGACCGGGCTTGAGCGAGCCTTGAGAAGATTCCGCAGAAAGCCTGATGCTATCTTGATTTGCCCTGTGCGGGGCACCGAGTTAGCCGAAAAAATGGCTGTAATACACTAAGACGCTAAATTTATCCTTACGCGGCAAGCCGATTGCGCTGCTTCGGCCACTATTGGGGCGGTAAAGCCTCAAAAAGTAGTCGAACGTTCCGCTTCCGCCTTCGGATTTTTATAGACTATTGACCCGGCCCTTAAGGTTCTAACCAATAGGAGGTTTAACGCAGCATCTTGTGCACAGTTAACTCTCACGACTGAAGCGAACGCCGCTGCACACTGGCAGTTCGCCGCATCGTTTTAGCAATGGGCCCAACCACCAGAGGCTTCCGAAACGACCCGTACCGCTTCTTGACGGCCTGTTGGCTATGAACTGCGGCCACGCCAGGCCGATCAACCGAAGGAGTCCACTAGAACCCTACTACTCTACTGTTTTTCGGTCGGGTTATATTCCACCGGGCCACCGGCTTCTTTCCAGGCCCGGAAGCCTCCTTTGATGTGACAAACCGGACTCAGCCCCATCCGCTGAACAGTCTGGGTAGCAAGAGCTGAGCGAAGGCCACCGGCGCAAAAAAAGATAAATCGCTTGCCCGACGAGAATATCTCCTTGTGGTAAGGGCTTTCGGGATCTACCCAGAACTCGAGCATACCGCGCGGCGCGTGAAACGCACCCGGTATACGCCCGTCGCGTTCGAGCTCCCTAATATCACGCAAGTCGACCAGAACCACGTCAGGGTCAGCCGCAAGGGCTATCGCTTGTTCGGCAGTAACCGCCTCGATTTCGGCCTCCGCTTCGGCAACTAACTCCTTTACTCCCTTCTTCAATTTCGGCTTCATCGTTACCCCCTCCCGGTATTAGTTCACCGTTCGACAGTCGACAACCATTCTATTTGAACGCCTACTTGCAGTGCCGGCTCTGCCTTCTCAATCACAAAACCAACCTTCTTGCCCGTTTGAGAGAACGCCTACCAGGCACCCTCGTTCGCTTTCTATCGTTGATTTAAATGGTCCGCAACCTTCTGCGCGAGCTCGATCAGCTGTAGGTCAGCGCCTGCAGGTCCGACCAAGGCTCCGCCGACTGGAAGTTCATCCTCTTTTGCTGTGGGAATAACTACTACGGGCAACCCACAGAGGCTTGCAAGATTCGTCAGGCGGAGAATTCTTTCGCGGGCTTTAACGCTCGCCTCCGGCGTGTCGAAAAGGCTAAGCTTAGGCGCAACTCCCGGAGCCACAGGCATAATCAGAACCGAGCGGTCTTCGAGCATCGCCTCGACCTTGCGCATAAGGGCGCTACGAGCTCCCGAAGCGCGTCCGATCTCGCCTGCTTCAAGTTGCGCTGCCCGTTGGAATAGCTGTGCTACGTCCGCCCCCAGGCGCGGCCTGTGCCGCGTTATCCAATCCTGGTGCGTGCCCCACGCTTCGGCTGCCTGCACGACGCGCTGCGAGCCGTAACACGCATCCAGAACACCCACTTCCACGTCTTCAGTCGGCATACCAAGCTCGCGCAACGCGTCTCGGACGCGCGCCACCGCGACGCGGCCCTCCAAGTCTGCATAATCCAATGCGTCGCGCACAACTAAAGCCCGGTCGAGCTTTTTAACTGGCCTCTCCACCGGAGGCCTCAACAACAGCTGCGCAACGATTTTCAAGAGTTCTCCCGAGCGCGCAAAGATACCAACGGTATCGAACGACGGCGCAAGAGGCACAACACCGTCGCTCGGGATATAGCCGTGGGTTGGCCGAAACCCCCAAATGCCGCAAAACGAAGCGGGAACGCGAACGGAGCCTCCTGTGTCGGTTCCGAGCGCGAACGGCACTAGGCCGGCTCCGACCGCAACTGCGGATCCTGAACTCGAGCCGCCAGGGATTCGCGCTGGATCGCGCGGATTTTTGGGAGTGCCAAAATGGGGATTGATGCCGGTTATACCGTAAGCCAACTCATGAAGATTGGTTTTGCCAATAAGTTCAGCCCCAGCTTCGTCAAGCGTACTTACTGCCCACGCGTCTATCGACGGAATACCGCGATAGCGAGCAAAATCGGGATTTCCCGCTGTGGTTGGGACCCCAGCTACGTCGAACAGGTCTTTGACCACGTACTTCACGCCTCGAAGAGGACCGTGACCCGAGCCCGTGCGATCACGGATGTGCGCAATCAAACAATTTGAAAGATCTACCGGCTTTTCACTGACCACAGACAGCACCTAATCCGAAAAACGACTTGCAGCCAATTCTACCCTAGACTAAACCCGTGACCCCAAGCTTAAGGCAACTCCGCTTCCTGGGCCTTCGAGTTCATCGGCCGGATTCTCACTGCCGAGAGGACACTTTTCAGCAGAGCGCACCAAAACAGCGGCCGACTTAAGGCTCAGACCGGCTCGATCTCCTGACAACTTCGCTCACCCGCGCTGAAACTTACCAGTGCGACAACCTGCTAAGACCCTGGACAACGGGCGGAAAATTCTAGCCTGTCAGACTCCCGGACGCTACGTCGTCAGTCCTTTCCCTCGTACTTAAAAGATACGTTCAGGCGCACGCGGTAAAGGGCAACCTTGCCGTTGTCGATAGTTACGTCTTGCTTTACGACTTCAGCGATCCGCAGGTCTCGAAGGGTCTTCGACGCCGTCTCGATCGCGACGGACGCTGCCTTCTCCCATGATTCAGAGCTCGTACCGACAAGCTCGATAACCTTGTAAACGCTACCTTCCATGATACGCACCTCCTGGGTTTCGCCTCTTGCTTTTTTGCCACCCGGTCACCTATACGACACAGAGGAAACGAACCGGCAATCTGGAAACGTCACTCGGCCCTCTAGCGAGTAACAAGGAGTTGGGCAGTCCGTCGCGGTCTCTGCACAGGCTTTGAACGGCAGCCGACTGAACGAGGGTTCGATATTTCAGCAGATTATAGCGTTTGAACAATCGTAAAACAGCTTGCGGGTAAACTTACGCGACATTCGTAGCGTGTAGAGGCCTGCTGAGCTTGCCCGGGTAGGCCAGGACGGACATCCGCTAAACCTTATCGAGACAGCAGACTCTGAGACGGCAGACTTTGCTCTTGTCGCCGCGACCGGTAAATGCCCCAGCAGAAACTTTTAGCTAAGGCTAGAAACACGCTGAAGTATTTTTCTACCACCTTTATAACTTCTGCCCCCTATAACTTTTGCGCCAACGCCTCGAGCGCCTGCCGATGGTCACGCGCCAGCTCCACATAGCGTTGCACATTTTGAGCCATCGTTTGTCGGTCTTGCTGGGTCAGTTCGCGCACCGCCTTCGCCGGGCGTCCGGCCCAAAGCTGCGAAGATAAAACGAGCTTTCCTGGAGTAACCAAAGCACCCGCCGCAACCATAGCACCTGTGCGAACGATGACGCCGTCAAGCAAAACAGCACCTATGCCGATAAACGCGCCGTTCTCCACCGTGCACGCGTGAAGAATCGCCCCATGACCGACGGTCACGTCCGCACCGACAATCACGGGTCTTCCCTGACTGCTTCCATGTAGCACGCTGCCGTCCTGAATGTTGGTGCGGGCACCAATCCGAATCGCGTTGACGTCGCCACGAAGCCTACATCCGTACCAAATACTGGAGTACTCGCCCACTTCGACATCGCCAATTATTACGGCCGTAGGAGCAATGAATGCGCTCGGATGAATTTTGGGCATCACTCCCCTGTAAGGAACAATGAGGGGAAGCGAAAAACGTGAAATGCCAAACGACTCGCTCATGTCTGCTCGGTCTCACACTGTTTTGGGCTTAGTCTTTTCCAGCATCAAAAAGCGATCAAGTGCAAGGCCAGTCAAAAATCGGCGCAAACTCAATCAAGCAGGCGACAAAGTCAGCCAATCGCCTGACCGAGCACCTTTTTAAACCAACTACCAGGCACAGAAGACGGCAAATTAGGCCGGGACCATACTGCCAATTTGTAGAAAGTTGCTCTTTGGGCGGGACGGCAATTCGCATCCCGAAGTCGAAGCTGATTTAGCTCGTTACGGCCCGACACATCGGCATATACAATCCTTACGTAGGCGCAGATTTTCCGGGCACAAGCGGTCAGGGCAAAGACGACGGGGCGATGGCTCGAGCTCTAATAGGAACCTCAGGATGGGCTTATAGCGGGTGGCGTGGCAGTTTTTATCCCCAGGACCTGCCGGCGAGTAAATTTCTCGAATTCTATTCGCGCAATTTTAAAACTGCGGAAGTCAACTACTCGTTTTACCATCTCCCACGCGTATCGACCTACGAAAAATGGTACGGCGAGACGCCCGAGGACTTTGTGTTTGCGCTTAAAGCGTCGCGTTTGATTACGCACGTAAAGCGCCTGCGTGATGCCCGAGAGAACTGGCACGAGTTTTTGAGCCGAGCGCGGGCGCTCAAGCATAAGCTAGGACCGATACTGCTTCAGTTTCCGTCAAGCTTTCGCGCCACCGGCGAAAACGTAGACGCTCTGGCTCGATTTCTTGACGACACGAGCCGGTTCGACTCGGCGCTGCGCCTGGCGCTGGAGTTTCGCGATACCTCGTGGTTTGCGAGCTCGACGCTTGCCCTGCTAGAAGAGCAGAACGCGGCGCTCGTAATCGCCCATTCGAGCCGCTACCCAGTTCCGGAGCCGATGGCAACTGCCTCGTTCGTTTACTTCCGTTTCCATGGGCCAAAGGAACTTTTCGCCTCAGGCTACTCGAAGCGCGAGCTTGCGCAATGGGCCAAACAGATAGAGCGGTTTCTGAGGGAAGGCCGCGACGCTTACGCGTACTTCAATAATGATGCGCGTGGCGACGCGGTCCCCAACGCACAGACCTTGTGCGACCTTCTTGCCCATTCGTCGTAGTGGCTGCACCCGAAGCCATAAGACGACCCCTAGCTCTCTGCGTTGACTCGCAGCCAGAACTGGTTTCAATCGTCATGTGCCAGGTGCGAGGGTTCGGATACCGCTGCGAAACCTGCTTCACATCAGATTCATCTGAAGCGCCAAGTGAACGGGTGGGGACATGCCCAGCACGGGGATGCCACCGAGCAGGGTTTTGCTGTCGCACACCGGGCAAGACTCATGACGAATCTGGTGCTCTGCATCTTCGAAAGCGTTACTATGCTCGTGAATCGTGCGCACCGTTACCGAATCGTTGAAATCAGAGTTTAAGGTTATCGGTTTGCTCACGTACTACGCTGCCATCAACTCGACCGCGGCGGTGATAGAACCACACGCCCAGAATAACAACGCCCGCAGCGAGCAGGCTTAGAATGCCATTCGTCCCCAGAGATGAAGCGGCATACCCGGCAAGCGAGCAGATCGCGTCGCTACATGGATCGGCAAATGCGTCCGACGGCAGCAACACTGGAACAGAAGCTAGCACCGTTGGAATCACGTATTTCATGGACATCGCTCCACGATTTCATGGTTCATTACGTTATGTCGCAGCACCTGCGCCGGTATGAACCGGACGCAACTGTCGATAGAGCGCAGCCCCGGCCAGCGAGCCGACTGGACCGCCGACGAGGGAGCCCACCACCGAGCCAAAAATCCAACTCAGGCTTACGCCGACCGAGAATGCTCCGCACTGGAGTAAAATCGCCGGCAACGTGAGAGCCACGAACACCCCGCCCGCCATCAGGCCGAGCACGACGGGACGCCTCGGCGCTTTGATACCGACGATCGCGGAGGCGATCAGAAGCGGAAGTAGCGAATAAAGGCTCCCAAGCAAAAAGTACTGGGTCTGGCTTTGCACGCCCGCGAAAAGGTGGCGCATGGCTGGGCTCATCTTGCAGTAATCGAGCGCCTGGCCGATCGAGCAAGACCCGGTCAACGCGAGCGAAAGCCCCATCGCCGCGAGTCCCGCGATACCAACCCAGCGCGCGGCGATGCCGTAGCGGGCCTCACTATCGCCGCGCATCACCAAAAGCACCGCGACGGCATACAACGCTGCCCACGCCGCGCCCATGCTCAACAATACCTGCGGCGAGAAGGCCGAGAGGTCGCTTTTCTGTCCGAGCACCCAGACCGAGGCGACCGAAAACACCACGCCCAGCGTCACGCTCACCAGGGCCGACTTGCCCACTCGGGCGCTTTCGGCATTCGCCTGCTCACGTTCGAGTTCTCGCAGAACTCGCGCACGAGTCGTTTGCCAAAGTTTGGCGGGCACTTCCTCTTCGGTAAGCGCACCCAAGGCGCGCCAGGTGAGCCTCATCTCCTGCCACGCCTGCCGGCAAGTCGCGCAGCCGCGCAGATGAGCTTGGAGTTCGGCCGGCGTGTGCAGGTTGCCTTCGGCCAAAGCATTGGTGAGTTCGAACTGAGTCTGTTCGCACCTATTCATTGCCCGATTCACCTACAGCTCTGTCCCGTGCGCGCAGAGCAGCGCGCAGTTGCGCCAGCGCGCGGAATAGCCGCACCTTAACCGCGCCTTCGGAAATCCCAAGCGCCGAGGCGATCTCACGCGCAGTGAGTCCTTGATATCGGCTGAGCAGTAGCACGTCGCGCAGTCCTTGCGGCAACTGCGCAATCGCCGCTTCGATCGCCTTGCTCGTCTCGCGCGCCTCGCTTAAGGATTCCGGATCGCCGCTTGCGGTTCGACTGGTCGCCGGGATAGCTTCGATGGTTTCCTCGTCCATAGGCGTTCGTCGCCTGTGTTCGGCTCGGTTACGTTCGTCCCTGAGCAGGTTGGCAGCGATGGTGAACAGGAAAGCTTTGAACGTGCCAACCCTGTAGTTTTTTCGCGCCTGATGAAGATGGAGGAGGGTGGCCTGAAAAAGGTCTTCTGCCGTCGCACGATCGCCACACGCGCGGAGCAGGAAGTTGAAGAGCCTTGCGCCATACCGCTTGTATAATTCATCGAAAGCGCCGGCGTCCCCGTCCGCATAAGCGAGCATCAAATCCTCATCGCTCCGCGTGCTCCCTCCGCTCATGCATCCCTTATAACGGACATCGGCCGAAAAAGTTACTTCGATTGGCGGCTCGTAACTTTTCCGTCGAACTCCAGTTCCATGAAGCGAATGCGGACAAGAAACGTGATAGCTGCGCGCTCCGAGAGTGCCAAAGTAGCCCAGAATGAGCACGGGCGGACCGGCCGACGTAGCACAACAACTTTACCCGCACAAGACACATTTGCGCCGCCCAGGCGATTTCCTTTGGCCGCCACGAGGCCAGCGCTTCCGCCCAAGATTCGAGACGAAATTATCGAATACTATGCGTGGCTTTTCTGCCAGGGCGGATTTCGCAACCTCAGCATGACCTTCGAACAGTTCCTCACGACGATCGCGGTCACCCAACCGGCGGCACTCTGTTCGGACCACGACGGCTGAGCACCAGCCGAGCAACGGCGCACCTGTAACCTTTGGTTTCCTGTTCCGTTCTAAGGGATGGATTCACACTTCGACAGTCGAAATACAGAAGTCGCAAGCACAGGCGAGGAGAACTCAACATGAAGTCCGAAAAGCTTGAATGGTTGTCGGTCATACTTGCGTCGGCGTGCTGCGTGCTGCCGCTGGCAGCCGCGCTCCTGGGTTTGGGTAGCATCGGCCTTGGTTCAATCATGGGCGGATTGGGAATCTACTTCGACCTGGGCGGGCTTGTCATGTTGGCGGTGGCCTGGTTCTACTTCTTGCGCGAAAGGCGCAGAGCCTACGCCCTTGACTCGAGTATCCGCGGTGAGCGCCGGACGATGGCTGCGCTTTGGATTGCAACCGTGCTGGTGGTGATCTTCGCCGGCTCAGGGCTGGCGCCGGCGATCATGAGGATTTTCACATCTCATACCATGATCGCCCAAAGCTCACAGGCCGGCGCGAGGCTGGATGGATCGAGCAATCCGGCCGGATATCTACGCAAAGTGCTGGCGGTCAAGGGCATGGACTGCGCCGCGTGCATTCCCGAAATCAAGAACAGACTGGCTAAGGTACAAGGTGTCCGTTCCGTCGACGTGAGCCTTCGCGACCAGACCGTCATCGTCGAATACAACCCGTCCCAAGCGTCTGCGGAGCAACTGGTCAAGGCGGTTAAAGCGGTGGGATACGACGCTCGCGTCGCAAACTGATTCGAATCGGGGCGCTATTATGTTGTTCAACAAAACCACCAAAACCGACTTCGATCTATTCGTGTTGGGCGGTGGCTCGGCGGCATTTGCCGCGGCGATACGCGCGGCCGAGCTTGGCGCACGTGTTGGCGTCGCCGAGGAAGGTGTCATCGGCGGCACCTGCGTCAATCGCGGATGCGTGCCGAGCAAAAACCTGCTCCACGCCGCCGAGCGTTATCACGACTATCTCAGGAACGGATTTCCCGGCCTGCCGCGTGGCACCGAAGAGGCGAACTTCGCCGAAGTGATCGCTCAGAAGGACGACCTCGTCCAGGGTTTGCGCAAGGCCAAGTACTGGGACATCCTGGAAGCCTTTCCGCAGATCAAATTCCTGCCCCACCGCGCGGCTTTCATCTCTCCCCACGAAGTCACCGTGGGCGATCAGAAAGTCACCGCCGAGCATTTCATTGTCGCGACCGGCGCAACACCTGCACGACTCTCCGTTCCGGGAATCGAAAGGACGCCTTACCTCACGTATAAGGAAGCGCTCGACCTCAATCAGCTTCCCAAGTCGCTGATTGTCATCGGCGGCGGACCGATCGGTCTGGAACTTGGTCAGGTCTATGCGCGCTTCGGCAGCAAAGTCACAATCCTAGAAGCCTTGCCGCGCATCGCACCCCTCGAGGACGAAGACGTTTCTCAGGCGCTCGAGGCCTACCTGACAGAAGAAGGGATTCAAATCCTCACTGCGGTCAAGGTCACGCAGGTTCAGCCAGTCGAGGGCGGTGTGCGGGTCGAAGCTCTAATTGACGGCAGGTCTGCGGACTTCTTCGGCGAGCGGCTGCTCGTGGCCACAGGCCTCAAGCCAAACACTGGCGAGCTCGGGCTGGAGAAGGCCGGCGTCGAGCGCGACAGACGCGGCGCGATCGTCGTGGACGACTACCTTCGGACGAGCGCCAAAAATATCTGGGCCGCGGGTGATGTCACCGGCCAGATCATGCTGGTTACGGTGTCGGCAATGGAGGGCGGAATCGCGGCGGAGAACGCACTCGCCAACGCGCGCAAACGTGTCGACCTGTCGCACGTGCCGCACGCGATCTTTACCTCACCGCAGGTCGCCTCGGTGGGCCTTCGCGAGCGCGACGCAGGTGCGAACGGGCGCAAAATTCTGACGGCGAAGCTTCCCTTCGAGCATGTTCCCAAGGCCGCTGCGATTCGTGACACTCGCGGCCTACTAAAGCTCGTGGTTGACGCGCGCAGCTACCGTGTCCTGGGTGCGCACCTGGTCTCCGACGAGGCCGCCGATTTGATCCATATCGGCGTGCTCGCGGTCCAGCAGGGTCTCACGGTGGGCGACCTCCTGCGCACCACTTTCGTCTATCCAACGCTGGCGGAGGCGTTTAAGATCGCGGCGCTCTCCTTCAAGAAAGACGTTACCAAACTTAGCTGCTGCGCTACGTAAACCAATGTTTTTCTTGACCGGCAATGACGCAGGCGAGGCCTTGCGCACCACTGTCACGAGCACGGTGCTCGCCGTGCTGTATCGCCGGTCCCGTCTTATGCGCACGACTGACAGGCGGATTCGAACGAAAAAGGAGGACCTTATGAAGAAACGGCTGATAAACAGATCGTTGGCGATACTAGGAGTGGGCGTGCTTGCGCTCACGGGAGTTCAAAGCGCGGCTTTCGCGGGCGAGAAGACCTGCCCACTGCGAATCAAAGGGATGCACTGCGAAATGTGTCCCGGCAAGGTTGAAGCAGCGCTCAAGTCGGTGCCGGGCGTCAAGAGCGCCAAGGTTGATTACAAATCCGCAACTGCGAACGTAGTCGTCGACGACTCGGTCAAACCCGCCCAACTGATAAGTGCGGTCGAGAAAGCCGGGTTCCACGCCGAGCCGCTTAAGCCAGGGGCGACTTCAAAATCGCAGTAGCGCCGTAAGTGGGCCAAAGCGCGCAGTCTTGCAATGAAACCACGCAGTCATCGCTTGACCGTCCAGGAAAGACGCGTCGTCGAGATTCTTTACGACGATTGGCGCGACCTCTTGCGCTGCACTACTATCGACCAAGCGATGGAGCGCGCGGGAGTGCCTTTCTCTCAAGAAAGCCGGTTGCGCATCGGCGATTTTCTGCGGCACGATCCAGCAGCTGCGAAACTGATGCGCTGGCACCTTGCGGCCTATGGGCTCACCAACGATGAGAAGCGCTTCGCGCGCTTAATCCTGCGCGCCGCGCCGTTTCCTGGATTAATCGCGGATCCACACAACCTTGCTCCGCCCAGTGCAGGCTGGTCTTCTGCCGCTATTTCGCAGGCGCTCGAGACTCTCGAATGGATGGGATTTCTTAGGCGAAGCTTGGGAGGCTACGAGCTCGCACCCGATTATGCCCGCTTTCTTGATGGAATCGGGTTTTACTTTCACGAAGTTGTCCTTCCAGACCGTAGCGAACGTTTCAACAGGAATTGCGCAACCGATTTCTTCATCATGGCTCACCGTCCAACTCGGGAACGCGCACTGGCTCAAATCAAGGCTGGGAGCCTTCCGGAAACTGCCGGGGCGGGTATGAGCCAGAAGATGACCGATGCAATTCGTGCGGTGTCCCGCCCTGTGAATTCAGCACTTGCCAAGATCGCCGATTACACGGGCGAGCGCGCGATCCTAAATGACGCTTGCGCATGGACGCACGAGCTCGTCCGCATCGTGATGGACAGCGGCAAAATCGCCGAGGTCACGCCGGACAGCGCTTGGTATCTGCGTGGTGGCGGCTGAGGTGTAAACCTTCTCTTCCGGTCGGAAGAGGCGGCGCAATCGTGGCTGATGCGGTATCCAGGTGTTCGCGTAGTTGAGAGCGGTACGGTCAAACAGGTTTTTGCGAGCTGAATGCTCGATTTTCGAGTTGACGAACATCGGCAAGTTCGAAGGACCCCCCAAGGAACAGAAAGATGAAAAAGCGGGAACCAACTGAATGATGCTCGCCACGGCGGTCGTGGCAGGCGGCCAGTTCGCCTACTCGAGCAAGTGCGCGCTAATTACACAATCGTGATGCACGAGGTTTCACTCTCGATCGGATCCGCCGATACCCTCAACGCACCTATCTCGCGGCTTTTGCGGCACTGCGCGAAATAGCGCGGCGATTGACGAGGCGCTAGGCGCGCTCAAAACGCGGTACGGCAACGTGCTCGCCCGCGACTTGTGAAAGCCACCACTACAACCAAGGAACACCGGGAATCTTTTCATCCGAAATCAACATTCCTCTAGCACCCCACAAAAATCGCTAAAAGATCTCGGCAACCGAAAGCGCGAGGCTGGTTTTACTATAGCTTGCGAAGGCCCACGACGGCGTCGTGCAATACGCGCCTGAGGAATCCTCCAAGCAGGCTTAACGACGTGTGACTCTCACCTGCGCTCGCGGTGCAACGTCGCCTCTGCCGACCGACCGCGTTCGAAACCCCTTGCGCATGTACAGCCACTAATACAGCCCTACACGGCCGGTTTTGTGCCTAGACGCCGCTTCGCGAGCATGGCGAAAAAGGCTTGATTTTGCGTTGTTTTTCGCGGAGCCACCCGTCGGATTCGAACCGACGACCTGCTGATTACGAATCAGCTGCTCTTCCGGCTGAGCTAGGGTGGCCCACCAGAACCACATTATTCCGAAAAAGCTGAACTGCGCGCTCTGCCAGAGATAAACTCTGGCGCCATCACGTTTTAATCGAGCGACGCCGCGAACGAATTAATCCGCGCTGGCTTCTTGCACATGCAAATATAGCTCGATGGCTCTGAAAAACGAAGCGCCCTTAGCGCACCTTTTCAGGATCTAAAACACAGGGCTCAGCTTCGCCACCTTACAGCTTTAGCCGCTTAAGCGCCGTGGCGGGCGCGCGCAAGTACACTCTACCAGACTTCGCACTAGAAATAGCGGCCAAAAATTCGGTTTCTTGGCTTAGCCGAGGCGTTGTTCAGCGGTCAGAGGCTCTGCTTTCAAAAATTCTTGCCACTGCTTCGCGATGAAACGACGGATTGCCGAAGGCTGCCCCACCAGCTATCGCTCGCCGGAAGAAGAGGTGCATATCGTGCTCCCAGGTAAATCCGATTCCACCGTGCACTTGAATCGCCTCGCTGGTAACGTACTGGGCCATATCGGAAACCGTCGCCTTAGCCATCGCCACAGCCCTCGGCGTCTCAGGCGCCCGGCTGTCCACCGCCCAACAGGCGTAGTACGCCAGCGAACGCGCATTCTCCAAAGCCACCATCATATCGACGCACTTGTGCTTGACACCCTGAAACGAGCCGATCGGCCGTCCGAACTGGACCCTGGTCTTCGCATACTCCACTGCCATATCGAGCGCCCTTTGAGCTGTACCCACAAGTTCTATACATATTCCTGCGGTCGCAACTTCAAGGGCGCGTCTCGCCAGAGGCCATCCGTGATGCTCTTCTCCCAGAATCGAGTCCTTGCCGACAACGACATTATCAAAACGCACGTGACACACTCGGCGCGTCTGATCGACCGTCTTTAGTTGCGTAACGGCGACCCCCTCTGCATTCGTGTCGACCCAGAAGACGGTAAGCCCCTTTTCGGGGTCGGGACCATCGGCGGTTCTTGCGACAACTGCCAAGGCGTTCGCAACATGCGCGTCGGGAACGAAAAATTTGTCCCCAGAAAGCACGTATTTGTCGCCCTGCACCCGGGTCCGCATCTTTATTCCTTCCGCGTCGTAACGCCCAGCAACCTCTGCCAGCGCCAACGTTCCGATGAACTTGCCCGAGGCCATCTTTTGCAGTGTCTCGCGTTTACGCTCGCCGCGCGCCCCTTCGAGCATCAACACCGTTCCAAGCGTTGCCGACGTAAGAAAAGGCCCAGGCATCAGAAACCGCCCCGCCTCTTCCGACACCACCGCAAGATCAAGAAACGTGCCACCCTGGCCACCGAATTCTTCGGGCACCAGCAGCGCAGGCCATCCAAGGTCGCATATTTTTTGCCAAAAATCCGCGTCGTGAGCGCTCTCGTGCGCCATCATCCGCCGTACAAACTGACTCTGACAATGATCAGTTAGAAATCGGCGCACTGCCTCCCGCAACATCTCCTGCTCTTCAGAGAATGCAAAGTCCAACTTTCTTAAACCCCCGCAGTCTAAAGTGTTCCTAAGAAAGAATACAATTCTGTAGCCCTTGAATTAAACGGTGCCTGTCCGAAGATACGCAGCTCAATCGCAATCGGAAACGAGCACCAGAACGCCAGCGTACTGAAGCGCTTGTGTCGCCCCGGCGACCGGACCGACCTCGAACCCGGTGAAGAATCCTGCCAGGGCCAACGGACCGAGGGCGGCTTGGATGTAGGACACATCGTGGTCGCGTATACCGTAGAACGCCGAACCGCGCGCGACACAGTCGAAGTACAAGCCGAATGTGGGCGAGCGCGTACGCCGAAGCGAGAGCTCGTTCAGCATAGCCTGGAGGTCAGCGCGAGCATAGCCAGGTTCGCGCAACGCAAAGCCGACCAGGTCGCCCTCGCGCAACTCGTGTCCCACCCACAAAAACCCCTTTGCGGGATCCAGGCCTAAGATGTTGCGCATAACAAAGGCGCCCCGCTCAAGACGGCGCGCTCCCAACCTGACGTTGACACACAGGCTCACAACGTTCAACGCGCGTCTTAGGTCTGACGCCAACGCACCAACATCTTGTCTGAACACCTCCAGAGCGGGCCTGCCATCCAGTTCAAGAAGAAGGTTGTCTTGAGCAGCGGTTACAAGATGACCGCCGCTCAAAAGCTGTGCGGCCGAACAAATTCCGATATCTAGTTCGAAATTCCCGCTAAGCAGCAAAGCGCAGACCGAATCGTTGCTCACCACGTTGCCGCAAAACTGAAAGGTCACGCCAGTGCTGCCGTCTTCGGTGGCGCCTGCGCCGATTATATCGACGCCTGCCAGCTTCCAACGTAGCTCTTCGACCAACAGCTCGGGATCGCAGTTGTAGCTGTCCGCGAACACAAGCAACAGGTTTCGACAATCAGCCAAAGGGGTCAAAATTTTGACCAGTTCGCGCGCGGCCTCTACCTCGCGGTTTCGCACTCCCGGCACGAACGCTCTTTGGACGCGCAGCCCATCACCGCCAAACACTGCAACAGCCACGGCGGGGACATTCTCGAACTCGTGATTGTGCGCGATTACACCCGCCGCACCGCATCCCACTACGTTTTTTGTGCTCGCCCGCTCGCCTACCGTTCGGACGAGCAACGGGAACGCGCCGGCATGAGCCCCGGTTGCAAAGCACAGCGCCGCTCGAGCGCGACTCAGTTGCGCGTTTCGCAAAGCGTCGCTCGTCGCCGCAACAGCCGCCTGACCCGTATCTTCAATCACCGAATATCCCACGCCAGCCCGAATCACTTCACCTCACTCCCGACGCCCCACGGCGCGCTCTGAAAGTGTTTTTGAAAAAAGGCTGTTTAGGTCAATCTCCCAAAACTTCAAGCAACATCACCATCCGCTGGATACCCCGCACAAGGTTGTCGATTCCGATTCGCTCGTTGACGCCGTGGATCGTTTGTTGAAGCTCTGGGGTAATCTCAATTGGGTTGAAGCCGTACACAATAAGCTTATGCTGGCGCAAGTACCGGCTGTCGGTAAACCCCGTGCTCATAACCGGGATGACCGGCACGCCCTGATCCTGTCGCTCGGCCACTTGCTCGAGCGCCTTCATAAAATTTGTCGAGGTAGGCGATGCTGGCGACACGGAGTTCAACAGCACCTGCACTTTGACCTGATCGTCGGCGATCGTGCTCTGCAACGACTTTAAAAACTCGGTGGGGTTGTCTCCGGGAAGCAACCGGCAGTCGAGTTCGGCGTAAGCATTAGCCGGAATAACGTTTGTTTTGTCGCTACCTACCAGCACGGTAGGTGTAACCGTGTCGCGCACCATCGCGTTATTTACCGGGTTTGAAAGGAACTTTTCGCGAAATTCGTTTTGCTGAAGGGCGGAGCGCACGTCGGCCCATTGTGAAGGTCCTCCCTGAAGCTCGGCCACTCGCCGAAAATAGTCTTCCACTAAAGGCGAGACGTTAATCTGAGGCTGCATTTGCGTGACTCGGTACAGGGCCTGAATCAGGCGGGTAACTGCAGTTTCGGCTTCCGGCGTTGCCGCGTGCCCGGGATTCCCCGAGGCTACCAGCCTAACCCATAAAGGATTCTTCTCGGCGACCGACACCGCGTAATATTTGCGGCCGTTGGGCAACACGCGGATGGCGCCGCCTTCATTCAAAACGTAGCGCACGTCCGCAAAAAGATCCGGGCGATGCCCAACTACCCACTCCGCGCCTTGTCTTCCTCCCTGCTCTTCATCAGCTGTAGCCAAAAACAACACGTCGCGCTTAAGTAGAATTCCGGCGCGCTTGAGCGCCACCATCGCCATCAGCTCGATCACGCCGGGCCCCTTGTCATCGAGCGCGCCCCGCCCCCAAACTTCGCCGTCCTTAACCGCGCCAGAAAAGGGCTTGAGCTTCCATCCACGCTCATCGGCCGGCACGACGTCTATGTGACTCATCAACACGATCGTTCCATCATTGTGCCCCACTCCATGCAGCCGCGCTGCGACGATACCGCGATTAGGCGCTGTTTCTATCACGGCCGCCGGGATACCGTTGCTCAAAAACTTTTCGCGCAACATCTTTGCAGCGCTAAGCTCGTTGCCGGGAGGATTCGTCGTATTAATTTGTATGTATCGCGAGAGCAGACCGACGGCTTCGTTTTTTATCGACTCCCAGTTAATTCGGTCGCTGCTAAGCGGTGACGGCGCGCTTTGCGGCGGATTAGACGACGTTCGCGACGCGAACGACGAGGGCAAGGCTAATGCGCATATCAATGCCAACCCGGAACATAGAGCGGCGCTGACCAACCTGATCCGAGCAAAGCTATCGTTTCGTCGCAAATCTACGTAATCGGGCTTCGCCTGTCGAAGATGGAGCCTGAGAGATGAAGCCATGCTATTCACCCACCTTATTAACCGCTCATCGTAGGCTTTATTGCAAGTTCTTCCAAAGGCAACCGCTCATTGTCTTTTGCCAGCCGGCCTCTAGGAAGTCCAATCGAGCCATGCTTGTCGCACGACGACCAAAGAGCGATCAAAAAAGCCGCAATGGCAGGTGCCTGCAATGCGCGCTTTCGTATTGTCGCTGCTCCTACTACGTTTCTCGGGCAATGTAACTAAGATTCGGTTAGAAAGCGTGCGCTCATCACCGTGGTTTTGAGTGTCGCAAGGGCGAGCTCTTGGGCCATTCGGCGCACGAATGTAAACCCATTGAAAAAGAGGCTTGAGTTTTCCGTAAAACAGGACAGTTCCATGATTCGACTATCCCGTGTGATCGCAACTTGTGAAGTCATGTCGTCGTAGTAAGGCGGGAACTCACAGCACACGCACATAGTGAAAGTTTCGTTTTGGGCTACCTTCGATAGCGCAAGTCGCAGCGAAAAAATAACCTTGCACGCAAGGCAGTGGTGAGCCCGATGCGAACAGAGGCGAATCACCGAAAAGACAACGTGTCCAAAAGGCTGGACTCAAGGCAACCAGATGAGGCGCGGGCGCAAAAGCGAGCATTTGTGGTTAAAGTGCTAGCGGTTTTACGCCGGCATTCGTCCAGCTGGAACGCTCCGGTCGTAAGTTTGATGGCAGCTCAGGAAAAAGATCCCTTCTTAGTGCTCATTGGGTGTATCTTGAGTCTTCGCACCAAGGACGAAATTACGGCTCAAGCCTCAAGGCGCCTGTTTGCGCGCGCTCGAAATCCTCGACAGATGCTGGCGCTCGATGTGGCTGAAATCGAGCAGCTGATATATCCCGTAGGATTTTATCGCACCAAAGCCCGCACGATCAGGCAAATCTGCGAAGAGCTAGTCGAGCGCTTCGCAGGGCGAGTGCCGCAGACACTAGACGAACTAATGAGCCTTCCCGGAGTTGGCCGCAAGACGGCAAACCTCGTTTTGTCGGAGGCGTTTGACAAGGCGGCCATTTGCGTCGACGTTCACGTTCACCGCATTTCTAATCGATGGGGACTGGTCGCTACTCGCACTCCAGAACAGACCGAGGCGGCTTTACGAAACGTTCTTCCTCGCTCCTACTGGGCAGAGTACAACGGCCTGCTCGTGGCCTTTGGACAAACGATTTGTCGACCAATTTCGCCGTGGTGTTCGTGTTGCCCGATCGAAAGCCTGTGTCCGAAGTACGGAGTCGGTTCTCATCGCTAGGTCTTTTCCACCGCTGGGTTGCGCTTTGGTTTTGGCTGGACTAGCTTGTTGTGGTGGGTAGAAGATTTGCGATGCAGGGGCTTAGGGAAAGCTCTTCGGGCGATCGCGATCCGAGAATTCACTCGATTTTTTCCCAGTTAGCCTTATTGCGAGCCCGTTTAAATCGCCAGCTTTTGCTGAACGTGACGCTGGCCTGTGCGGCGACAGTCATTGGCAGTGCTGGCCTTTTTATGTTGGCGGCAATTTATCTTCCGGTTCGGGCTTTCGCGATCGCCGCGCTGGTTCTCACGCTTGGCGCGCTTGGCGGCGTGGCTTGGGGCGTAGTGTCAGGCGTCAGGCGCTGGACGACGATTATAAGAGCGGCGCGCTTGGCGGACCGGCGAGCAGAGCTCAAAGGCCGGCTGGCAACGCTTGTCGCGATGGCGCCTCAGGCGGCGCGTCTACCGCTGTGGTCTTTTCTTGTGGAAGACGTTTTGGAGCTACGGGAGCGCTTCGTGCCGTCGAAAATCGCTCCTTGGACAATACCCCGCTCGCTTCTCGCTTTGCTCCTTGCCTGTTTGCTCGCGGCGCTAGCAGAGCTGGCGCTCAAGCACAAGCGTGCCCAGGTTTTAGCCGACCTTGCCGTGCAAAAGCCCCCTACGCTTGCGCAGATTGCGCCGGCCTTGCCCAACATGCCTGGAAACTCGACCAGCGAGAATAAACAGTTTGCTGGTAGCGAAAGTCTCGACCAAGAAAGCATTACAGTTGAGCCGGGCGAGGGTGCCTCCGTTGCGGTGCCCGAAAATGGCAAAAGCCTCTGGAGTAGACTTGGCGCGCGCGCCGACCAATTCGCCCAGTCGCTCCAAAACGGACTTACCGGCCATCTACAACAACACGCTTTTCGAGACTCAGACGAGTTAGCCAAAGCCGACCCAGATCGACAGGACTTAGGGCAAGGTCGCGACGGACAGACTGCAACCGACGAATCGTCTGGCAACTCGAGCTCGGACACTCAGGCGAACTCTCCATCGCAGGAAGAGACAAGTTCAGGTGGCCATCAAAGTAGCGGCCAGCTACAAGCTTCTGGCAAATCCGATACCCAGCAAAAAAACCAATACGGCGAAAGCGCAAAGGGCTCGAACTTCAAGTCCGCCAAAACGCTCGAAGATGAAGGCGAACGGACCGGCCAGATGTCTTCAAGGGAAAACGAGATGACGTACGGTCAAGTCGGCCGCACCCAGAGCGGCCCACACGGTAAAAGTTCGCGGCCGGGAGCGGGCGCCAGCCATGGCTTTGGCTCCGACCCTGAACATCTCTATAGCAAGACGGCCGAGGTGCCGAAAACCGCCTCCCATACCTTCAAGATTACGCTTCAAGGCAGCATGTCTGGCGGTCCTGTGGCGGGTTCGGGTAAGCCTTACCGGCCGCCGAGAGCGGACATCCCGCTTAATTCCAAGCAGGCCCCCGATGAGCCGATATATCGCGCGGAGATCCCTGCAGACGAGCGAGAACTCATTAAAAGAGCGTTTGAGCCGTGAAGTCCGAGATTGTTGATACTCCGAGCGTGGCAGATTTTGCCCGGATTTTCCGGCGCGTCCAAAACGAGATTCACAAAGTAATTGTTGGACACGAACGAGCGGTCGAAGATCTCTTGATCGCGCTTTTTGCCGGCGGCCACGTGCTGATCGAGGGCGTGCCTGGCACGGGCAAAACGATGCTGGTCAAGACCCTGGGTCAGGCGCTGAATCTGAGTTTCAATCGCATCCAGTTCACGGTCGACCTGATGCCGGCGGATATTACCGGAACGCGAATTGTAGAGTCATTTGACGGCGGGCGACGCGAGTTCACCTTTTCTCCAGGCCCCATTTTCACCCACATTTTACTGGCCGACGAAATCAACCGTGCAACCCCTAAAACCCAGTCGGCCCTGTTGGAGGCGATGGCCGAGCTGCAGGTGACCGTGGCGGGAACGACCCATAGACTCAAGCCGCCGTTTTTCGTGATGGCGACGCTTAATCCGGTCGAGATGGAGGGAACATACCCGCTGCCAGAGGCCCAGCTCGACAGGTTCTTTTTCAAGATTCACCTTCAGTATCCCGACGAGAACGAGCTTGCGACGATTATTTCGACGACAACTGGCGCAAGCGAGCCGAAAGTCGAACCCGTCTTCAACGCCGAGGAAGCGCCCGCGCGCCTGGAGGCGCTGAAGCGTCTGGTGCGCCAGGTGATCGTGTCGCCAGATGCGCAACGTTACGCCGCACGTTTGGTGAGCGCGACCCAGCCGAGCACTTCTAAGTTCACCAGATGGCGGCCGGGCAGCTTTCGCGACGAGTTGATCGATCGCTACGTCGCTTTCGGCTCAAGCCCGCGGGGCGGACAAACGTTGATCCTAGGCGCGAAGGTGGTAGCTTTGCTCGACGGCCGTGTCAACGTAGCCCACGAAGACATCGAACGGGTCGCTTTTTCCGCCCTAAACCACCGCATGATGCTCAATTATGCAGCGCAAGCGGACGCGGTCGAAACTCGACAGCTGATCGAGCGAGTACTCAAAGGGCTCGCCTCTCAGCGCGAGTGATTATGAGGTTTACGACCGAGCGATGGTCGAAGAAAAAGCTTTCGACCCAGAATTTTTAACCCGCCTGGACCGACTGATTCTGGCGATTAAGCACGCTCGCGCGCAGCGCCCCGGGCAAAGAAGCTTGGGTCGCGTTCAAGGCGCTGGTCTCGAGATCGAAAACTTCAGACCGTACGTTCAGGGCGACGATTTGAGGTTTCTCGATTGGAACGCCCTGGGGCGTCTAGACGAGCTCATCATCCGTACCCATCGCAGCGAACGCAAAGTGGAGATATCGATCCTGGTCGACTTGAGCGCCTCGATGAGGTTCCCGGTCGAGGATGACAAAGCGGGTTTGGCGCTGGCGGTGGCTTCGAGCGTGGCCTATATCGCGATGAGCGAAAATGACGCTGTGCGAATCGTCGGGATCGGGCGTCGGGGTAATCGAGTCATGCTCGACGCAACCCCGTTCTTCCATCGCCGCGACTCATACTATGAGTTGAGGCCTTTTCTTAAAAAGATGCGCTTTCGTGGCGAGACGGCTTTAGATGCAGGAGTTGCGGAAATTTTGAACCAACGCAAAGAGCGTGGCGTAGCCGTTATCGTCTCGGACTTTCTGACCCCCTTCGAACAGTGGCAATCCGCTCTCAAGCGCTTGCTTGCTGCTGGCTACGAAGTCGCGGTGCTGCACGTTCTTGGCCAGCACGAGTCGCAGGGGACTTATGCACCAGGAATCTACCGCGTTTATGACAGCGAGACCGGACAGATGCGCGAGCTTCGATTCGAACGTAAAGTCGCCTCGCTATATCTCGCGCGACTTCACCGTTTGGTCGACGAGCTGCGTACCTTTTGCCATCGCAACAATATTCCTTACGTTCGCGCATTCGGGGCGGAAAATTTCGAAACGATCGTGACCCAGGAGTTTCCTCGCTTGGGGTTGGTGCATTAGGGATGGGATTGCTGAGTCCACTGAGTTTGCTTTATGCTGCAAGCCTCGCTGTTCTCATCGCGATCTATCTGCTGGCGAGTCGTTATCCCAGACTGATCGTTTCAAGCTTGTTGCTGTTCGAGGAGTTACCCTCCCCAGTTGCGAAACGCCGCTTTCAACCAGACGTCTTCTTTTGGCTCGAAGCGCTAGCATTGGGCACACTTTCGCTGGCCGCGGCAGGCCTGTACCTCAAACTTCGCGCGCCGTTGCGCGGCCCAAGCCACCGAGTGTTGATTTTTGACATAGGAGCCGCGATGGGCGCCAGCGAAGGTTCACTTACGCGGCTCGAGCTTGCCAAGCGCCAGGCGCTCAAAATCATTTCCAAATCGGGCGCAGGCTCCCAGTTTTCGGTCGTGACTTATGCCTTAGAAGCCAAAACCGTGCTGAGTCCCACCTCTGACGTATCAGCCGTAAGACACGCCTTGAGATCGCTATCTGCCGTGGCGGTGAGAAGCCGCGCCGCCGCATTCTCGGCCGCTTTGGCGATGGCGCGCCAGGCTGATTACGTCGACCTGTTTTCCGACCGGATGCCACAGTACAGCGATACGGCTCTGCGCTCGCTACGCGGTTCGTTCGATTTTCACCAAGTTGGAACGGCTCAACCTAATTTGGCAATAGCCAGTCTTGAACCAGGCGTCCCATCGCTGGAATCGGGCTTCTGCGTGGTTCGCAATTTTTCGTTTAGAGAAGCAAGATGCGAGCTACGGATCGAGCTCAATAATCGGTTGACGTACCGGCGGTCGATGACACTTGCGCCGCGAAGCCAACTGGTGGTGCCGTTCGGACCCCTGACCGAAGCTGGCCTTTTGCGAGCGGAGGGTTTCGGCGATGATGCTCTTTCTTTCGACAACGTTCGGTACGCTTATGTTCCTGCGCTCCAGGGGAAACGCGTTCTGATAGTAAGTAGCGATACGGGCGTGGGCGAGGATTTGGCAAGACTCGTCAAGGCTATAGCACCACAGGCCACGCTTCACACGCTCGAGGCGCGCTCTTCGGCGCTATCGGCCAATCTGCACTCAGCGGAAGATGCCCAGCGCTACGACCTCGTCGTGGTCTACGACCAAGTCGTCGACGAATTTAAGGGCCGCTCGCTCGTTGCGTTTTTCCCGAGGTCAAGCGGGCAACCGAACGCTGGCCTCACGGCCGGCCGAGCCGAACTTGACCGAATCGTCGGCGAGCAACGCCTTTTCGTGCCGATTCCGCTTCACCGCACGCGTATCTTGTCGCTGCCCGACTGGATGCGCGTGCTAGCCGTAGGAGCCGCTTGGCAACCTGCGCGCCGTATCCCCCTGGTCGCGATAGGTCGCAGAAGCAATTTTCGCATGGGCGTAGTCGCGTTCGATATCCGAGACCATCTCTTGTTCGATCCCGATCGGCTCGAGGTCCTTGAGCTTGCGCTCAAGCTTGTGAGCGAGCTGCTTGCCCCCTCCGACGTAAAGGTCGTAGCCACCGGCAACACGTTCACCATTGACTCAGAAACAAGTGCTCGAGTTACGTTACCCGACGGCGCTACCGTCAAGCTCGGTCCCGACAAGGACAAGCAGATTCGCTTCACGCCGACGATGGTCGGACGCTACGTGATCGAGACCGGAGATTTCACCCAGTCCGTCTTCGCCAACTACTTCGACGCTTCCGAGTCGGACTTAAGGATCGAACGCCGAGTTCTTCACCTTCCCCCTTCCAGAGCGTCAGGACGCAAAAGAAATGAACAATCTCGGACGAAGCCGCTGACGGTGGCGTTGGCGAGCTTAGCACTCGCCGCGCTTGTGGCGGAAAGCGCGCTTATCGTCCTACGAAGTTCGAAAAACAGGCAGGCAAGTGTTTGAACGACCCGAGCTGCTTTGGCTTATTTCGTTAGTACCACTGGTATGGTGGTCAGGATGGCGCGCCACAAACGCCCACAGCCGTGGTTTACAATTCGCATTGGCGGGGCTGCGAACTGGCGTCCTGGTAGCCTTGGTGGCCTTACTTGCGGGGCTCCAGGTCAAAACGCGCGTGCGTACCGGCAGACTTGAAGTAGTGGCGATGCTCGACGAATCGCGTTCGATCGACCCATCGCAGTTGGACGCGATGCGTCGCCAGGTGCTTCGATTGGCGCGCAGCATGGACCGGCGTGACTCGTTGTCGGTGCTCGCGTTTGGTGCAGATATACGCGTTTTGGCGGAGCCGGCGAGCGTTCGAGATGTGGGCTCGCTCGAGGGAAGCGTCAACGGCGACGCAACCGACATAGCCTCGGCGCTGACTGTGGCGGTCGGGATGTTCGCGCCAGATGCCGAGAAAAAATTGTGGCTACTTAGTGACGGGAACGAGACCCAGGGCGACGCTCTACAAGAAATTCCGATGCTGGTCGCAAGCGGCGTCCAAGTGTTTGCTTCACTGCCGCCGCCTGTGACGTCTGCGCGGGTCGCCTTGGTGGGGATTTATGCCCCAGAGGTCGTGCGGGCTGGTTTCACGTTCCCGCTCCGGTTAGACATCGAGAGCGAGGCCGAACGTGACGTCGAGGCTAGGCTATCGGTGCAGGACTCCTTTGGGCGTCCCGTCGAGCGCCTTATTCGGCTCCATCAAGGACTCAACCGCTACGCGCTGCCATTTCTAATCCCCAAGCCTGGAGCTAGCTTAATAACTTCGAAACTCGAAGTGGAACCCCACGTACGCGTGGTGAATTCGAGCTTGACCACCTCTGTCGCAGTTTCGCCCGCGCCGCGTGTACTGGTGGTGTCGAACGACAGCCCAACCAGCATTCTTAAAGTTCTGGGCATGCGCGGCTACGAAGCCGCCAGTGCAAAACCTTCCGACTTGCAGCCCGACGCGACGAGCTTTTTGTTAGGTTATCAGGCGGTCGTACTGGACGACGTTTCGAGCGACGCTCTGAGACCGGAACTTCAAGAGACGCTGAAGACGTATGTCAGCGAATACGGAGGAGGCGTTATCGTAACCGGGAACACGCTTCGCGACAGCCGTTTTATGGGAAGCGTGCTCGAGAGCTTTTTGCCAGTACGGTTCAGACCACAACCTCCGCCACCGCAACGGGAGCCCGTAGCGATCTACCTGCTTATCGACCGGTCAAACTCAATGGGCTACAACTCGCGCTACCCGACGATCCGCGACGAGGAGCGAATACGCTATGCAAAACAGGCCGCCTTGGCGCTGTTGCGGCAACTCGACGACGCCGACTTCGTCGGCGTGATAGCCTTCGATTCGGACCCTTACGTGCTGATGCCGTTGCAACCGCTCGGCGGACATCGCCGCGCCTTGGAGGCGCGCATCGCGGCGCTCGAGCCAGGAGGTGGGACCGACTTCAAGCAAGCGTTGGAAATAGCGGAGCGGCAAATTCTAGCGACCGACGTACGCACACGCCAAGTGATCTTGTTGACCGACGGAGACACGAATCGCGAATACCATGACCACGACCAGCTGATGGCCGACTTTGCGCGGCAAAACATCCCCGTTTCCACCATTCGAATCGGACCTGACACGGAAAACTTGAAGCTGCTTCAGGACTTCGCCGAGCTCACCCACGGCGTTTTTTATCGGGTCGACGATATTACCACGTTGCCGGAGCTGTTGGTGCGTTTGAGCCACAAAAGCACCGACGCCCATTCGATTCGCCATCTGCGGGTAACCGTTGCAAAGCGCAATGCGATCTTGGCCGGAATCGAGTCAGACAAGCTCCCACCAGTGGAGTTTTACTCTCTCAGCGAACCCAAAGAGCGCGCCACCGTGTCGCTGGCGGTTGAACACCAGGGCGGTCAAGCGCCTCTGGTCGCATCGTGGCAATTCGGCTTAGGTCGCGTGGCAACCTTCGCCGCAGACCCCGAGTCAGTAGGAAGCGTGCGATGGCTCCAGTGGGACCGCTACGCCCAGTTCTGGTCTCAGCTGATCACGTGGACGATGAGACCGCGGCTGTGGCAGCCCTTCGACTTGAGCGTACGTGTCGAGCGCGATGGGGCGATCCAAATAATCGCGCAAAACAATGACCGCGTGCCTGCCGAAAGCCTTTTTTGCCGCGTGGTAAGCTCCAAGGGCGCCTCCGAAATCCCGATGACCCCCGTATCGCCGAACGAATACCGGGCGGATATGGGAACGATGGCGCCAGGCGAGTACACGTTTTACCTGGTGCAGAAAAAAAATGATCAGGAAAAGACCTTGGCGTCGCTTCCCTACATCGCCACCGGCACCGTGCCATCCTTGATGGAAGAACTGCGCCTGCGACCGCCAAATCGCCAGTTACTCGAGCGCCTGACCCAGGCTACAGGAGGAAGCCTCAACCCCTCGCTGCAGCAATTATTGCAGCACAACGGTCGTAGGGTTGTTCGCTACAGACCGGCCACAGGCTACCTGGTACCGATTGCAATTTCCTTGATGCTCATAGAAATCTATTTGCGACGCCGTCTGGTCGGTAATATCACTTAGCAAAAGGCACAGCGGCTAAACGCTTGCGCTTGGGCAACGCCGCCACAAGTCAGCTTCGATGATAAAAAGGGGAGCTCAGCAAATACTGTCCGCTAAGGTCTCGGCCCGTAAGCGACAAGCTCTTAAGCAGGCAAGCAAAATGAATCCACAAGCACAAGGAGTGAAGCGATGCCGAAGACGCTCGAGGGGATAACCGTAGTTGACCTCACACAAAACATCGCGGGCCCTTTTTGCACCCAGCTTCTCGGCGATTTTGGCGCAACCGTTTTCAAGATCGAACGTCCTGGATTGGGCGATGATTCGCGCCGTTGGGCGCCCCCGTACTGGGGCGAAGAGTCGGCCTCCTTTCTTGCGTACAACCGAAACAAAAAGAGCGTTTGTATCGAGCTCAACCATCCGCGCGGTCTTGAAGTCGTGCTCTCGATGGTTGAAAAGGCTGATGTTTTTGTGCATTCGCTTAAGCCACAGAGCGCCCGAGCCCGCGGGCTAAGCTACGAAAACTTGCGTGCTAGAAACCCGCGATTGATCTTTTGCGCTATCAGCGGATTCGGCAGCCACGGCCCGTTCAGCGAGCTTCCCGGATATGACCCAATTCTCCAGGCCTATACCGGACACATGAGCATAACCGGCAACCCCGACGAACCGCCCGTGCGGATGGGGGCGCCGGTAATCGATATGGGCACCGGAATGTGGGCTTTTATCGGAATATTGATCGCGCTTATGGAGCGCCAGAAAACGGGCAAAGGATCCGAGATCAATACGAGCTTGCTCGAAACCGGCGTGGTTTGGACGACACTGTTGATGGCCGGTTATCTGGCCAGTGGGGAGGTTCCAGAAAAGGTTGGCTCGCGTTCGCCGTTGGTTGCCCCGTACGAAGCTTTCGAAGCGCGCGACGGCTGGATAATGATTGCCGCGGGCAACGACAATCTATTCCGCGCACTTTGCAGGGTTCTCGAGATGCCCGAGCTTTCGCGCGACCCTCGTTTCAGTACTAACGCGGACCGCGTAAGAAATCGCGACGAGCTGCATAGACTTATTCAGGCTCGAATCGAAACTCGACGTTGCCATGAGTGGGCGAATGCTTTGCGAGCGGCAGGAGTACCCTGCAGTCCGATAAACTCGCTTGCCCAAGTGTGCGCCGACGAGCAGGTAAAGGCGATGGAGCTGATCAAAGAGATTAAAACTTTGCGAGTGCCAGGTTTCAAAATAATCGACCTCCCAGTGGCTATCAACGGCGAACGGGCAACAGTCGGCGCGCTACCTCCTCGGTTAGGCGAACATACCGACGAGGTGCTGCGGTGGGCTGGTTTCGACGCTAACGAAATCACCGAGCTTCGCCGCCAAAACGTCATCGCATGAAACCGAGTACGTTTCAGCCGGCACGCCCGGATTGGCTCGCGCTGAATCGAACGGCCAGTTAAACCCGTCGGCAAACGCTTCAAACTGTCGGCACAACATGACCAGGGTTCACGTCTGCAGGACAGGTCAGCTGTGGCCAGCGCTTAAGAAACACTTCGGACTGCGAATGTGTAAGACTCGACAACGCCAGAGCGGTTCCATACATGACATGCTTCGACTTTGACTGAAATTACCACGCTAGCTTTAAAGGTAGAACTCAGCGTGGCGAACTGCGATAAAAGTTATCCGAATGATGGCCTCCACCTGGCGAACTTTCTGTTATACTAACGCTACTGTCAAACGACCAATGAGCTAGGCATCTAGGTCGAGACAACGAGACGGTCCGCAAGCGCGGGTTCGTGCTTGTTTAGCCTATGGTTTTTGTGTCGGAATAATTTGCGTAACTTGGCAGGAAAGCAATTGTAAGGGGACTTTGGGTTATGCCGAGACTATTAGAAGGTAAGGTAGCAATCGTCACCGGTGCCGGGCGCGGTATCGGTCGGGAAGAAGCGCTGCTGCTCGCAAAGCACGGAGCAAAGGTTGTCGTGAACGACGTCGGTGCCCATTTTGACGGCAGCGGACAGTCGTCCACTCCTGCCGAAGAAGTCTGCAAGGAGATACGAAAGAACGGCGGGGAAGCGGTGGCAAATTACGACAACGTTGCTGACTTCAAGGCAGCTAAGCGGATCGTCCAGTGCGCGCTCGATAACTTCGGCAAGTTGAATATCGTGGTCAACAACGCCGGAATACTGCGCGACCGGATGATATTCAACATGACCGAAGAGGATTTCGACGCTGTAATTAACGTGCATCTCAAGGGCTCGTTCAACATGGCGCGTCATGCCACGGAGTATTGGCGCGAGCAGTTCAAAGCTGGCAACGTCCTTAATGGGCGCTTGATCAACACGTCGTCGGACTCGGGCCTGCTCGGCAACGCGGGCCAGGTCAACTACGGTTCGGCGAAGGCAGCGTTGGCCGCCATGGCAATTATCGTCGACATGGAGATGCAGCGCTACGGCGTTACCGCCAACGCGATCGCTCCGATTGCCCGCACGCGAATGACAGTTGACGCAACGCCCCAAACGGCGGCCACGATGCCCGAGGTGGCGCCGGGCGAGTTCGACCCTTACAGTCCGGCCCATATCGCCCCGCTTGTGGTCTGGCTGGCCAGCGACGACGCTAAAGACGTTCACGGCGAGGTTTTTCGAGTAGGGCTCGGCTCGGTCTGGCTGATGAAGGGGTGGCACTCGGTGGCCAGAATTACGAAAAAAGGATTCTGGGACCCCGAAGAGCTCGGCCCCAGGCTTAAAGAAGAACTGGCTAAAGGCTTGACCAAAAAAGAGTCACTGGGACACGTTCTGGGCGAGGTGCGCCAGCTCTTCAGTAGCTGAGCTTGAGCCTCAAGCCCGTATAACCGCCGTGGCTGAAACTGGTCCCCGGTACCGCTCGGTGCTTTTTATCTGCGCTGCCAATACCGCGCGAAGCGTGATGGCAGAGTATTTAACGCGGCGCGAGCTTGCGCAGCGCAACCTGGAGCAGCAAATAACCGTCTTGTCTGCCGGGATCGCTCCGTACGCGCGCGACGGCGCGTTAGTCTCCCTTGAAACGCGGTTGGCGCTGCGCGAAATCGGCATCGAGCTGCCCGAAGGAGCTAGCTCGACCGACCTAAAGCGCCATCCCGAGCTCCTGTACGGGTCAGATTTGGTGCTCGCGATGACCGAACAACAGCTGAAGGAGCTGTGCGAGAAATTTCCGCTAGAGTATGGCGGACCGGAAGCTTACACGTTGCGCTCGTTTGTGGGAGAAGTGGGCGATATCGAGGATCCCAGTGGCCAAGGCTTCGAAGGCTTTACGCGATGTAGGGATGAGATCGGCAGGTTAACGCGGCGGCTCGTGGAGCGGCTTGCAAGCCAACGGCGCACCTAACTCCACTCGGAAGGCTTAAAACGAAAGCGTAACTACCGACCGTTAACTTACAAAACATTCCAGTTGGTGGATCGAGCTGCCGATAGCTGAAATTCCCCAGAATCGAAGCGTAGAGTGGAGTCGAAAGCAGACCTCACATTGTAGGTTTGCGCCAAAACAAGTTGCGCTTGCATTCGGGCAATAGGTGGCACGTTCATTTAGGTGCCCTAGCAGGTGCATACGTGCTCTTTTTTAAATTGCAGCCCATATGGTCTGACGAGCCTTTAGCCTGAAGAGAGGTGCGAAGAATTGCATAAATGGCTCACCGTCAGAAGCGAATCTCTTTGTAAAACACCAGTCTTCGAACTCTATCGTCAATCGAGCCGCCACCCGACCCACGGTAACCGCGACTTTTTCGTCCTCAAGGTGCCGGCCTGGGTGAACATCATCCCGGTCACCGACGACGGGTGCGTGGTGATGGTGCGCCAGTACCGGCATGGGGTTAGGAGTTTTACGCTCGAGATTCCCGGTGGGATGGTCGATCCAGCGGATAGAAGCCCAGCTGAGGCCGCGCGACGAGAGATGGTGGAAGAAACAGGCTACGACGCAGAGGAAATTATCCCTCTCGGTCGGGTGCACCCGAATCCTGCGATTCAAGACAATCTCTGCTTTTCCTTTTTGGCGTGCTCCGCGCGCCGGGTGACGCGCAAGAAGCTAGACGACGGAGAGGCAACGCGAGTCGTAAGGTTTCGGCTGGAACGTGTCCGTCAACTCATCGCAGAAGGCAAGATAACTCACGCTCTCGTCATCGCAGCCTTCTGTCTGCTCGAAGTCAAGTACCCAGGATTTCTTGCCGGCAGAGCTCCAAGCCTTTCTAACGAGCTGGCCGCTCGCTTACCTGGTTGATCGTGTAGCGTGGTATAACCACGACAATCTCAGCGTCCGGGTCCTCGATCACGGCCTGACAGCCCAGCCGCGAGGTCGGCGTAAGACCCGGTGCCTTGTCCAACAAATCCTCCTCTTGCTCCGAAGCTTCGGAAAGCAGTTCAAAGCCGCGCTTGACGATCACATGGCACGTCGTACAGGCGCAATTCCCTCCACACGCGTGCTCCAGCCAAACGTCATGACCGAGCAACACGTCTAGGATCGAACCAGGTTGCCCGTCGTGCTGAAACGGGGCATCGCTCGGGTCGAATTCGATTACTCTTTCAGGTTCGCCACTCTCGTAAATAACTCGGATCCGGGCCATCGGTATGATGCTGCGCTGTCAAAGCGTTAACCGCGTCGGCACAAGCAGAAGCTTGGCGAGACAGAGCTTAAAATCGCTCTGGCTAATACGCCGATATTTTTCGCCTTGCACCGACTCATGTCGAAAAGCCTAAAGCGCGGTCGTAAACCAATGTCGCCTACGCAAAATCAAGAATAACAGACTTCTCGTGGACACAAAAACCATCTTTAAGAATACGCGCGCCACGTAAATAGCAACAATTGACCGCGCAAGAGCAGACATGTAAGTATTATACATGTTACCGCTTTACTTGCAACTGACCTCACAGAGAGAGACACATGATGCTTTCGCGCGTTAGCACGCTTCTCCAAGACGACCATCGTCGGCTACTGGAACTTTGGGACGAATGTCAAAAGGCGGCCCAAACGCTCGACGCGCTAAAGTTGGCACATTTGCGCAACTGCTTCGGGAAATTCGCCGCGGGGCTAAGGCGTCACATTCAAGCTGAGGAAAAAATACTTTTTCCACGCTTAGAGAAAAGGCGAATCGATACCGCTCTTACGGCCGACCCGCTAGCGATCGTCCGCTCGGAGCATCGCGAGATCGAGCAAATTCTCGACAACCTCGAAGAACTCACTCGTGCGCGCGAATATTCCACCGTGGTACATACGCTGGAAGGCCAGCCGTACGATTTCGCGCAATTGCTTGCCAGCCACATCTCGAAAGAACAAGAGGTGCTTTATCCCCTTATCGACCGCTTACTGGGTGAGGAAGAGACACAGAAGCTAGCCGAGGCAGTGCGCACCGAGCTTGGGTCGTCTGAGCAAACAGTAACTGCTTGAGAATGGCATCGACATCTTCACGTAAAGACCAGCAAGCAGTGTTCGCAAACAGAGGTTATTGTGTCCAGCGAATTCGGATCTGATCTACCAAGAGGTGTCGTTTGCTCGGCGTGAATTCTGATCGCTTTTTCGGCTGATTTCTTCTAACGGGCACTTCTAACTATTGCGCGAGGCTTTCTTATGTACGCAGGCCGTGGCAAAAGCTTCTCCTGCTAACCAGGTATACGAGGCTTTGAAGATGAGGATTCGGCTCAAGCGGGTCTACGAACCTCCAAGCAAGGAAGACGGCGTGCGGGTACTGGTCGACCGGCTGTGGCCGCGCGGCGTCAGCAAGCGCGACGCTCAAATCTCATACTGGTTCAAAGAAATAGCGCCAAGCGACGAATTGAGGAAATTTTTTGGCCACGCGCCGGAACGATGGGAAGAGTTCCGCAAGCGCTACCTTGAAGAACTGGAGCGACCAGAGGCCCGCGAGCAGCTCGAAGAGCTACGCCAGCTGGCTTCACGCGGTACGCTCACGCTAGTTTTCGGTGCTCGGGACGAACAGCACAACCAAGCCGTAGTTCTAAAACAAGTGCTCGAACAAAATAAACGATCATAGACACCGCGACCTTTGGTTCAACCGGTTGATTTAACGTAGGCACAAAGCGTAAAGCGACGGGCTGCTTAAGCGAAGCAACAAAACTCGAGCTAAGGGAGGTAAAACAGAGGTGGCCGATTATCACGTCAAAGACAACGTTAAGCATCGTGCGCGACTGCGCCAACTTAGGCCCGAGCTTGCAAAGGCCTTTAGCAACTTTAGCGAAGCCGTGTTCAAGGACGGAGCGCTGTCGAGCAAGGTCAAGAATCTAATCGCGATAGGAGTTGCCCATACTACCCAATGTCCTTGGTGCATCGAGGGGCACGTTAAACGAGCTAAAGAACTTGGAGCAACGGACGAGGAGATCGCCGAGGCGATTTTTGTGGCAATGGAGATGCGCGCCGGGGCAGCCTTTACTCATGGGACGATCGCGATGGCTGCGCTGGAGGAAGCAAAAAGTTAGTTTTTAGCCAAAGCGGCTATTTGCTGGGGTTTGCCGCAGGCAAGCGCCGGCTTGACTCCGTATAATGTCTTCGTAACTTAGGCTTCGGCCGCTTTACCTAGCCGGGGGTCCGGGCAACAGGGAAAAGCGGGCAGCGGTTTATGATCGCTGTCCGGGAGCAGTTTTAATCGCTCCCTGCACAGGTGCGCGCGCTTGCGGTCGCGGTCTTGGTCTTTATTTGCGACGCGTATATTGTCAAATTAATCAGGGGTGGTGAGTGTAGCTCAGTTGGCAGAGCACCGGGTTGTGGCCCCGGTGGTCGAGGGTTCGAGTCCCTTCACTCACCCCACCCGGTTTACGCCTGCAAGCCGAGTGAACGCGCCTTTTAAGGTCGGCTTTCTCGCCTGCTTCTGAGGTGCTTTAATGAATCGCGGCTCGAGCTCTAGCGAGGGCTTGTAGGTGGGTTAAGTTCTGGGTGGGCCGTTAGCTCAGTTGGTAGAGCAGCTGACTCTTAATCAGCGGGTCCGGGGTTCGAATCCCCGACGGCCCTCTCCTAAAAACTTCGCAACGTAAAATCGTGCGAGCTGGGCTCGCGTGCCGCACTGCCCGGTCTCCTCACAATAAACGCTCGCTCCTTGCCTCACGGCATTTTTGAACCGCCGCTATCTCTTCTCTAGACATTTCGCAAAAACTTAGGGCGGAATCATTGTTGAGCAGCCCGCGCTCTCAAGTATTTTTCGCCTATCAAACGTAACGTAACAGTCCGCTGCAAGAGCTGAACCGTAAATCTTCTCGGCGTGAGCAAGCGCTAGCGCCAAACGAAACTCTCTTCGCCGATTTCAAGCGACGCAATTAGGAGCTCCCGATTATCTACGCTACCTTCAGCTTCAAGCGAAAACCTTTTTCACATAGAAGGCTCCACGGGGTTACAAGTTCACGGGAGGAGATATGTCACCGGAAGAATACGCTCGAAGGTTCAATGAATCTTTTTCGCGCCACACTCTCAACGAAAGCATCGGAATCGTTTTACTTTCGGCTGGCGAGGGAAAAGCGCGAGCCCAACTTGAGTTCTCTCACGCGGTCGCACAGCCAACGGGACTTTTTCACGCCGGCGCGATCATCGCTCTCGCCGACGTCGCAGCTACCTCGGCCTGCTTGGCCGAAATCAATCCAGCTGGCGAACCACGCCCCGAGCTTTTTCCATTAGCCTTCCAGATCTCGGCCAACCTACTTCGTAATACTCGAGGCGGCAAAATTTTTGCCGACGCCGAGATCATCCATTCAGGGCGCACCACGATGGTTGCCAACGTTCGCGTAACTGACGAAAGCGGCAAATTAATGGCGAGCGTCGTCGTAACTTTGTTAAGACCGAAGGCCGCTGTAAAATCCCCTAACACGTAAAAGAGTAGAAGAGGAGAAATTCAAAGGACTGGTTTCGCGAGGACCTTTAGTAAGTTTTGCAAGCACCGATATAGATTTTCCGCGCTCCTACTTTCGGCCTAACAACTTCATGGCGCCTGCTTGTGGCTTTTAATCTGAGTTGCTAGAAGTGTAGCGCTAATCCGCGAATTGCTCGCCGACAGAAGGGGCACAAAAACGCCCTGGAAAGCTCGCTCTCAGTGCGAATTTCGGCCCTAAACCTCGCTTCCAGATGGCTAGCGACGAAGAATGAATTAGGCAGCCCCTAAACCGTCGCCCCAGCTATCAGTTTGAAAGCCGACAAAGAACTTGTCGACAGGCTTGACACGCCCCATTGCCACAAACTTAGATCGTCGGCTAGGTAGAAAAAGCATCGGGGCGCTATCCAAGCCTATAGTACCTCAATATGAGAAGGCATCAATTTCCCACCTGCTCGATTCACCGCACAAACCTTTGGTCCTTCATGTTTCTAAACGTTGCCCTGGTTGCCCCAGACCTCCAATTGTGCGCGCAGCATCGGATCGGGGGCAAAACGTGATTAAATCGGGCGCATACGTTGCCTTAGCAAGGCTTTTGCGCCCTTGGTCGTTGTTGACGATATGGGTGGGTCTTGCTGGCATCGCCGGATGCGCTTTTTCGCGCGGCGATTTGGGGACACCGTTCAACGACAACGACGTTTCGGCCATCAAAAAGGGAAAGACGACGATAGAACAAGTCGTCCAACTCCTAGGCGCGCCGGACAATATACGCCAGATTAACGGCGAGGAAGTCTTCCATTATTATCGATACACGCTAAAGCACGGCACCGTTCTGGTTTTCTCGCGGGTTAACATTGCGAGCGACGATCTTTACGTGTTTTTCAATAAAGAAGGCGTAGTGGACGAAGTGCTCTACGGCAAAGGAACGGACAAGCTCAAGTTCCAGTACTGGCCCTTTGGAAATTGAGGCGAAGATGGCAGCGCGCGCCTATTGCGCGGCTTTTGCGATTTTAGTGCTCGCCTTCAACTCAGCGGCGTGCGGCCCGGTTGGTTGGACCAGGCTCACCGTTAATCGGCCGCTAAAGCCCCAAGACGTCGCCTTTATTACTCCCGGCCGAACTACCTGGAACGAGGTAATCGAAAAACTCGGGGTACCGAATCAGTTGCTTGGGATCCCTGACGGAATGGTTGCGAATTATTATTATTTCGACGGGAAGGATTTTAGCGTGGACCTTGGCTGGCCATTGAACTTTGTCGGTCCACTATCGTTTGCTCCCCACAGTATGACTTTGAGGAATGCCGCACTGGGCATGGATAAGTTCGAGGTCGCCTTCGATTCCAAGGGCGTCGTCACCTACGCGGCGTTTTCCCACCGCCTCGGCGTCTCCCAATACAAGGCGTGGCCTTTCGAAACCAAGTTTCCTTGAGAAGCTCGCACTAAGGGATTTCAGCGAATTTTCAAAACCATATATGGTGACGTCGCAGATTGGGCGCTCGCCGTCTCAAAGCAAGCGATTAGGATAGAGACGCGCGCCTATTCTGAACGGACCAGGCCGATGGGGAAGTCGGCGTGAGAGCTTCGCAGACGCGAGGGAGCACGTAGCTACCAGCTATAGCGACACCGCTGTCGACCCACACGAGCGCCGCGAATTCTTTTAGCGCGCCAAAGTGGCACCCCACGAGTATCTCTGCCGCAGCGGCATTTCCTTTTCGTCGCCCGTAAAAAGCGGCACCGAAAAAGCACCTTTTACCGGTCTGCGCACCGCTCGCTGCCCGTCGCCGCATAAGACTCAAAACTATCGGTTTCACGCGCTTCGCGCTCTTCTGGCGGAAGAACATCGCGAAAAAACTTGTAGTACAGGGCAGCATTCAAGAGTTGGATTACCGCTGCTACTTCAAACGGAGACGACAGCGAAAAGCTCTGCATCAAAAGTCCGCCGAGGTAAGTTCCCAGCGAACGGGTTACCTGCAACGGAAAGTTACTCAACCCAGCAGCACTGGCCCGCTCAGATGCAGGAACAACCCCCATCAAATACGATTGCCTAACCGGGATCGACAGCGTGTTTGCCGCCATACGCACCAAAAACACGGTGCCGGCGAGCCAGAAGCTCGGCATCAGCGCCATAACCCCGATCAGAACCGCTGCCAAAATGCGGGTCAAGACCACGGTGTTCACGGAACCCAGGCGAGCAGCGAATGTGCCTGCCGCCAAGTACGGTACAGCGGCGACAAGATTCGTGGCAAAAAACAAAGTTCCAAGTTCTGTGGCAGTGGCCCCGTAACGCTGGTGAAACCAATAAACGATAAACGGTGAGAAAATCCCTATCGACAGCCCGTTGGTGGCGTTGGTTAGCATGAAACGCCCGACCAGTTTCCAAGAACTTAGCGACAGACCTAATATTCGAGCGGCCAGTTCACCAGATCGCGCCGTTTCGCCGCGTGAAAGCCGGGACGGCCGCTCGCGCACAGGAATTACGATTAGCCCCATCGCAAGGCTCAATACCGCTGTCGCTAAAAAAAGTATTCTGTATGCTGAGATTGGAGCAACCTGAAAATGGGCGTGCAACTGGTCAGGTAGTTCCGCCATCAACGAACCTAGCGCTCCAGCACATACTCCAAAGAACGACAGTGCTCCAAACGCCGAGGTGCGCCAACGGTCCGCTACTATTTCGGTAACGAGGGCTTGTTCCGCCGGATAATACGGCCCCCACGCCCCGCCATGACCTGCCACGCCACCCTGTCCAATCGTCCCCGTGGCCGCCGCAACGACTAAAACTGATAGGCTTGTCCCATACGCAAAGCCGAGCGCTCCGACTGTTGCCATAATCGATACCGCGATAAGCAACGCTTTGCGGCCGAGCCTGTCCGCAAGCGCGCCTACCAAAAGTGTGAGCAACGCGCTCGCCAGCGTGCCGGCAGTGTACAGTATTCCTAAGTCCACTGCGCCGTAGCCGAGCATTACCACGTAGATCGGTACGGCAATCGACAGATAGCCTTGGCTTAGACTGCGTAATCCGCGACCCAGGAAAATCAGGACAAGATCGCGCGTCAACCACAGAGGTATTCTTAGCTGGCTTTGCTCGTTGTCCCGTCTAGAGCGAGATAGCTCGTGGTTCAAATCTAGCATCGATTCGCCTGTGACCTTTGTAAAGGCAGTGGTCCAGCTTAAAGCGCGTGTGGCGCAAGTCTTCCAACTTGTCCGCGCGGATCAGAGTTCGCGGTTATGCGCGATGCTGGGCGAGAGCTGCGGCAACCCTCTCGTCGCGCTCTTTTTTCGTAATCCGATGACGAGCGAACACTGAATACACCGTGGGCACGACGAACAACGTCATCAGCGTGGCTGCGATCAGTCCGCCTATCACGGCTCGCCCTAGGGGCGCGTTAAGCTCCGAGCCCGCGCCAATTCCCAACGCCATCGGCAACATCCCCAGGATCATCGCTAGAGCAGTCATCAGGATCGGGCGCAAACGGATGGACGCAGCCTCGATAGCAGCCTTCACCGAGTCGTACCCTTCTTCGCGCAGATCGTTGGCAAAAATTATCAACAAATTTCCGTTAGCGACCGCCACGCCCACCGCCATAATTGCGCCCATCAAGGATTCCACATTGATCGTCGTCTTGGTCAATGCAAGCATCCATAGCACACCGGCGAGCGCGCCTGGCACCGCTAGCATTATGATCATCGGTTCAAGCCACGACTGAAAGTTGGCGACCATAATAAGGTATACGAGCACGGCTGCTAATATTACTCCAAAGCCCAACGTGCGAAACGACTGGCGCATCGCTTGGCTCTGACCGCGAATGTGGATCGCCATACCAGGTGGCAAAACGCCGAGCTTCGCGATTTCTTTTTCAACCGCCGCGGTTGCGCTGCCTAAGTCGCGTCCCCAGACATCGCAGTTAAGATTTATCACCCGCTGCACTGTGTAATGGTCGATCACGGCGGGGTCGACCGTGTGCTCGAGCGTGGCAAGGTTGCCAAGATGCTGGGGTTCTGGCATCGCGCCACCGGCTGTCGTGCCAGAGGCGTGGTCTGCGCCGCTCGAACTCACAACACCTGCCATCCCCGGACTGGGCTGCACGGAGGACGACGCAGTCAGGGGCAGATTGGCGATATCTTGAATCGAAGATATCAGATGCTGCGGGGACTGCGAGATCACGTTGTAGTTGACGCCGCTGACCGGATCGAGCCAAAAGTCCGGTTGGATCAACATATTGCCGCTCAAGGCCGCAAGCAGGCTCGATGCCGCCTGCTCTTCAGTGATCCCGGTTTGAAGCGCTTTGTCGCGGTCGAGCTTGACGAAGATTGCCGGATAATCCATCGGCTCCGCTATCCGAATATCCACCAGGCCCGGAATCGCCTCCATCGCGGCCTTGAGACGATTAGCGTAAGCCAGATCTTGGTTCAGGTTGTTGCCGGATATTTGAACATCGATCGCGGAAGACAGACCGAAGTTGAGCACCTGAGTCACCATGTCTGCAGGCTGGAAGTAGGTCGTAAGATTGGGAAAGTTGCGCCTTAGCACCTGCCGTATTCGGTTCTGATAATAGGAGGTTGGGCGGTGCTCGGGCTTCAGCTGGATCAAAACGTCGGCATCCTGCGGCCCAATACTGTCGGTTTGATAAAAGGCGAGGTCATAGTACAGAGGCAAACCGATATTGTCGCTGATGCTTTCAAGCTCCGAGGGCGGGATAATGTTTCGAATTTCGCGGTCGACGGCATCGACAATCTGCTCGGTACGCTCGATTCGCGTTCCGGTCGGGGCGCGCACATGAAGGCGCATCATGCCCGCATCCACCTGGGGAAAAAAATCTTCGCCTACCACGGGAAGCAAACCGAACGAGATCAGCACCATCGCGCCGACGCAGCTAAGCGTAAGCGGTCGCCAAGCGATAAAAGCGCGCAGCGTCTCAACGTAGCGCGCCCGCAAGCGACCGAACGCTTGCTCGAAGCGCATCAGAAAGCGCCCCCAAAGGTTTGCCCCATGATGCTCCTCGTGAGTCTCGCTCAGAAGGTAGGCGGCCATGGTCGTTACCAAGGTTCGGGACAACAGGTAAGAAGTCAGCATCGAGTACACTACCGCCAGGGCGAGCGGGGTAAAAAGAAACCGCGCCACTCCTGAAAGCAGCACCACAGGGAAGAAGACGATACAAATACAGATAGTGCCCACAAAGGTCGGCGTAGCGATTTGCGCCGCGCCGTCGAGAATAGCCACGAGCAACGGCTTGCCCATCGCGTGGTTGCGATGGATGTTTTCCACTTCAACCGTCGCGTCGTCCACCAACATTCCGACCGCCAAAGCGATTCCGCCGAGCGTCATCACATTGATCGTCTGGCCCGAAAGCTTTAGCCCCACCAAGGCGGTCAGAATCGACAAAGGTATCGAGGCGATGACGATCAGCATGCTGCGAGGCGATCCGAGGAAAATCAGAACCATCAAGGAGACCAGCCCTGCCGCAGTAAGAGCCTCGCGCACGACCTCCCATAGAGCATCTCTGACGAACCTCGACTGGTCGAACGTAAGCGATATGTGCAGACCCTTCGGTGCCGCCCGCTTGATGAACGGCAGACGGGCCTTGACCGCATTCACGACAGCCAAAGTCGAAGCCGCCGCGTGCTTAATCACCATCAGGTACGTGCCCCTGACGCCGTCTACCCTGACGACGTTGGTCTGAGGCTGATGGCTATCGCTCACGGGCGCTACGTCCGCCATTCTGACTTTGGCGCTGCGCACCATCCGTACCGGCAACTCGTTGAACTCCTTGATATTGCTGGGGCTCATGTTGATGTCTACGGTGTACTCGTAGTTGCCGATCTTGGCGGTGCCCGAGGGGATGACGACGTTTGTGGTCGCCAGCACGTTACCGATGTCGACGGGCGAGAGTCCCAACGAATACAGCCGGCTGGGGTCGAGATTGGCCATCACGGCGCGTTGCACACCACCCAACGGCGCTGGGCTCGAGAAGCCCGGGATCGTGAAGAGCTGGATGCGCAGAAAGTTGAGGCCGTAGTCGAATAGCTGCTGTTCGGACATCGAGTCGCTGAAAACGTTAAGCTGGGCGACCGGAAGGTTGGAGGCGTCGTAAGAAATGATCATAGGCGGCTGGGTTCCCCGTGGCAGCTGGGTCAAGATCGTCTCGGAGACAGCGTTGATCTGGGCGATGGCAGCGCCGATGTCGGCGTCAGGGTAAAAGTAGACTTTAAGGATGCCTTCGTTCTGGATCGACTCGGAGTCGATATGCTCGATATCGTTGACCGTGGTCGAGTAGGCCCGCTCACTAATCCATACCATGCGCCGTTCGACCTGGAAGGCAGACAAACCAGGGTAGTACCAGACCACCATCACCACCGGCAGGCTGATAACTGGAAAGATATCTACGTTCATAAGAGCGAAGGAGAGCGTGCCCAAAACCAGCATCAGCGCCGCCATCACCGCAACCGTGAGCGGACGGCGCAATGCGATTTGCACGAGCCACATCATAGGCTTTAGCGCCTCCCAGCGCGTTCTATGGAGCTTTGGCCTGCGAGCCTTGCTGAGTTCCGTCGCGCATTATGGGGCGAACGGGTTCGCCGTCGCGCGCCGACTGACCAACGTTCAAAGCAACCAGGTCGTCGAACTTGAGATTTCCAGCCACCTGTACTTCGGTCCCGTTATCGAACCCCAACGTCACTGCAATCAAGTGAAGCCGCCCCTCGCGTACAACTGGGACGTACGGCTTTCCGTCGCGGAACACCAACGCATCGTCGGGAACCAACGGCGAGCCGGTGGGAGCGGACACGGTGAATTCCGCCGTAACGTACATCCCGGGCAGCAGAGCGAGGTCTTTGTTAGGCAGATCTACCTCGACCAGCATGGTACGCGTGACCGGGTCGAGGGCGTCGGGATGGCGCGTCACGCGGCCGTGGATCTCCTTGTCGGGCGCCTCGGCCATTCTGATAACGGCTGAATCCCCGTCCCGGACATATCGAGCGATATCTTGGGGAACGTTGGCGTAGATCCGAAGCGGGCTTAGCGTCGCCATCGAAATGATCGGCGTTTGCTGCGCTGTCGAGCTTGTCGGGGCCGGGATCAAGGCACCCGGGTCGACATAGCGCGCCGTGACGATGCCTGAGAACTCGGCCCTGATCACCTCGTAGGCCTGCAGCGCGAGCAATTGACCCAGCGTAGCCTTCGCTTGAAGCATGGCAGCATGCGATTCATCAGCGGTCTGCTGGGGAATCACGCCCTGTCTGAGGAGTTCTTGGTTGCGCCGGTCGGTAATAAGGGCTATCTCATAGGCGGCGCGTGCATTCTGAACCTGTCGGTCGGTCTCGGGCGATTCGATCACTGCCAGTACCTGGCCCTGTTTTACCCGATCGCCCTTGTCGACCAGGATCTGCTTAAGATACCCTGGCACCTTGGCGTACACGTTGGTTTCGATGTAGCCGTGAACCGAGGCCGGCAAAACGATTCGGCGCACCCGTGGCGGATACTTCAAGTGAGATACCAGCACGAAGCGACCCAGTGCCAATTCCCGACTCAGTTCGCCGGCTTGGCGCTTAAGTCGCTGCGCATGAGCGATCATGAGCAAGCCGGCGCAACCAGCAAAAACGATCACAGCAAGCAGCCATTTGACCGCGTACAAGCGCTGTCGAGCAGACGCCTTCGTTTCCACAGTAGCCATCGCTCAGTTCCAACCCGTCTCGGCCTGTCTCACCAAGCGTGTTATCCGTATTGGTAGGCGATGCACGTGGTAGCCTTACTCGAAGACCCGATTCCACAACTTTCGGGCCGCATCGAATTTTCGCCAGCGGATCCAGGTATTACGCGCGTTGCTTTGCTGGTACGTGCATTCCCCCGGGATCAACGAGCGACGATCCCGTGGGTGAAGATGTCGCAAATCACGCGCACTACTTCCTCATCCGACAGGGTTTCTCCACGCGGCGTTCTCATCAACTCCTGATTCAAGAGAAATCCCCACAACATCCCGAAAAGGCAGCGTGCAGCAGGGCCGGTCTTGACGCGCCGCAGCTCGCCTCGCTGGATATGGGCCTCGAAATAGTCGGCCAGCACCTTGTTGGCTGGCCGGACGACGCTCTTCGCAAAGACAGCCCCGCGCAGAGCGTGTCCGAAAACTTCGCGTGTAAGAACTCGCGCAAGTCGCCTTCGCTGCCTCAACAATTTCCACATCCGACTCACCAAACGCGGGAACCCCTCGTCGAACGGGAGCTCATAGACATCGGCGACGAGATCGCCAAGCTCTGGCAGGAGCGCGTAACGTTTGACAACTTGTTCGAGCAAATCCTTCTTGCTCGAGAAGTAGAGATACAGGCTGCCCTTGGCTAAGCCAGCTCGCTTGGCGATTTCGCGCACCGGCGTTTCGGCAAATCCGCGTTCGGAAAACAGCTCGAGAGCAGTAGTTAAAATTTTCGATCGTTGTTGGATGAGGTGATCCTGCTTTCGACTTAACGCCGTTTGTGCCATAGTTACGGTACCAATTATGACTGACCGGTCGGTCATCGGTCAACCGAGCGAACTTGAGTCACTCGTTGCGAGCAAATTTTGGAGGATCGGGCAGTGAGGCGCGGTACGTGGCTAAAGCTTTTCCTTCTGTGGCTGACTGGCATGGACCTGCGAGTTACGTTGCTGGCCGTGCCGCCCCTAATCACGCATATCCATCAAACCCTTCACCTAAGCGAAACCGAGGTAGGGATACTGAATGGGATGCCGGTGCTGCTGTTAAGCGCTGCTGCAACCTTGGGTTCGATGGTGGTGGCGCGTCTTGACGGGCGTCGTGCCACGCTCATCGGGCTCGTGATGGTGGCTGCGGGCTCGGCACTGCGCGGTATCGGCTTGTCGCGCGTGATGTTGTTCGGTATGACGTTCCTGATGGGCATCGGTATAGCGATCGTCCAGCCAGCTTTGCCCTCGCTGGTGTACAACTGGATGCCCGACGGCATCGGCCTTGCGACCGCGGTGTATAGCAACGGCCTTTTCGTTGGGGAGGTTCTGGCCGCGGCGCTGACCGCCTCTTATGTTCTCCCGCTGCTCGGAGGATGGCCGCAGGCGTTAGCATTCTGGTCGGCCCTGCCCTTAATTACCGCCATTTTAATTGCGACGTGCACAGCCTCCCCGCCAGCGTCGTCGAATACCCGAGCCCCGTGGTTTCCTGACTTCAAAGATCCGAGAACCTGGCGACTGGGCCTAATTCAAGCAAGCTCGTCCGTGATTTATTTCGGGTCCAACGCTTTTGTTCCGGACTATCTGCATGCCGTTGGCGCCTCCCACCTGATTGGAGTTGTCTTGGGCTGGTTGAGCGCCGGCCAGATCCCACCGTCGCTTTTCCTTCTTACGTTCTCTCAACGCTTCGTGGGCAGGCGAGCGATACTGCAATTTGACGCCTTGCTTACGGCTTGCGGTCTTGCGCTTTTCTTTGTTTCCCATCCGTGGTGCCGAATTCTTGGTGCGGCGCTTCTCGGTTTTACCTCCGCGTTCGCCTTCATGCTGGCATTGGCATATCCGCCGCTGTTGGCCGAGCACGCCTCTGAAGCCGCTCGCCTGTCAGCTGGGATGTTCACCGTTGGATACGCGCTTGCGTTCTTTTTGCCGACCTTGGGTGGGTGGGCCTGGGACCATAGCGGTCTTGCATGGACGTCACTTTTCCCCGTAGCGATGGCCTCGGCCTTACTGCTTATCGCACCGATTGGCCTTAAGGTTTCGAAGTAGTTACCACACGCTCTTTATGGGGCCGACGCTTTCGGAGAAATTTTCTCGCAAAGCTCAGCGCGAGCCAGGCGCATGTCCTCGAGCGTTGCCGGTCGAGCGGTCCGAAAATTCGATCCCGTTGGCCGCGAATAGGCTAAACCGAAGCGCGATCGAGGTCGTATGAAAGCGGTCGCGCTCGTTTCGATTCAGTTTCGATCCGCGAAAGGTAGGCTGATAATTCTGCAGCGCCCGATGCCTTCTCAAAGCAATGTTGGATGGAGTCGTTATGAGCGTTTTTGTTTCCGGGTGCTGCCAACAGAAAGGTACAGGCGAGATAAAGTAACATTGTCGGCGCTGCCCTGGGCTCACCGACAATCAAGTTGTTGATTTCCAAGGAGGCTTTGGGTGACCGGGATATTTAAAGGAATCTCTTCTCTTTTCTTGGTTTTAATCCTCGCTGCGCAAAGCCAAGGCGCCACGTACTACGTGAGCAACTTTGGGAGCGACGACAACGTGGGGACGAAGGAGTCGGCGCCGTGGAGAACGGTTGCACGCGTGCAGAGGGAGATGGCGCGGGGACGGTTTGGGCCGGGCGACGCGATACTTTTTGAGCGCGGCGGCGTGTGGTACGAGGAGCTGGACATTCCTTCCGGAGTGCGCGGAAGCCCACGAGCGCCGCTTGTGCTCGGCAACTATGGTTCTGGACCGCTGCCGGTTATTGACGGCGGTTCGCGCCGTAACGCCTGCATCCAGGCAGTTAACGTCAGCGTCGCCTATATCACGGTCGACGGTTTTGAGTGCCGCAACACCACTGCCTACGGCATCAACTTCAACGCCGGCTTCGCCCTGCCCGGCATCGTAATCGCCAACAACTACGTCCATCACACCGGCCCCGGCGCTTGCGCCGGCTGCGGCACGCCCTACGACGACAACCGTTACCGCAACCAGATCAACTTCGAAATCGACCACGCGCCGTCGCTCGCAAGCGGAGTGAAAATACTTAACAACAAGGTCGCTAACGTCGGCGGCCACAACGCTATTCAGGTGCACGGCGACGCAGGCGGCCCGCTGATTCGCGGCAATGTGGTTCTGGGGCCATGTGTCCACAACTGTATCGATCTAAAAGGCGTGGTAGATGCGCTCGTCGACCAAAACGTAGTAACATGTCCCACCTGCACGGGACATCAGGCTGCCTTTTACGCCGAAAATACGATGGTTGGGGCGCAACGGGTGATTTTCTCGCGAAACATCGTGTACGCTGCTCCGATAGCCTTCCAGCTCGAAAGCGGCACGAGCAAACGCTATCCTTGCTTGGTCCGACCTTGTTCGATCTCGGCCGGTTACTATAACAACACTGTCTATGTTTCTCCCACTTCTTTTGGGCTTATTGCTACGAGCTGTCGCGCCGCACCGATAAGTCTAATCGTCAAAAACAATATTTTTGACGGCGGCCGGATCGATATTCGCGCTGGCTGCGGCGTCGTGTGGGATTACAACGACGACGGCGGGCGGCAAGGGCTCAGCGAATTCTACATTGGAACGAGTCGTGCGCGAGCTTACGGCCCGCACGATCTTTTCGCCGCAGATCCCTTATTCGTGGCCCCCACAGACGACCCTCCGAACTTTGCGCTCCAACCGCGCTCGCCATGCCTTTACGCAGGCACCGACGTTGGTTTGCCTTACAGCGGGCGCGCTCCCTCGATGGGCGCAATCGACCCAGGGCAGGCTAAATCGCATATCTCGGGCACGAAACGACCTTTGCGTTGAGTCAACCGCGAACGAAACTAAAAGCCTAGAGACGAGAACGGAATTACGTAGACTTAGCCCTAACGGTCGCTCGCACGGCACGGGCCCAGCGCTCGCCGACACGCTGCGCACAAAGAAGAGTTATCGCTGCGGGGATTCGGCCGGCGAAAATCGAGACTTGGAGGTTTGCTACGGGCGCTTTTGAAAGCTAAAACCACTTCGACGAGTTGTCAGCCACCCATTCTGTTAGCTGGCGATTCTCGGTGAACGCTAGCCGTTGCCACTCGGCTAGAGCCCAAAAGATGCCAAAGACTAGGCCGATACCGCCGTAACCAAAGTCGCCTACCGAGGCCTCGGAAAAGTTATGCACCAGCATCGGCAGTACAGCCAACCAAGCGATAGGCTTTAAACCAAGGGCGTCTTGCTTGTGGCGTAAAACAGCAACCCAAGAACGTACGATCACGAAAAGCCAAAACAGCGTGGCAGGCACTCCCACCCCAATTGCGTGGTCAAGGTATCCATTATGGAGCGAGCTTTGCGGGCCTGAGTCCCAATCGCCCCACCACACCTGGAAATGGGGATCGCGAAAGATCGCTCCCGCGACCTCGTACCCGTAGCCTAGCGCTGGACGTTGCTTGATTTTCTCGATCACGAACTGCCAAACTTCGGTGCGGCCGGTCAGGGTGGTAATGTCGCCGCGCGTCAGGTACTCATTCTCGCCCTTGCCCGTTATATGCGGCAGCAACGCGACCGAACAAAGCACGAGTGCGACGATAAGCGGCAAGGCCCGAAGCCGATAGCGCCAAAGCGTAAAAGCGACAAGCCCGATCGCAACGGCAATAAACGGTGTGCGGGAGTCGGCCATCACGCCGAGCATTAGAGCACCCGCGACTATCAGAGCGATGAGCAAACGCTTTGTCGGGCCAGCACAGGACCAGCTCATAGCTCCAACGCCAATCACTACGAGCATCAGCGCCCCAACTTCGTTGGGATGGCCCAAAAGGCCCGAAAAGCGCGGAAAGGGATTGTCCAGTTGTGCTTGCGCTGCTGACTGACCCGACATGGCGTCGGCCGAGCCCGTCATCGCGTGCGTAATGTCGCTAGGCAAAATCGCTGCGGCTAAAAAGTTCGCACCAACAAGCAACCCGCAGGCTAGAAGGAGCCGGTCAAACAAATGCACGGTCTGCTCCTGCTCACGAATGCCCGAAACGCATCGAACGACGGCACAAAACGCGAAAAACGAAGCGATAAGTCGACTGGCGGAGAAAAGCGGCTCGAGAGAATAAGCAACGGTTAGGAGAGCCCACAAAAAATAAAAGCAAAAAAGCCTGTAGCCGCCCTTTCCAAGAACCCCGCTTCGCCATAGCTGCGGAAGGAGCGGCACGCAAACTAACAGCGTCACACCGTAGTGAAGGGCGATTCGTCCTGCCTGGTTTAGCAAAGGAAAGCCGTTGAGAAACGCCGCCACAAGAAGCGTAAACGGCACCCAGGTAGGATCGCTCCTAACGCGAGCGATCGCCCATATCAGCACTGGAAGACCGACTACCACACCCAAGACGGCGGCTGCTTCTGGCACAGGCAACCGAAGCAAAAAAAGCACGATCACAGTAAGCGTCGCCGCTGCGATATAGGGAGCGCTTCGCAACGGAATCGCAGAAGATCGAGGCTCGCCAGTCAGAAAATGCGGCGCTCGCGCGCCTGGCGACTCAAAGACTTGCTCCATCACCGCGACCTAGCGATTGGTCTTCTTCTTACCTCAGTCACTCAGAGCAGATGTACGCGCACCCGCCACACATGAATCCACGAATCGTGCCAAGAATTTGCTCGCCAATAACGGCTAGCATGGCCAGACCGGCTCTGTAGCGTGCAAAAATTACAGTGCGCGTGTGCGGGCTGCTTACCTGAAAGCGGGTATTACGGCTTCCGCGAGTCGAACAAGGTTCTCCTCGACTGCCTTTGGATGGCAGGCCCATGCGAATATCACAGTGCGAGCGCCTGCATTTACGAATTCCTCGAGGCGTCTACGGCAATCGTCTGCGGTGCCGTACAGTACGTACTTGTCGACAAGTTTAGAGAAGTCTTGTCCGTAGTTCCGACTCAGGGTCTGGATCGCCTGCGCACGGGCTTCATCACGGTTAGCCATGATGCAAACAAAAATGAACAAGCCGACGCGAAAGTCTGTCATGCTTCGGCCCCGTGCGGCCCTGAATTCGGCGATCGTTTCTATGCTCTGGCGCACCATCGCGGGCGTATACATGTAAGGAAGCCAGCCGTCGCCATAAAGAGCCGCGCGGCGCATCGCAGCTTCTTTCCTGCCTGCAACCCATATTGGCGGATGGGGCTTTTGTGCCGGTTTAGGTGCGAGCGTGATCCCGGTTGTTCTGTTGTAACGCCCCTCGAACGATACGCAATCTTCGGTCCACAGGCGGCGAATAAGTTCGAGCGCCTCGTTAGCCCGTGCCCCCCGTTCGCGGACCGGCACGCCGCAGGCAGCGAACTCATCGGGAAACTCGCCGCCCACCCCGACTCCCATGTGATAACGCCCGCCCGATGCAACATCCAACACCGAGGTCAGCTTGGCCAACAACACCGGCTGGTACAGCGGTAGCAGCACCACGCTGCTCATCAGCTTGATTCGCTCAGTTGCTCCAGCAGCCACGCTCAAACAGATAAGCGAGTTGGTAATCGGGCCACGAAACATCACGTGTTCGCCACAGGCAAGGTAGTCGTAACCAAGCTGCTCAACCTTGCGGGCGAATTGAGGAACGTCGGCCAGTCTTGCAAAAGGTATCAAAGCGCCAAATTCAACCTTATCCACGGCGAAACCCTTTCAAAAGTCGGCAGCGTATCGCGCTCCACTTATGGTGCTGTTCAACCCGAAAGCTTAGGGTCGAACTATTATCTGCTGCAATATGCCGGAGGTCGCAGGTTTCAACGGCATCACAACATGACTCCTAATAAAGCCTCGCTTGGCAAAAGCTTACAAAAAAGCGTGCGCCACGTTGCGCCTCCCCATTCCCGTTCATTTGCTTTGGTTTGCCCGACTTCAAGCCTGCGACTTGAAGGCAGCAAGCACGATACGGTCCCGGAGGACCATTACATGTTGCGTCCTAAGGTGTGACCGATCGCGACGCGCTTTGATGGTGCTGGTATAACCTACGTTGCCTAAGCGACTTCTCGCCTCGTTCTTGACAGCTAAGGCAGAAGCAGCTATACAGGACGTTTTGTGAATGCTTTAGTTCCCATCCGATGTTTGCACCCAGTTCTGGTGTTCTTCCGGAAGGGGTGCGTGTCTTGCTCATCCGCTTATCGCTGTTCTGCTCCCTTGTGGGAGTAGAGCATGGCATTCTTTTCGACACTTAGATTTGGCAATTTCTCTCGTTAGGTTCGGCTGCGGGGAAGCCGTTCGAACAGACGGTCGGCAGCGCTCCGGGCCTGGCCTTTCTGTTCAATCATGTTCCTGCGGGCGATCTGTGGGAAGCGTTGTGAATCGTGACGAATAAGTAATTCGAGGTGGAGTAAGCTCAATGGCACATGGATTTACGCTTTGGTTCACCGGGCTTTCTGGAGCAGGAAAATCGACGCTTGCGAAGCTCGCCCAAGCCGAGCTGAGACGACGCGGTTACCGTGTCGAACTGCTCGACGGCGACGAAGTGCGGCAAAACCTCTCCAAAGGACTCGGTTTTTCAAAGGAGGACCGCGATACCAACATTCGGCGCATCGGCTATGTCTGCCAACTTTTGGCGCGCAACGGAGTGATCGCGATCGCAGCGGCGATTTCGCCTTACCGAAGCGTGCGCGAAGAGGTGCGCGCGATGCATCAACGCTTTTTCGAGGTCTATGTCAAGTGTCCCTTGGAGAAACTGATCGAGCGCGACGTCAAAGGGCTTTACAAGAAAGCCCTTGCCGGCGAGATACAAAGTTTCACCGGAATATCGGATCCTTACGAGCCGCCCGAAAACCCGGAACTGGTGCTGGAGACCGCCGAGGAAACGGTGGAACAAAGCCTCGGTAAGTTGTTAGCCGCTTTGGAACGCGCGGGTCTTATCGAACGTTCGAGCAAACTTGCCGCAGCTAACGTCGTGACCGATGACGCAATTTCACCACACGGCGGTGGCAAGCTGGTCGACCTTTTCGAAGACGAGCGCGAGTGCGACGCACTGCGTAGATACGCGCTCAAGCTGAAGAGTATCCGACTGAACGCGCGCGAACTGAGCGATCTCGAAATGCTGGCGTGTGGAGCGTTCTCTCCGCTCGAAGGCTTCATGGGTGAAGCGGATTATGTCTCGAGCCGCGACACGATGAGGCTTTCCTCGGGTCTGCTATGGCCGATACCGATCACCCTCGGGATCGATCAGAATCAAGCTTCGGAGATTAAAATTGGCACCGACGTCGCCCTGACGACCGAGCAGAACGTTCCAGTTGCGATTCTCAAGCTGCGCGAAATCTACAAGGTCGATAGAAAACTCGAGGCCGAAGCCGTATTCGGCACCGCTGACCTTGCGCATCCTGGAGTAGCTGCGCTTCTCGCCACCGAGCGGTTTTGCGTTGCGGGCAAGATAATCATGTTTTCACCTATTCCGGGGCTACCTTTCTCCAAGTATCGGCTGACTCCGGCGCAAACTCGAGCTATCTTCCGCGAGCGCGGATGGCAAAAAATCGTCGCTTTCCAAACCCGTAACCCCGTCCATCGAGCGCACGAGTACATTCAGAAGGCTGCTCTTGAGATCTGCGACGGTCTGCTCTTACATCCGTTGGTCGGCGAGACCAAATCGGATGACGTACCTGCGGCGGTCAGAATCAGAACCTACGAAGTTTTGTGCGAGAACTACTATCCGAAAGACCGCGTGGTGCTGGCCGTGATGCCCGCATTTATGCGATACGCGGGGCCGAAAGAAGCGGTGCTCCACGCGATCGTCAGGCGTAATTACGGATGCACCCATTTTATCGTCGGGCGCGACCACGCCGGCGTGGGTAACTATTACGGTACGTACGACGCGCAAAGGATCTTTGCGCGCTTTGCTCCGGAAGAAATCGGAATCACGCCGCTGATGTTCGAGAATACGTTTTTCTGCCGGCGCTGCGAGGCGATGGCTTCGCTCAAGACATGCCCCCACGACGATAGCAGCCGGCTGCTTCTGTCCGGCTCCAAAGTGCGTGAAATGTTGAGACGAAGCGAAGCGCCGCCCCCCGAATACACGCGCCCTGAAATCGCCGCGATTTTAATCGAGGCGATGAAAAAAAGCGCCTAAGCCGTCGCGCCTTCGGCCGCTTCGCCACCAAACCGGCGAATTTTTTGCTCAGAGACGCGCACGCCGCTTCACGGCCGGTGCATGGATAGCGTGCGCAACGTAGTGGCTTGCGAAGGAGCTTACGCCTATGAGGCCTCCGAGTTCCAAGTAAAAGGCTTTCGCCTTGGGCTAATAAACGTTTCGCAAAACATCCATGATTTGCTGCGTGCTATTGTTGAGCAGCAACAAATCGCGACCGTACATGTAAAGTTTGCCGTTTTCTGGCAACGGACCCAGCTGTTGATAAACGTAAGGATCGACCGGGTACATGTACGGCTGAATTTCGGGCGGAACCCTCTGCCCGGGCGTAAGCGAAGGGTAATTCAAAGCAGCGGGACCGCCATATGGCTCGGGAGCAGGTGGTGCGCTCTGGGCCTGAGGCGGGCCACCAAAAGGTGGAGCCCACGCTCCTGGACCATGCGGCCGTTCCAACCCAGGCGGTAATTCCCGTTGACGCTCGAGGCCAGGAGGCAGATGCCCTTCGCGGCTTAAGTATTTTTTGAGACCTGGGGGAAGGTTGGCATAGTTGTTGGCGGTATAGTAGTCGTGCACAAAACGATAGTGCCTTTCGTTAAAGAAGCGACCGCCGCCATGTTCACGCGACCATCGCTCATGGTGTTCGTCGCCCTCGCGCTTTTCGAAGTGTCCATGGCCCCTTTCGCGATTTTCTGCTGGTCCACCTTCCCAGTCGCCTTCTTCGTCGTGAGGACCGCGCGCCAAAACCATTGCCGGTGCTGAAAGGCGCGAAGCTTCGCATAGCGCGGCGGGCGCAAAGTGTAGCTGCGCCTGTTCGTCAGCGCCCAAGACGGCAAAGGCCTTGCCACCCATCCAGAAAAACCCGCTTATCGACGCGAGCGCTACCCCTTTAAAAAGTGTCTTCCTCATGTTGCTGCTCCTTTTTTACGCTTGACCCCTGACTTTCGCTTAACAACCGAAGACTGCAGGACCGAAAACTTACATAAGAACGCAAAAACCCTACTTCGTGCGCAGCGTTTCCTGCCTTTTAATTGCACCCGCTTATCCAGCTTGCCAAGTCTTTTTGAAAGCCGACCGCCTTGCGCAAGGATTGAGGAGTGGATGAACCCAACTTCTCGTCGACCAGATTAGTCATTAGTCACTTTCAAACAACAATGTGGGCTGGTTGCGACAGTAACTTACGACCCTGGAAGCAAAGTCATGTTCCACTTTCAACCTGCATGGGGCACACGTCACAGGAGCAAGAGAGGCAGAACCGTCGGCTTCGCCGTGAACGAGCGACGTCGCAGGCTGACAAAGTGAGGTTCAATCTGCCACTTCAACGCGTACCCTCGCCAGGTAGTCGGAGAGCACTGCGATGCGTCGGCGCGCCGCGCTGGCATCGCGCCTGATAGCATCCGCTTCCAAGTCTGCGGCCAACTCGCTCAGCTCATCGAAGCCCATCGTTCCGCCTTCGCCTTTGACCGTATGAGCGATAGCGGCGACCATCTGAAAATCGCCGCTTTCCAACGCCGAAAGGGCGCGCTCGATATCCTTGCGCTTGCGACCAAGAAAGTCCGGAGCCAGCGCCGCGAGTGCGCCGTCGAGGCGCACGACGATTTCCTGCTTCGTAATTGCCGGCTTTTCGTCCGTCATCTCCCTTCCGCCTGCATTTCCAACTACGTTTGCTAACGTTTCCGTCTTCTGTTGCTTAATTTTTTCCACCGCCTCGAGCAGCGTCTTTTTGCGCACCGGCTTGGCGACATGAGCGTCGCATCCCGCTTCCAGGCAACGGCGCACGTCATGTTCGAAAGCAGCAGCGGTCAGCGCTACGATCGGCGTCGGCGCAAGACCCCGTTCTTTCTCCCATTTGCGTATCATGCGAACCGCGTTATAGCCGTCCATCACGGGCATCTGCATGTCCATCAGCACCAGGTCATACGGCTGGCCGGAGCGCGCCGCAGCGATAAACCTATCAATCGCATCTTCTCCGTTCTCAACCGCGTCGACCAGATGGGCGGTATCGCGTAGGTAGGCCGAAATAACAAGGCGGTTGTCGGGCGAGTCCTCGGCCAGAAGAATCCGCAACGAAAGGTTTAAGCGCTGCTCGGTTTGTGCCTGCCCCTGGGTGCAAACTCTCGACTCATCGTTTTCCTTTCTCTCCTTTTTAAGTGTATCCGCAATAGGTCTAAACAAATCGTCGCGCCTGATTGGTTTCACCAGGTAACTTGCAATTCCCCATTCGCGCACTCGCTTAAGTTCGGCGTTCAGGCAGTCGGACGTAAGCATCAAGATAAGCGGCGGGTTGCTGAGCTCTCCCTTTTGCGTAGATGCAAGCAGCCTTCTTGCGACCTCGAAGCCGTCTATATCTGGCATTCGACAATCGAGCAGAATCAAAGTGAAGGGTTTGCCCCAAGCCTGCGCTGACGCCACTTTGGCCAAAGCTTCTTCTCCTCCGGCGGCCTCTTCTATCGTCGCGCCCGTCTGAGCAAGCATCTCTTTTACGATCAAGCGATTGACCTCGGTATCGTCGACTATCAGCAGCCGACACCCGGTGAGATCGAGCTGATTCAAGCGGCGATCGCTTTCTTCGCTTGGCCGAACCTTGTATGGCAGGACCACGTGAAAAGTACTGCCCTTGCCGAGCTCGCTCTCGACCCATACTTGCCCGTCTTGGAGCTCCACCAGTCGCTTGACGATTGCCAACCCAAGCCCAGTTCCGCCGTACTTTCGGGTCGTCGACGAGTCCACCTGAGTAAAAGCTGCGAATATCTGGTCAAGCTTGTCCCGTGGGATGCCGATTCCGGTATCCGCGACGCTAAAGTGCAATAGCGTAACCCCAGTTCGCGGGGTTGCCACGTCAGTCGGCAGCACAGACACAAGTTCAGCGGACGAAGTGCCATCCGTAGCGTTAAGCCTTTCAGCAGCGGCTTTATCCGCTAGCTGAACCGTAACCACCACTTGCATCTCGGCCGTGAACTTGATCGCGTTGCCGACGAGGTTGACCAAAATCTGCTTAAGGCGCAACGAATCGCCGCAAAGGCTGAGCGGCGTGCCGGGCAAGATCCGCGCCGCGAGCTCGACCTTCTTTTCGTGAGCGCGGATCGCCAAATCGCCGACTACTTGCCCCACAAGTTCGTCCAGCTCGAAATCCGCATCCTCGAGATTGAGTCTGCCGCTTTCGATACGTGCCAGATCCAGGATGTTATTGATAAGCCTCAATAGAGTTGAGGCGTTGGATTGCATCACGTCGAGCAGTCTGCGCTGCTCGGGATTGAGCGGCGTTTCGGCCAAAAGCTCGCCCATCCCCATGATCGCGTTCATTGGCGTTCGGATCTCATGCGACATGCTAGCCAGAAATTCCGATTTCGCACGCGAGGCGCTAAGGGCAGCTTCCCGCGCTGCGACCAATTCGGTCTCGATCTTTTTAAGCTGTGTAATATCTCGCGAGACGGTTACCACATACCACCGGTCGCCAAGCTTCATCTTCGAAGCGTTCAGTAGGCGGACACCAAGTTCGCCGTCGGGATTTCTAAAAAAGGCCTCCAGGTTTCGCACGTAACCGAACTTGCGCAACGTCTCGCGAAATTTTTCATAATCCTCGCCATTGGCCCAAATATTGAGTTCTCTCGTGGTTCTCCCGATCGTCTGGGCAGCCGAGTATCCGGTGCGCTCTTCGAACTCGCGATTAACATCGATCACCACGCCGGTCTTCAGGTCGGCAACGACGATCGCGTCGAGGGCCGAGTCGAAAATTTTTCGGAACTTTTCTTCGGCTGTGCGAAGTTCCTGCTCAGCCTTCTTAAGTTCACTGATGTCGCGAGCAGTGGTTATGACGCAGGGCTCACCGTTCCATTCCCCGACTACCGCCGACAGCAACATCGTCACCAGCCGACCGTCGCGAGCGCGGAACACAGCCTCCTTGTTACGGACGCAACCTTGCGAGGTCAACTCTGCAAAAAAGTCGGCACGCTGGTTAAGATCCTCCCATAGATTCAACTCAAGCGGAGTATGACCGATCGCTTCCTCCTTGCTGTAGCCAGTCTCTTTTACGAAGGCGGGATTGACTTCGATAATACGCCCGTGACGTAGATGGGTGACCACGATGACATCGCGGCTGGTTTCGAAAATTTGCCGGAAGCGGAACTCGCTGTCTTTGAGCTTCTCCTCATACGTTTTGCGTTCGGTAATATCTCGAACGAATGAAAAAATGACGGCCTGACCGTTTACGTCAGCTACAACTGCGGAGAAAAGACCGGTGAAAGTGCGTCCCTCCTTGGTGCGGAAATTAGCCTCGTAGTTGATCACCCTGCGGTGCTGGCGCAATTCTCGGTCGATCGCCTTAAGGTCGCTGCGTTTATCCCAGACATTGAGCTCGACGGGGCGCTTACCAACCAATTCGTCGTGCTCGTAGCCGAACAGCTTGAGCCAGCCCTGGTTACACTCAAGGTATCTTCCGGTTTTTAGGTCGTTAATAGATACGGCGTCCGGATTGAGGTTGAACAATTGACGGAATTTGACTTCGTTCTCGGTGAGCCTGCGCAGAGCCTGATTGTGCTGTGTGATGTCGCGCGCGATCGCCGAATACCCCAGAAGCTCTCCACTCGAATCGATTACCGGCCAAAGCGTAAGCGCGATGTCGATCAGCGTACCGTCTTTGCGCATCCGGCGCGTCTCGAAGCTCTCGATCCTGCCGCCCTGGCGTAACTTTTCTCTGAGAATCAAGGATTCATTGTGGTACTCCGGCGGCACCAGCTCGTCCACCGATTTGCCAAGCACTTCGTCGCGCGAGTAACCGAAAAGGCGCTCGGCCGCCGGATTCCATCCGTTGTAGGTAAAGTCCGGGGTCGTGGTCATAAGCGCGGCGTCGCTCGACTGAAAGGCTGCTGCCCAAAAAGCGTTAGCCGCCTGCGCGCGCTTGAACTCGGATATGTCACGGCTGATCGCCACACCGCACGGTTCGCCATTAAGCTCGACTGGAGTGGCTGACACCATACACGGGACCAACTCCCCCTTTTTGGTGCGCATCATCCACTCCATGTTGCAAATCGTTTTGCCAGCCCTTAGTTGCGCGAAAAATTCTCTTAGCTGGTTTCTGTCCGCCCAAATTCCAAGCTCGCCGGCTGTCTTGCCTAAAAATTCCTCCCGTGGGTAACCGCTGAGCGATATCTCCTTGTTGATGTACAAGAACTTCCCCGTTTTGAGGCTGGTAACGGTAATCGTGTCGGGGCTGGCCTCAAATATGCGCCTAAGCGTTGCTTCGTGCTGGCGTGCTTGCGCTTCTGCGGCCTGGCGCTCCGCAACCTCCATCCTCAGGCGCCGCTCAGCGGTCGCCAAGGCACGCATCTGCGCCACGATTTTCTCCTGGTAACGGTAGCGCTGGGAGGAAATTAGTTGTGCAAGCCCGGACACGGCAAGCATCATTACCCAGCGTACCACGGCCGGAAAACTCGAAAAGGTCGCAAAGTACTCGCCGACCAGGAGCGAGCTCAACCCCATAATGGTCAGCGCCGCCTGTTTCCGCCCGCTCCACGGCGCCATAACTCCTGCGCCTGCGACCATTCCGAGCGCCAGGAAACCCAGCTCGTCGAGATTGCCACTGACTGTGACTATAGTTTCTGTGCCTGCAAGAAGAGTGGCGCACGCTGCTAAAGTAACTTCACTCCATCGCTGCCTAAACCGTTTAAGGCACAACGCGATCCCTGTCAGAGCAGCAATCGCCGCGTTCAAAACACTAAGTGCGACTATAAACGTCAGATGAAGGGGGCGAAGCTCGAAGTGCACGTAAAGGTAACTCAGCTCATAAACTGAGGCGACGAAGAAACCTGCCCCCATCATGGCAAGAGAAAAGGAGGGAATTTCGTCGAGGGTTACGCTTTCAAAGGAGTATTGGCCAATTTCGGCGGTTGCCGTGTGCCCATTGGACAGAGAAGAGCCGTCCGAACCATCCCTAGTACTTGGCGAGACATGCTTGGCGCTTTCACTGGCAATGGTTAAGAATGTGTCGTCGCTGGGGGATGCTGCATCGTTTCGCATGCTCGCCCTTTCTACCTCTGTAGCCATCGCGATGCACCCGATACTTGATCGCACGGGGCGACGTTTGGGGAATCGCGCTCCGTGAAATTTTTGGCGCTAAATCCCGAGCAGGTTAGGCTCTGTCGACGTCAAAACTGGAACAAGCCTCTGGCGCCTTAGGTACGTGGGACGTCGAACAATTAACAAATAACTCACGGCCAAAGAATCCTTAAAATAGCAACCAGTTGAAAAGCTCCAATTAAAAACTTCAATTAGCTGCCCCCACTCTGCTCGAAATTTCTTGACGCCTCCAAGTAGCGCCTCCGACTGCCAGCCCCTCCAACCAGCCGCGGGTTAGAAAAGCTCGAGCGTCGCTGTAGAAGCTACGCGAAATTTTACGAAAACGATCGCTTAACACACTTTGTCAAGCAAGTTTCATTAGCAATTTACGCGCCCGCTTGTGTTACAGTATTTCGCCGCCGCATCGCCATTCGCGTCTCGTTTGTGCCATGTTTAGGTTCTCAAAAAAGGTCATGTCGCAAAGCTGCAAGTCATAACGCTGTCGACTGGAACACGGGGACGGAAACGAAAGTGCTCGTCAGCCCTAGCAACTGGGCCAGGAAAGATGCAAGACGAGACAAACGGCGCGCTAACTAACTCTGTTAGGCCACACAGAGTTATTAGGAAAATTAAAACGGAAGGGGGGATGCTTAAGGCGGGCAGTGAGCAGGCAGCCGACCTCCTATTCCAGGCTTAAGAGGCCGCGTGCCGTAAAGCAGATAAAAGCGGAACAAAGTTTAGAGACGGGGCGACGACGGGATAACCACGTTTTGCAACCCGCGGGCACCGCGCCCGAGACGCATTGTGCCCCTGCCTATTACTCGCCGATGCGCATTGGTTCTGTATCGTATGGCTGGGAGTAGTAATACCCTGGTGGCGGGTAATATCCAGGCGGCAGAGAGTTCGGCGCGGGCGGATTGTTACCCGGAGCAAGACCCATGGCCTGAGGGGCCTGACCTGCTCCTCCAGGAGGCACTGGAGCTCCATACGCGGCTGGCGCTTGAGGCGAATAGGGAGGCGGATAGGGGAGAGGCTGCTGACCGTATCCCCCCGCTCCCGGCTGAGTGAATGGCGTGCCGTAAATCGGCGATTGCTCGGAGGGAATTAGAGTTTCATCATAGCCGTATCCGACGTTGCGCGGCTTACGCTTAATAATGTAGGCGTTCTGGTCGCTACCGAGGCACTTGCAAGCCGGAGTATTGGTCAGCCCGTCGAGAACGTACCCCTCGGGAATCGGCTGGTCAGCGCAAATCTTCATCACTTCGCCGAAAACCGGCTGTATTTTGCGCGCTCGACAGGCACCGTCACACGAAGGGGCGGTGCCTGTTGCCGTGATTACCATCCCTTCCGGCGGGATGTCTCCCGCGCAAATGATCTCTGCTCTAGCGTAAGCGGCCAGAGCTAGCCACAAAGCGCCCGTAAAAACTATCTTGGCAAACCTCAAACATTTCGCCATGATTATGCTACTCGTAATCAATCGCTTGAGCTAAAATTAGTCCACTTGACATACATAGGCAACCCTCGAACTCGGAAATTTATGGAAGCAAGCCTGTGGCAGTTGGGCGTCGAAAACTAGCGTCGACAACAGTTGCGCCTTATCTACCAAATGAGCGAACGTCAGGCGAGTAGGTGTCGGCAATATGGGACCGAGAAGAAAGAGCGCGTTTTTAACCTTCTTGCTGGCCCTTGTGTATATTGGCTTGGCCGCCCGATGGGCGCTCGTTTATGGCCAGATAACGGCCCAAGAAGACGGGATTAGTCCCAGCACGAATGAGGCCGCAGAGGATCTGGCGCAGCCCCCAAGCCTCGGTGTAACTACTCCATTCGATCAGGCCGCCCAACGGCTCGGGATGTCGCCGGACCAGTTGGCCGAGATCCGCAGCGAAATGAGCCAAGGCGGTCTCAGCGCCGACCAATACGAGGAGCTATGCGCCCGCATAGCGGCCAAACGTCTTGGCGCGAGCTCTGTACAATCGATCCTTGCGATGCTGGGGATCACGGGCGACCAGGCCCGGGCGCTTGTCGGCTGCGCCACCACTGGAGCTGGTGCGCGTGCACCAACTCCGTTCCTCCAACGGCCGCCGCTGCAGCCGGGGATGCGGGCATTCCAACCGCCGTCGCTGATTGAGCAGCGGTTTCGCGAACTCGACTCGCCATACAAGCTTTTGGCGATGCCGAGCCTTAAGCAGCTCAAGCAGTTCGGGTATGACCTGTTTGCCTCCCCGGTGCTCACTTTTGCTCCGACCGACAATGTACCAGTAAGCGGCGACTACGTGTTGGGACCCGGCGACGAGCTGACGATGCTTCTTTGGGGGCGCGTTAACCGCAAACTGTCTTTGCGGGTCGAACGCGACGGCTCGGTGCTAGTTCCCCACATCGGCCCCGTTGAAGTCAGCGGCCTTACCTTCGAACAAGCCAAAAAGCTGATCGAAGCGCGCGTCGGTCAAATTACTGGAGTCCAGGTCGACGTCACCATGGGACGGGTGCGCACGATCCAGGTGTTCGTGGTCGGCAAAGTGCGCCAGCCTGGACTTTATACGGTCAGCGCGCTTGCCCATGTGTCGAACGCGCTGGTTGCCGCAGGTGGAGTAAGTCGCGTCGGCAGTTTGCGACGAATCGAATTGAGGCGAAATAACCAACTCGTACGCCGCATTGACCTATACCAACTCTTGCTCAGGGGCGATACGTCGCTCGACGTCCATCTCGAGCCGCGCGACACGATCTTCGTGCCTGTAATCGGACCAGTCGTTGCAGTTGCTGGTGACGTCAAGAACCCCGCAATTTACGAACTTCTCGGGCCCGAAAGCCTCCGTAGCGTCCTAAGCCTGGCCGGTGGGGTCAGTGCGTTTGGCTACGCACAGCGCGTTCAAGTCGAACGGGTGGAAAACCACGAAACTAGAGTGGTGCTGGACGTTGGACTGGATAATCCTGAAGGCCAGCGTTTTGCAATTAGAGACGGCGACCTGATTAAGGTCTTCCCCGTTTTGCCCCAAGCACGCAACGTGGTCACGCTTAAGGGTAACGTAAACCGCCCTGGAACGTATCAATGGTATCCTGGGATGCGCATAACTGATCTTTTGCGCGAAGGGCAAGGTCCGGCCGACCATACGTTTTTCGATTACGCCCTGCTGCGCCGTCTCGAGGGGCCCCAGCGCTTTTCGCACTTCATCCCCGTCAATCTCAACGAGGCAATGAGCGACGAGACGGGACCGGCTAACATCACCCTGCAGCCAGACGACTCGCTTACAATCTATAGCCAGGGCGAGCTCAACGAAATTCCCACGGTGACCGTCCGAGGCGCGGTGCGTCAGCCCGGAACGTATCCACTTACGCAAGGGATGAAAGTAAGCGACCTCATTTACCGCGCGGGCGGTCTCAAAGACAACGCCTATCGAGAGCGCGCGCAGTTGGCTCGCACCGAAATAGTCGCTGGCAGCCAAACTCACTACATCTTTAGGGACATCAACTTGAACGCCGCGCTCAACGGTTCGCCTCTGGATGACCAGCCGCTCAAAGCTGGTGACGAGTTATTCGTCCAGCAAGTAGGCAACTGGCACGAACCGTGGGTGGTAACGGTCAAGGGCGAAGTGATGCGACCCGGACCTTACGCCATCCGTCCCGGCGAGCGTCTATCGTCGGTACTTGAACGGGCTGGGGGAGTTCTGCCAGAGGGCTACTTGCCTGCACTGATCCTGATCAGGCAATCCGTGAAGCGCCTCGAGCAACAAAGTCTTGAGCAGGCTCGAGCGCGCCTGTCTCAGGAGATCGCGCGGGCCGCGCTCATGCCCGAGGAAAGTAGCAATCAACAGGCCGGGCAAACCCAGAGAGACAAAGCAGAAACGCTTACTATGATGCAGAACCTGCTCGCTCAGGCTACAGCCACGCAAGCCACCGGGCGGGTTGTCGTCCATGTCCGCACTCTCGAAGGCTTGGCGAATTCTAGGAACGACGTACTACTCGAACCCAAAGACGAAATTATAATCCCGAGACGACCGACTTCGGTTAACGTACTGGGATCGGTCTACGGTCCTACGGCAATTACTTACGACCCCAACCTAACCGTGCGCGACTATATTTATAAAGCCGGTGGCCCGACCCAAGGCGCCGACAAAGAGCACGTCTTCGTAGTCAAGGCGAACGGCGAGATGCTTACCGACCAGGGTATCCGCGAGAGCGGGAAAAATGCGCTCTTCCCGCTGTTGCCGGTTATTTCGGGCGGCCTGATGCAAGCCCATCTGGAGCCAGGCGACACCGTGTATGTTCCGGAACAGCTTATCTACGTGAACCAGCTAAGACGCACGATGGATATCACCCAGATTATCGCCAACACTGCCCAGGCAATCGCATTTACCGCGCTTCTGGCGTTCACGGTGCCTTGACGGCGAGGTTTGATCGCTCCGCCAAGCTCTACGCGTGCGTGCTGGAATTTCAGGTGGGGACGTGGCACTCTTTTCGGGAACAAACTTCAGGCCGTAACTTCTTTGGCTGCATCCGCAACCGAGAACGCCTCGGGCGACTTGTTTATGCGTAAGCTACGAGTATGCGCCAAAGTTCGCTTCGCGGTTCGACCTGGCGCGGTAACGCGACCAAGTCTTTAAGCTTGCAGGCGATGATCGACGGTGGCTTCGGCGGACCGTAGGCAAGCAAGGACTTGGCTCGCGCCACAGTTTGGCAAGGCGCCCGGTGCGCTGACGCTCGTCGGCGCTGCGATTGTACTTTGGCTTTGTTGGCTCCATATGCTCGAGTCAGCCTACGGTTCAACCTATGCGGTCTATATTCCCCTGGACAGTTCGATTTACCAAGAGCTCGACGAGTTGAACGGCCTCGGCTATCTCGACAGTTACTTGGACGAGATTAAACCGATAACTCGAGTAGAGGCCGCGAGGCTGACGATCGAAGCCCAGCGGAATCTTGACGAATCGGGCAAACCCGATCCCTTGGCAAGCGTTCTCATTCGGACGTTACGGCTTCAGCTCAAAGAAGAGATCGGATGGCTTGAGAACAACGACGAGGACAAGCAACCGTCGATGATCCATCCGCTGGAGCGGGTCGAGGCTCAGTACATCTATTCGGCCGGTTGGCGGCGTTACTGGCAGACCGGACCGGCAACCTTGGAGCCCAACGGGCCAATCGGAATCAACGCTTTCGAAGGCACACCACTTCTGCCCAATAACGACGGCTTGCCTACAGGTGCCGGCAGTAACGAAATCGTACGCGCTTCAGGATGGGCGGGTTTTGGGGGATTTTTGACCGGTTACGCCGAGGGGGCAGTTGCGGGACCGTTTACCAGAGCGCTGGCGAACCAGAACCGCCTCAATTTACTTGACGGCGAGATTGTGGCGAGCTTGGGAAACTTCGCTCTGTCTTTCGGCCAAGAGGAGGCTTGGTGGAGCGTAGGTCACTTCGGCACTTTGCCGCTCAGCGATAATGCTCCACCACTAACGGCTATCCGCTTCCAGGATATCCATCCCAGCCGTCTGCCGTGGATATTCCGCTATTTAGGGCCGATGCGCTTTCAGGTCTTCTTCGGTCAACTAAGCTACCAGCCCCAACCTTACGTGTCACGGCCGTGGTTCGACGGCGAGATCCTAGCCTTCAAACCGCTTCCATACCTTGAGTTCGGCGTATACCATCAGGTCGACTTCGGCGGTCGCTATAACAACAACTACTCCACGTATGGTTTCTTCGAGCGGCTCATCGGTCTCCCCGGTATCCACGTCCCAGGCGCAAACAGCCATTCCAGAGCCGGCTTGTGGGTCAAGGTCTACCTACCCTCGTGGCTCGGCAACGCCCAGCTTTACCAGGGCACGCTCGCCGAAGATAAACTTTTGGGGTTTTTGCCGTTCGTGCGCATGTCTTATGAAGGCGGCATTTACATTCCGCGGCTTACGCCAGATGGTCTGACCGACCTTAGACTGGAATACGCGATCCTCGGACCCGTATATTCGGACTATGCCGACGGCTTGTCGCTCGTATATCAAAATATGCTGATTGGATATCCGTTGGGTCCCAATGCTTCCGAGATCGATTTCCAGGTAGGCCGCTGGATCAACTACACATACAAGGTCAACGTCGATCTTTTCTACACCACGCAGGCGCCGGGTTACAGTGACCTGGGCCATCTGTTTTATCCGATCGAGTTTTATCCGTACGGACTCGCTCACGAATACAGTGGTGGTTTTGCGATCGACATCTGGCGTATCGCCCAGCCGATAAAGCAGCTTGCAGATAGCCTTGGCACTTTGCGCGTAAGGGCGGCCTTCGAGTACGCACGCAACTTGAACTACGCTCCTAACACGACGTCTCTGCGCGGGCTGCTTCTTGTATCCGGTTCTCTCCGGCCCGCTTACGACAGTTTTGCCTGGCGGTAGTAAAGACGCGCCTGCGCAAAACCAGCGGGAGAACACGCTTTTAGGGGAGAGCCACGGTGACGAGAAGACTTGCCCGGAGTACCGCTGCGCTCGCCTCTCTGGCATTGGCTGGTGTTGATCACTGACCGCGCTCAAGCTAAACACGAATCCTAAGCGGGGGAAGCCAAATGACATCTTCGAAATGGCTTAGAAGCCTATTGGTAGGCGCTTTGTCAGTTTTGGCAAGCGCGATGCCTTTAACTGTAAGCGCTCAGGACTATTCGATCGGAGTTATCTTTCCGCTTTCGGGACCCAACGTAGTTTACGGTGAGACGTTCTCAAAAGGAGTAGACCTGGCGGTAAAAAACCTCAACGAGTCAGAGGAGCTACCGCATCGAATAAAGACGCTCTACGAGGATAGCAGGGCTCTGCCTCAACCGGCCATTATCGCCATGAACAAGCTAGTCAACGTGGAGAACGTCCCTTTCGTTATCAGCGCATTCAGCGGAGTCACAAAAGCGATCGCGCCGATCGCCACTCGGCGCAAGGTGCTGGTGATGAATGGCGGCGGAGTGAGCCCGGAGCTGGCGGGCTTAAGCCCGTATCTTTTCAACGACATCCCCCTTGTCAACGACGAGATAAGTGCACTTTTGCCTTATGTGACCTCTAAACTTCATCTGAGACGCATCTCGCTGATATACGTCAACGACCCCTTCGGGCAAGGCGTTTTGGGAGTTTTCTCCGCCCAATGCCCTAAGCTTGGATGCGAAGCCATACCGATTAGTATCAGTCCGACTGCCAGCGACTTTCAGGCTGAGGTAGCGAAGATTCGCAGCGCGAAGTCCGACGCGGTGTTTATCGCGTCTTACGGCCAGCAACAAAACGTGATTCTCAAGCAGCTTCGCGACGGAGGGATTAATGCTCAGTTGCTGAGCTACTCTGGAATAGACCTTCCCGATACTTTGCGCCTGCCAGCCGCGCAGGGTCTCATCTTTACCGTAGAAAATGTCGACCTCGGTTCCGACGACCCCATAACAAAAAAGTTCAACGAGAGCTTTCGCGCCGTTTACCACTCGGAGCCAAGCTTTTACCAAGTTAACTACTACAATGCGGTGGTTCTTTTCGCGGCTTGCGTAAAGCGTCTGGTAGCCAAAAACCAGCCGGTTACGGGGGAAAATCTTTTGCAGGCGCTGCGCGAGATCAAAACGTTCAACGTAGTCGGGGGCACAGTAAGCTTTCAGCCTAACGGGACCGTGCGCCAGGCTATTCAAATCATGAAAGTGGTCGACGGCCAGCCCCAGCCGCTCGCCGTGGTGAAATAAAAGACGCCCGAACGCAAAGCCGAGCAACTGGTCGAACTCGTCTCGTGATCGAGCAGCCAAAAGCCTTGCCAGGCGATCGGATTTGGCGATGGAGCTCTTGATCCAGTTGGCACTCAACGGTCTTGCTTTAGGGGCGCTTTACGCTTTGATGGCGGTCGGGTTTGCGTTAATCTTCGGCACCACCAAGATTTTCCATTTCGCCCACGGAGCGACCTTTGTTTTGGCGGCTTATACGTATTACGCAGCCGTGTCCGAAGCTGGGCTTCCGGTGGCTTTTGCGCTTGGGTTGTGCGCGGCCGTTGCGCTTGGCTTTGGCTTGGCGTGCGAGCGCTTTGTCTATCGCCCAATGCTACGCTCCGAATCGGCGAGCCTTACCATCTTTGTCGCTTCCTTTGGCCTTTTCATCGCCGCAGAAAACGCCGTAATCCTCGTTTTCGGCAGCAGCTATCACACTCTGGAGTCGCGTCTCAGCCGAGCGTTGCAACTGGGGCCTTTCGCTATCTCGCCTGTCGGTCTTTGCGCGATCGTGGCGTCGGCAACGATCCTGGGCGCCCTCGAGTTTTTTCTCGCGCGCACCTACACAGGAGCGGCACTGCGCGCGATGGCGGACAACCCGGAATTGGTACGCATGATCGGTTTGAACCGATATTATTACGCGAAGGTCGCTTTTGCCGTGGGGTCGCTGATGGTGGTTCCGGCAGCGGTGCTAAGCGTCTATTTGTCCGGGCTTTCGCCCCAGTCTGGAGCATGGATAACGTTAGTGGCGATCGCGTCAACTATCGTCGGTGGCGTCGGCAGCCTGTACGGCGCCGCCCTTGGAGGCATCGTGTTGGGCGTGGCTCAAAACGTTGGCATCTGGCGCTTACCAGCTAGCTGGGGCGAAGGGATCGCCTTCGGCGTTCTTCTGCTGTTTTTGCTGTTCCGTCCGACCGGCCTGATCCACGTTTTCGAACGGCGATGATCTCCTACCTCGAGAGTCTTCTAATTTTTACCGCTCTGGCGATCATACTTGCCTCATCGCTTAACCTCGTTCTCGGCTACGGCGGAATGTTCTCGGTCGCGCACGCGGTCTTTTATGGTGTAGGCGCTTACACGGCAAGTCTTCTTGCACTCCATCTTAGCAACTCCTTGGTGCTCTCGATCCTGTGCGCGATCATTACAGGCGGTCTTGCCGGGCTTCTCCTTGCAGTACCTGCCCTACGGGTCAAAGAAGAGTACTTTGTCGTCGCGTCGCTGGGGTTTCAGATTATAGCATCGACCGTGTTCAATCAGTGGGACGCCGTGACTGGAGGAATCGGCGGCCTTACTGGAATTCCGCCAGCTTCGCTCTTCGGCTACGAAATCGATAGCTACGGCGCACACCTTGTGGTGACCTCGCTTCTCGCCGCCGCCGTACTGGCGATAGTGGCAGCGCTTATGCGGTCAAGCTTCGGGCGAGCCCTCAGAGCGCTGCGCGACGACGAGCAAGCGCTTAGCTCTTTGGGGCGTAATCCAACACATCTGCGGCTTGTTACGGTAGCTCTGTCAGCGATGATCGCTTCGGTAGCCGGCGTGCTTTACGCATACTTCACTTCCTTTGTGAACCCCGAAAGCTTTACGCTTGACGAGTCGGTGATGATGATGGTCATGGTGATTATTGGCGGAGCGGGCACCGTATGGGGACCCCCGTTAGGTGCCGCTTTCGTAACTATCTTTCCTGCATTGCTGAGCTTCCTGAAGCTACCCAGCAGCCTGCTCGGACCGGTTCAACGTCTTACTTACGGGGTGATCATGACGCTCTTGATGATCTACGAACCTGCCGGAATCGTGGGCCTGCTTAGATGGGTCCGCCGAAGGCAAATAATTTTGAACGGCATCAATGGCTCGAACCGCGCCGCTGCTTGAATTGATCGGCCTTTCGAAGTCCTTCGGCGGCGTCAAGGCCATCGACGACCTTTCCCTCGTTATCGCCGACAGCGGCGTTACCTCGCTCGTCGGTCCTAACGGCGCGGGCAAGACCACTCTCTTCAATCTCATAACTGGTTTCCTCGTACCCGATCGGGGCCGAATAATGCTGAGGGGTCGAGATATTACGCGATTACCTCCGTACAAGGTGGCGCGCGCCGGAGTCGCGCGCACTTTCCAGAATCTTCGTTTGTTCCCCACTCTGACTGTTTTCGAAAATGTGGCCGTGGCCTGCGAAGCCTCGGACATTACCCTGTCTGAGAAAAACGTTTCAAAGCTCGTTGATTCAACGCTAGAACGCGTAGGCTTGCTCGCGCGCCGCGACGTGCGCGTGGCCGACCTTTCCTTCGCCGAACAAAAGTTCGTAAGCCTTGCGCGAGCGATCGTTAGACCGGCGAATCTTCTCTTGCTGGATGAGCCAGCAGCTGGCCTCGACGGCCGTGCTCTGGAGCGATTCCATCAGATCGTGCGGTCGCTTGCCGCCGAAGGACGTAGCGTGCTTCTAATTGAGCATAATTTGGACACCGTACGAGGAATTTCCGATTCGGTCGCTTTTCTCGACCAAGGACGGCTGATTGCAACTGGCACGCCCGGTGAAATATTCGCCATGGAAGAGCTGGCGGCGCTGTACTTCGGTGACGATCGATGACCTCTCTTCTGGAAATCGAAGGCCTTGCGGTAAGCTACGGCGGGTTTAAGGTTTTGGACGACGTTTCGTTGCACGTCTCCGCCAAAGAGATCGTAGCGCTCTTCGGACACAACGGGGCAGGAAAATCTAGCCTGATGAAAGCCGTATTGGGTCTGACACCGAGCGCGCGCGGGCAAATAAAATTTCGCGGCAGACAGATAACCGGCGCTTCCACCCAGTACCTGACCAGCCTTGGTATCGCGATGGTGCCGCAGGGTCTGGGAGTTTTTCCCAACCTGACAGTGTGGGAAAACCTAAAACTCGGCATGCTCGCAGCTAACGTCAGAGCTGAGAGCGACGAGGGTCAGAAGCGCTTGCAACGTGTGTTCAAACACCTGCCGTTATTGAAAGAAAGAATCAACGATAAGGCAGGCCGGCTTTCGGGTGGACAACAGCAGATGGTCAGCATCGGTCGCGCGCTTGCCGCGGCTCCGTCGCTACTGCTGATGGACGAACCGTCGATTGGACTCTCGCCGCGAGTTGTACACGAGGTTATGGAGCTTGTGCGACGGCTGCGAGACGAAACTGGGGTCGGAGTTTTGCTGGTGGAGCAGAACGTGCGTCAGGCTCTTAAAATTGCAGAGAGAGTTTATGTTATGAAAGCCGGCAAAATTATCCTGGAAACCACACCAGAAAAGTTGACTGACCTAAAAAGCCTATGGGAGCTTTTCTGAAACGCCGCCAACTCATGCCAGTAACCCTACCACGAGCCGGCCAAGCTGTCTGGCAGCGAGGCGGGAAAGTTTTACCGGCAGCCCCAAGACAATCGTTTAGTTCGCCTCTGCCGTCGATGAACCACTTAAATCAGCGTTGCTGCTTGGTGGGCAACCTGATTTTGTCGGAAATTCTCTGGTTACCATTTCTCACTCGCCGAGAGAGGACAGCCTCAACGCCAAGGTGAAGCAGGTATCGTGAAATCGCTGGACTTAGATCGTATCGCCTTGAGCAAACGCGCTACATCCAACCTTACGGAGGATCCGATCCGACGCTTCGCGAATTTGTTCGCCAGGGCTTGCCGCGCGCAAGTGCCACAGCCCGAAGCGATGGCACTTGCGACCGCCGACCGCCAAGGGCGCGTAAGCGTTCGCTTTGTTCTGCTTAAATCGGTCGACCAGCGCGGGTTCGTTTTTTACACCGACCTTCGCAGCCTCAAGGGACGGCAACTTCGACAAAATCCCCACGCCGCGCTGGTATTCTACTGGCAACCGCTCAGAGTCCAGGTTAGGGTGGAAGGGACAGTCGAACTTGTCTCGGACGAAGAAGCGGACGCCTACTGGGCAACACGCCCGCGCGAAAGCCGAATAGGGGCAAGCGTGTCGCGCCAAAGCCATCCGCTCAGTTCGCGCGAACTTCTGCTCAATGAATTTCGAAACGCGCGGGAGAAATTCAAAGGCAAAGACGTACCTCGACCGCCCTACTGGAGCGGTTTTCGAGTTGTTCCCGAGCGGATCGAATTCTGGTCTTATCGATCCTATCGTTTGCACCATCGCGAGCTTTACCTGAAAAACCGGGGAAAACGCGGCGGGTGGAGCAAGATGCTTCTCTATCCCTAGGAAGGCATCGCCAGATTTAAGCAACTAGACTTTTTCACGCCGATCACGTGGAAGCGACTTTGACCAAAATCGCAATCAATCCAGGACCGCTCGGTATTTTTCGAGCGATCTCGCATAAGGCCGGTCTCTCGGATCACGTAAACGGGATGAGCCAAACGCATTGGGCGCGGACAGTACGTCTTTGAAAGCGTCTCCGTAAGGGAAAGTAACGAACAGATAGCAGCAGACACGACCTTGAGCGAATATTGTTTTTGCTTTTGAGCGCTTCGCAAAACTGTTACGCTTTCAACGAAGACAGGCTTTATGCTCGGCGATAAAGCGCACAATCGTTTCCCTGCGCCAGCAAAACTCGCAGAATAAAGGAAAAGGCAGACCATCAGCTCTGGGGGAGATAAAACGATGAAGTTGTACAGCTTTTTTCGCTCCTCGGCCGCTTATCGCGTAAGGATAGCGCTCAACCTCAAGGGGCTCGATTACGAGTATATCAGTGTCAACTTAGCGAAGGGCGAAGCAAAAGGACCGCAGTATAAGGGGGCGGTAAATCCGCAGGGGCTTGTTCCCGCGCTTGAAGCGGACGGCTTGCTGATTCCGCAATCGATGGCGATTTGCGCCTATCTCGACGAAATCAAACCCGAGCCACCGCTGTTGCCTCCAGACCCCGCAGGGCGAGCCCGAGTCCGTTCGATCGCGTTTTTTATCGCCTGCGACATCCATCCGCTAAACAACCTTCGCGTGCTCAACTATCTGACCGACACGCTTAAGGTCACGGAGGAGCAGCGCCTGACATGGTACCACCACTGGATCAAGGAGGGCTTTGCAAGCCTTGAGACGATGCTTTCGCGAGATAAAGCGACCGGCAAATTCTGCCACGGCGACACACCGACCCTGGCTGACGTCTGTTTAGTGCCCCAGGTTTACAACGCCCACCGGTTCAAGGTAGACATGACACCCTTTCCCACGTTGCAGCGAATTTACGAGACTTGCTTGACTCTGCCAGCCTTTGACAAGGCGCGTCCGGAGAACCAGCCCGACGCTGCATAGCAACATCACCGTTTAGCATCGTTGCTTTCCTACCAGCGTCGGCCAAGGCTCGCTGCTCAATTGGGGGTCGGAACCTCTGCCTTTACCAACCGCGGTCTGGTGCCACGTCTGCACTGTGGGACCATCTTGTCGACGCGACGTCGTCGCACAAGCCTTGGATAGCGCATTTGCTGGATGGCGTCTTGTTGGGCGAGAAGCTCCTGTTCAACCCACGAGATAGCGATGTGCCAATTCCTCGGTCAGATCCTTTATGTTGCCTTTTGCCACGATGCGGCCAGTGTCGAGAATGGCGAAGCGATTGGCCACGTAACGCACGAAGTCAAGGTTCTGCTCTACCAGTAGGACAGTGCAATGGCGCTCGCGGGGAATTCGGTTGATAATCTGGTCGATTTCTTCAACGACCGAAGGCTGCAATCCCTCGGTCGGTTCGTCCATAAGCAGCAGTTGCGGTTCCTGGACGAGCGCTCGCGCGATCGCCAGTTGCTGCTGTTGGCCACCTGACAGAACGCCGCCCTTTTTATCCAACAACGGGCGCAGAGCAGGAAAGTACTCGAACACCAAATCGGGTACTTTGTCGTGTTTGCGTCCCTTACCAATAAGGGCGACAAAAATATTCTCAGCCACCGTGATGTCCGGGATGATTTCCCGGCCTTGCGGGACGTATGACACGCCCAAGCGAGTGCGCTCGTGGGGTTTGAGTCGCGTTATATCGGTTTCGTCCAGGAAAATCGCACCCCGCCGGGGTGGATTGATTCCCGTTATACTGCGCAAAAGCGTGGTTTTCCCAGCGCCGTTGCGACCCAATACGGCGAACACCTCGCCCTCACCTACTTCTAATGAAACCCCGTGCAGAATATGACTGGTGCCGTAGAAGGTATCGATCGAGCTGACGCGAAGTTTCACTGAGGCCTCCTTTTTCCGAGGTACACTTCGCGCACCGCGGGATTGTTCATCACCTCAGCTAGTGTTCCCTCAGCCAAGCGTTGCCCTTGATGAAGGACGGTAACGCGCTTAGCGATTTGGCGCACAATGTGCATGTCATGCTCCACTAGCAGCACCGTGCGACTGCGAGCGATCCTTTCAATCAGCTCCGCGGTCCTGCGCTTGCCTTCTTCGCTCATCCCAGTGGTTGGCTCGTCCAACAACAGCAGCTTTGGATCGGAGGCGATCAGCATCGCGAGCTCCAGCCACTGGCGCTCGCCGTGCGACAACGTATCCGCCGGTTCATTCGCCTTATCCGCCAAACCCACAAACTCGAGAGCCTCCCAAATACGATCCGAGTCTTCTGCGCTAAGCGTTTGAAACAGCGTAGAAAAGACTTTGCGTCGGCCCTTGAGAGAAACCATTACGTTGTCGAACACGCTTAGCGTTTCAAAGAGATTAGGCACCTGAAACTTTCGTCCGATCCCTTTCTGAAATATCGCATCTGGCGGCCATCCGGTGATGTCCTGGCCGGCAAAACTGATCGAGCCAGCATAAGGCTTGTATTGACCCGTGATCATGCATATGAGTGTTGTTTTGCCCGCGCCGTTCGGGCCCAGCAGAACGCGTAGTTCGTTTTCTTCGATACTGAAGTCAAGGTTTTCAAGAATGGTGTAGCCTGACACTTTGACGGTCAGGCCCTTAACATCGAGCAGGCTCGCCATGACTATGCCTTCGCCTTGGTCGAAAAATTCTTCCGCCGCAATCGCGCTTTCAGGGGGCCTCTTTCTCGGGTTGCGCGGATCGCTCTGAACGCAGCCGAAGCTGAAAATAATATTTTTTCAACTCGTCCTTCCTGGCGATGTTGTCGAGCGCTAGGCGTCGGCGCGCTCCCCATCGCGCGACGGCGCCGACGATTCCATCCGGCATGGCGAGCACGACGAAAATAAAAAGACCGCCCACCAAAATCTGCCACCATTCAGCCAGCACGCCGCTGAGGAAAAATTCCGCGCCCTTGACCAAGAAGGTGCCAACGAACGGCCCGACAATCGTGCCCCTGCCTCCCACCGCAGTCCAAATGACCGCCTCGATAGAAAAAACCGGTCCGGTGTCGAGGAATGACACAAGACCGACCCACGCCGCATACATAGCACCAGCAGCAGCTGCCATGAAGGACGACACGCAAAACACGAAAATCCGGTAGTTGGCTACGTTGTAACCCAAGAATTCGGCTCGTAAGTCGTTGTCCCGGATAGACTTAAGAACCGTACCTGCTTTGGAGTGTGTCAAGAGCCGGGCACCCAGGAAGAAAATAATCGCCACGGCTAAAATGAACCAAAGGAAGCGGGGGCTGACGTAGTTCGAGTAATCAGTGATCCCGTTGAACCCTCCTGTGTAAGCTTGGTATTCGATAATGAACTCCTGCAAAATTAGCGACTCCGCCAGAGTAATAACTGCGCAATAAACGCCGTAGATGTGACGCTTGAAAGTGATAACGCCGAACAGCAACGCCAAGAGCGTCGGCACGATCAGGGCGCACACCACCGCAGTTTTCAGATTCATCAGCGGCTGCATGAAATGCGGGACCGATGTCAGCCCGTTCCATTCCATAAAATCAGGAATTTTCCCTCCATAGCGCGTGGGATGGGTGAGCGCGTAGTTCAGCTTGAGCGAAAGAGCGATGAAGTAGGCTCCAAGACCAAAGTACACTGCCTGGCCCAAGCTCAATATCCCGGTAAAACCCCAAATCAAGTCGATACTCAGGGCAAAGATTGCGTAGCACAAGAATTTGCCCAGCAGCGACAGAACATACGCGTTCGTTCCGTAGTAGGGATACGCCCCAATCAAGGCGATTACAAAGAGGCCGCCAACTAGCACCGGCCGAGGAATCAGCGGCGTGCGGTAGATCGTCCGCTTGGATCTGTTCGCTATCGTTTTCGCCAATACGCTTCCGCTTGCGCTCGCCACTTTAACTCCCCACTTAACAGCATTCTTTCCTGTTTTTGCGACCCTCTAGCGTCGCTCGTAGTACCCAAAGATGCCTTTGGGCACAATGCGGATCACGATCACGATGAAAAGAAAAACCAATAGCTCGCCGATTACGTTATTAAACACGAACGACAAAATGGTCTCGGCTTCTCCAATCAAAGAGGCACCAGCCACGACACCCCACAAATTCCCCACTCCACCCAACACCAAAACCATGTAAGAGTCCACCGCATATGGAAAACCCATCGTGGTCGAAACCGACTTGATAGGCGCCAGTACCGCACCGGCTACACCGGCCAGTCCCGAGCCAAAGACGAAAATTGTCATGTCCACCCGCGCGGTATCGATCCCCAAACAGCTCGCAATTGCACGGTTGCGGCGCACAGCTCGTACCTGCAGGCCTAAGTCGGTGTGAAAAATCACGTAAAACACGAGCGCCATGAGCGCCGCTGCCACTATAATCAGGAAGAGGCGGTACCATGGAAAAGGCAGCCGACCGATCAAGCGAAACCCGCCTGCAAGGAATTTGGGTGTGCCTACGTAATATAGTTCCGGCCCAAAGATGAGCTTTACGATGGTTTGCAGGATGATACCGACGCCCCAGGTGGCCAACAAAGTCTCCAGCGGACGGTGGTATATCCACCTGATTATCGACCGCTCCACCAAAAGGCCAAGCGCGCCCACCACCGCAAACGAGACGGGAATAGCTAGTAGGGTATTGCCGCCGAGTTTGTCCACCACCGCGGCAACGTAGGCGCCAATCATCATGAACTCGCCGTGCGCCATGTTTATCACTCCAGCGACGCCGAAGATGATCGCAAGGCCAACCGCGGCGATGATTAAGATCGCGACAACGCTGAAACCGTTAAAGAACTGGGTGATAATCGATTGCGTAAACATGGGTCTGCGCTCCACCCAGACATCACGGGCGAGCCTAACTGTCTGTGGACCTCGTGTTCCCGTAAGCGCGTTGCTCCGGTCTGCGGACAATTCCGCTGACCCACGAAACGCGCTCGGCTCAACGCCAGCTTTCGAGCTTAGAGGTTAATCGTTCCGGATCGGTTTTTCTCTTCGCTCCATGGCCTTTTAAGGCGCTTGAGTACTCGAGGGTCGGTGAAATCGCACGCCTTACCAGGATAAAGATATGGCACCCAGGGTTGCGGCTGGATCCAGTTTTCAGACTTCCAAACGATATCGAACTGTCCTTGCTCGTTTGCTCTGCCGATCCGTCCCCAAAGCCACGTGTGATGGTTCTTTTCGTCGATTTTGACTTTGCCTTCAGGCGCCTGCACCTCTTGGCCCGGAAGGCCTTCAAAGATAAGCGCATCTGGGTCGGTGGATTTTACCTTCTCTATGGCGTGCGCGAGCATGTAGGTGGCGAAGTACGCCGATTGCATGACTGCGTTGGTCACGGCGTTTCTTCCGTACCGCGCCTTGTAGCGCTCGACGAAACTCTTATTCTCCGGCGCGTCGACGCTCTGGAAGTAGTCGAAGGAGGTGTAATGCCCCACGGCGTTCTCCGACCCCATTGCCGCGATCTCTTGTTCGGTCGTGATGGGCGAGCAGATGGGGATATCCTTCGCCGTGATGCCGTATTCTCTGTACTGTTTGTAGAAAGCTACTATCTGGTCCCCGACGAGGTCCGAGAATACGACGTCGCATCCGCTAGAAGCGATCTTGTTGATGCTAGTTGAGAACTCGGTTGCTCCCAGTGGCGCGTACTCTTCTGCCACCAACTGTCCGCCGTGCTTTCGCAACAGAGCCTTGACCTCCCGGTTGGTCTCCTTTGGATAGATGTAATTAGCGCCGATTAGGTAAAACTTCTTTCGCCCCAACGTATTGATGATCCAGGGAATAAAATTATCGAGCTGCTGGCTCGGCACTGCGCCCGTGTAAAAGCAGTTTTTGCTGCACTCTTGCGCTTCGTAAAGCGTTGGATAAAGAAGCACACCGTTATACTGCTCGAAGATTGGCAGTACAGCCTGGCGGCTTGCGGAGGTGTAACAACCCAGCACCGCGACAACCTTGTCCGCGAGCAAAAGCTTCTTGGCTTTCTCGGCAAATACTTGCACCATAGATTGAGGGTCTTCGATTACGGGTTCGAGCTTTTTCCCCAAAACTCCACCCTTCGCGTTGATCTCCTCGATCGCCAGGAGTTCGGCGTTGTGCAGCGAAGTTTCGATAATGGCGATAGTGCCGCTGAGCGAGTGCAAAATGCCGACCTTGATCGTGTCGCCTTCCGCCGCTTGAGCGATGTTGCGCACGAAAAAGTACGGCATCGTACGACTAGCCAAAATACCGCTAATGCCTGCTCCTAGACCTTTAAGAAATGTCCGTCGCTTGAGCCTCTTCATGTCGCGCTCCTCGCTAACACGTCGAACGTTCTATCTGGTTGAAAGACCGCCGTTTAAAATCACTTGCGTCGCCAATCCAAGATTGCAGCCGGGCAAATCACCGACCAAATGTCGATGCCCTATTCGCCACGAAGCACCAGTTCGTCACGTCATTCAAATCAACTATTCCTGAACAACTGCCGCATTAGCCGCCAAACGAGCGAGTAAACCCTGCGCCGCATGGCGCGATCTTCTTGCATGGGGGGCCAACTTCGCGTTGGCCCCCGCCCACGTGCTGCTTTTTGCAGGTGACGACGATTACAAGAACAAAACTTGCGGCTATGAAATCGTCAGCTTCGTTTTTTAACGAGCACCTGACGCTCGTAGATCCTCATCTAAGCGGCTACTTTAGCTGGGATTCCAGGAACTTCGCATTCGGGCGCTCCAGGTGCCTGGCGAGTGAAGCTCTCGACCTGTTTGCGAGCCTTTTCAGGATCGGTCACCCAGGTCCGGTAAAACTCGTAAGGGCACTCGGCTACGCCGAGCGGATTTTCCCCAGAAATGATTTTGCCGGTGTAGCCGCGATGGAGCAGCTTGTAAAGATGGTTCTGAGATTGCCAGTTGCGTCGAGCGTCGCGAATGGCCGATACAGAGAGCTCGGCGTACTGCACTCCGTTTTCTTCTTCCCCACACTCGGCCAGCGTTCGCCCGTCGAAACCGACTATTGCCGAGTGGCCGAAGTAGGAATAAACACCGTCGAAACCGGCTGCGTTGGCCACCGCCACATAACAGTTGTTCATCCACGCCATCGCTTTGGCAACTAAAATCTGCTGCTCCTTCGCCGGGTACATGTAGCCTTGGCAACGCACGATCAGCTCCGCCCCGCGCATCGCACAGTCGCGCCAGATCTCCGGATAGTTGCCGTCGTCGCAGATGATTAGACTTATCTTAAGACCCTTGGGTCCTTCAGACACGTAGGTGCAACCGCCCGGATACCAACCTTCGATCGGGCACCATGGGTTTATCTTGCGATACTTCTGGACTATTTCGCCCTTGTTGTTCATCAAAATTAGCGTGTTATATGGAGCTTTTCTCGGGTGGTCTTCGTGGCGCTCGCCGGTTAGCGAAAAGACTCCCCAGGTGTTCGCTTTCCGACAAGCCTCGGCAAAAATGTTCGTCTCTTCGCCTGGAATACTCGAAGCGGTCTCCATCATCTCCTTTCTGTCGTACATGATGCCGTGGGTGCTGTACTCGGGGAAAACGATCAGGTCCATTCCAGGAAGCCCCACCTTTATTCCCACGATCATTTCGGCGATCCGCCGCGCATTGGCGATAACCTCATCCTTGGTATGCAACCGCGGCATCTTGTAGTTGACTACCGCCACTCCGACGCAATCCTTGCTGGAAGAAATGTCCCCGTGCCTCATTGTCTGCCTTTGCCTCCTTGAGTTGATTTCTTTAAATTGCTCTCAAACCCCCGAAGACTTACTCAGCCATTAAACGTCAAACCTCTCACGCGCTTGGCTTTATCGGAACTTGCCACTGGTTTTTACTGGCCCAAAAGAAAAAGGCCCTCGTGAAGTTAAGCAGACTTCACAAGGGCCTCGTTGCCCAATTATTTTTTGCGGCGCCTTTGCCGCTACTGTATGTTCAACTATTAACCTAAATACTCGTGCGAGTCAATAATCGCCTGCGCAACCACGGCAAGCGGGACTCGCCGGCTCATCGCCTGTTGCCGAATGAAGCGGTACGCTTCTTCCTCGCCCAGATTGCGCGTACGCATCAATATCTCCTTCGCGCGTTCAACCGTGCGCATCGATCGCAAGCTTTCATCCAGACGGCTTATCCGCCATCTAAGGCGCTGATGGTAGCGAAAATTGCTGCACGCCAGCACTACGCTTGCCAGCACTGCTCCAGGCGTAATTGGGCGGCTCAGTACACCATCGGCAGTGCTGTTAATCAGAAGATCGACATCCGGAACCTCTCCTTCGTTCAGGACTACCACCAAGGCACCTTTAGGCTCACCTGGCATCCATGGGAGAAGGTCTGGCGTCTCGTTGGTCAATTCGCAAAAGATAACTTCTGCTGTTTCGGGCAAGCGCCCCAGAACGGGCCACAAATGGCGTACCCGCATACGGCAGCGCTGCAACACCCTAATCAGCACCTCGGTGTCTCTGTCTTGCCTGAGCGCCACCACGGTTTCCAGGTTGGCGAGCTCGATTCGATGGGCTCGTTCGACGATGCTTTTTCGCTCCCCCATATTCCACATCTCGCGCCGAATGACCGATCGACTACGTCAAAGCACGACCACATCCGATAAGGTACGGGTCAGCGTCGACCGGGCCGGCAGACCCTTCCACTATCTCGAACCTTCCCTCGCGATTAAGACGCCCGATGCGAGTCCATACTGACGCGTGATTATATTCGTGACTAATCGCGACCCGGCCTTGCGGGGCCTCTAGTTCTATCCCCGCCACCACGAGACGAAGAAGGTCGGGGTCAGCCGAGTTGATTTGCTCGACCGCTCGTGCGAATACCAACACCTGAAAGTATGCAGCCTCGGCACACATGTTCGGCGGTTCGTCATCCCCAAAGCGCCGCCGATATTTTTCTACGAACGACGCATTTGTGGGGCTATTCAACGACTCAAAATAAGGCGCCGCAGTAATATGCCCCTCGCCAACATCGCAGCCCATAGCTCGCACTTCGGCTTCGCTTGTGGTGAGGCTGGCGATTGGCGTCACTTTCGGGTCGAGACCGGCGTCGGCATAGGTTTGATAGAGGGCGATTGTCGAGTCGCCAACCACAGTAGAGAAGATCACGTCCGCACCCAGCCGTTTGATGTCCCTTACGATTGGGACGAATTCGCGATGGAGAGCGCCAAGTGGAAGGTACGTTTCCCCCACAACTGTCCCGCCGTTCTTTAAGACCAGCTCGCGCATGACCCGGTTGGACTCGCGCGGATAAACGTAGTCTGAACCGACCAGAAAAAAGCGGCGGCCGAAATCGCGCATCAGAAAGCGGCACAGTGGCACGCTGTTTTGGTTCGGTGCAGGCCCGGTGTAAATTACATTAGGCGAAAACTCGAAACCCTCATACGGCGTGGGATACCACAATAGAGCATTGAGGCGTTCAACTACCGGCACGACCGCTTTGCGACTGCTCGAGGTATAGCAACCGAAAATGTTCCTGACCCTGTCCTCGATTATCAGCCGCTTTGCCAGGCGAGCAAACAGCGCTGGGTCAGATCGCGGGTCGTAAATTATCGGCACGAGCTGGCGCTGATTGATGCCGCCCGCCGAATTGATCTCTTCGATCGCTAGCAGGGTCGCATAAAGCTGTGTTCTCTCAATTACCGCGGTACATCCGGTACGCGAAAAGAGCACCCCAACTCGCCACGGACCCGACTCTCCGCTGTGCGAGAAAGCCATGGACGACCCTCCCGTAGAGAGCTGACCCCCTGTGGCCCGCCCCATCGAGATTTGACGTTCGATAGACTCAGAGTCCGACCCGAGAGGATTAATTTCGAGCCTAAGTACCACAGGCAACGGTACGAGCTCTCTACTTCGTAACCTTCGATCAACTAGCAACTCGACACTTTTGCTCAGTCAAAAACCTTAATAGCCGCTACGTCGACGAACTCAGCAAAGCCCGTGCCTGATATGTCAACCGCTTAATCGATACTTTCCCGCGTGATTGCAAAGCAAATTGCGCACATTAGCCTCAAACCGCCACGTTTTCTCGCAATGATGGAGCGTTGGGCTTGACCGGTATAATCGATCACGTCGGCTCCTTTTCTAGGCTTATGCCTAAGATGCAAGCACCACGAACCATGATTACTAAACTCGCAGAGCCGCACCGACCCCTCGTGCCGCCAAAAGGTGCCGCAACAGATTTAGGAGAAATGCGGCGCGAACAGCGCGTTTCATGCCTTCAAAGCGCGAGCTCTCGAATCTTGGGCGCTACAACCAGATGGCAGTCTTACTTCTCTGTACAGCCCCTTTTAAGTCCGGTGCCTGCTGTTTTGCTCCTAAGCTCTCAATCATCCCTTCTTAGTCTTTGGCGCTCTCCCATCCACCTTTATCGTGAAAGAAGTTCTCTTATCGCCTTATCTATAAACTTTACGTCTTCGGGGTTAGTGCCAGGCCCGCCGGCGAAATGTCCCCAGATCGACGGAATTGGCCGGAATTCGGCATTAGGCATGTGCTTAGCTTCGTATTCGTTATCCTCGGGAGGAAAGTAAAGATCGGTTTGACCAGGCATCACGATCGCTTTAGCGGTGATCGAGCGAAGCGCTTTTTCGAAATCGCCGTGGCAAACCGGATTGGCACTGATATCGCCGTGCTGCCACGTCCACAGCATCGCCAGCAGATTGTTCGCGTCCCGTCGCAAGAAGAACCCTTCCCAGAAAGCAACTAGGAAATCCTCGAGCGACGAATATCCCATTTTTAAATCGAGTTTTTCGCGGTAAAAAGCTTGGGAAAATCCCCACCCAGCGTAAACTCGCGCCATCGCTCGCAACCCTTTGTAAGGCTGCTTTTCGTACCATCCGTTCTGCCAGGCGTCGTCGGCCGTAAGCGCTGCCTTTACCCCTTCGAGAAAGACAAAGTTATGGCGCGAAGTTCGTGCTGAGCCACAAAACGGCAAAATTCGCTCGACCATTTCCGGGTAAAGCGCACCCCACTGGAATGTTTGCTGCGCTCCCATCGACCATCCGAGCACGAGCTTCAACTTTTTGATCCCGAACTTTTCCGTCACCAGACGATGCTGTGCCGTGACGTTGTCGTAAAGCGTCACGTGGGGAAAGCGAGCCCGGTCGTAGGGCGGCTCGGTGTTGCTGGGTGAGGAAGAAAGCCCGTTGCCGAACATGTTGGGAACGATTATGAAATATTTGCGCGGGTCGAGCGCCATGTTCTCGCCGATCAGCCATTCGTTGTCGTAATGCTGACCCGAGTACCAGGTGGGATACACTATCGCGTTGTCCTTGCTGCGGTTTAACTCGCCGTAGGTTTTGTAGGCGAGCTTTGCCCCACGAAGTGTTGCTCCTTGCTGCAGAACAAAACCGCCGAGTTCGAATATTTCGTAGTCCCCCATTTTCACCCCCTTAAGAATCGCAACTCGGGCTCGCTTAGCGAAAGCGCGCCGCGACTTTGTCTTTCAACCTTGGTCGGCGGCTTGAGGCCTTCCAAGCCGATGCGCCAGTAGGCCACAAGGTCTGCCGATATAAAAGAAAAAAGCCCAGGCGCGAGCTACCGCCGGCTCGCACTTGGGCCTCGTTGCCCAAAGCTTCGTGTTCGGGATGGCTCCGTTGCCATCCACGCGCCATTAAAAACTAGCCTCACCCGCTAACAATGTCAACGGGCAATCAACGGGCACCCGGACCTCTACATTATCGATCCTGGCGCTAATTAAACTCTTCTAAAGCGCTAGATGTTTATCAAACATCGTTTTATAACCTCACGACGCATGTTTCAGAACCGCCAACCGACGTGGAGCTCCAAATCACAAAGAGCCCGAGCGAACTTCTCGCGAACCGCTCACAGCTTGCCACGTCAAAGTATGTTGACAACTCAAAAGTGGAGCGGAACTAGCTACGGTAGGGCGTAAACTTGGACTGAATTTTTAGAATTCGGCAGACCCAAGCCACAAGCGCATCTCGCTCTTTGCGAGCTAACACCGAGCTAATAAAGAAACGCGTAGGGACACACGTGAAGAAGCACTAAGCTCGCCAGAGCCGAGTTTTCGCCGTGACTTGTCTAGACGATGAGCGAGACTCCTTTTGGCTGGGCTTAGGCCACAGTCGGTGGTGGGCGATGCAGGGTTCGAACCTGCGACCCCCGGCTTGTAAGGCCGGTGCTCTTCCACTGAGCTAACCGCCCGCACAACTCGGTGCCAACCCAAAACCGCCGTCAATTGGGCGTCTTGCTCACGATGTAATTGGACGCCAGTGGTACCAAAAAATCAGGTGACACTTGTTGCTGTTGGCGCCCTCTCGGGCTCTTGGTTCAACGAATCCTTGAGCTGCTTGCCCGCCCTGAACTTTGCCGACTTACTGCCGGCAATTTGAATCATCTCGCCGGTTTTTGGGTTTCTGCCGCTGCGTGGCGCACGAGTCGAGACTGAGAACGTGCCAAAACCCGAAATATTTACTCGCTCTCCCTGCTTAAGCGCGGAGATAATCTCGTCCAGGATTATGTTGACTACGCGTTCGGCTTCACTCTTTGTCAGACCCGATTTGGCCGCCAATCCGTCGATTAGTTCAGCTTTGGTCATAAAACGACTACTCATAAAAATAGCGTAGCGACACCGTTTTCAATTGGCTGTCGCTACGGCTACTTTCCGAACTCACCACACCAGCCCGAGCAACGCAACTTGGCTCGTTACTCGGCTACGCCTCTCGAGGCTCAAAAATCAGGCGATGCGGGAGGGCTTTCTTCCACGCAGTCGCCGTCATGCGTCTCTCGACCCGACTCGCCGCGCGGTGCGCTTGCTGAAGGTGCTGCGGCGGTACCTTGGTTAAAAGAGCCTAGAAAGCCTTCTCGGTCGGCACCTATGAGCGCGCGGCGCAAGACCTCATCCATGTTGTCTACCTGGGTCAGGACTATGTTTTTGAGCACCGCAGCAGGAATCTCCTGGATGTCCTTGGCGTTTTCTTTCGGAATAATAACTTCTCTAATTCCACCCCGATGGGCCGCAAGCACCTTCTCCTTCAGCCCACCGATTGGCAACACTCGACCTCGCAACGTAATCTCCCCAGTCATCGCAAGGTCATTACGCACTGGCATCCTACAAAGCGCAGACGCCAGAGCGGTAGCCACGGTAATTCCCGCCGATGGCCCGTCCTTGGGTGTGGCGCCTTCCGGGATGTGAATGTGAATGTCGATGTTCTGGTAGAAAGTGGGTGAAAGGTCGAGCGCTTCGGCGCGCGAGCGGATATAGGACAACGCAGCACGTGCGCTTTCCTGCATCACCTCGCCAAGCTGCCCGGTGACCGTGAGTTTCCCCCGACCAGGCATGATCGTGACCTCAACGGCCAACAATTCGCCGCCGTTTTCAGTCCACGCCAAGCCGGTCGCCACGCCTATCTGGGGATCCGACTCGGCCAGTCCATAGCGGTAACGAATCGGCCCCAAATACTTGCTTAGGTTACTAGCGGTCACTTTCACCAGCGCGTTGCGGTCGTTCTTTACCACTTCGACCGCGGCCTTGCGACAGATCGATGCGATTTCACGCTCTAAGTTGCGCACCCCAGACTCTCGCGTATAGTTCCGAATGATACCGAGCAAAGCTTGGTCTGAAAATTCGATATTCTCGGGTCTCAGGCCGTTAGCCTCGCGCTGCTTCTTTACCAGATAACGCTTGGCAATGTTGAGCTTCTCGTGCTCGGTATAACCGGGAATCCTAATAATCTCCATCCGGTCCTGCAACGGCCGGGGGATGCGCTCGAGCGTATTAGCCGTCGTGATGAACATTACCTTCGACAAGTCGTAATCGACGTCGAGGTAATGATCGTTAAACGCGCAGTTCTGCTCCGGATCAAGCACCTCCAACAGCGCCGACGACGGGTCGCCGCGAAAATCGGTCGACATCTTGTCGACCTCGTCGAGCAAAAAGACCGGGTTGCTCGTGCCGGCCTTGCGCATACACTGAATTATCTTTCCCGGCAGCGCACCGATATAGGTCCGCCGATGGCCGCGAATCTCGGCCTCGTCGCGAACGCCCCCGAGCGAGACGCGCACGAACTTGCGCCCCGTAGCCCGAGCGATCGAGCGACCCAAGGAAGTTTTACCCACTCCGGGAGGACCGACCAGGCACAAAATCGGCCCTTTTATCTCGCCAACAAGCGCCTGGACCGCCAGGTACTCGAGAATTCGTTGCTTTACCTTCTCAAGCCCGTAATGGTCTTCCTCAAGTATCCGCTCAGCTTCCTTAATGTCCAACTTGTCTTCGGTATATTCGTACCACGGCAGCGACAACAGCCAATCGAGGTAATTGCGCACCACCGTGGCTTCGGCCGACATCGGCGACATCATCTTGAGCTTTTTGATTTCGCGCTCGCACTTCTCGCGCGCCTCGGCCGACATGCGCTTTTCGCGCAGTTTCTCTTCGAGCTCCTGAATTTCGTTTTTGAACTCGTCCTTTTCCCCAAGCTCCTTATGGATCGCGCGCATCTGCTCGTTCAGGTAATACTCTTTCTGGGTCTTCTCCATCTGCTTTTTGACCCGATTGCGGATGCGCTTTTCGACTTCCAGAATCTCGAGCTCCGAGCGCATGTAGCCGAGCAAGCGCTCCAAGCGCTCAGCCGGATTAGCTACCTCCAGAAGGGCCTGCTTGTCTTCGAGCTTGATCGAGATCTGACCTACGAGTTTGTCGGCTAGGTAGGCCGGATCGTCAATGGCGACGATGGAGGCAACCACTTCGGGCGGAACTTTACGGTTGAGCCTTACGTAGTTGTCGAAGGTGGCATTTACCGAGCGCATCAGCGCTTCCACCTCGGTGGTGCGCTCGCAATGCTCTTCGATTTCTTCGACCTCTACCTCGAAAAACTCGTTGACCCTTGTGTAGCGCAAAATACGGGCTCGTCGCTTGCCTTCGACCAGGGCCTTGACTGTACCGTCTGGTAGGCGCAGGAACTGGACGATAACTCCCAGCGCGCCGACCCGATAGATGTCGTCAGGCGTGGGCTCCGAAACGCGCGCATCTTTTTGCGCGACCAGCAAAAGCATTTTCTTCTGGCTTTGAGCCTCTTCCAGGGCACGGATGGACTTCTGACGCCCGACGAATATCGGGTAGACCTCGTGCGGAAAAACGATAAGTTCGCGCAGAGGAAGCAACGGAACAATTTTTGTCGGGTTCACCTCTTAATCATCCTTTCTGTCGTTACCAAACAGTACCTTGCGCTCAACCCTAGTTAAGAAGATCACCACCTTACGCCGTTTCCGCTGTCTTTTGATATACCAAAAGCGGCGGTTCCTTGTTCTCGACCACCTCTTCCGAAATGATGACCTCCTTGATTGCGGGCTGTGAAGGTATCTCGTACATCACGTCTAGCATGATGTTCTCCATAATCGCGCGCAGCCCGCGGGCTCCGGACTTTCGCTTGAGAGCTTCGCGCGCGATCGCGCGCAAGGCGCCCTGGGTAAACTTTAGATGGACGTTCTCCATATCGAAGAGTTTCTGGTACTGACGCACCAGCGCATTCTTGGGCTCGGTAAGAATGCGAACCAGCGCATCCTCGTCTAGTTCGGACAGCGTAGCTATGACCGGCAATCGTCCTATAAATTCAGGGATAAGTCCGAACTTAAGCAGGTCCTCGGGTTGAACTTCTGCTAGCAGCTCTGAGACGGTCTTCGGGTCGCGATGCGTCAGATCCGCCCGAAAGCCCATCGTCTTGCCCGCTAGCCTGCGTCGAATGATGTCCTCCAGGCCGACGAAAGCGCCGCCACAGATGAACAGGATGTTGGTCGTGTCAACCTGCAAAAACTCCTGCTGCGGATGCTTGCGGCCGCCCTTCGGTGGCACGCTGGCGGTCGTCCCTTCGAGTATCTTTAGCAGTGCCTGTTGAACGCCTTCGCCCGACACGTCGCGCGTAATCGACGGATTGTCGCCCTTGCGCGCTATTTTGTCGATCTCGTCGATGTACACGATGCCGCGCTGGCAGCGCTCGATGTCATAGTCGGCGTTCTGCAAAAGCGAAAGAATGATGTTCTCGACATCTTCGCCGACGTAACCCGCCTCCGTCAGCGTCGTCGCGTCAGCGATCGTGAACGGAACCTGAAGGAAACGAGCTAGCGTTTGAGCAAGCAGAGTTTTACCGACTCCCGTGGGACCGATCAGCAGAATGTTAGACTTCTGCAGCTCGACGTCGCTGTTGACCATCTGGGAGTCGATTCGTTTGTAATGGTTGTGAACAGCGACCGCTAGAATCTTTTTGGCTCTTTCTTGTCCGATGACGTATTGGTCGAGAACCCGCTTGATCTCGGCTGGTTTGGGTACGGACGAGCTTTGGCTGAACGCTTCCTCGCCGTCGCTCTCTTCGGCGATTATGTCGTTGCAAAGCTCGATGCACTCGTCGCAAATATAAACGGTAGGCCCTGCGATCAATTTGCGCACCTCATCCTGGCTCTTGCCGCAGAACGAACAGACGAGATTTCCGGTGCGGTCGTCGTGTTTCGCCATACTTCCTCCGTGCTCAACACTAGGGCCTTCGGCTCACGATTATTTCGTCAATGATTCCGTACTCGACCGCTTGCACAGGATCCAGAAAGAGGTCGCGGTCGGTATCCTTTTCAATTTTGCGAAGGCTCTGTCCAGTGTGCCTAGCTAATATATTATTAATTTCCTCGCGCAGGCGCAGGATCTCCCTTGCCTGAATCTCGATATCGCTCGCTTGTCCCTGCGCACCTCCCAGCGGCTGATGCATCATGATGCGCGAATGCGGCAGCGCAAAGCGCCTGCCCTTCTCGCCGGCCGCCAGCAACACGGCCGCCATACTTGCCGCCTGTCCCAGACATACCGTCGAGACCGGCGGCTTGATGAACTGCATCGTGTCGTAGATCGCCAATCCCGCCGGGACCGACCCTCCGGGAGAATTTATGTAGAAGCTTATCTCCTTTTCGGGGTCTTCTGCCTCGAGGAACAGCAGCTGAGCGGTTACGAGATTGGCAACGTCATCGGTGATCTCGCTGCCAAGGAAAACGATCCGGTCCTTGAGCAAACGCGAGTATATGTCGTAGGCTCGCTCCCCCCGCGCAGTCTGCTCGACGACAATTGGAACAAAATTCGCCATCATCGGGCCACCAAGGCTTCGACCAGCCGCGGTTACGCCCATCTTGCGCGTCTTCATCCGTTTTTCATTCTAGTGGCTTTCCGAAATCTGGGCAACAACGACCAACCATCTCAGCTTGCCTCGACGTTAGGGGAAGGGGCGGCCGGTTTTCGCCGATCAACGACCCATTGGAGGGTTTTTTCCCGTCGAAGTAGTTTGCGCAGCGCTTCTCTATTTTCTTCTTGTGCGTAAAAACGAGCTACTCGGTCGCGCTCCCGCCCTGCGCGGCTCACCAGTAAGGCAACCCGCTGGGCTAGTTCGTCATCGCTCACCTCTATCTTTTCCTGTTCTGCCAAGGCGTCCACGATAAGCGCTTCGCACACTCGCCGACGGGCAAGCCGAGCAAGCGTCTCGCGCTGTTCACGGACGCGCTCGGCTGCTTGTTGGGCACTCACTCCTCCAGCCTCTAAAACTACCGTATTCTCCGCTTCAAGGCGTCTCAGTTCGCGCTCCACCAGCGACTGTGGTGGCTCGACCGGGTTGCGTTCGAGCAGCATTTCGAGCGCCTTGGACCTCGCCTGCTCACGCGCTCGCTCGCGAGCCTCTTCGAGCAGGGTTTGGCGCGTGTGCTCGCGCAATTCGTGTAAGTTTTCGAACGTCCCCAGGTCTTTGGCGAATTCATCATCAAGCTCGGGCAGCTTGCGCTGCAGAATATCCTTAACTGTGGCAATCCACTCGACGGTTTTGCCTCGCAGATGCTCGTCCGGGTAATCTTCAGGATATGTCTTCACCATACGCTTTGGCTCACCGAGTGACGCTCCCTTGAGCAACTCGTAAAGGTCTTGGCGCAACGCCCGTTCCGAAACCTCGAGCAGCTGCGGCTGCGAGGGTACTTGCGCAATCGCCGCTCCGTCGGCTCGCGCCTCTAGCTGCGCCATCACGACGTCTCCTTCTTCAACCTGCGTGCGGTTTTCCACTTTCTTGAGCACCGCGTGCCGCTCGCGCAGCCGCTCCAGTGCGGCCGACACCTCGTCGTCCGTGACTTGCACCTCAGGCACCTCGATTGGCAGTCCCTCGTAGTCTTTGACTACGATTTGCGGCTTGAGGTCGAAAATCGCTGAGAAACGCAGCGTCCTGGGAAAGTCCGCATCCTCGGTGACAATTTCTGGCTCCGCAACAGGTTCAAGCGAATGGTCAGCAAGCGCTTTCTCGGTCGACTCGCGGATGAGCTTTTGAATCACCTCGCCGCGTATTTGGTCGCCAAAAAACCGTTCCAACAAGCGCCGCGGCGCTCGGCCAGGACGGAATCCCTTAAGCCGAATCTGGCGCCCGAGTTCCCGATAAGCCTGGTCGAGTTCCTGTTCGATTTCCTCAGCGCTAAGCTCGATTGTAAGCTTGCGCCGAAGTTCGGACGCACTCTCTACATTCACCTGCATAAAGCCTATCACCCCTTCATCTCTTTAAGCTTTGTGGCGAGCAACTAGCCTAACAGTTCTGGTATCCAGGCGCGACGCAACTTGACCTGCCACCAGCCTACCAACTACTCATGGCAGTGGCTCAGAATAATAAAGCGAGTTAGCACGTTTGACCGGCGACGAAAATCGACGCTTTCTTTCTTCGAGCCAGCTTTCGCCAGCCGCGCGCTTCACTTCGGACTGGCTCGCATTTCACGATTTTAGTGGTAGCCTTAGAAGCATTAAACTCGGTTTCAGAACTTGCGGCACGCCGAACCTCCGATTTCACAATATTTGCTCGCATCGCCAAAGTCTGATTTCCTTCGCTTAGCGATGGCGCAACTCTTTTTCAAGGCGTGTATAATACGTGCGTCCTTCTTTATAATGCAGTTGATACGATAAAGACACTTAGACACAACACTAACGCTTTACGGAGGCGCAGAGGCAAATGAGCGAAGCTTCTATTGTACTGCCTCGCCTGACGGGCGGGCAGGTAGCGATTCTGTGGTTGGTACTGCTGTCGGCGCTGATTGCGCTCTTGTACGGTCTGCATCTGGTACGAATCGTCATGTCCGCGGACGCCGGCCCGAAAACGTTGACCGACGTTGCGGATGCGATTGAAGAGGGCGCGATGGCTTACCTCGCCCGCCAGGTCAAGACGATGCGCTGGTTTGTCCTGGCGATAACCATCGGGCTTTTCGTTCTGTACAGGCGCGTCTATCCCGGTTGGGCACTGCCGATTGGCATTTCTTTGGCGTTCTTGATGGGAGTCAGTGCATCGTACGGCGCCGGTTACGTCGGAATGTGGCTTGCCGTCAAGGGCAACGTACGTAGTGCCAATGCAGCGCTAACCGGATTTAAGGACGCGATGGAGCTGGCGTTCAAGGCCGGCGGCGTCTCGGGCATGTTTACGGTAGGGCTGGGTCTTCTGGGTGCCACGATTATATTCCTCATATTCCGCGAGAACGCGATGAAGGTTTTGGTGGGATTCGGTTTTGGCGGTTCCTTGGCCGCGCTCTTCATGCGCGTTGGAGGCGGCATCTACACCAAAGCGGCCGATGTCGGCGGCGACCTGGTAGGCAAAGTCGAGGCTGGCATCCCGGAGGACGACCCGCGCAACGCGGCGACGATTGCCGACAACGTGGGTGACAACGTCGGCGATTGCGCTGGAATGGCAGCGGACGTGTTCGAGTCGTACGAGGTAACGCTCGTAGCCGCGATCATTTTGGCCGCCTACGCAATGGGCGAACCCGATTTTGTCAAACTCTACGGGGCTGCGTCGGGCGCCTTTGCGATGAAGCTGGTAATCTTCGCGCTCGTTCTCCGAGCGGTGGGGGTCTTCTCGTCGATCCTGGGCATAATGGCGGTCAAGGTTCCGGAAGGTAGCACGATGGTCGATCCGATGCGACCAATCGTAAACGGTTATGTCGTATCGGCACTAGCCTCAATCGTTGGCTTTTTTATAGTGAACTACCTCTTCCTTGCCGACCCACGCACCGGGGCAACCGATTGGCGTTTTGCCACCGTTGCGACTTTCGGCATTTTGCTGGCAGTAGCAACGCTTTGGCTAACCAATTACTTCACTCATCCTGACAAGCGCCCAACCACTGAGTGCGCCACCTCGGCGAAGACCGGGGTTGCCACGCTTATTCTGAGCGGCTTGGCAGAAGGTATGGAGGCATCGGTCTGGGCGGTCCTGGTAATCGTGCTCGCGATAATCGGCGCGATGGCCGTGTTTCATGAGTCGCTGGCGTTACAGTTCTACGGTATTGCGCTTACCGGTCTGGGGCTTCTGACCACGACCGGCTTTATTCTCGCCATGGACACTTACGGTCCGATCACGGACAACGCGCACGGAATTTTCGAGATGGGCGGCGTGCATCGGGAAGATGCTTCGCGCACGCTATCGTGGATGGACGCGATTGGTAATACGACCAAAGCCCTGACCAAAGGGCTGGCGATTGCCACTGCAGTTATCGCTGCAGTCTCGCTGTTCCGCTCCTTTATCGACGAGGCGCATCTCGGCTCGGTTGGCGTGCAGATCAACATGCCAACGGTGTTCGTGGGCCTACTCATCGGCGGTGCCGTGCCCTTTCTGTTTAGCTCGTTTGCGATCAAGGCTGTCGGGCGCGCCGCTTTCGGAGTGGTGGTCGAGGTACGACGCCAATTCCGTGAACGGCCGGGAATCATGGAAGGCAAGGAGCGCCCGGACTATGGACGGTGTGTCGACATCGTCACCAGCATGGCGCAAAAGGAATTGCTCGGGCCCGGGATCCTGGCGATCTTCTCGCCCCTGCTGGTAGCTTTCGCCCTCGGCTCGGGTGCTTTGGGCGGTTTCCTTGGCGGGACAATCCTGACCGCACAGTTGCTTGCCGTTTTCATGGCGGATGGCGGCGCTACGTGGGATAACGCGAAGAAGAAAATCGAAGATGGCTACCTTGGCGGCAAAGGCACCGACATCCACAAGGCTGCTGTGGTCGGCGACACCGTTGGTGATCCTTTCAAGGATACCGCAGGCCCGTCGCTCAACCCGATGATCAAGGTGATGAACCTGGTGGCGATCCTCGCCGCTCCGTTTGCGCCAGCCACGGGCGAGCCTCTAACCAAGGGACGAGTGCTTGTGATCCTGCTGAGCCTGATTCTGCTCGCAATCGCAGTAAGCCTGTCCAAGCGCGGCTCGATCATCGAGGAGCAGGCGGGAGAAAAGGTTACAGAAAAAGCTGCCTAATTCAGAAACCAGTTCGTACCGTAACTAACTTAAGAGATGCCGGCCGGCCTTTTCGACCGCGCCGGCATCTCTTTGACGCCTCATTCAAAGTTTCGAACTTCGCGATCCCTTTTTTGCGAGCTAGCTCGCTTTTTCTACCACTGCTGTGCCAAAAGACGTCGAAAAATCATGACCCCCTTTGCGCCGCTACTCTTTCTATTTTGCGGCGTTCGGATTTTGAACGGCGACCGCGCCTGGCATACCAAGGCTGGTGGCGTAGTTGCTCAACTGTTGGCGGAACAATTCCTGCCTAAATTTTCGGCTTAACCCTTGGCCACGAACGAGCTTTTCACGATCTTTGGGACTCATTTGCATCCAAATGTGCGTAGCGCCGACGACATCGCCGCGTGCTAAAGCAGAGTAGTATTGCTCTTGAGGAGTAGGACCACGGTGAAAAAGCGAACAACTGCTCCCAAGCAAGCCGGCTAGCGCGCAAGCTAGCGCAATCTTGCTCCGACCAAGGCGCCTTCCGACTTTCCGGTGCGGGGTAAGCCGGGCCAAAAGCGTTACCGCTTGCGCCACTGACATCCTAAGCTATTCCGCCCCATGAAATTTCAAAAGCAGCTCGAACGTTGCGCTCGCAGAGGCGCTGTCCAGGGGGCGCACCATTACAGTCCGGAGTAAGCTGAGCCAAGCCTTTCACGTCTCGCCACCAGATACAATAGCTCGCGCGCGGATCTTTGGCGTAATCTGCTTTAAACTTTGGGTTAACCGGGCGATAATAAAACTAATGATGCTAAACTTGAAAAGAAGGCCCGACACCAAAGACGTAATAAGTTTGCTCAGACGCATCCGCTACCCCGGCTACGACGCTGACATCGTGAGCCTAGGCGTAGTCGAAGAGGTGAGCCTGCCAGAGCCCAACAGTGTCGCTATAAGTCTGCGCCACGGCGGCACGAGCGACGAGAGAATTAACCGAGTCGTCGACGAGATAAAAACCCTTTGCGCCAAAACTCTAAAAGTTTCGAAAGTTGAAGTTGCGATACACCGGCTCGAACCCGAACTCGGAGAACGAACCGGGCAAGTGGCGCTCGAGGGTGTACGGCACGTGATCGCTGTGGCCAGCGGAAAGGGCGGTGTGGGGAAATCGACCGTCGCCGCCAACTTGGCCGTTGCGCTCCGCCGCCTCAACTACGAAGTAGGCCTTTTGGACGCCGACATATACGGCCCGTCCGTGCCGATGATGTTCGGCCTGACCCAAGCAAGGTTGAAAGCCGGTCAGGATAGTCGGCTACGCGCCGTCGAGCAGCATGGCGTAAGTCTGATGTCGATCGGATTCTTTCTGACCGAGCGCGCGCCCGTCATCTGGCGCGGGCCTTTGGTGATGAGCGCTGTACGGCAGTTTCTCAAAGACACCATCTGGGGAGAAAAGGACTTTTTGATCGTCGACCTGCCGCCGGGAACGGGCGATGCTCAGCTCACGTTGGCGCAGCAGGTTTGTCTGGATGGCGCGATCGTGGTTACCACACCTCAGGACGTCGCTCTGCTGGATGCGCGTCGAGCGCTCAGGATGCTAAAGCAGGTACACTGCCCGATTCTGGGCGTGGTCGAGAATATGAGTTACTTCGTGTGCCCTGAATGCGGGGCAGTCGACGAGCTGTTTGGACATGGTGGTGGCGAGCGGATGGCCCAGAGTGAGAACCTCAAGCTCCTGGCCCGACTGCCGATATATAGCGAAATCCGCGAAACCGGAGACCAGGGCACTCCGATTGCCGCGCTTTTGCCCGATCATCCGGCCGCACAGGCTTTCCTACAGCTTGCGCGTGACGTCGCGCAGCAGGTTCTCGAAGTCGGCGAGCTGTCTAATAAGCCGTAACTTGCCGTGACGTCTTGCTCTGGTTAAGCTTATTCAGCCGATTCTTAATAACAACTGGCGTTTTGCGCCAAGGCGAGTAAAATCAACGGCGATAGCCGCGCCAGTCGGGTTAGCGAAGGCGTAGCTGGGCAACAATGGCCACTATCATCACCGAAGAATGTATCAACTGCGGAGCGTGCGAACGGGAATGCCCCAATAACGCAATCTACGAGGGCGGTAAACCGTGGGAGTTGAACGGAATAATCCATCCGCCGCTCCAAGAGGACATCTACTACATCGTTCCAGACAAGTGCACGGAGTGTGTCGGATTTTTCGACCGCGAACAGTGTGCCGTTGTCTGCCCGGTGGATTGCTGCATTCCGGACCCAAACCGCCCCGAAAGCGAAGAAGTGCTGATCGAGCGCGCCAAAAAGCTACATCCCGAGCTCTCATTCGACGGCGACTTTCCATCGCGGTTTCGCCGGCTGAACAGCGACCCCGCCCCCAAGCTGGGGCAGGTTTGAGCATCAAACTTGAGCACGGTGGTCAGTAGCTGGAAACCACAAAACCAAAATTTAGCAATCGTGTCTTTGCAGCGCGGCGATTTGAACGTGGTCGCGCTGGGCGTGTTCATGCAACACCAGCGAAAACGGGTTTAAACAGGCTTTTGCGTCTCGGATAAACTTGACGATTAATAAACCGGCAGGCAACGTACCAAGAAAACGGCTGACCGGAGCGTGAGGGTAGAGTATACGAGATGGCAAAAATCAGGATAGCAATCGTGGGAGTGGGGAACTGTGCTTCCTCGCTGCTGCAGGGTATCGAATGGTATAGGAATGCGAGCGCGGAAGAAAGTAAGAGCTCGCTTGGCTTGATGCATTACGAGCTCGGAGGCTACCTCCCCGAGGATATCGAGCCGGTATGCGCTTTCGATATTGACGCTCGCAAGGTTGGCAGGCCGCTTGAGGAGGCCTGTTTTGCGCCACCGAACAACGCCTTGCCCATCTTTCCGAACCTTCCCCACTACGGCGTCAAGGTCGACATGGGTGAAGTTCATGATGGCGTCGCCGAGCACATGTTGAATTATCCTGAAGACAGTCGCTTCGTTGTGGCTCAAGAACCTCCGGTCGATATCGAACGTCGGCTGCGCGAGAGCGGAGCAGAGATAATGCTCTGCTACTTGCCGGTGGGCAGTCAAAAGGCAGCCGAGCGTTATGCCCGGGCTTGTCTGGAGGTCGGCGTGAGCTTCGTAAACTGCATGCCGGCCTTTATCGTCTCGGACAAGGATTGGGCACGAGCTTTTGCCGAGCGAGGCATTCCGGTAGTAGGGGACGACGTAAAATCTCAACTCGGCGCGACGATCTTGCATCGAACCCTGATGAAGCTCTTTAGCGACCGAGGAATCAAAATCGAGCGCACCTATCAGCTCAACACCGGCGGTAACACTGATTTTCTCAACATGCTCGATCGTCGCCGACTCGGCTTCAAGCTCAAGTCAAAGACTGAGGCCGTTCAGAGTGTGTTGCCCGAACCTTTGCCCAGCAAATGCATCCACATCGGCCCGTCCGACTACGTGCCGTGGCAAAAAGACAACAAAATCTGCTTCCTGAGAATCGAAGGTCGAGGGTTTGCAGGAGTCCCGATCGAGCTCGAGCTGCGGGCTTCGGTCCAAGATTCGCCGAATTCAGCTGGTATCATTATTGACGTCATACGTTGCGTGAAACTGGCGCGCGACCGAGGAATCGGAGGGCCGTTGTACTCAGTAGCTGCCTACACTATGAAACATCCGCCACAGCAGCTCCCTGACGATATCGCGCGAGAACGAATAGAACAATTTATCCGCGGCGAGTTGCGCTGCTAAATCTTGCAGATGCCAGGCTCCTTTACCCGCAAGAGCCAAGGGCATCAAACTTGGCCCCGCCTGCCTTAAGCGCGTACAATAGACGGCGTGACGCTGGCTGGTAAAAAAATACTGCTAGGCATAACCGGAAGTATCGCCGCGTACAAGGCTCCCGAAATAGCGCGCCTTTTAATGTCGGGCGGCGCGCAAGTCAGGGTCATGATGACTCGCAGCGCCCAAAACTTCATAACCCCGCTTACGCTTCAAACGCTGACCGGAAACCCTGTAGCGACTGACCTCTTTAGCTTGACGCAAGAATCCGAGATCGGCCACATACGACTGGCTGACACGTCAGACGCCATTTTGGTAGCCCCTGCCAGCGCCAACTTCATCGCCAAGGTCGCGATGGGTTTGGCTGACGATTTGCCGAGCACGGTCCTTTTAGCGGCGCGCTGCCCGGTTGCTCTGGCTCCTGCGATGAACGTTCATATGTACCAGAATCCGACCGTCGTCGAGAACCTCGCCCGCCTGCGCGCCCGCGGATACGTGATCGTCGAGCCCGAAGCTGGCGACCTCGCATGCGGATACCAGGGAGTCGGCCGTCTGCCGCAGCCCGAAGAGCTGGTCGAAACGGCGAAAAAGCTGGTGACTCGACAGGACCTGACCAACGAACGCGTGCTGGTTACGGCAGGCCCCACCCAGGAACCGATCGACCCGGTACGTTTCATATCGAATCGCTCTTCGGGAAAAATGGGCTTCGCGTTGGCACGGGCGGCTTGGATACGTGGCGCTAGCGTCCGCCTGGTGAGTGGACCATCGCACGAATGGGCTCCCCGCGGCGTGGAGCGGTTTGATGCGCGTACCGCGTCCGAGATGCTCGATCTTACGGCGCGCAACTTTCCGTGGTGTACCGTACTGATCATGGCCGCCGCAGTCGCGGACTTCCGACCCGCCAGACCAGCCGCCCACAAACTCAAAAAGCGCGCCCAACGCTTTAATCTCGAGCTCGAACCGATTCCGGACGAGCTGCCGCGGCTAGCAGAAAAGAAAGGCGAGCGCTTGATGGTAGGCTTTGCAGCCGAAACTGAAGAGCTTGAACAAAACGCCTTAAAGAAGCTCACCCAAAAGAAGCTTGACCTGATAGTCGGCAACGACGTAACGCAACCCGATGCCGGCTTTGGTACGGACACAAACAGAGTCATCATAGCTTCACGTAATGGCGAGAGCCATCGCTACCCGCTGATGACCAAGGAGGAGGTTGCCCATACCATCCTCGACTGGGTGGTGCAGATGCGAGGGGGCGGTTTATCCAGCGGCGGCAGGACAGCCAATTCCATTTCCTAACTACCGTCTCGCTATCCCGCGGTTCGGTGACTACTGCCTCTAAATTTTGCTCAAGTTTTTTCCTCAGTGCTTGGCCTGATCGACTAATCGCTACGATTTTTGGTGAACAAGCTAGTGACAATTCCTAAGATCCTTCGACCAGCAGGCAATTGTTCACCGGCCCAAGTGGCGTTGACGTCTGTCCCTGAAACGCACGAGCGGCTCCCTGCCAGACGTTCGCTAGCAGCCTAGAGTCGCCCACCTCGAGCGATACCCGTTGGAGGTAGTCAGTTATGGAAAAGCCGTTAAATCACCTCGACACGGTGTTGATTCACGCAGGCGAACCTTGGCCACTTATCGAGGGTGCCGTCACTTTGCCGATTTTCCAGTCCGCAACTTTTCAGCACCAGGGCGAAACGGGATACTACGAGCAGCGCTACGTGCGTCTCAGCAATACGCCGAACCATGTCGCGCTCCATCAAAAGCTTGCCGCCGCCGAGCGAGGCCAATCGGCATTGGTTACCGCTTCTGGTATGGCCGCCATTTCAACCACTCTCCTGACCTTGCTCAAGCCGGGCGACCATATCCTCGCCCAAGATTGCCTTTACGGAGGAACGTACGATCTTCTCACGATTGAATTTCCCCGCCTGGGGATCGAAGTCGACTTTATCGACGGCGACAACCCATTTTCGTGGCCGGCCCGCCTCAAGAAAAACACGCGGGCGATTTACGTCGAGACGATTTCGAATCCTTTGATGCAGGTGCCGGACCTCAAAGCAGTGGTCCGCTTTGCTCGCGAAAACCAGCTGATTTCGATTATCGACAATACCTTTGCAAGCCCGGTTAACTTTAGGCCACCGGAGTTCGGTTTCGACCTTTCCCTGCACAGCGCCACCAAGTACCTGAACGGCCATTCCGACATCGCCGCGGGCGCTATCATCGGCCGAGCCGACCTTATCGAGCGTATAAGCCGCACGCTGAGCCACCTCGGCGGTGCGCTCGATCCCCATGCCTGCTTTCTGCTGCACCGCGGGCTCAAAACCCTTGGGCTGCGCGTGCGCCATCAGAATCAAACAGCCCTAACGCTCGCCCGCTTCCTGGAAGGCCACCCCAAGGTAGCGGCAGTCAACTATCCGGGTCTCGAGCGCCATCCCCATCATCGCCGTGCGCGCGAGCTTTTCGACGGCTTCGGCGGAATGCTTTCCTTCGAACTCAAGGGTGGCCTTGAAGCTGCCGAAACGTTCATCAGCAAGCTCTCACTGGCCGTATACGCTCCCAGTCTAGGCGGGGTGGAGAGCCTCGTCACACGCCCTGCGGCAAGTTCGCATGCCGGCATGACTCCCGAGCAGCGTCAACGCGCCGGTATCAGCGACTCTCTGGTCCGTTTTTCTGTGGGACTCGAAGCAGCCGACGACCTGATAGCCGACTTCCAGCGCGCGCTCGCCTTCGTCTGAAAGGGTTCTTCACAACTTAGCGCGGTCAAGCACGCCTTATCGCGAACTCCCCACCAAAAAGGCGCGCGAGCGCAGAGTCGGACCGCCGTTCGACATCCGTTTGACCTGCATTGGCTGGCCCTTGCCGCAATTTGGAACGGCAAACAGCCGCAGGTCGTTCCCCACAGCGTCGACGCCGAGCAAAAATCGCTTGGTGTCGGCAAGTACGCTGCCCGAGCGATAGAGTCTTCCCAACTGTCCGCGCTCGATTTCATAGACGCGGCGGGCTGAGATGCGAAAATTCTCTCGCGACTCGGCGATCGAGGGAATCATGTGTCCACAGACGTAAAACCCACGGTCGACCTCGCCGATTATACCCTGCGGATCGCGATCGCCCGCGGTAAAAAACGTGTTGGACATCCGGATAAGCGGCACATACCAAGCCTCGCTAGCGCGCACGGAGCCGTTGGGTTTCGTGCCCAGGATCGCCGCTGTCGTCCGCGAGTGCAAAAAGTCGCGAAATATCCCGCGCTCGATATGAAACACTGGCTGGCCTGGCGTGCCTTCGTGGTCGTATCGATAATATCCATAGGCATCCACCGCTGGATCGGAACAGACCGAGACAAGCGGTGACGCAACCGCCTGGCCGACCGCTTGCTGTGCGAGCGAACGCAAGAACCAGCTCCGTCCCGCGTACGCCGCCTCGGCCTTCAACGCCCGGTCAGCCTCGCTCGGATGCCCCACGATCTCGTGGACGAGTAGCGCGTTGAAATGGGGATCGGTAACCACGGTTACCTCTTTTCCGGGCGCTTTGAGTTCCGGGGCGTTGGCCAGCTCGACCGCTTCTTTGCCCAGCACAAGCGCGAAGCTCACGAGGTCGTCGTTCGGCATTGGACAATCACGTCGCCCGTTGCAAAGGCACTCAAGCCCCCGCTGCTGACCTATCGTGTCGAAAATCTCTTGGACGCCCTGCGTCCCGACAGCTACGACATAACAGTCGCCCTGAGAAAAGGCGAACTGCTGACGCACAACACTTCCCTCGCTGTTAACGAACAGTTCGTCGCGATGCTCGGTTTGTACGTTTACGGCGTTGAAAGCGATCGTGTTGCCGAGACCGCATAGAGCGGCCGACGCGGTGATACCTAGTTCCTGAATCGCTTTCATCTCAACTGTACGCGGGTCTTGCTCGAAAATCGCTTCGACCTTCGCCCTTTCGCGGGGGCGCGCTACCTCCGGCAAGTTTAAAAGAGCTTTCGCGTACGTCGGGTAAGCTCTGGCTAGCTCTTTTCGTTTGCGCGCGTTGCTTTTTGCGCGTCTCAACGCCTCGTCTGCCGCTTTGCGAATTGTGGCGCAAAGACTCGCGCGTCTGTCTGCGAGATTACCCAGAATAAAGCCGTAGTACCCCCACCCTTCGATCGCCCCGTCCTCGCAACAGCACACGCTAAGTCCAAAGGCAGCGCCGTGGTGCTCTACGCTTCTTTGGATAAGACCGTTCTCGACTCGTGCACCCCGAACGAAGACCGTCTCGAAGCGCATCTCTGCGTAAGTTGCACCTCGGCGACCCTTGAGAATACTTTTCAAAAGCGCTGGGCCTTCTCGTTCGAGGAATTCCTGAGCCTTAAACGTGTCGCTCGAACTCACGCCGGTAGTCCTTGTCTGTGCTGATTATCCTTCGACCAGTTGCAAGTATCGCCTTCAAGAACGCCGCCGCCTTAAAGTTTGAGGTAGTGCGGCGTTTATCTTCGCAGTCATACGATTTTTTCTGCGGCCAGACGGCTAAGTTCGGCCTCGCCTATGCCGAGCAGTTCTTGGTACACCTCGCGGTTGTGTTCCCCGAGCAATGGAGCGCGCTTGACGGAGACCGAAGAATGCTCCATCCGAATGGGACATCCCGGCATCGTGATCGACCCGCGAGTAGGATGCTCCAGGGTCACGATCATGCCGCGTTCGAGAAGATGGGGATCGCGCAAGAGCTCGTCGGTGGCGAGCACCGCTCCGCAAGGAACGCCTCGCTCGCCGAGAAGCCTCATCGCTTCGTGCTTGGAACGCTTCGAGGTCCATGCGGCGATAATTTCCGCCAGCTCGTCGAAGTTCGCTTTGCGCGCTTGAGCGGTGGCAAATCGCGGGTCCGAGGCCAATTCTGGCCGACCGATCGTAGCAAACAACGCCTGCCACATCTCGTCGCTGACGCACAAGATGAAGATGTAATCATTCTCGCCGCCCGGCGCGCATGGAAAGAGGTCTGCTGATACGTTATGGCCGTAGCGATTACCATGGCGTTTGGCGGGCTGCCCCGTCTGGTAAGTCGGCATCATCGCCACGCGCGCAAAATTCACCACCGCCTCTTGCATCGACACCTCCACCTTTTGGCCTAGTCCTGTCCGCTCGCGCTGGATATAAGCCGCCAGTACGCCGCACGCCGCATGCACGCCCGTGCCGGTATCGCCTACCGTTATGCCGGGTCTGACCGGAGGTCGATCAGGATAACCCGTAACCGCGATCGCGCCGCCCATTGCCTGCGCTATCGGATCGAAGCTTTTGTACGCGCTGTAGGGCCCCGAAGTGCCAAAGCCCTTGATCGTCAGATAGATTAGACGCGGATTTATGCGGCGAAGGTAGTCATAGCCGAGACCCAGCGCCTCGAGCGTGCCGAGCGAAAAGTTCTCTGCCAGCACGTCTACGACCTTGATAAGGTCGATAAATATCTCGCGGCCGCGCGGATGCTTGAGATTGAGGGTGATACTGCGTTTGTTGGCGTTGAGCGCGATAAAGTAATGCGAGTCAAGTCCCGGCGTGTCGGTCAGGACATAGCGCCCCTGGTCCCCGCCATTAGGCGGCTCAAGCTTGATAACGTCGGCTCCAAGCCATGCCAAAAGCTCCGTGCATGAGGTGCCAGCTTCATATTGCGTCAAATCTAGAATTCTTATTCCTTCGAGTGCTTTACCCATAATCCGCTCGCCAAGGTCGCGCCGATCATAGCGGCGTCATGAATGACACAAAAGTATGTGCTAGCAAAATGCCCGCGGGCAATTAAAGCCAGGTATGATAGCCGCAGTATCGCTTCGGCATCAGGCCGAGCCGCCGTATAGTCGCTCGCCGTGTTAATTGTCGCGTTACTACCCTGAAAACTCGAAGCCCAGAGATTGTAGCGCTCTGCTGTCGTAAATCGCGCCCTCAAAGGCCAGCGTGCAAGCCCCGACCGAGTTTTGGTAAAGTGCAATTTTGGGGAATTCGGAAACCGCGATGACTCAGGCGCAGGCCAAGCTGTCTTTAATCCGCGAAGAGCTCAACCAAACCTTCTTCGAGCGCTCCGAGCTGATCGACGGAGCGTTGTGCGCGCTTTTGTCCGCCAATCACGTGCTTATCATCGGGCCGCCTGGCACGGCCAAGTCGATGCTTGCCGAGGAGTTGTGCAAGCGTATCGAGGGGGCAAACTACTTCCAGTGGCTGCTTACGAAGTTTACGACGCCCGAAGAGCTTTTTGGCGCCGTAAGCCTCAAAGCGCTCGAACAGGATGAGTATAGACGCGTCACCACAAACAAGCTACCCGAGGCTCACATCGCGTTTCTGGACGAACTCTTCAAGGCCAACTCGTCGATCCTCAACGCTCTACTGACCCTAATCAACGAACGACTTTTTCACAACGGACGCGAACGAGTGGTCGTGCCACTTGTCAGCATGTTCGGAGCCTCCAACGAACTGCCCGATGAGGAAGAACTTACGGCGCTGTACGATCGCTTCATGCTGCGGTTTGTTGTGGACTATATCGTCGAGGACTTTCGCTTCCTTAAGATGCTGCAAGGCATCAGGCGCCAGACACGAACTCAGCTCACGTGGACTGAATTCGAGGAGCTACGCAGGCAGGTTCAGGCGGTAAATGTCCCGGGAAGCGCACTCAAGCTCATCGCTGAGACGCGCCGCGAGCTTGCCCAGCAAGGACTTGTGGTTTCGGATCGGCGCTGGCGGGCTTCGGTGGACGTGCTTCGCGCTCATGCGCTCCTGTCAGGCCGTGCGGAAGTCGACGAGGATGACCTGCTCTTTTTGGAACACGTGCTCTGGAAAGACCCCGACGAAAGGCCCAAGGTACGTGAAACGCTGCGCCGCCTGATAAAAGGCTACGAAGAGCAGGCTCGACAGTTGTTAATTCAAGGCCAGGAATTGTGCGAAAACTTCGAATCGCGAAGCTGGGAAAGTCAAGAGCTCAAGAATCGGGCGCTGGTTGAACTCCACGCGAAGTTGGCACGAATTCTCGAGCGATTTGACTCCTTGGTACGCGAAGCACGCGAGAACGGTCGTCCGACCGGTCCTATCGAGGAAATGTTCGCTCAGGTTCGAGAGCTCCAGCGCTCGATGCTCGAGCGATTGTAACGAGGAAAACGACAGCAAGGTGCCATCCGAGGAAACCACGGCTGCTATTGTACTGCGCGCGAGCAACTACGGCGAAGCTGATCGAATCGTCACGCTGTTGACGCGCGACCGCGGCAAACTTGCGGGCATCGCCCGGGGTATCAGGAAATCGCGCGGGCGCTTCGAAAGGCGACTAGAACCTTTCGCCCACGTCTGGCTTTCTTTTCGATGGCGCCGGCACGGAGAGCTCGTCTTTATCACGCGCGCTGAGGCTGGCAACCTAGCCGCGTTCGAGCTCGGGGCAGACCTTCGAAAATTCGCCCTTGGCGCGTACATGTTGGAGCTAAGCGAGGCGCTTACGCGCGAGGGCGCGCAATCCATAGGGGCTTACGAGCTTCTGGCCCAAGCACTTGACACCCTGTGTCGCTCCGATTGTCCGAACGCGTTAAAGCAAGTCTTTGAGCTCAAAATGCTACGCTGGGCCGGTTATGGAATTGATTTTAGCCGATGTCGAGGATGCGGTTGCGATATCGGTCGAGATGACGCGCGCGTGGCGTTCGCCATAAACGAGGGCGGCCTGTTGTGCGAGCGATGCCGACGCGGGCGGGTATGGGGAATGGTGTTGTTGGAGCGTCCGAGCGTCCTGCAGCTTCAGCGTCTAGACGCTCTCTCACTCGAAGCCTCTGGGACTGAGCCGCCAGCAACGCCTGAAGCCTCTACCAGCTTGAACCGTTTTATATCCTTTGTCCTCGAGCGCAATTTGCGCTCACTCGAGTTTTTGCAACGCACGATCCCAAACATTTGACGCTCCTCGACTCAGTAAAGCTATAGTTGTTGCTGGCCACGTCAAAAAATTGGGCCTGGCCCTCACGAATTTTCGATCGAAATCGACTTAAAGCGCCCCATCTCATGTTCGATCACGTAAATTCCCGTATTTGGTGGCGCCACTAGTCCTTCCCATCGTCCTTCGATCGCCGCTCGCACCGCCATCATCACGCCCCCATGGCTTACTACTACGACGTCGCCTTCAGGGTAACGCCGCCCGATCTCGCAAAACACAGGCAACACGCGCTTTTGAACTGCGACCAGGCTTTCACCGCCGGGCGGTTCCCATTCCCAGACGCGCGCAGGATCGTACCCAGGAATTTCGAAAACCACATCGTACGGTTTACCCGCAAGCCTTCCATAGCTCTGCTCGCGCAGACCATCTTCGACGTGCAAATCGAGCCCAAGGGCGTCGGCGATTATCTCGGCGGTTTCACGGGCTCGCGCGTAGGGACTTGTTATCACAAGCTTTGGACGATACTGGCGACCGATTCGCTCCGCGACTTCTTTGGCCTGCTCGCGCCCGCGTGCAGTCAAGGGCACAGCTGGAGAAGTCGTAAACCGCCGGTCTCTGTTCCCCTCGCTTTCGGCATGCCTGACTAAAATCAACCTTCCTACCAAGGCTAATCTCCTCGAAAAAAATAAGAATGGGCTTCAAAGGAGCAACGCGAAATGCCTATGAGACGGCAACCCAAGACGCCCGCCGCGTAGGAAAAAACTGCCAATCGTGTCTCCTTCAAACAACGAGGTCAGGTTTAGCGAATGCGCCCGCGCTTCGGGATAGGCAGACCTAATTTTTCCATCACCTTTTGGATATCGCTCCAAACGTGGCGCTTGTCGGCAGGATTGCGCAGCAGGTAGGCGGGATGAAACGTCGGCATCGTCGGGATTCCACGCACCTCGTACCACTGACCGCGCAATCGACTTATTGGCGTTTTTACCTTGAGCAGCGCCTGGGCCGCCACGCTTCCCAGCGCCACAATTACCTCAGGTCTTACAATCTCTACCTGCCGCATCAAAAACGGCAAACATGCGGCTACTTCGTCCGGCTCGGGTGTGCGATTTTCCGGCGGCCGACACTTGATTACGTTAGCAATATAAACTTCCGACCGCTTGAGTCCCATGCCGCGCTCGATTATGTCGGTAAGCAGCTGCCCGGCGCGCCCCACAAACGGCTCACCCTGCTCGTCCTCTTCCGCCCCTGGGCCCTCACCTACGAACATAACGCGCGCAGACGGGTTGCCTACGCCGAACACCAAATTAGTGCGGCTGCGCCAAAGCTTACATCGTCGGCAATCCCCGATGAACTCGCGAAGCTCTGTAAGGGTGGTCACAGCTTCAAGCCCGGGATAAGGCGAAAACAACTCGCCCGGCTCTGCGGCCGTTGCTTTTGTTGCCGCCTGTTCCTGAATCGACCTAGGTTTGGGCGCCTCGACGTCCGCCGGCCCAAGTGACGAGGGCTTGGCCGCGGAGTCCTCAGAAGCCCTCAAAGGGGAGCGAGTATCGGCAAATGACGTTGTAGCGGTTTTATACGGAGCCCCTTCGAGTCCCTCTTCGACGAGCTGTTCAAGGTAGTCGCGCAAACTTTCCAGGATCGTCTCACGCTGTGGCGGGCGCTTTTGCGAAGTCATAGAATTCTCCGCTGATGAAACACGTTGTATGGCCGAAAGAGAAAACTTGGCCGCCGAAGATGGTCTTTCTGAGCTGCGTCGGTTTTCTTACCGCTTTGCTCGCTACTCCGAGCGTCGCCTGGGCGTGGGGTCCGGTAACCCACGTAATGCTAAGCGTGCAGACCCTTGCGGGCTCTGGCAACATTTCAGATAGCCTCTTAAGTCTCATCGCAGCATGGCCCGAAGTCTTCTTGTACGGCAACCTCGCACCGGACATTGTTCAAGGTCGGCGCCTTCAAAGCCGCCTGCGGCGCCATTCTCACAACTGGAGCGTCGCCTTCGAGCTGATGGCCGCAGCGCGCGAAGCTGCCGCGCAAGTCTTTGCCCTGGGCTACCTAGCCCACCTCGCCTCCGACGTCATCGCTCACAATTTTTACCTGCCCATGTGCTATATCGCCAACTATGACGCGCGCTTGGCCGGACATATCTATTTCGAGGCTTGCTTCGACGCGATCCACGAAGATTCATACCAGGAAATCTTGCTCAAACTCCTCGACCTTGACTTTACCTCATTCGACGCCACATTGGAAAAAACCATCGACTCGCCGCTATTACCCTTTGCCACCCATCGCAAAATTTTCGAAGGCGGCCTTAAACGGATTCGTCAGTGGAACCGCCTTGTCCGCGCCACCGGCGGCACTGCTAAAATCGACTCGCACGAAGCTCGCGCGCTGTGCGAGGCTTCTTGCTACGCAATCGCCGAGGTATTGACGCGCAAACAAGAAGCCACCGTATGCCGACTCGATCCGATGGGCGAGCAGAATATTCGCAATGCCGCCCGCTTTCGACAAAGCCTGCGAGCGCTCGGCCGGCTCGGTGACGAGGCGGCACAAAGCGCCAAAAAACTGGCAAGCTCGATGCGTCGGGAACTGCAACTGCGGCTCGAGCAGCTGCCATTTCTTCCACAACACGGATGACGAATTCGTACGACCTTCGAACCAGGCGCGGCGCTCTTTTCACAGCTTGGAGGGAATGAAAAATAAGTCTCTGCCGCACGAATTTCCTGGCTCTTCTGACCGATCAGCGCGCTTGATGATGCGTGAACGTTTCGCAATTTATGGAGCTCGCGACAGTCGTACGGCAAAAATTGCGGCTATCGGCAACTCAGGCGCGAGCGTGCTACGAATCCACCGTGAAAATGCTAATTGGCGTTCGCTCGATTGGTCATTGTCACGGCTCAGTTGGGTACTTTGACGTGAAGTAGGGACCCGCGATGCTTACGCTTGAACGGCTCAAGAAATTCGTTCGCGCTGCGGCGGACATGCTCGCTAAAGACGATAACCTTATCGACGCGGAAGTCTATTGTTCGTCGAGCGAACAGGTAGTTGTCCGCCTTAATTACACGTCCGCTATCCCTTCACGCGGTGTGGAGGAGGCCAAATCCGAAACCGCGCAAGGGCTTGTGGTGAGAATCGTCACTCGAAATCCGCCGAACGCAGTGGGCGAGGCTTATGAAGCGGGCGAGCTTAGCCTTGCAAGCCTTACCCGGGCGCTTGAAAGGGCGCGTCGCGCGGCGGTGGTCAACCCGGACTTTCCTGGCCTGCCGCCGCTTAAATCGGTCCGCAATGGTGCCAGCGGCGCCTCGTCGGACTTGCTCGATGCAACAAGCCTAACGCTTGTCCGCGCGGGATGGAGCGTGATAAAGGCCGCTATTGCTGAACTGCATAATAATCCATTCGAAGTCGATGCCCAGCGCAACAGCAACTTTATTCTGGGCGGCGACCTGACGTTAAGCAAAGAACGCGTAGCGATAGCGCGCGCTCGTTTACGCGGCGAGCTTGTGGATGAAGACGCCCATTTTAGGCTTAACTTGGTCGCCTTCGACGAGGCGACCAACGGCAAGTCGGCCGTAAGCTATTTAGGCGTGTCGCGCCAGGAGCTGCAAAGTGCGATCGTCCCACTCGCCTCCCAACTCGTAGGGCAGGCTCGGGCGCTTGCAAACGGCGACCGCCCCAGGCAGGGCAGGTATCGCGTCGTGCTCGGACCACAACCAGTTGCCGAAATACTCAACCACATCGTGTTACCTTCGCTGACCACGCGCGCCTTCCACAGCGCAAGTTCATGCTATCTAGGGAAATTTTCCAAGGTGGTGATGGACCCAAGGCTTTCGCTGATCGATGACCCGCGTGCCAACCGTAAGGCCGTGCGCCGCACGGTGAGCTGCGAAGGGATACCGACGCGACGGACGACCCTGGTGAAGGATGGTAAACTGGTAGGCTTGCTCTCGGATTTTTACTACGGCCGCCTGCTCGAACGCGATCCAGATATAGCACGTAAGCTCGGACGTAAGATTGTGCCACGTGCTACTTTTGCCGCAACCTGCGGCTACCGCTTAAGCGACAGCGGCGTGCGGCGCTTCGACGCCGAAATTTCCGCCTCTGCCAGCAACGTCATTCTCAAAGCCAAAGAAGGCAAGCATCTGAAAGCGTTGATGGAGGCTGTGGGCGACGGCCTTTACGTGGGTCACGTATGGTACACGTACCCAATAAACGGCCAAGCGGCGGGTGACTTCACCTGCACCATAAGCGGAAACTCCTACCGCATCCGCAACGGCCGGCCCGACCGCCCGATTATGCCTAATTGTCTTAGAATAAATGGGAACGTTCGCGACGTTTTCCAGGCACTTAAGTTACCCGAGAGTACAACCTATCCGGTCGCCCTTTGGGGATCGCCGCAAGCGTACTATGTTCCGTCGCTTGCCGTCGAGGGCTTGCAGCTAAGCGAGATCGCTTCGCTCGAGGAGTGAAAGGCTAAATGGGAGAACGGCGGCACGAATTACTTTTTTCGTGCAAGCGTAATCCCGTCGGCAACGGGTAACATGACAGCCTGCACGCGGTCGTCTCGCGCGATGAACTCGTTGAGCGCTCGGATCGCTCGGCAATCCTCGCTTTGATCATCGCGTTCGACGACCTTGCCGCCCCACAAGACGTTATCGATCACGATCAGTCCATTGGGCTTCGTCCGTTTAAGCGCCTCCTCGTAGTAGACCAGGTAGTTGGGTTTGTCGGCGTCGATAAAGACAAAATCAAACGCCGGCCGCTCCTCGAGCATCCGCAGCGTCTCCACAGCAGGCCGCAAAGCCAATTCGACCTTATGCGCCACGCCTGCCTTCTGCCAAAACCGGCGCGCCACCGCGGCGAACTGCTCGTTGACTTCGCAGCAAAGCAGACGCCCATCCTCAGGCAGCGCTCGCGCGATGCACAGGGAGCTAAATCCGGTAAATGTACCCACTTCAAGCGCCCGACGCGCCCCAGTAACTCGCACAAGCAGATTCAGCAGCGTGCCCTCTTCGGGCGTAACCTGCATAGCCGCTAGCGAACCTAGAGCAGCGGTTTCGCGAACGAGCTCCTCCAGGAGCGGGTCGTGATTATGGCCGTGCCGCAACAGGTATCGGTACAGTTCAGCGTCGAGCTTGATGAACTTTTCGCCGCTCACCGACGTAACGTTTCACGCCAAAAACAGCTCTTGAGCGCCCTTACACCGGCTCGACAATCGGCTCGCGACCTCTCAGACCCGACTTCATGATTGCGCACATCTGAGGGCGCGACAAAAGACATGGTGTATGTCGAGGGCTTAAAAGCCCTCGACATAAGCAATCGTCCGACTAGTTCTGGCCGGTTGAACCGAGCAGATTGCCTCCCAGCGTAGGATGGCCGACCGTCTTGTCGCCGATTACGTTTACCAACGCGGGCTTGCCTGAATTGAACGCTCGCTCGAGCGCGGGAATTATGTCGTCCGGCGCTTCCACGTACTCTCCGTGGCACCCCAGCTCCTGCGCGATCTTGTCGTATCGGATGTTCGGCAACATGTCGAACGGGTCGGTACGACCCTTGAGAATCGGCATCATCTCGAAGCTCGGTCCCCACGAGCTGTTATTCCAAAGCACGCATATAATCGGCAGATTGTAACGGGCGGCTGTTTCGAGGTCCCAGCCGCCGATTCCGATGCCGCCGTCGCCGCTTACGACGACGATTTGCTTGCCGGGCCGCGCAAGCTGCGCTCCGATCGCCATTCCCACGCCGTGGCCTACGGGCGCAAGCGGACCGGCGTCGAGCACCTGGCCTGGAAAACGCGCCGCAAACCACTGGCTCATCCAGCCCGACAGCGTAAAGCTGTCGATAATCACCGTGGCATTCTTGTCCAGCACGGATACCAGGTCCTTGACCAGTCGTGCCGGATGGATGGGCCGATTATTGCTGACCTTCTTTTCCTGCTCCTTGACCATCTGCCAGAAATTCGACCGTACCTGAGCTACTTCCTTGACCCATTGAGAGGAGCGGTTTTTAGAGAAGTCGAGTCGGAGTTCCTTTATTCGGTTAATCATTTGACGGAGCACAAGCTTCGGGTCGCCCACGATCGGGAGCTCGGCCTCGACCTGCCATCCGATGCGCGTCGGTACGGGGTCGACCTGGATGTACTTGGCTTTGTCGTTCCATGTAGGAGGTTGACCAAAATGCTCGCCGCTCCAGAAGCGGAAACCGATGGCCAACACGACGTCTGCCCGTCCGGTGAAAGGCTTTTTAAACGCGCCCCTGACGGCAAGCGGATGCTCTTCCGATACCGCTCCTTGACCGGCGCGGCGCGTGTAGACCGGAATACTGGTAAGCTCGACGAACTCCGTCAGCTCGGGACTAGCCTTGGACCAAAACAGCCCGTCGCCGCCTGCAATAAGCGGCCGCTCGGCTGAATGGAGAAGTTCGAGCGCGCGGTCGATACGCTCGGGATTTCCTTCGCAGCGTACGTCCTCTATCGTAAACCGCCGCGCGCCTTTGCGCTGGCGGCTTTCTTCGTCTTGGTGGTATAGGATGTTCTGTGGAATTTCGACCAGAGCCACGCCCTGGGGCGGAGATATCGCTTCGCGGAACGCAGAGCGCAAGTCGAACTGGATCGTGGTCCAGTCGGTCACGCGCTTGGTAAACTTCGAGAAGCTGCGCACTACCTCAGAACCATAGGCTTCCTGGAACGAACCCAAGTGATCTTCGGTGTTGGGATGCTGCCCGGAAATACAAACCACTGCGCTACCAGTCAGACCGGCGACACAAAGCCCCGTAACCGCGTTGGTAAGCCCGCATCCGGCCGTTACCAGACAAACCCCTACCTCGCCGGTCATGCGCGCGTAAGCATCCGCGGCGTACGCGGCCGCTTGCTCATGGCGCACGTGAATCATCTTGATCTCGTTGTCCCGGAGGTTGGCCAAAATCGGAAACAGATGGCCACCGTTGACCGTAAAACAGTACTTCACCTTGTTCTCGCGCATCACCCGCGCAGTTATTACACCCCCGTCTACCTTGGCCATGACTTAACCTAAGCCTCCATACCAAATTGCACTACCCGGCTGGATCGGGCTATCAGCGACAATCTTCGCACACTTTTAGCTCACGCTTAAGCAATCGCCCACGACCTTATCGGACCACCAAGTAAAGAGCGAGTAAAGATAGACAGGAAAGTTTCAAAGCTTCTAACCCCGAACTTTGGCAAGAAAACGCAATCTTGATAGTATATTGCTGAGTACTTTGTTACTGTAGAGGGCGATTTTGTCTTGAAGGACGCGACGGACCGCCAAGATTCGAGGACCTTCTGCAACAAAACGGCTCTCTCCATTCTGTGTCCTTCAGTATTGCGTTCACTCCCGGTATTGCGCTCGCTCGGGTAAAGGTTTTTGACCATCGCTGAGCCGTTGCATTTGTGTCGAAAGTTAAACACGGCCCAAAATAAGCCTTGCGCAGGCAGAGACAACCGGCCGGATTTATGACTAGCTCACCGCGTGCATCTGCCTTTCGATGGCTATCAAGGCTATTTTGCCAACCATTCTCCGAAGGCAACCACGTTCGGTTCGGAAGCTGGGCCGAAAGGCTAGCCGCACGCCATCTCTCACGCCACGGCTACGAGATCATTGCGCGAAACTACAAGGTCGCCGGGGCGGAAATTGACCTAATTGCGTTGCACGGCCAAACACTAGTGTTCGTCGAGGTAAAGGCGCGCGCGACAGGTCGATTCGGCAGCGGTGAGGAAGCGGTCGACAAGCGAAAGCGCAAGCAAATAAGGCGCGCAGCGCTAGCGTTTTTGCGGCATCACAACTTAGAAGATAAACAAACTAGGTTTGACGTTGTGACTTTAACTGGTTTCGGCTTTCGGCCACGATTTGAGATAATTAAAAATGCCTTTTGAACTATCATGCTCGACATAAAGCTAATCCGCGAAAAGCCGGACTTCGTCAAACAGGAACTTGCCAAGGTCGGTGCACAACCCGAGGCGATAGACCACTTGCTCGAGCTTGACGGACGACGCCGCCGCTTGCAACATCGCCTGGACGAGTTGCGCGCCGAGCGCACTCGACAGTCGCGCGAGCTTGCCCGACTAAGCGAACAGGAACGCGAAAGCCGCCGCGCCCAAATGCGCGAGCTAAGCGATACCATCGCGCAAGGAGAACGCGAACTGGCAGCGCTTGAGCAAGAAGTGGAGGCAGCGATGCTCGAGCTGCCAAACCTGCCTCGTCCTTACGTTCCCGTCGGTAGCGGCGAACAAGATAACCGCGTAGTTCGCAGCGAGTTCGAGCCCAGAAAGTTCGATTTCGAGCCCCGACCGCACTGGGAGATAGCACAACGCCTGGGAATTATCGATTTCGAGCGCGGGGTCAAGCTTGCTGGAACGCGTTTTTACGTGATGATAGGCGCGGGAGCAAAGCTCGAACGCGCGCTGATAACTTGGATGCTCGACGTCAAGATAAAAGAGCAGGGCTACGTGGAGGTCTGGCCGCCGCTGATGGTCAACAGCGCAATGGTGCTAGGAAGCGGCCATCTGCCGAAATTCCGCGACACGATGTATCGCGACGTGGAGGACGACTTTTGGTTTATCCCAACCGCGGAGGTCCCGCTTACCAATCTCTATGCGGGAGAAATTCTTGAGGCAAGCCAGCTTCCCATCTACCTGACGGCTTACACGCCGTGCTTTAGACGTGAAAAGATGTCCGCCGGGCGCGACGTACGAGGAATCAAGCGGGGACACCAGTTCGACAAAGTCGAGATGGTCAAAGTCGTTGCGCCCGAGGAATCCGATCGCGAACTCGAGAGTCTGGTCGACAATGCGGTCGAAATTTGCCGACGGCTGAGAATACCATACCGCGTAGTTCAGATGTGCACTGGCGACCTAGGATTTACTGCCGCCGCGAAATACGACGTCGAAATGTGGGCACCAGGATGCCAAGAATGGCTCGAAGTCAGTTCCTGCTCCAATTGTACTGACTTTCAAGCGCGGCGCGCGCAGATCCGATTCCGGCGCGAAAAAAACGCCAAGCCAGAGTTCGTGCACACCTTAAACGGATCAGGCCTCGGATTGCCTCGAACCTTGATAGCTTTACTGGAAAATTACCAAAATGCGGACGGAAGCGTGACCATCCCGGAGGTATTGAGGCCCTACATGGACGGAATGACAGTGATACGACCGCGCGCGTAATCTCGTCCTTAACCTCGATATTCGGTCCTCAAGCGAGATCACTTAACGCATCGTTATTCCTATTTTAACTGTGGCGCAACTTAAGGTGTCTATCCTTATTACCAGGGCAAAGGCGAGCGCAAACGTGAGCAAAATAGCCGAGCTCGGGTCTCGGCGGGGCGAAACCGAGACGACCAACTTATTGAAGAGCCTTTTGCCAATGACACTGGCTTTTGTGCGTGTTGCGCGTCGAGCTTTGTTCTTTGGGTTGCGCGCCCTTTGTTCGTCTGCTCAGCTTTTGAGCGACGCAGATGGAGCTTAAACCCCTCGAGCGAGAACCAGCTCTACGTGACCCGAGCCAACCTTTGGCGGGTACTGTGCGCCACCGAGCGCTTGCCCACCGGTGGCCACGGCTAAAGGTAGGCGTACCATTAAGCGAATTCGTTTTTGACGGCATCACTGGGGCTGCGGCGCTTACTGTTGTGGTTTTGCTTTTGGCAGTCACGACGGTTGTCATCATCGAAGCTTGGCCCGCGGTCGGCCGTTTTGGCCTTCGCTTTTTGACCTCGACCGATTGGGATCCGGCGAACGAGCAGTTTGGCGCTCTACCGTTTATTTACGGCACCGTCGTCTCATCGCTCTTGGCGCTCGCCGTAGCGGCCCCATTCGGGATCGGTGTCGCCCTGTGCCTAAGCGAAATGGCGCCGTTTTGGCTGAGCGACATCCTGGGTTTTTTGGTCGAGCTACTGGCCGCGATTCCGAGCGTCGTTTATGGACTCTGGGGAATTTTCGTGCTCGGCCCCTGGCTGCGCGACTACGTAGAACCGTGGCTCGGCCGTTACCTGGGTTTTCTACCACTGTTTCGCGGCCCGCGCGTGGCGGTAAGCCTACTGAGCGCCAGCGCGATTCTGGCCGTGATGGTGGTGCCTTACGTTTCAGCGGTTTGCCGGGATGTTTTTTCGGCCGTGCCGGCAAGTCTGCGCGAAGCCGCTTACGCTTTGGGAGCGACGCGATGGGAGATGGTGCGAATGGCGGTTTTGCCTCATAGTGTTTCGGGAATCGTCGGCGCGCTTATCCTGGGTTTGGGTCGCGCCTTGGGAGAAACGATCGCCGTGGCGATGGTCATCGGCAACCGTCCCGCTATCTCAGCATCCTTGTTCATGCCATCAACGACGTTGGCTAGCGCTATCGCCAACGAATTCACCGAGGCTACGTCCGACCTCTACGTCTCGGCGCTGATCGAGCTCGGCATGGTCCTGATCTTGATTTCGCTTCTGGTCAACGTGACGGCACGGCTACTTATATACAACCTCACTCGCAGACGGTTTTCGTCATGAGTTCCGCAGTTGGACAGCTGAGCCTTCGTTACTGGTGGCGTAAATTTAAGAGCGCCACGATGATGGGTGCCACGGTAGCTGCAACCCTTTTGACACTAGTGCCTCTTTTTTGGGTTCTGGGCTACCTGCTCAAGCAAGGCCTAAGCGGTATCGACCTGGCGTTTTTCACCAGCCTTCCTCGACCGGTGGGTGAAAAAGGTGGCGGAATGGGTAACGCCGTGCTGGGCACGCTCGAGCTGGTCACGCTTGCCACGGTTATGGCGGTACCCCTCGGAGTAAGCGCTGGGCTTTACCTCACAGAGCCAGGGCGAAACGGCCTGATGGCTAACGCGGTGCGCTTTGCCGCTGACGTGCTCATGGGAGTGCCATCGATCGTAATCGGGATCTTCGTCTACGCGCTGGTGGTGCGCCCGATGAAAACTTTTTCGGCCTTGGCAGGCGCTATCGCGCTCGCCACGATGATGGCTCCGTTAGTGGTTCGCACCACCGAGGAGGCGATAAAGCTCGTACCGCTGGAACTACGTGAATCGGCTTTGGCCTTGGGCGTGCCGCGCTGGAAAACTTCCCTTTTCATCGTCGTTCGCACCGCAGCGCGTGGCATCGCAACCGGCATCCTGCTGGCGCTGGCGCGTATCGCGGGCGAGACCGCGCCGCTTCTGTTTACCGCGTTCGGCAACCAGTTCTGGTCAACGTCGCTCACACGGCCGATCGCCGCGCTCACGGTCCAGGTTTACACCTACGCTATATCGCCGTTTCCCGAGTGGCATCGACAAGCGTGGGCTGGCGCCCTGGTGCTGACGGGGATGGTTTTGATTGTCGAGCTTTCGGTGCACATGCTAACCGGCAAAAAGGTCAGGGCTCCAAGATAAGCTTTTTGTTGCGCGATGGCTAAGCTAAGCCTGGTTCACCTTTCGGCTTATTTCGGTCGGGTCAAAACCTTAAAAGACATCAACCTCGACATCCCTGAGTACAACGTCACGGCAGTCATCGGACCGTCGGGATGCGGCAAGACGACCCTGGTGCGATGTTTGAACCGGATGCACGAGGTGGTAAGAGACGCCCGAGTCGAAGGAGAAGTTCTGTTGGACGGCGAGAACATCTACGCGCCCGGAGTAGACCCCGTACAAATTAGAAGGCGCGTGGGGATGGTTTTTCAGAAGCCGACGCCTTTTCCCACGATGTCGATCGAGGAGAACGTAATCGCGGGGCTTAAGCTCAATGGGTCGGTCCGCAACAGCGCGCAAAGGGCCGAAATCGTCGAGCGCTGCCTTCGCCTTGCGGCTCTGTGGGACGAGGTCAAAGACAACCTAGGAAAGCCCGGTACCAGCTTGTCAGGAGGGCAGCAGCAGCGCCTGTGTATCGCTCGGGCTTTGGCGGTCGAACCCGAGGTTTTGCTGATGGATGAGCCTTGTTCCTCGCTGGACCCGGCTTCAACCGCTCGTATCGAAGAGCTAGTGCTTGAACTCAAATCGCAATATACAATCGTCATCGTAACGCACAACATGCAGCAGGCAGCGCGGGCCTCGGACTACACCGCCTTCCTGCTCAACGGAGTGCTGATCGAGTTTGGCGAGACCAAACAAATATTCACCAATCCCAAACGCCAAGAGACTGAAGACTATATTACGGGTCGTTTCGGCTAAAGCGTGAGCTTGGGTCGAAGCGCGGGGGCAAACGTGGAAACCACACAACTGCAGCACACAAACCGCCAATATGAAGAAGAACTGCGCAAACTGCGCAATAGCCTGCTCAAGATGGGCGGTATGGTGGAGCGCCAGATCGCCGAGGCGGTCCAAGCGACCGTAAATCGCGACTCAGAGCTGGCACAGAGGGTGATAGCCGCCGACGCTGACATAAACCGGATGGACATCGAGGTCGAAGAGCTATGTATTAGCCTGCTCGCCCTGCGCCAGCCTGCCGCGCGCGACCTGCGCTTTATTACGACCGGGCTCAAGATTAACGTCGACCTTGAGCGAATCGGAGATCTGGCGGTCAATATCGCCGAGCGGGCGCTCGAGCTGAATCAAGAGCCGATGGTCAAACCTTTCCTGGATATTCCGCGTATGGCCGCCCTTGCGCAGTCGATGGTCAAGGACAGCTTAGACGCCTTCATGCGCGAAGATTGCGCCCTGGCCGAACAAGTAATCCAGCGAGACGACCAAGTCGACCAGCTGAACTACCAGGTTTTCCGGGAACTTCTGAGTTACATGGCCGAGGATGCTCGGACGATCGGCCGCGGCACCAGGATTTTGCTGATCTCGCGCTACCTTGAGCGGATCGCCGACCATGCGACGGCTATCGCGGAGATGGTCGTTTTTATGGTGAAAGGAAAAACGATCCGTCACATGGACAAAGCGCAACGATGATGAATACCACGCAGGAAGTTATCGAATCATCAAGACGGTTTAAGGTTCTCGTGGTGGAGGACGACCCAGACATTCGAGAGCTCGTCCGTTTCAATTTGACCCAGGAAGGAATCGTCGTGGAAGAAGCGCAGGATGGGGCCGAGGCGATGCAGCGAATCAAGCGGCGCGCGCCTGACCTCGTGCTGCTCGACCTTATGCTGCCCGGGATGACCGGGCTTGAGGTTTGCCGCGCGCTGCGTGCCTCGCGGGAAACTGCAGCGCTTCCGATCATGATGGTGACCGCAAAAAGTACCGAGACCGACAAGGTACTCGGACTCGAACTGGGGGCCGACGATTACGTGGTGAAGCCCTTCAGCCCTCGCGAATTGGTCGCGCGGGTCAAGGCTTTGCTGCGCCGAGCGCAGCGTAGCGAGATCGAAGCCGCTCAAGTGTACGAGCGGGGGCGCCTGCGTATCGACTTCGCAACCTACGAGGTGTTCGTCGACGGTAAGCGCCGCGACTTGAGTCTGCGCGAGTTCGAACTGCTCAAGTTCTTCGTACTGCATCCGATGCGGGTCTACACGCGTGAGCAGCTGCTCGACCTGGTATGGGGTCGCGACACCTTTGTCGAGCCCCGAACGGTTGACGTCCACATCCGCCGCTTGCGCCAACAAATCGAGCGCGATGATTCCAACCCCGAACTTATTCTGACGGTGCGAAGCGTGGGTTATCGCTTCAATCCCGAAGCGCTTGACTAATTTGCTCGATAGCCGATTTGTCGTATCCGGTTTCATAGCCCTTTTGCCGCCGGTTTTGCTTCTGGCGGTCGCCGCCGCCACGGGCAGCGTGGCAACGTGGCAAGTCGTCCTTGCAACTGGATTGGGTGTCGCTCTGGTGCTGGTAGCCTCAGCTCTGGCAGCGCGAAGTCTGCGGGTAAAAGCACAAAGCTTTCGGGCTGCAACCGAAGAGCTACGCCTTAGGCGCAGGCCGAGCAGCCTGCTCATGGACGAGCATCGTCAGCTGGCCGCGGCCGAGCGCGAGTTCGTGAGCGTTTGCGAAGCGCTCTTAGTGGAACTGCAGGCGCTCGCCGAGCAGTGCAACGAGTTTGAAGCGATCCTGCGGGCGATCGCAGAGGCGGTAGTGGTAACTAACGCCGAAGGCGAAGTGATGCTGCTCAACGACGCTGCTCGCCGCATCTTCGAGCTCGATCCCCAGGCGGATTATCGCGGGCGAAATCTAGTCGAGTTCTGTCGCGATCCTGCTGTGCAGCGCTTTATCGCCTCCGCAACGACCGATCGCTCGGCGAACCAGGCCGTCGCGAGCGCAGAGTTCCAGATCAATCTCTCCAAGCCTCGCCATCTTCGCGCCACTGCGGCATTGCTTCCTCGCGGTCCCCATTCACGTCCCTGGTGCGTGCTGGTATTTTACGACATGACCCAGCTCAAGGCCTACGAAAGCTTGCGCACGGACTTTATCGCCAATCTTACTCACGAGATTCGCACGCCGCTAAGCGCTATCCGTGGCTACGCCGAAACCCTGCTGCGCGGAGTGGACGATCCTCCAACGCAGCAGCGTTTCCTTTCGATCATTGAGCGTCAATCGGAACGACTGGCGCGCCTCATCGACGATTTGCTGGAACTGTCCGACCTGGAACGCGGGCTCGCCCCGCTGCGTATCCAGCCGCTAAGACCCGAAAAAATCGTCGAAGAAGTCGTCGAACTCGTAAGCGAACAGGCGCAGCGACGCGGCATAGAGCTTAGTGTGGAATGCGAACCGTCGCTGCCCGACCTTCCCGGCGATCGCGACCGCCTACACCAGGTGCTGTTAAACTTGCTCGACAACGCGCTCAAGTACACGCCGCGCGGAGGGAAGGTTAAGGTGCTGGCCCACAGCGACGGAACAGCCGACAATCCAGGAGTTCGATTTGTGGTGAGCGACACCGGCGAAGGCATCCCGCCGGAACACCTGCCGCGCCTCACCGAGCGATTTTATCGTGTCGACCGGGCGCGCTCCCGCGAGCTTGGCGGCACCGGACTAGGATTGGCTATCGTCAAGCACATCGTCCAGCTCCATCACGGAAAGCTCGCTATTACCAGCCAGGTTCGCGAGGGTACAACCGTGACCGTGTGGTTACCGGTAAAACCGGCTGGGCGAAGCGAGCAATCGTAAGAACGCGCTAGGCGCCCCAAGCTTCCATGCGGTCGGTCAACGGTATGGCATTGTTCGAGCCAGATAAGGCACAACGCATCCGCGCCATGTTCGCGCGGATCGTGCCGCATTACGACACGGTCAACCGAATGATGACGCTTGGGCTCGACCGCCACTGGCGCAAGGTGGCGGTAGCGATGGCTCGGGTCGAGGGGGCCCGCGTGTTGGACGTCGCAACCGGCACCGCAGATTTGGCGCTCGAGGCGGCCAAGGCTGGGGCGCGCGAGGTCGTGGGGGTCGACTTCTGCCACGCAATGCTCGAGGCCGCCGCAACCAAGATCAACGCCTTGCGCCAGCCGATCGTGCTGATGGCAGCCGACGCGTTAAGCTTGCCCTTCGGCGACGACACTTTCGATTGCGTGCTGAACGCGTTTGTGCTTCGCAACCTGGTCGACATCCCCAAAGCTTTTCGTGAATTTCACCGCGTGCTACGCCCCGGGGGCCGCCTGGTGTGCCTGGATTTGACTCATCCACCCAAGCTACTCAAACCGCTTATCAATTTTTACGTCGACACGGTGGTGCCATTGATTGGCAACGCCGTGAGCGGCGATTTGGCCGCTTACCGTTACCTTGCCGACTCTTTAAAACCCCATCCCGACACCCGCGCGCTTAGAGACCTGCTTTATGCTGCACGATTCGTAGGGGTGGAGTTCCGGCTACTGGGTCTCGGCGCCGTGGCGGTACACCGTGCCTATAAACCTTCAAGCAAGTCGCGGCCAAGGTAGGCGCGCAACCCGGCTGTCGACGCCATAGCGAGCAATTCCCTGAAACTTTTTACTACGCGCCAGCCAGTCCGCGCATCGTAGTTAGAAAGTCGCGCCGGTTGGTGCGGGCCGCACCGACCGGGAACACCACAGGATGAGTGACGCCAGCGGCGCGAAAGCGCGCGATGAAGTCGCGAGCCGATTGCGCCGAGCCAAAGCATCCGATCCTGTCAGCCGAAGCGTCGCTGATCGCTTGCGGAGCTTCCTCTCGCTTGCCAGCCTGCCAAAGCCGGCGCACCTCTGCCATCTCTTGCTCCAATCCGTATCGCGCAAACATTTTCTGATAGGCTTCTACGAACGCATAGGTTGCAAGCTCGCGCTTGAAAGCCGCGCGCGCCGAATCGGGGTCGTCCGTCACGCACATCCGAACGAATACGGCGTAGTCGAGCTCGTTCGGATCGCGCCCGGCAGCTTCTGCGCCACGGCGCACCTCACCGATTAGCTCCGCCATCGCCTCAGGAGGGGAGTAGTTGAATAACACGCCGTCAGCTATTTCTCCAGCCAGACGCAACATCGGCGGATTCAACGCCGCAAGGTAAATCCGCGGTCGACGCTGTTGAGTAATCGGCATCCTCAGCCGCAGGTCGACCTTACAAACCTTGCCTTGAAAGCTTGCTCGCCCGTCGCGAAACAATTGCCGCATGACTTCTACCGTTTCGCGCATCGTGGTGAGCGGTTTTCGATACGGCACTCCATGCCAACGCTCGACGATAACCGGACTGGAAACACCAAGTCCTGCTATCGCCCGGCCGCCGGAGATTTCGTTGAGCGTCAGAAAAGCCATCGCAAGCAAGCCGGGCGCACGCAACTGTATCGGCACCACGCCGGTGGCAAGCTCAACGGTCTTGGTTTGCGGAGCCAAGGCACCCAAAGTTACCAAAGCCTCGGGCCCTGCGACTTCCGGTACCCAAAGACACGAATAACCAAGCTCTTCCGCTTCACGAGCCGTCTTGATCGCGTCGTCAATCGGTTCCAGCGACAGCGACAGCATCGCCAGCCCTAGCTTTGAATTCATCGTCTCAATCCGTCTCCCTTGTAGAAGTCGACACTCTCCGGCAAAGACTATACTCGACTACGTGATCGATGGCATCAGCACGGGGCCGCGAATTACGTACGGCCGATTGTCGGGAGGATGCGGCAGCAGGCGCATCAATACACCCAATCGCTCGCGACCAAGCGGGGTCGGGTCGAGACGACACGCCAGATCGACCGTGCTCAACGCCCAGTTGCGGGCCAGATGAATCGTACCCTGCACGGTGAGAGCTAGCTCGGGGCCGCGCGCATCGAGTCGCTGGACAACCAGCTTTTGCGGATCGAGCGCCAAGGCACCACCCAAAGTCGTGAATGACAGAGAAAAAATACCCGTGCCGAGGCGAATTACGACATTCTTGGCCTCGAGATCGATGTGTCCCGGACCAGCCGGAGTTCCCGCCTGATCCAAAACAAGCTCGCCGCGACTGGAAACCAGGCCGCTTACAGAGCCTGCTGCGCCGCTCAGCTGGTTCAACTTGGCAAGATCCACATTTACGACTTCAAACCACAGCCCAATGTTTCGAGCCTCCTGGCGCGACACGAACACCTGGGCGCTGCCCCGGTACAGCTTGCTCTCGATTGCGAGCGTGGGTCGCGCCCACAGAAAAGACGTCAAAACAGGCCGAAGCGTAGTTTCGGAGCTCTGCAATTCGAACGTCGAGGAGTAGGCGGGCAACGTAAGCTTTGCCTGGCTCAAAGTAATCCCAACTGGGAAGGCGAAACGCAATTCCTCATATGACAGGCTCAAACCCCGCGGCGCAAAAGCCGCGTCGAACATTTGCTTAAACGGGAAGTAAGCAACCGTGAAGATCACGAAAAGGACCAGTCCCCATACACAGTAGGCAAGCGTCAAAAGGAAGCCGCGCGTTTTCAACATCTTAATCTAACGTTCGGCCTGTCGACTGCGAGCTACGCGAGCTTGCAATTGTTAACGCCTTCATACGCCATTTTCGCCTAGTTAGCAAGTTAAGAGCGCGGTCTGGAACCGCTGGCCCAAATCACCCTGCTTTTCCCACCGCGAAGCATGTCATTTCGACGTCAAAAGAATGGGGATTGGTCGGGCGTTTCTTGATTCGCAGGTTTGAAACCACGACCGGCGGCGACAGATGCTCTATCCGGTAGAGGGTGTCGACTATCTCGGCCAGTTCTACCTCTTGAAGTTTGACCTCTACGCGATGTTCAACCAGCGCGCGGCCGACGCGTCGTTCACTGGGCGAGATGGAGGCGATTTTTTCGCGAGTCAAGCTTTTAGAAAGCGTGCTTTCAAGGACGGAAAAGAGCGCGAAATCTTTTCCTGCTAGCTGCGCACGCCTTTGCGCGTACGCCACTTCTTGGCGCAACCGTCGGTATTCTTCGAGCAAGCGGCCTACCTCGATAAGCTCGCTTTGGCGGCGTGCGATTTCCAAGTCGAGCTGGGTGCGCACGTCGCGCACCGGTAGCACGACGAAATCGTAAACTACGAGCGCGCCACCTATCAAACCCCCGACCATCAGCAGCGCCTTCTCACGCGCCTCAAGCCTACGATACCGCCCCCGCAGATAAGTTCTTAAAGGCGCAACCAAACTCCCCAGGTGCCTGAGTTTAGGCACAACTTGGGAGTTATACCAAGTTGCAAGCTGGGTCTTTGCTTTCGCCAACATTAGCCCCGTTTCAACTTGCGCGCGCGCACGTGCAAGCTTGCGCGGAACTCGACCTTGCTCCCGTCGCCAGCGCTCCTGGCCTCAGCAACCTCTATGTCACTGAAGGTCTGCTCTTTGGACAACGCTTGTTTGAGCAGCCCTACTCCCGCGTACGATTCCGCCCTGCCGGACAATTTAACCACGTTGTCGTCGATGCTCACCTCGTCTAGCTCAACACCCAATTCGGGCGTAAGCGCGCGGGACAAACCGAGCAATACTTCCAGCGGAGATATCCGCTCGTCCTGACCGCCGAGAGTCCAAAGTTCTTTTCTGAGCGAGACGATCGCGTGACGGAGACTGCTAAGCACGTCGGATGCCGGTTTGCGACCCAGCGCCGGCGCGGCTAGAGCCGAAATACGGGCGTCGACGAGATCGAGCTTGCGATAGCGCGTGGCGATCTCCAGCGACATGTGCATGGCGGCAAAAAGCGCCATGATTCCTGCAAGAACCATAGGAACTCGCCAGGGCGACAGATCCGCAACTCGCCCCAAAAAGATGAATTCCCCTTGACGAAAGTTGGGCAATTGAAGTTTCACTTGCGGATGTTCCGCAAGTAACAACCCCAAGCATCCGGCAAAACCCAGATGGTCCGCGGCAAGTCTACCAAAAAGCTCCGACACCAAGGTCAAATCAGGGCTAACCGCGCGCAACGAAAGCTCTGAAGCAAGATACCCGCTCAAGTTCGCGGCATGTTCGCCGAGGACGACCAGTTCTGCCTGGGACGAGATGTCGGGGAATGCGCCGAGCGTCTGGCGCAGAGCCAACATAAGCGAAGAATCGCGCACCGCTGCCTGGCCAGCGTCGCCGTTCGCTGAAAGGAGGTATGGCGCAGCTCGAAAAGCACGCACCATTCCCTCAGCGTCGCAGAGAACCATCGCGGCACAGCCTGAGTCGAGTTCGACGAAAATCCGCCATGGAGTCGTCCTGGCTGTGCGCGGCGTCAACAGGGCCGGCAAGGCCAGCGCGCTTACCGTAACGATCTTTGGATCGAGGCCGACGCCGGCCAAAAGTTCCAGATGGCTGCGCAGCGACTGGCGGGTAACGAACATCGCCATCACGCGCGACCCGTTCCCAGTGCTCTTGGGCGGCAAGAAACTCACGACGCCTTCGTCGATTCCAAATGGCAGATGCTCCTCGAGGGCAAAAGGTACGGCTTGCTCGAGCTGGCGCCGCTTGGCGAAGGGTAACTCCAACAGGCGTTTTGCAACCAGCTCACCTGGCACGCTAGAAAGCACCACATCGACGCGCCCCACTTGTCTCATCAGGCGTTCCAGGGCACCGCGAATGTCTGCCTCGCCCGCTTCGCGCCTGACGCGATAAGTGCCCACCAGCTCGAGCGAATGCCAACTTCGCTCGGCCAGCGCGGCCCGAACCACGTCTTGTTTCAACTCAATGGCGAGAAGCCGTTGCGGCATTCCAAAAAACTTCGGCCCAAAGGCCTAATTCTCGAACCAGCCGTTAAGAACCATCGGTCCGAGACCGTTGCGGCCGACCATTGCATACGCAACCTTTCGCGCGCCGCCGTAAGTCCCAACGCCCGTTACGGAAAAATACACGCTCTGGGTCGTGAACACTGAACCCAATTGACCGACACCAAGTTGCTGATTCGGCATAAGCGCAGCTAGCTGGCCGACGTCGGTAAACGGCTGCGCAAGCCTCGCTCGCGCGATGATGGCGGCGAGCGAAGGGTCGATGCCCCGAGCTGCCAGCACAGCCGCGATAACCTGAGGCGGAGCGGTGTTGATGTTAATCTGGGTGGTGGGGGCTGTCGTCACGAATTCGCGAAGCTTCAAAAAGAGCGCATCCGTCACGCCGCGCACCATGCGCAAATCGCCTATCGTCGGCATCGGTCCGTTGCGCGGCTCGTAAGGCATCGGAAGCGCGAGATAGTAGTCCGCCTCGGCGCCGTCCGGGCTCACGACATTGTCTCGATCAAGCCAGTCGACCAGGGCACCAAGAAGCTCATGGGGGATATTGAGCTGTGCGAACAGCGCCCTGAATATCAGCGCCACCGGGAAATTGAGCGCGCCGCTGGCCGGATTCACCAGTTGGTTTAAACTGAGTTTGCCGGTTTCGTCTTCGATACGCAGCCCCACTGTTCCACCCTCGACCGGAATCGCCGGCACAGGCACTGCCCATATGTCGGTCAGCGCGTCGTACGGCTGCGGCCGTCGCATGACGATTCGCGCGTCCTGAGCGAGCAAACTGAGCCCGACTTGGATACCGGAGCGAGCCAGATAAGCTGCTCGGAGATCGTTTACCTGATTACCGCCAATTCGAGAACTCAAAGAGGCAGACGTGGCGAAGTCGAGCACGGCTACGGTGAGCATCGTGACGCCCACCAGAGTCGCCAGTAGCGCTACGCCGCGCTGGTCCGATTTAGCCATTCCCCACATGTTCTATCTTTGAAGCTGCGCCATGGGCAAAGTAACGACCGTGGAATAGAACCTCGGTTTGGCGTTCGCAGAGGCGACCGCGAGCTCCACGGAAACCGCCTGCGGCAGCGCTCGAAAGGGCGGCATCTGGCGCGAGTTCCAGCTTTCATTCCAGCGCACGCCGTCGTAATAGCGAAGATGTAGCGAGCTTATATGACGCGCGAGCACAAACGAAAGCTTGCCACGTGAAGTAATGTCAGCAGGCAACAAGGCGCTGCGCTGGGTGCGCACAAGTAAAAACTCGTCTGGGTTGTCGGGATCGGGCTTGAGCGAGTAGGCGACGATTTCCTCGGCTCCCATGCCGATCAAGGAAAAGCGATGGGTGGGCGTCAGGGTCGAAAACGCGATACTGTCGGTGGCGTGCCCCTGCGAGCTATGGGCCTCGCCGACAAAAAACACCACGCTCGGGAAAATTGGCGTTTGCACAGCCCCTTTGAGTTCGCGCGCCAACTGGTACAAAACTGCTCTGCCCTCCTGATCGCGCTCCATCACCTCTTCGCCCTGACTTTTACCATGTACTACTGCGAAACAGGCGGCAAAAAGCATCGCCATAATGAGCGCCATCAGGGCCAGAGCGAGCATCAACTCAAGCAAAGTAAAACCTGCCTCGGCGAGTCGGCGCTGCGCTACTTGCTTCATCCCCGCGGCACCAGTGGCAATGGACTGTGCAAAAATTCGATCAACGTAAAAGAGCGCTTGTAACCCGACCCGTAGATTACCCGCACGGTGACTTTCCGCAAGTCGCCAAACAATGGGCTGGGCTCGACGATACGCTCCCAGCGGAAATTGCTGTACTGGCCCGGATGCGAACTTTCAAAGTCACCGCGGGTCACACCTAAGGCCGGAAATTTTTCCAGCTCAGCCCTAGCGATAAGCTCCTGGGCGAGCAGCGCGGCGCAGGCGGTTTCGCGCGCACGTACTACGCTCTCCAAGTTGCGCCGCTCCAAGCTGAGAAGAGGAACGAGGGCGATCCCCACAATCCCCAACGCAACCATCACTTCGAGCAACGTAAATGCGCTTTTGCCGCGAATCGGGCGATTCCGCCCTCGCTCCAGGCAAGCACTGATCGCTCGGTTAATTTTCATAAGCCAACACTAAGGTGGTCGCCGATTTAATCGGTAGCAGCTGCATAAAACACAGCTGTCGCAGGAATATCCCCACGCATGATTCGTACCCTGCCGTTCAATGGCGAGACAGCCACGGTCATCACCTGGCCGTATGACGACACCAGGTGAACTACCGTAGCGTCGGCAAAGCCTTGCGGGTAGAAATTGCAGGTCACGACGGTTTGTCTTTCGCTCGCTGGTTTTGCGACAACAACGTCGCGAATCCTGACGCTCTGGGGCAGCCTTACCGGTTCGCCCCCAGGTCGTAGGTAGGGAGCAGGCTCAAAGCTTAAAGAATATGGGTCAAAAAAAGTGACGAAATAACCGTTGGCGCGAAGATCGAAGTTAAGCTGAAGAACTAAATTTTGCGCCGCAGCCGCGGCAAATAGATAAGCGGCCCGACCCGCCAATCGTCGCGCTTCGCTCTTTAGCCGGGCGTCTCGCAAGCTACCCACATAAGGTGTGACCAGGGTAGCCAGAAGAGCCATGATAAAGATTACCACGGCCAGCTCAATAAGCGTGAAACCTGCACAGTGTCGAGTGAGCGTGGCTTGCCGAGCTGGCAAACCAATCCCAGGAGTGCTCGCTATCGAACTCACCCTACTGCTGGCTGCCGTCGATGTCGGCGTTGACGCCATCCCCACCTTCCACGCCATCCGCGCCAAGCGACTTGAGAACGTACGAATTGCCGTCGCTCTGGTAGAAGTACGGGTGGCCCCACGGGTCGGTTGGGATCTGACGCACGTAGCCACCGTTTTCGTATTGGGCCGGTATGGGGCCGGTCGTAGGACGAGTCACCAGAGCCTGGAGCCCTTGTTCCGTGGTGGGGTAGCTTCCATTGTCCAGATAGTAGCGTTCCAACGCGGTCTTTAGCTCAGCGATATCTGCTTTGGCCTTGGTGATTTTCGCCCGGTCGGTCGCCCCGCGAAGGCTCTGAACCACCAGAGTCGCGAGCAGACCCAAAATCAAAATTACGACCATGATTTCGATCAAGGTAAACCCTTGCTCGAGGCGTTTTCGTCGCCGACCAATCATCGGAATTCCTCCGCGCGCGTCTTATTGCATAAGCTGATTTAGCTGAAAGATTGGTGTTAAAACGGCAAGGATCATGAAAATGATTATTCCAGCCATCAGAAGCGTCATCATCGGCTCCAGTAGCGTGGTAAGCTGAGCAAGCGACGCCGCAACCTCACGCTCGTAGGCATCGGCAGCTCGCTCTAACATCGGCTCTAGTTCGCCCGAGCGTTCTCCAACTCGGATCATTTCGACAAGCAGAGGGGGAAAGCGACCAGAGCGTGCCATCGTAGCGCCGATCCCATGCCCTTCGCGCACAGCTTCGCGGCTTCGTTCGATCTCTTGTGCAAGCGCGCGATTGGTAATAAGCAACTTTACTGCATCGAGAGCGGCAAGCAACTGAACGCCGCTCGAGAGCAAAGTCGCCAAGGTCCGCGCGAACCGCGCTGCGGCTATCTTGGTCAGCATCGGACCGAAGTACGGCACGCGAAGTATCCAGCGGTCGAAAAGCTCGCGCCCCCATGACGTTCGCACCACGGCCATCAGCGCCAACGGCACGCCAAGCGCCGCCGTTAGCAGAAAGGGCCAATCGCGCGTAAAGGTGTTCGACAACCACAGCAACAACTGGGTGCTCGCGGGCAATGCTTGGGCGGTCTGGGAGAAGACGGTTGTTACTTGGGGCACGACGTACGCCATCAGGAAGGAGACGATTCCTCCAGCCACGACAAGCATGATTAGGGGATAGGTCAAGGCGCCGCGTACCTTGGCGAGAAATTCCGACTGCTTTTCGCTGTAGTCTGCCAAGCGCTCGAGCACTATTTCCAACGCTCCGGCGGTCTCTCCGGCTCTAACCATATTGACGTAAAGGTTAGAAAATATTTGCCCGTGAGCGCTTAGCGCATCGGCAAGCGATGAGCCTTCGCGCACCTTCTCGCGCACCTGCGAAAATATGCTCTTGAGCAAGGCGCGGTGAGTTTGTTCGGCGAGCGCGGAGAGCGCGTCGACCAGCGGAAAGCCAGCAGCCAGCAATGTGCTCAGCTGGCGGGTGGCGAGCGCAAGTTCAGCGGCTGGCACTCGACGCCTAAAAAAGAAGCCGCTTACGCTTTTGACGCTTCGCGTCGCGCCGGTAGCCGACTGGGTGAGTTCGGTGGGAAAGATACCCTGTTCTCGCAGCCTTAGGCGGGCACTTCTGGGGCTATCCGCGTCAACCAGCCCTGAGACGGTCCGCCCATCAGCGGCAAGCCCTCGATATGTGAAAACGGGCATCGCTACCCACTCCGAGTTGTAAGCGTGGCACGCACCGAGGAGAAAGCCTTCCGCCCGGCTTTAAACCCCTAAAAAGACGGCCGACTCATCGCTCCCGCCAAAAAGCGCTTTTCGACACCCCGATCTTACGGGTCCGAAAAACAAGTTAAAAGACTGACCGCAACAGTGCCAACAGGCTTTTTTCAGCGTCCGGTTACCGAACGTCTCACTCAAGGTCTGTTCCTAAACGCGGCTTGCTCCAATTTAATTGCTATATACTGCAAAGACTATTTCTAGGCTCACAAAAGGCACCAAAGTTTGTACTGTCGCTTCCCAGTAGCCGCCATTCGACTTGAATCTGTTGGATCCGCACGGGCACGGCTTCGAATATTTTGCTTTTTGTTAAACGACCGATTTCAGACGTGTTAAAAGCGGCACGCACTTTTTTGAACTTAAAGATTTTCCTCCTGTGTTACCCGCATCACCTCTTCGACCGTCGTCTGCCCGGCCAGCACCCGAGCCGCACCGTTCTGGCGCAGAAGTTTCATCCCCCTGTCGACGCAAAATCGCCGTATGGTGGCGGCGTCGGCGTTTTTCATCACAAGCGCCCGTATGTCGTCGTTCATGACCATAAGCTCGTAAATCGCGGTGCGGCCGCGGTAGCCTGTTCGCCGGCACTGAGCGCATCCTCCATGGCGGGCCCGGTAGATCGGGCCCGAGACCTCTTCAGGATTTAACCCGATCTGCTGGAGTTGGGCCGGCGTCGGCATATAAGGCTCGCGGCATGCCGGGCAGACCAGGCGCACCAAACGCTGAGCGAGTACGGCAATCACCGAAGACGACACCAGAAACGGCTCGATCCCCATGTCCACCAGACGCGTGAGAGCGCCAAAGGAGTCGTTGGTGTGCAACGTCGAGAAGACCAGATGGCCCGTCAGGGAGGCGTGGATCGCAATTTCCGCGGTTTCGGCGTCGCGAATTTCGCCCACCATGATAACGTCGGGGTCCTGGCGCAGAATCGAACGCAGGCCGTTGGCAAAAGTCAGGTTGATCTTTGGGTTTACCTGCATCTGTCCGATCCCAGGAAGTTGATATTCGATCGGGTCCTCGATCGTGATGATGTTTTTCTCTGGGGAATTTATCCGGCTCAGCGCAGCATAGAGCGTGGTAGTCTTGCCGGAGCCTGTGGGGCCGGTCACGAGGATTATTCCATGACTCAGGCGAATCAAACGGTCGAGCTTCTCAAGCGTCTCGCCGCCGAATCCGAGGCGGTCCAGGTTAAGTTCGACCAGCGTTTGCGCCCGATCGAGCAGACGCAGAACCAAACGCTCTCCAAAAGCGGTGGGCAGGCTAGAGACGCGCACGTCGATATCCCGGCCCGCAATCCGAAAGCGAATGCGCCCGTCCTGCGGCAAGCGCTTTTCCGCAATATTAAGCCCGGCCATCACCTTGACGCGCGAGGCTATCGCCGCTTGAAAGCGCTTAGGAGGCGACAACACGTCGTACAGCATCCCGTCAACCCTGAAGCGTACCAGAAGCTTGTTCTCGTAGGGCTCGATGTGGACGTCGCTTGCCCCATCCTTGACCGCTTGCGCGAGCAGGCTGTTGACGAAACGGATCACTGGGGCGGCCTCTTCCGATTCGAGCAGGTCACGAGGTTCCTGAGCCAGCTCGCTCGCAGCCAGCTCGAAGCCTTCCTGGTCAAGGTCTATCATTAGGTCCTGGGCGTGACTTTGAGTTCGGTCGTAAGCGCGGTTAATAGCCTCGGCGATCACCTCGGCCGGAGCTACAACCGGTGAAATTTCCATTCCAAACAGCACGCGCAAGTCGTCGAGTGGCTCGAAATTCGCTGGGTCAGCGACAGCTACTGTCACCTTTGTGCCATCGCTGTACAACGGCAGCAATCGGTTTTTTTTGGCGTAATTTATTGGCACCTTAGAAACCAGGCTGAGGTCGATTGTGCGGTCGTCTAGTACGGACATAAACGGCAGGCCATAATGTTGCGCCAGCGCGTGGGCAATACGATGGGGCTCGACGGTGCCCATCTCCAGCAGGACGTCGGACAGTTCCTGCCCTGGCCGCCTTTTTTCTTCGGCCTTTTTTAAATCCCGGGCGGACACCCACGAGCGTTCAAGAAGAATCTCTTCTACGCTGTTACGCCCTGTTGCCACAAACCCTTTTAAGGCGCCCCGCTCGCCTCCGGTAATGTATGCTCGTCAAAATAACGCGTTTGTCTTGTCTGCTGATATAACAAGCTTGGCGCTAGCCGAAAGATCGCACAAGGGGCTTATTTGAAAAGACACACCACAAGCAGCGTTGCCATTGGTTAAGAGGCGGTGTCTTTTTGCGCGGATAATCTGCCGGTGTGGGACGTGATATAGTCTGTCAAAGTCAGTCCGAGAAGGGACTCGAAAGGGCTTATGGCAGATAAACTAAAGTTAGTCAAAGGCTCGCCGTCTAAGCTTGCGTTGGTTTATGGAATGCGCCTTGTCGATGCGGGACAAGTTAAGGAAATTAATGACGCTTCGATAAAGACGACCACTGACGAAACGAAGCGCATCACCATGCACTTAATAGAAGGAACGAAGGAGCAAATCAAAGCGCAGCTGCTTCAAAGTATCGACGCGTTTTTTGAGCTCGTCGACGAGGCAAATTTCCCCAAGGACGGCTAAAGAGCATCTTGCGGCGGTATTTTTTAAGCAAGCTTCGGTGAAGCGCGACTTTAGCGTGCGTACAATTCAAGCGTAGCGTAGAGACTTATTCTACAACCGCATCGGTCGGCAACCGACGCGGGCGGGAGGAGATGAGTTTAAGACCATCAGAGTACCTCGCAAACGCCGCGCGCGTCGAGTTTGTGCCCGCATAAAGACCTATCTGAGCCTTGAGTTTATTTAAGAAGTCGAATTTGCTCGCAAGCCCGTGCCCGCTTGACTCCGGGCTTAAAAAAGCCGGTAAAAGCCGGCTGCCAAGCTGTGGTAGGCTAGATAATCTTGTTTAGTGGGTATTCGATAATCCCCACCGCTCCGGCTTCAAGAAGTTTGGGAAACAGCTCTCGCACGACCTCCTCGTGAATCACCGTTTCTACGGCAAACCACTCTTTGCCTTTAAGCGCTGGACTTGGATAAAGGCGGGAAACAGTGGGGGCTGTAATAGCCGGCAGAAGAGCGATCACTCGGTCTAGATTTTCCCCAGCGACGTTCATCTTGATTCCTACTCTCGCTTCCGCATCCAGCGCGGCTCGCAACAGGACAGCGATTTGCCGTATCTTGGCTTGCTTCCAAGGGTCCGCCCACGCTGCCTTATTGGCGGCCAATTGCGGGCTCGAAGTTAGAAGTTCAGCCACGATTCGTAGGCGATTAGCTCGTATAGAGGAGCCGGTTTCGGTTACCTCCACGGCGGCGTCGACCAATCCTTCGGCGACCTTAGCTTCTGTCGCCCCCCAAGAAAATTCGACCTGGACGTCGATTCCCCTTTCCTTGAACACGCGGCGCGTAAAATTCACCATCTCGGTGGCGACGCGCTTGCCAGCTAAGTCTTCGAGCTGCTTGACCGGCGAATCTTGTGGGACGACCACCACCCAGCGCGTGGGCGCGAGCGAAACCTTCGAGTAGACGAACCCCTCGACTTCGATCACGTCAGCTTCATTCTCGACGATCCAGTCATGACCGGTGATACCCGCGTCGAGCGAGCCGTCAGCGATATAGCGCGGCATCTCCTGAGGTCGCAGCAAGCGGCAGGCAAGCGTCGGGTCGTCGATTTTCGGTATATACGAGCGACCATCGACCGAAATTCGCCATCCGGATTTACGCAAAAGTTCAAGCGTCTGGGCCTCTAGACTTCCCGTTGGAATTCCGAATTTAAGGACTCTTTGCTCCTGACTCATCGCTAATTCGCGCTAACGTTTTTTGGCTAACGTTTTTAAGGACAACCTTCCAATACCCTAGCGCCGCGCGACCTAGAAATCTCCGAAATCACGCGCGCAAGACAAAGTCGTCTCTCGAGCCGTTGAAACTAGGGCCGCAATTTATACGTCCGCAGAATCTTTGTGCCCCGGGCCAGGAGGTTTTTTATGCCCGTAGCCGGGGCCGTATTTGGCAGGGTCGACCTTACGTGGCTCCGCCACCTTCCACTGGCCTTGACTGGCGACGCGGAAAAAGCAGCTTTCGTAGCCTTCAGCGCAGGCCACGCCGTCGCCCACTTGGTCGACGCGAAGCAGGATCGTATCGCCGTCACAATCCAGACGGATTTCGCGCACTATTTGATAGTTACCTGACTCTTCTCCCTTTCGCCAAAGCTTTTTGCGCGATCGCGAGTAATAGCAGGCCCGGCCACTCCTTAGGGTTTCTTCGAAAGCTTCGCGATTCATGTATGCTACCATCAATAGGCGGCCGGTCGAAAAATCCTGCGTAATTACTGGAACCAGGCCGTTGCCTTTGCCGAAATCGATAGCGTCGCTTAAGCTGCTGTTCATATAACGCACAAGCTAGACATACGCCCTTGCGGCACGGAAAGTGGGTTTTCTGATATCATCCGTGAAACGTCTACCCAGTTCAACCTTCGAACCTTTGGGCCACCAGTAGGCAATCGCCATGAAGTTAGGAGAGATAGCCGAGAGGCTTGGCCTCACGCTCCGCGGCGATCCCCAGCGGGAAGTGAGCGAGCCGTCAGCGCTTGAGACCGCCGGGCCTGAGAGCCTAACGTTCGTTGTCGCGCGCAAGTACCTTGCACTTTTGCGCGGCCGGCAGCCCGGTGCCGTAATCGTTCCGTCCGAGCTCGCCGATCAGATCGAGGCGCCGGTGCTAATCAGCTCAAATCCCTATGCAGACTTCGCCCGGGCGATGGAGCTTTTTTTTCCGACGCGGCGACCTAGCGCTGGGATACATCCTACAGCGATAATCGAGCCTGGAGCAACAATCGGCGAAGGCTCATGGGTTGGGCCTTACTGCGTAATCGGCGCTCAGTCGCGCATCGGACGCAATGCGGTGATTTATCCTCATGTCACGATTTACGCGGGCGCGCGAATCGGTGACGACTTTTTGTGCCACAGCAACGTGACGATTCGCGACAACGTCGAGATCGGCAACCGCGTTACGATCCACAACGGTGCTGTCATCGGCTCAGAAGGTTTCGGTTTTGTCGAGCGCGACGGAGAACTGGTCAAAATTCCCCAGAAGGGGCGCGTCGTGATCGAGGACGACGTGGAAATCGGTGCCAACGTAACGATCGATCGTGCTACGCTTGGCGTAACGATTATTCGGCGCGGCGTGAAGTTGGACAATCTCGTTCATATCGGTCATAACTGTGACGTTGGCGAACATTCGCGCTTCGCAGCCCTGAGCGGACTAGCCGGGTCGGTACGGGTTGGCCCTTGGTGCGAGTTCGGCGGTCAGACGGGCTGCGCTGACCACGTGAAGATCGGCGAAAGAGTGCGAGTCGCTGCCCAGTCGGGTATTCACGGCGACCTTGCCGACGGCTCGACGGTCGGCGGGACACCAGCGGTCGACATTCGATTATGGCGGCGGATGTCGGCAGTGATGCACAGATTGCCCGACCTGTGGCATCGGCTCCGGTTGATTGAGCGGTTGATGGGGCTTAAATGAAGGTTGTTCAGAACAGCGTTCTGGGCGATTTTGGCCAATTGAGCCGACCAACGGCAGCGCGAGCAATTAAACGACGTACCTATACGTGCTATTAGGGCTTAAGTCTAGGTCGGCGAAGCGATGATAGAATCGCTCAACAGTTTTATACGCTGGTTTGCGCCGTGGTCGTTACTGGCCGTAGTTTTGACGGCTTGCCAGAAAAAGTCGCCGCCCGCGGCAACGGTTGAGCCGCGGATTCGGCCGTTCGACTTTCAGGTCCAAAGCGGCACGGGTGTCTTCCAAATCGACGGCTATATCGCGCTTGTTCCCTCTCCAGGCAGAAAACCAGCGCTGCTTATCGTCAACCCTGAAACGGGGAATGCCAGACGCTGTATACAGTCGTCGCTATGGCTGAGCTCGCTCGATATTCAGGTTGCCTGTATTAGCTTGCCGGGTTCGGGCGCTTCTTCTGGCCCGGGACGCTGGGTGGGACCGCAGGCCGTCTTGGCAGTGAGGCGAGCGTTGAGCCTGCTTGCTGAGCGCTCAGACGTCGATCCAAGCCGGCTCGCCGTATGGGGTAGCGCCAATGGAGCGCTGGCGGCCGGATTAGCTATGGATTTTCAGCCACAGATGCGCGCGATAATCCTGCAGTCCGGCACCTACGATATGCTGAGACTTTGGCCTGTGGCACCGCTGATGGTTAAGCTCAAAATTCTGCATCAGGTTTGGCCGAGTCGAAAGGCGCTCGATGAGCGCAGCGTTTTGGCGCACTTGCCGGCACGGCTGAATTTAAGCGTGCTTATTTTGCATGGCGAAAACGACCGCCAAAGCCCGGCCTCCCAAGCCAAATTGCTGGAAGAAGCGTTAAAAGAGCGCGGTGCGTATGTCAAAGCTTATTACTTCGCTGACGCGGGACATCAACTCGGCAACCGAGTTGACCAATTGGTAAAAGAGTTTTTGCGCGAGCGCTTGCTCGGCGAAAGCTGACACAAGCCCAAGAGCCATCGAGCAAGCTTGCGCCATCCCCTCCGGTTACACTTTTCAATCACGTCGCTAAAGGTCTATCCAGGACCGCCTGCTCTTTAGCTTGACCAAAGCGCCACAAACGTTAACTTTGGGGTTTGCCTAGCAAAGGGGGGCTTATCTCGAGCATTTCGGCGCTAGACAGCTTTCGACACTTAACCGTGTTTTACGCCTACGTTGACCTGGTGCGATAACCTATTTAGACTTAAGACAAATTTTTGATGCCCGGCCAGTTTGCAAAGTGCGATGGCAGACTACCTCGACCTAGCCATAGCGAAGCTGCAAAGCGTGCTCGACGATTACGACTTGGGTCGGGTTGCTAGAATCGGTACCCTGCAGTGCACCGGCGCCGACAGCCGATTCCTTTTCACCACGACCAGCGGGGAGTTTTTGCTTAAATTGTCCAACGCGGCGCGGGAGCACGAACTAAAGCGCGAGATCGAACTTTTGGTCTTTCTCTCCCGCCATTCTTTTCCGTGTGTTACGCCGCTTGCAGACCGCTACGGACGGTTTTATCGAGACCATGCCGACCGGTGTCTGTCGATTTACCAGTGTCCGACGGGTGCGACCGTCGCCGTGAACGATTTGAACTGCGAACAGCTCAAGGAAGCTGGCAAGGCGCTCGCCCATCTGCATCTCATCGGCAAATCTTACAAGAAGACGATCGATGCACGCTCGAGCTTTGAACAAGTAGCCGAATTATACTGGCTGATACGCCCGCGGCTGCCCTCGTTTTTCGGTAAGATCTGCCGGCTGCTCGACGAAGAATTCGACCATTTGCGCCGATTCCTTGAACAACGTTTGCCGCGGGGGCTTATCCATGGCGCGTTGTTTGCAGACCGCCTACTGTTTCGTGGCGACCGCTTGACATCGATCATCGCCTTTGATTCAGCGACCCGCGGCAAATTCATCACCGACCTGGCTACGGCGGTCAACGCCCTTTGTTTCGTCGACGAAAGCTATAAAGTCGAACGCTTTCGTTGCCTTACGGCCGGTTATGAGTCAGTTCGTGCGCTTTCCTTAAGCGAATGGGATGCTTTTCCGAACGAACTTCGATTTTCAGCGCTCCGCCTTACAGTAACTGCCATCGCCGACTGGTTGCGCAGTGACAACGGAGTTAGGGCGAATGACCAGTTCCAAACTTTTCTCGACCGTCTGCGCGTGCTGCGACGAGAAAAATCGGGCGGAATGGAAGAGCTGTTGATGGCGATGGCGACCGGGTATGATTATCGCAGATACCAAAAAGTTAAACTTGCGGAAAAGAACTACCCGTAGTTCAGGCGATTCTACGAATTGTCGCGTTTAGTGTCTCAATTTACTCACTCTGGGGTATGTTTATCGGGATCGCTGAGTTATAGCGTACGGTGCTCGGCAGGGCTTAGACGCTGAAGGCGACGGACGACAAAACGTAGCAAAGCCCGAGGATGGCCTTGAAGGTTGATTTTGAGCAAAACTGCAAGGGTGGCATTGCTTCGATCGACAACAGCCCGCCTTCTTGGCGCAAGCGAGTCGCCCTTTCCGCGCTTTGTTCGTGAAAAAGCTTCGATTTTCTTCGCCAATGTCACACAATGTGACGTCCGGTGCAACCGTCCGAGCATTGATCTATCAAACCATCCAAGCAAGCAGTAAAAAGTGACACACCTAGCAGACCAGCTGCGATCAGGATCGCTGACTTTATGGCTCGAGGTGGCCCCTCCGCGAGGTGTCAACACTCAATCGTTGCTCGAGCGGCTCAGTGTGCTCAAAGGTCACGTTGACGCTATTAACTTGACCGACAACGCCTTGGGCAAAGTCAAAATGTCGGCGCTGGTATTCGCGTCAATCGTGCAGCGAGAGCTCGGTATCCCTACCGTGCTTAACTTCTCCTGCCGGGACCGCAATTTGCTTGCGCTCAAGGCCGACTTGCTTGGTGCCGGTGCAATTGGAGTAGCAGCGGTGGTAGCGCTTACCGGAGATAAGCTTGTTCCTGCCACCAGCCCTGACGGCGCTCCGTCGCCGAAGGCGGTCCATGACGTCGACGCGATAGGTCTGCTTAAAATCATTGCCGAGCTTAATCGAGGCGAAATCGGCGAAGTTAAACCGCTCAAGTCACCGCCTAAACTGCTTGCTGGTGCGGTGGCGAATCCAAATCGTAAAGACTTATCTCGCGAGCTCGATTTGCTTGCTCGCAAGGTCGAGGCGGGGGCGCAATTCGTGATGACGCAACCGGTCTTCGACTACGATACAGCTGCAAGTTTCGCTGCGCGCGCAAAAACTGTGGGCGTTCCGGTCATTTTGGGAATTCTTCCGATCAAACGCGCTCAAATGGCACAATACATTGCGACAAAAATTAAGGATCTCGCTTCCGCGCGAAGTTACCTGGAAAGCTATGCTTTGCTCGATCCGGAGCAGGCACGTGCTCGCTCGATCGAGCACAATCTTGAGCTGATGACTCGTCTTGCCTCTGAGGTCGCCGGCTTCAATATTATGAGCGGGGGCGGGCCTTCGCTGGCTATAGAGCTCGCGCTTAAGTTCAACGCCTTACGCCGAAATTTCGAGCGTAAATCAGATTAAAGTGGGGCAGGCAGAACTCGACTTTTGGGTTGCAAGCTTAGCGGCAGTCTCTTGCAGTACAAAGGCTTTGTTCGACGAGCTTCGTTTGCGCAGCCTAAGGCCAGCGCTAAATTCGCCTTTCCGAGGACCAATCGCTTATGGCTTTCGATTCACAACGAGCGCAACAGGCCGTACGAGTGTTGCTCGAACTTTTGGGCGAAGACCCAGAGCGCGAGGGTTTGCGGCGTACGCCCGAGCGGGTAGTCAGGGCCCTAAAGTTCCTCACCAAGGGCTATAACGAAGACCCCAAAGAAGTAATCAACGGCGCGCTGTTTGTCGAAGACTACCAGGAAATGATCGTTTGCAAGGACCTCGACTTCTACTCCCTTTGCGAACATCACCTTCTCCCCTTCATGGGCAAAGCGCACGTCGCATATATTCCCCGCAACCGGATCGTCGGGCTCTCGAAAATCGCCCGGTTGGTCGAAATTTATGCGCGCCGTTTGCAACTTCAAGAGCGCTTGACCACCCAGATTGCCAACACGATAGCCGAGCAACTAGACCCGTTAGGCGTCGCCGTGGTACTTGAAGCCGAGCACTTATGCATGCGTATGCGGGGCGTCGAAAAGCAGAATTCCGTCGTCACCACTTCGGCAATGCTCGGACTGTTTCAGACAAAGCTTGAGACGCGACAAGAGTTGATGAACCTTCTGACCAAACATCGATAAGACCTTCAAGGCGCATTTTTTGGGCCGTCGCGCTTCGCCAGGCCGAAGAAACGGGTCGACGCTCGGAGCTGCTAGTTGCTATTAGTTTTCTAACTAGGCCGCGAACTGACCTGGTTAGTTGAACTATCTGCGCGGCAGCACACTTTACGGAGCCCTTTTATGGCCAAAATGGAGCGAGATGACGCTTCATCTCAAGCTTCGCCGGAAAACTTAAACGCCTTGGGAGAGCATGCGCTAAGTTATATCGAACCCGGTTTCACCGTCGGCATCGGAACCGGTCGTGCCGCTTCCGCCTTTATCCGGGCGCTGGGGCGCAGCGCGATAAAGGTTCGAGCGGTTCCCACCTCTGAGGAGAGCGCTGCGCTTGCACGCCAGATGGGGATCGAGCTTTGCCCGCTCAAAGGCGAGATCGACATCGCCGTGGACGGAGCTGACGAGGTCGACCCCCAGCTCAATCTGATCAAGGGTTACGGCGGCGCTCTTTTGCGCGAGAAAGTCGTCGCTGCCGCGTCGCGCTACTACGTCATTCTCGTCGGCGAGGAGAAGCTCGTGACTCGACTAGGCGAGCGCGGCTTGGTGCCGGTCGAAGTTTTACCATTTGCCGTCGACCTGTGCATCAGCCGTATCAGCGCTCTTGGCCTCCGCCCCAGGCTTCGCGTCGACAACGCTGGCAAGGAATTTTTCACCGACAACGGCAATCTGATTTTGGATTGCGTGGTCGATCCGATCGCCGACCCAGAAAATCTCGACCGCCAATTGAGGGCGATTCCGGGCGTCCTTGGTACAGGGCTGTTTATCAACATGGCCCACGAAGTATTGGTTTGTCGACGTGACGGACAGCTGACTACGCTTAAACGTAATGCTCGACTGGGGAATTGAATCAAGCGACGGACGCGAAAACCGTGGATTGTGTCGCGCGCCAGAACTTGGAGCAGATTTACCAGGAGGCTATCGAGGCGTTGGCGCCGCGTGCGATTGTTCCCCAGGTGCTGGCTGGCGAAGCGAAGGGGGCGCGAGCGGTGCCGGAAATTCTTGCCGCAGCGGGTCGCCTTCGCGCACTTGTGGTCGGCAAGGCGGCTTTTGGGATGGCTCTAGCGCTTGCCGAGCTATGTCCGGACAAACTCAAGGCTCTGCTCGCGATTGTCCCCCATAATGCTGGTCTTCAGTTGAGCGCGTCGCTGAAGGTAATCTCGGCGGCTCGACCCCCCGATAAGCCTCTGCACTTTGCGGTGATCGAATCGTCGCATCCCCTACCAGACCAAAGTTCAGTCAAGGCGGCGAAGGCGGCCTTGGATTTTGTCGGGTCTGCCGAGCAGGATGAAGCGGTGATACTCGCGATAAGCGGCGGCGCCTCGGCGATGATGGCTGCGCCGGTGCAAGGGGTAACTCTCGAAGACAAAGTGGCCGTGACCCGGATGTTATTGCGCGCCGGTGCCTCGATCCACGAACTGAATATCGTCCGCAAGCACATCTCGGCGGTTAAAGGTGGACGGCTCTTGCAAAGGTTTAAAGGCCAAGCGATGGTCGTGCTTGCGATGTCGGACGTGATTGACAATGACCCGGCAACGATTGGTTCAGGACCGGCTTGCGGTGACCCGACTACCTTTCGTCAAGCGCGCGAAGTGCTCGAGCGATACAGCCTTTGGGGTGAAACGCCGCAGTCGGTGCGCAACGTGATAGAGCGAGGAATCGCAGGGCTGGTTGAAGAAACGCTCAAGCCCAACGACCCTCTCGTGCAGAAAGTGACGTACGTGATAGCAGGCGACAATTCGACCGCAGTGGAAGCTGCAAGGGCGTCTGCAAGAAAACTAGGCTACAACGACACCGGATGGCGCATCCTCAGCGGCGAAGCGCGCGAGGTGGGCGCACAGTTTGGCGAATTTCTGGCGGGTCTCGACGGCGAAAGGCGATGCGTCGTAACCGGCGGCGAGACGGTCGTAACCGTGCGCGGTGATGGCCGAGGCGGCAGGGCGCAGGAGCTTGCTCTTGCCTGCGCGCTCGCCCTTCATCGAAAGGCAAAAGGACGCCGTATCGCGGTACTCAGCGCAGGAAGCGATGGAATAGACGGACCCACCGACGCCGCGGGCGCATTCGCAACTTCCACAACTGTCGCCGAAGCCTTAGAACGCGGCCTTGAAGCCCAAGACTTCTTGAAACGAAATGACGCTTATACCTTTTTTTCTCAAATGGACGCGCTCTATAAGCCCGGGCCAACCGGCGTCAACGTCGCAGACCTTCTGCTTGCACTGGTAAACTATTAGCGAGACTCGTCATAACGCCTGGTAGAGAGCTTACAGCGCTCGGGCCGGGCGATTGAAGAATTAGCCAAATAAGCTCGGGTTTCCTTGTGAGCTTCGCGTTCAGCGAAAACCGAATCATATGGAACAATATTTTTGAGAGACGCCTATGAAAAAAATCTTGACTGCTGAAGAAATCGCTCGACGGTTGCCCCCTGGCCAGTATCTTACCGAGAAATTTCCAGTTTTAACCTACGGTCCGGTTCCGCGCTTCGATCCGGCCCGTTGGGACTTCCGCGTCACCGGTCTGGTCGAAGAGCCGCTACGCCTCACCTACGAACAGTTTCGACAGCTGCCCAAAAGCGAGATGGTCGCGGATTTTCATTGCGTAACCGCCTGGTCCCGGCTCGATAACCATTGGGAGGGCGTGCGTGTCAAGGATCTGATGCGGCTCGTGCGGCTCAAGCCGCAAGCGCGCTTCGTGATCGTTCGTTGCGACGGTGACTACACCACGAACCTTCCGCTGGAAGAGTTTTTGGACGATACCGTGATGCTAGCCTACCGCCACGACGGCCAAGACCTTACGCCGGAACACGGCTTTCCACTTCGTCTGGTGGTACCCAAGCTTTACGGATGGAAAAGTGCCAAGTGGGTGCGCTGCATCGACTTCACGGCCGAAGACGAGCGCGGCTTTTGGGAGGTCAGGGGTTATCACAATCACGCCGATCCGTGGAAAGAAGAACGGTACTCATTCCAAGAAGAACAAGACACGTAAAACCGGGCGTAGCTTGCACGAAGCCACGGCGATCAAGCCCCAAACTACTGAAGCTTTAACCGCAAGTGGGGCAACGGTTTCTCCCCACGACAGCATTGACCTGTCCGAAAAAGCGCAGCGCGCCAGAGAAATTGCCAAAAAACTGGCCGAGCTTTACCCCGACGCTCGTATCACGCTCGATTTCAAGACGCCCTGGCAATGTCTGGCGGCGGTGATTTTATCGGCTCAATGCACTGACGAGCGGGTAAACCGCGTCACGCCCGAGCTCTTTAGGCGTTATCCCGATGCCGTATCGACCGCTCGCGCCAAGCCCGCAGCGCTCGAACGGATAATTCACAGCCTGGGTTTTTATCGGCAGAAGGCCAAAGCTCTTATACAAGCAGCCACCGCCATCGTCGAGCGCTTCGGCGGCGAGGTACCCTCCACGATGGAAGAACTACTCACTTTGACCGGTGTCGGCCGCAAGACCGCCAACGTCGTTCTGGGCCACGTCTTCGGCAAACCCGCTATCGCGGTAGACACCCATGTGCTTAGGGTCGCCTACCGCTTGGGTCTTACGACCGAGCGAGATCCCAAGAAAACCGAGGCGACCTTAGCTCAACTTTTACCGGAAAGTGAATGGACCGCCTTTTCGATGCGTCTTATCTTGCACGGGCGCAAGGTTTGTCATGCAAGACGCCCGAGATGCGCTGCTTGCGGCTTGCTCACTTTGTGCGCGAGGCAGGGCCTGCCACCGCTGCCAAGCCAAGAGAAGAAACGATGCGAGCAAACGGGCAACCACCGTTGATATCAAGCTTGCGTTATTTTTGGTCGCGCACCTTCATTTAAGCCCCGGCGCGCAACCTGTGCATATTTTGCTCCAAGGCTTAGGTCGCAAGCTTGTGAATCGTACGGCGGATCGCTTTAGCGGAACTTGTGTGATAAACGTTAAAGGATATAAAGTTTACCCCTAGGATATTGCCCTCTTAGCGAATTCTCTCCGAGCGGCGAGGTGCAGCCGTGAAACTTCGGGTCGAGGACATAACGGAGGAGGTAAAGTACCTGGCTTTTAGCGAGCCTGAGGAGGAAGTCAACCACCTCTTGAGGCAAGGGCCGGTGTGCGACTATCAACTGGAAGGGCCCGTAGCCGTCGAGCTCTCTTACTACCGCTGCGGAACAGAACTTATCTTTCAAGGCGCGCTCAGTGCTTCAGCGCTCGGCGTTTGCGGCCGCTGTGCCGAGTCTTATCAAGCAGTGAACTATCGGGAGTTTAGATTTGTTTTCGCGCCTGCGCCAGCTTCCTCCAGCCTGGAAGCCGATGCAAGCGGCGAAGATCTCGAACTTACGTACTACAATGGCGACACAGTAGACTTGTCGCCGCTGCTACGCGAGCAGGTTATACTTTCTTTGCCGATTCGCCCGCTTTGCGAAGAAAATTGTCGAGGACTTTGCGCCGGCTGCGGCGCCAATCTGAATCGCGAGACTTGCCGATGCGCCGCGCCGAGCGGCGACCCAAGACTTGAGAGTTTACGCAATCTGACTCGAATTCGTTTAAGGAGCTGAAATTAAACAAGAGGCGAAGTGCGATGGCGGTACCGAAACGTCGAACTTCAAGGTCCAAGCGTAACAAAAGGCGCTCTCACGACGCGCTCACCCCAGTCAATGTTGTCGAGTGCCCCCAGTGTGGCGAGTCAACGCTGCCGCATCGGGTTTGTCGGCGTTGCGGTTCGTACCGCGGTCGCCAGCTGGTCGAGGTTAACGAGTAGCTTCCCGCTTAAGATTAAAAACACGGCCTTACGTACAAAACCACGGTGAAGATAGCGCTCGACGCAATGGGTGGCGATTTCGCGCCGCGCGCCACGGTTGAAGGCGCGGTGATGGCGGCGCGCGAGCTGGGGCTTGAGGTCGTCTTGGTCGGCGACCAGGAGAAAATCGAGCGCGAGCTCAAGGATTACGACACGGCCGGGCTTAAACTTTCGGTAGCGCACGCATCGCAAGTTGTCGAGATGGGCGACTCTCCGGTGGAGTCGCTGCTGACCAAGCCAGATTCCTCGATCCACCGCTGCTTTGACCTTTACAAGGCGGGACAAGTCGACGCGGTGGTGAGCGCAGGAAACTCGGGCGCCGTGATGGCCGCCGGGATGGCGATTCTGGGTACTTTGCCCGGCGTAGAGCGCCCCGCGATTGCCTCGGCCGTCCCCAGTGGGGACAGTTTTGTGCTGCTTCTTGACGCTGGCGCCAACGTCGAGGTCAAGCCACACCATCTCGCGCAGTTCGCGGCGATGGGAAGCGCGTACTGGCGTTATGTCGCTAACGTCACAAACCCGAGAGTGGGAATCCTATCCAACGGCGAAGAAGACTCAAAGGGAACCGAACTTACACGGGCGGCCGCAGCGATTTTGCGCCAGATGGATCGGCATATCAATTACGTCGGTTACGTCGAGGGGCGCGATATAAACCATTTTAAGGCGGACGTTATCGTAACCGACGGCTTTACTGGCAACGTCGCCCTCAAGACCATGGAAGGATTCGCCGAATTCGCCGTGGCAAACGTGCGCGCGCTTTTTGGCGACTCGATCCGAGGGCGTATCGCGTACCTGCTCATACGTAGGCAGTTTGCGAAAATGCGCAGGGCGCTCGATAAGTCCGAATATGGCGGAGCGCCGCTTCTGGGAATATCGGGCGTGGCATTCGTGGCGCACGGCTCGTCGAATGCGCGCGCGATTCGCAACGCCCTTCGAGTTGCAGCAAACGAAAGCGTCGTAAAACAAGTAAATCAGGAAATCATGCGCTTGATTCAGGAAATCCCGAGCGACTTTCGCGCAAAAGCCCCAGCCAAAGGATTCAAGTCGCTGTTTAGCCGGATGCGCGAGCGATTGCATCGCCATCCCAGATCGGATGGCCACAAAACCGGAGAACTCACGCCACCCCACGCGCACGAGCCAACTACTGTCGCTTCGGCTACGGGCAACGACCCTGCCCATTCACCTCAAAACCAGCAACATTCGGCATCTGAACTTTTCGACTCCCAAAGCCTCAATCACAAGGGCCAGGGTCAAACTGTTTCGAGCAAGGCGCATGGCAAGTCCCAGCTTGACGACCAAATGCACTCTCCAGGTAAGGACATCACTGAGCGTAAAGAGAAGCCTGAACAGAGAGAACGCGCCCCCGAGCGTTCGTAGGAAATCCTAGGGAAAGTCTAGCGTAGAGCGATAGGCTGAGCTCGTTTCAGCAAATGCGCGACAGGTGGTAAAAAGGGTCCTAAGGTAGCACTTCCAATGGTTGTCGATAGCCGTCGTCGCCTTCCAATGCGGTCCGTCGGTTAACTCCAACCCGCCAACTTTTCATCTCTGTTTGAGTTATTTTGTTCGAAGAAATTGTTTTTAGAGGCTCACTTTGATCGATGGAGTTTGAAACCGTGAACGAAAAAGCACACGGACTTGCGCGGGTAGCGTTACTTTTCCCAGGCCAAGGTTCGCAACGAGTAGGAATGGGGCAAGAATTGGCCGCAAACTTTCGCGTCGCCAAAGAAGTCTTTGAATTGGCCGACGAGACGCTTGGTTTTTTCCTCTCGCGCCTGTGCTTTGAAGGACCAGAAGAGGAGTTACGCCTGACCGCAAACACCCAACCGGCGCTATTGACTACGTCGATCGCAGCTCTGCGCGTCCTAGAGACCGAACTTGGAATTGAACCCGAAATGGCAGCAGGCCACAGCCTTGGAGAATACAGCGCCTTGGTGGCGGCTGGCGCTATAGACTTCGCACAAGCGCTCAAGGCAGTTCGTGCCCGAGGGCATTATATGCAGCAAGCCGCGCCACCTGGGTCTGGTACGATGGCGGCAATAATTGGGCTTGAACTGGCAAAGGTAGCTGAGATATGCCAAGCGGTTTCGACCGACGGTCAACTCGTGACCCCTGCCAACCTCAATGCGCCGGGCCAGATCGTAATAGCTGGACACACTGCTGCCGTGCGACGGGCGCTCGAACAAGCCAAGGCTCAAGGCGCGCGAATGTCGGTCGAACTTAACGTAAGCGCCCCGTTCCATTGTCCTTTGATGGCGCCGGCAAAAGAGGCTATGGCACCGGTGCTCGAGCAACTTACCGTGCGCCCGCTCAAATTCGGTGTGATCGCGAACGTGACGGCCCAGATAAATCGCGATCCGCAGCGCGTCGTCCCCTTGCTACTCGAACAAATCACCGCCCCGGTACGATGGGAAGAGTCGATGCGGCTTTTGGCGAACAGCGGAGTTACGCTCGCTATCGAAGTTGGAAGCGGCAAAGTGTTGTGCGGATTGATGCGCAGGATTGACAAAAACGTTAAAGCTATAGCATTTGAAGACCTTGAATCGCTCAAAACTGTCAGGCAGGCTTTTGGCTAAACTAAATTGAGCATTCGGTTAAACAAGAGCTTGACCATGGTCAAGCCAATTTAGATCAAATCCAAATAGGTATCGGAAGGAATTGAGTATGGCTTCGGACGTCAGCACCAGAGTTCGTGAGATTATCAGTGAACGACTCGGCGTTTCACCGGACCAAGTTACGCCCGACGCTTCTTTCATCGAGGACTTGGGCGCTGACTCGCTCGATATCGTCGAGTTAGTAATGGCCTTGGAAGAAGAGTACGGGATGGAAATATCTGATGAGGAAGCGGAGAAGATCCGCACGGTCAAAGACGTCGTGGACTATATAGAATCGCATAAAAGCTGACCTTTTGATGAGGAGAGCGAGTAAAAATCCCTTAGTCAGTTTGCCATCCTTAGGCTGGCTCATCGGCCGGTGCGCTCTTCTCGCAAACCACCCAAAAGTGAACTCCCACCATATGAACCGGACTCGAGCGAGCGTCCAAACGAGACTGCCTTCTGGCGGTATCCGAACGATGCTTCCAGCTCTTTCCTCCTCAGGCGCTCGCCGGCAGTGCCTTAGCTCAAAGAGCTTGCTTATCGCTTCCGGTCGAAGCGAGACTTTGCGCCCCAACGATGCGTTGCCCTTTTTGCCATAGCTACGGCAACCGAGTGATCGACTCGCGTGTCGCTCGCGACGGAGCCGCGATCAGACGCAGGCGCGTATGCAACGCTTGTGAGCGACGTTTCACCACCTATGAGCGAGTCGAAGAGTTCGTCCCGATGATCATCAAAAAGGACAACCGACGGGAACCTTACGACCGCGCTAAGCTCGTCGCTGGGATGCGCAAAGCGTTCGAGAAACGTCCTGTATCGATCGAAACGATCGAAGCGATCGCCGACCGTATCGAGCGGGCTCTGCTAGAGAAAGGAGCACAGGAGGTTCCTTCCTCGTTCATCGGTAGCGCCGTGATGGACGCTTTGCGCGAGATCGACCAGGTGGCCTACGTTCGTTTTGCCTCGGTTTATCGCTCCTTCAAAGACATCGACGAGTTCATGCATGAGGTTGAAGAACTGATTAACCGGCGCAAGAAAAGCGAGCCCTCGGGCGAAGCTCATCCGGGCAACAAAAAAAGCGACGCCGTCCATTGATGGCGACGGTCAGGCGTTTTCGGCTTACGGCGCGGGACGAGGAGATGATGCGTCGCGCGATCCAGCTTGCGCGCCAAAACCTTGGCCGCACCTCGCCGAATCCGTCAGTTGGATGCGTCATCGCAGACGACAGCGGAATCGTCGCCGAAGCGGTCACCGCTCCTGGCGGCAGGCCTCACGCGGAGACCTTGGCGCTGGCCGCCGCAGGCTCGAGAGCACGGGGTGCAACCGTTTATTTGACGCTCGAACCCTGCGCCCACCACGGCAAGACGCCGCCGTGTGCTGACGCTTTGGTGAAGGCCGGAGTCAAACGCGTGGTGGTCGGCTGTATCGACCCTTACCCGCCCGTACGCGGGCGCGGCTTGCGACGCTTAAGACAGGCAGGAGTAGAGGTAGTTGTCGGCGGGCTAGAAGACGAATGCAAAAGGGTAAACGAAGGATTTATTACTCGGGTAACGAAGGGACGACCCTTCATTCTTTTGAAGTTAGCGATGACGCTCGACGGTAAAATCGCTTCTTGCACCGGCGACTCTCGATGGGTCAGCTCGCCAAAGTCGCGCGAGCTCGTCCATCAGTGGCGCAACGAGTACGACGCTGTTATGGTCGGCACCAACACGGTTTTGCACGACGATCCGCGCCTTACGTGCCGCATCCCCGGAGGTCGCGATCCGCTCCGGGTGATCTTAGACACTAACCTTCGTACCTCACCGCAAGCTCGCGTATTCACCCAACCGTCGAAAGCTTCCACGCTCTTAGTCACGAGCAAGCGTAATCGTGACTTGGCTCGACGGCGCTACGGCTCTGCCAGGGTCGAAATAATCGGTGCTCCAACGCGTCGGGGTCAAATCGCACTTGGACCTTTGATGAAACTTCTTGCCGAACGCGGAATCTGCAAGCTACTTATTGAAGGCGGCGCTCACCTCGCCGGTTCGGCACTTGCCGAAGGTATAGTGGACCGTGTGGCCTTCTTCGTAGCCCCTAAAATTCTGGGAAGTGGGCTTAGCGCTGTGGAGGGACTATCGCGTAGGACCATGCGCCAAGCAATAAAGCTGGCCAATCTACGCGTAAGTGAGCTTGGTCAAGATTGGTTGTTCGAAGGCGAACCTGTTGTGCGGTAATCGAAAATTTGCTGCTCAGGGGGGAGAAATCGGCGGCCTAAACGCGTTGGTTGGCGGCCGTCAGTCGTAGACGCTAAAATTTTGGCGAGGGGGAGGCAAGTGAGTAGAAAAATGATGACGCGCCGCTCGTTCGAGGCAACCTTGGCCCACCTGCGCGAGGGTGGAATGGTAGTGCTCGCACTCGGTATGACCGAGCCGTACGCCGAGGGCGAACTAGTGATGGCTGCCGAAAAGGCGACGCCCGAGCACGTGGCATTTATGGTGCGCTGGGCGCGCGGAATCGTGTGTGCGGCGCTCAGCGAAAAGCGATTTCGCGAGCTCGCAATTCCGCTGCTGCCTACCAAGGGTGCCGACTTTTACGCCGACGTCGTGGGAGCCTCGGTCGAAGCACGCTTCGGAGTGACTACAGGAATTTCCGCAGCTGATCGAGCGCACACCCTGCAGACGCTGGCCTCTGAGAGCTCCGGGCCTCACGATCTAACCATGCCCGGGCATATCCCACCGCTTATGGCTTTGGAGGGCGGTGTGCTGGCCAAACCCGGACGAGCGGAAGCTGCGCTCGATCTCGTGAGAAGCGCCGGGATGCGCCCCTGCGCCGCGCTGTGCACGATTTTGCGCCCCGATGGCGAGGCTGCAAGAGGCAGCGAGCTTGAAAATTTTGCCGAAACTCACGGCCTGCCCCTGGTCACGGCGCGCGACATCATGTCCTTCAGGCTAAGGCAAGAGATGGTCGTGCAGCGCGTCAAAGAGGTCCCGTTTGCGACTCCTCATGGCGAGCTCAGAGCAATCGTTTTCCGCAACGTCGTTGACGGAAGCGAACACTTAGCACTGATCCATGGCGAAGTCGGAGCTGGGCGTCCTGCGCTCGTCCGGCTTCATTCGGAATGCTTGACCGGCGACGTGTTCGGCTCGCTTCGATGCGATTGCGGTGCCCAGCTCTCCAAGGCTTTAAAGGCAATCCTACAGGCTGACTCCGGGGTTGTCGTGTACCTCCATCAAGAAGGGCGAGGAATCGGCCTGGGGAATAAACTGCGAGCCTACGCCTTGCAAGACCAGGGCTTGGACACCGTCGAGGCTAATCTCGAGCTTGGCTTTGCAGAAGACTTGCGCGATTATGGAATCGGCGCCCAAATTCTGCGCGACTTAGAAATTGGCGAGGTCCGGCTCCTGACCAATAACCCACGCAAAGTGGCTGGCCTTCGCTCGTATGGGCTTCGCGTGGTTCGGGTGCCTCTAGAGGTCAAACCAGATCCGAATAACATAAATTATTTGAGAGCCAAAAAAGAAAAGCTTGGACATCTTCTCCAGCTCGTCGACTCTGTCGACTGAAGACTCGACTAGCCCTTGCCGAGGGTCTGCAAATACTGTGTAACGTAGGGCAACCTTCATCCGGACTATGAGGCTTTAGATTCGCGTGGGCATCCGACACTTAGGGCGAGAAATAGCGCTCAAAGCACTCTACCAGCTCGACGTCAGCGGGAACGTCGATCCCGGCCAGGCACTTGCTTTGTTTTTCTCGAACTTTCCTGCCGATCCCAGAGCCTGTGAGTTCGCGCGCGTGTTGATTCGTGGCACGCTTGCCGAACGCGATAATCTTGACCGCTACATCGAACAAGTGCTCGAAAATTGGTCGGTCTACCGCCTCTCGCGGATCGACCATAACATTTTGCGCATGGCACTCTACGAGTTGCTATACATGAGTGACATACCCGCCCGCGTAACGATCGACGAAGCTATCGAGCTTGCCAAGCGCTACGGCGACACCGACTCTGGCCCCTTCGTAAACGGTGTGTTGGACCGCTTAGCAACGGTTTTAGGTCTCAAGCACAAGGGCGAGGAGCACGGCGCTGATGAGCCGAAATGAACGATGGCTGGTGCTAGCAATTATCCTGATGATGATTAGTTCCGGTTGCGGATACCATTTTGCAGCTTCCGGAACGGCTCTGCCGCCCAGCGCCCACACCATATACATCGCAAAGTTTGCCAATCGGTCTCGAATTACAGGCGTCGAGTTTCAGCTCGATCGTTACTTGAAAGACGAAGTAGCAAAGCACAAACGCCTTACGATCGTCGACGACCCGGCGGCGGCTGACCTAGTGCTGACCGGAACTATTACCGATATCGAGGTGCTTCCGGCTGGCTTCAATGGGGCGCTTGAACCGACTACGTTTAACTACTCGATCGGGGTCAACGCGCAGCTCATCGATAACCACACCAAAACACTTTTATGGCGAAGCGTTGACTTAACCGTCCAGAATACTATCGGCGGCGTCGCGCAGGCCGTCGCGGCCTTCTCGCCGTCATTCGTCGTTCAAAATGTCCGCGCCCGTGACCTTCAGCGCATGACCGACTACCAGGTCTACTACGTGGAATCTCGCGCAGCTCGCCAGCAAGCGATGAAAACAATTGCTAGCGAGATTTACGACCAAATGTCTGAAGGGTTTTAGGCCTATTAGTATTTCGTCCTCATCGGTCGACCTAAAAACTTTCAACTTGCACAATATCCCAAAATATCGCGCTTCGACCCAGCTGCAGCGCGTTAGTATCGTCGGGACGTTTCGTCTTTTCTTACCCCCCGTCGCGTGCAGCTTCGATTGCTAAAGGGAAGTTCCGGATGCGCTCGCAAACGGCTCTCGAGTTTCTGAGCGATCTTACCGCAGGCCATACACCGCCCGCCGTTGTCCACGTTTTTGGACCTAACGCATTTCTGCGTGAGTACGTAATGGACGCAGTGGTCCTTGCTCTTAAAACTCACGGCTTCGAGCGGGTAAGCTTCCATCTAAGCAACTCGGACGACGCTAGGCCGATACTCGAAGAGCTTTCCGACTCGGGCCTTTTTACGCGGCGAAAGGTCATAACATGCCGTATTGTGAGGGCCAGCCGTACCGGGTCCGAAAGCGAGCGCGCCCGGGCAGGTAAGACCGCTCTCGAGACCGCACTCGGGCGAACGATTCCGAATCTCCCACCCAACGTAAGTTTGGTCATTTTGTACGAGCGCGAAAGCCTACCAGCCAATCTATCTCGCGCTGTGCAAGAAAACGGCGCCGCGGTCGTGTGTCCCAGACCGTTCGCAAACCAGATCGTGCGCTACGCTCAGCTCTTCGGCCGCCGCCTTGGTGCACGGCTACCCAACAACGTTTACGTCCAACTAGCCGAAGGTTGCGGCGACGACCTTGGCGCAATATACAACGCGATTGAAAAGATTTCGCTCCAAGGCGAGCAAGCTGGCCAGGCAGAGATCGTCCAGCATACCAGCGATGACCATGCAGCCGCACCGCAGCTTTTCGAGTTAGCGAGGGCGTTGAGCGAAGCCGAGCCGGGAGTTTTCTGTGCAAGGCTTGAGCGCGCGCTTGCGCTTGGGCGTGAGCCGGTCGAAATTTTGGCTGTCGAGATAATTCCGACGCTGCGGCGAATGCTGGTCGCGGCTTCGCTACTTGCAGCTAGACAAGCACCGTCGCAAATAGGCCAGGCGCTTGGCTGGCCGGCCCACAGCCAGATCGTCCAGTCGACGGTCAGCGGCGCCCGTCGGCTCGGGCTCGAGCGTGTAAGACAGCTCTATCGCGAGGCGATCGCGCTTGACAAAGACTTCAAAACCGGAGCTGTCAAGCAGCGCGAAGCCGCTCTCTTCCGTCTGGCCTTTGGGCTAGCCGCCTGAGCGCTCTAAAAGCGAACGTGCTTCTCGGACGAGCGAATACCGGGCGGCAGCCGACCAGGCCCTTTCTTGCAAACTCTAATTATTTTTAATGAAACCCACGAAACCCTTGACGGTCTACTGGCCAGCTGCAGCTTGTTTGGCCTTATGCAAGCGCCGCGATAGACGCGCAAGCTTGCGTGCCGCGGTGCGCTTATGGATGACGCCCTTGCTTGCAGCTTTGCCAAGCTCGCGCGCCGCTTGACGCAAAGCTTGCTCGGCTGCATTCGGGTCCGACCCCTGAATCGCTTCGAGCGCCTTGCGCACTGCGTGGCGTACGCGAGTTTTAATCGCTTTGTTGCGCGCTCGACGCTTCAAGTTCTGCCGCTGGCGCTTAAGGGCAGAGGGATGATAAGGAACATGAGGCATAATGAAAATTTCCTACACCGCAAAGAACATAGTGTAAAGTGACTCGGTTAAGCGAAAGCTTGCCTGCTCGGCTAAGACCGACAGGAAAGTTTACGACCAACGATCCTACCTGTACGCTGAACAAAGTGCAATTTGCCATTCTCACGATAAGGGCGAGTGCCGCTTTGGTCGTTCTGCTCGTCCTCCTCTAAGAGCTCCATCACCCGCCGCGCATCGTCAGCTGGCGTGCAAGCATTCGCCAGCCAGCGCGCCGCTTCTTGCTTGAGATAACTCAGCGACAATTCCTCGATCTCGAGCCCTGAGCGCGTAAACATCCCGATAAGCTCGCTTAAGGTGAGTGAGCGAACATGGGAAGGATCACGTAAGCGCTCGATACGGTTCAAGCGAGCAGCGCGATGGGGATGCTCGCTGGCAACGAGATCCTCCACTGCCACCTTGCCGCCCGCCTTGCAAACGCGTGCCATCTCCGACAGCACACGCTCGGGCGAACCAAAATGATGGAAAGCGAGGCGGCAAACTACCGCGTCAAACTCTCCGTCACCAAAGCGCAGCTTCTCAGCATCCCCCAGTTCAAACGCAACGTTAGCTATATTGCGTTTTGCGCAAAGTCTTTTCCCTTCCTCCAATTGCGCCTCGGTCAAATCTATCGCTACGACCTCTTTGCATTTCTCGGCAAACGCCATCGCCACGTAACCCGGGCCGGCTGCAACCTCCAGCACCCGGTCCCGCGGCGAAGGCGCAACCATTTCCACGAGTGCCGCCAACCGCTCTTGGTCCCAAATCAATGGGTTGCGGGCATACAATGGCGCTTGCTTGGTAAACTCTCGACGTACGAGCTCTTTGAGGGCCTGCGCATCTTCCGTCATAAGTTGCGTCTCCGTATGAACGCTCGCATGCGCACGAAGGTTTTGCGGCGCGCAAGGGGTTAAAAAGCAGGTCTCAGCTACTTGGCGACTTACGCTACGTCGAATTCCCGAACCGTCTGTTTAGATGGGGAAAGCTTACAGCGCTGACAAGCTTAGCAGTACGCCGATCTGGTTATGAAAGCGAGGCGTAGCTAGTCTTGTACGCGTTTTTCAACCGACGGTTGCGCGTCTGCCTCTTTTGCTTGCTGCCACAGCTTTTCCAACTCTTCTTCGCTTAATTGGCCAAGGCTTACGTTGCGCTTGCGCGCGATGGACTCAACCAACCCAAATCGCCTGACGAACTTGTCGCACGCTTCTTGCAAAGTCCGCTCCACGCTAGCGCCGAGAAAACGCGGAACGTTGGCGAGCGCGAGTAGCGCGTCTCCGATTTCCGCCACCGCGCGTTCGGTCGCGCCGTGCACGAGCGCCGCCTGCGCCTCGTCCAACTCCTCGCGCACCTTATCAATCACCGCTCCAACGTTCGGCCAATCCATGCCGGCACCGCGTGCTCGCTCTCCCAGTTTTTCGGCCCGCATCGCACCCGGCATCGCCCGTGCTCCGTCACCCAGCGCGGAGTCAACCCCGGTGTTTTTGCGCTCGTTGCGCTTTATCTCATTCCATTGTCTAACGACTTCGTCCGCGGTTTTTGCCGAGCTATTCCCGTACACGTGGGGATGGCGCCGGACGAGCTTCTCGCGCGCCCCAGCTAGCATCTCTTCGACCGTAAAAAGCGAGTTTTCTTGCGCAACCACCGCGTGGAACAAGATTTGCGCAAGCAGATCGCCCAGTTCGTCAGCTAGCTCGGAACTTGCCCCAGTTCGGGCTGCGTAGGCAGCTTCGTATGCTTCCTCGATCAAGTAACGCGAAAGGCTCTCCAGCGTTTGCTGCCGATCCCAAGGGCATCGCCGACGAAGCTCCCTCACCGTGTCCAGAAGTTCCACAAAGAGTCGCTCTACAGAAGCCTGAGGCTTTTGGTTTTCGTTCATGGCGCAAGCTTATCCGTTCGCAACCAAACTGGCCAGTGGCATGCTCCTTACTCCTGCGTATTAATTAAACTCTTTTCACCCTCAGCTGACATATTCTCGAACTCGGCAGAAAGCTTCGGCCGTTCGAAACGGCGTCGCGACGACTTGCGGCTATCGCAAATTCGGACTTTTGGGCTGTGTCTTTTGGGCTATGTTAAGCTTGACGGGCCAAACGAGGGCACGATAGGAAGTTCTCACCTGATCACGAGGAGTGCTCACGTCCAAGTGCCGACCGTTACCTTTGTGCAGTTCCTTTGCTACGGCGTGATGATCGGGCTTACGAGCGTTCTGTACAAATAGTCCGAAAGTTCCTGAAGCGCACGGGAACTCATTTCGTGCCCACCGCCGTGTTCGCGGTAAACTAGTTGCACTCCTAAGGTGCGCAGCCTTGCCACGGCCTCGCGCGCCCGTTCGACCGGAACCAGGTTGTCTTCGCTACCATGTTGAACCAGCACAGAAAGTTTACTCAAAGCCTCCTTGTTTTCTGCCCAAGCGAGCATCTGCTCCGGCAGCCATGAGGAGAGCGCCACCAAAGCGGCGTAGCGCTCGGGTCGCCGCAACGCAAGGCCATAAGCGATCACGCCGCCCTGGCTAAAACCTAGCACCGCCAGACGATTCGGGTCTATTGGGTATCGCGTGAGCGCTTCGTCCAAAAACTGTTCTGCTTGCTTTAGCGACGACTCGACGTCGGCAAGCCGAAGCTCGAGCTGGCTTGTGAGAGGGAACCAGGCAAAGCCTCCTATGGTCTCCCTATTTACGACGAGCGGACCCTGCGGGCATAAAGCTAACAGACGCCCGTGAGCTACATACGGCGCCATCGCAAGCAAATCGAGCGCATTCGAGCCCCATCCGTGAAAAGCGACTATCGCCGGATACGGTCCCGATCCGCTCGGCTCGAAAGCTGCGTGCGCAAGATTCATAGTGTAAGTCTTCCTTTGCTGTGTGATGGCGGTAAACGTTATCGTATTTACGATCCGCCTCAAATTTAACAAGCGAGATTGCTGAAGCTCAAAAGCGTAATTCCAAGGACGACGGTCTGCAACCAAAACCGATGGTTCGCAACCTGAGCCGGCTTCTACGGGCGCGCCGCGTCAGCGCGTGCGATTATACCGCGACGGGTAACTCTTCGAACCTCCGCGCGCGCGCAAATTCGACACTTTCAGGGTTCACCGTCTTAATCTTGCTAGCCCTCTTCTTGCACGGCTGCACGCCGACAACTTCGACCGTCGCTCATTCAAACGGCGTTAGCACCGTTTTGGGGCTAGGCGTCGGAGTTTTGCTTGCGCTTATTTTGCTCTGGGCTTTGTACCAGACATTTCGCCGCCCAACCGGCGCCAGCTGGCCAGAACTGCTTTTTCTTGCTGGCCTGCTCTGTATTCTCACTGCGGTAAAGCTCGCATTGCTTTTCGTGTTTCGGGGGGTCTCGGTCGATATCAACACCTATCAGGCATGGGCGCTCAAACTCGCATCCGTCGGACCCAGCCACACCTATGAATCGGGTTATTTTTTAGACTACCCTCCCGGCTATCTCTACGTGCTATGGCTTGTCGGCTGGCTAGCACACGCTTTTGCCCTTACGGGCGACGGTCTGCGTATTTTGGTGGAGACACCGCCGCTTGTCGCAGACGCGCTGATTGGCGCGGTTTTGTTCGTCTGGGCACGACGACTATACGGCGCTACGCAGGCTTTCGCGGCGGTCATGCTATTCATCGCGAATCCTGGGCTTGCCTTCGATACGGTGGTCTGGGGTCAAAGCGACTCGGTGTTAACCCTACTGATGCTTCTAGCAGTGATAGCTGCGGCAGACGCTCGTTACGAGCTCTGCTGGGCGCTTGCGGCGATGGCCGGACTGGTAAAGCCGCAGGGATTGCTGTTGGTGCCGCTTTTAGCCTGGTGGAGCTGGCTCGAGGCCTCGCCCAGGGTCTGGGCCAGATCAGCCGTAATCGCCGGCGCAGTGCTCCTCGTCTCCGTGCTGCCATTCCAGCTTGGCCGTCCTATCTGGTGGATCTGGTCGCTCTACCAGTCGACCGCCGCTTATTACCACGAAACCTCCGTCAACGCTTACAATTTTATGGCTTTGTTGGGTGGTCTGCGCCAGCCCGACGCGACACGTTTGCTTGGTTTTTCCTACTTCCAGTGGGGACTGATACTGTTCACGGGATGGTACTTTTTCGTCGCCGCCGTAGCCAAGCGTCATCGAACGCCAGCAGGCCGTTTTTTGACCGCCGCCCTGATTTTTCTTGGCTCGTTCATGATGCTTACCCGGATGCACGAGCGTTACCTTTACCCGGCACTGGTGTTCTTGATTCCCGTAGCGCTGGAGGATGACGCCGCGATGGTGGCGCTGGGGGTACTGACCGCAACCTTTCTTTTTAACCTCTATCAAGTTGCAGCCATCCTAAACCAAGGGACCTTCTTTCGGCCGCGCGAACCGTCGGCGATGATGGCCGCGACGGTCAACATGGCAGCTACGGCGCTTTTTGCCGGACGCGTGGCCTTACGAACGTGGCCAACCGTGCTTTCTTCCATCGCAGCACAGCCCAGGGCGAACGACAACGCCAAATTTGAAACGGACACAGTCGATACTTCCGAAGAGCATACCAGGCCGCTCGTTTGGACGACCGGCGACACGCTGATCGTTATTGCCCTGGTGTGCGCAGCGGCGGTCACGCGATTTTGGCACTTAAGCTATCCTTCAGAGGTTGTCTTCGACGAGGTACACTTCGTAACCCAGGCGCGCCATTACTTGCACGGCGAGCCGTTTCTGGATCCCCATCCACCGCTGGCAAAGCTTTTGATCGCAGCAGGGATCGCTATCTTCGGCGACAAGCCTTGGGCTTGGCGCGTGGGGAATGCCGTCTTGGGCACGCTGCTGGTTGGTGTTACTTATCTGCTCGGGCGCCGAATGTTCGGCAATCGCCTTGCCGGCACCCTGGCCGCAAGCGCTGTCCTTTTCGATGGCCTGTTTCTGGTCGATTCGCGCGTAGGCGTGATCGATATCGTCTACTTAACGTTCGCTGCCTGCTCCTATTTGCTTCTCTTCCGTTTCATCCAGACCGACGACTTAATCGACGCGCGTCGAACGCTACTTTTACTCGGCATCACGCTCGGTCTCTGTCTCGGTTCCAAGCTGTACGTGCCGGCAGCGGTTTTTCTGCTTGTGGCGGGCTTTCTCGCCTACCATTGCTACCGTACCGCCGCGAGGTCGCCATCAGCGTATACCGCGAGCGCCATGGCCCTTATCTGTGGTACCAGCGCGACTGTTTATTTGGCGGTTTTTCTTCCCCATTTCTTGCTCGGATGGTGGCGCGGTGTCGGCGATTTGCTCGCCTACTACGGCGGCGTGGTCTGGTATGAAAAAAGCGTTTATAGCGCTACCCACCCGTATTCGGCACCTTGGTGGAGCTGGCCTTTGATGCTGCGCCCGATCGCATACTGGCAGCGCTTTCCGCCGCACGGCGACGTCGCGGTCATCTGGGGCGGCGGCAATCCGATCCTTTGGTGGGGTGCATTTGCCGCAATAGCGATCACCGCGGTCAAGTGGAAAAGGCGCGGCGGACTAGCTCGCGCTTTTTTACTGTCGGGGTACGTGCTGTATCTCGCGATCTGGGTTCCGATCGGTCGGACGCTTTTTCTCTACCATTACATGCCCGCGGTCTACTGCGGCTTCCTCGCGCTCGCAGACGCGCTAACCCAATGTTGGCTCGGCCGAGCAGAGCGTTGGGAACACGCACTGCTCTTGCTGCCGACAATAGCAGCTTGCTTAATGGCACTACCGACAGGCGCTGCCGTTTTGATGCTGGGCGCAATCTTGAGCGGTTACGCAGCTACGTACGATTTCCGGCCTGAGCGGCTTGGACGCTACGTTTTCGTAATTTTCACTTTAAGTGCGCTTTTAGCCTTTGCCTACTTTCTCCCAGTGTGGATCGGCCTGCCGGTCCGACGGGCGGGCTACTATGCCCGTATGTGGGTCGAAGGTCACGGAATCGCAAATTGGATCTAAGAACAAAAAGCTTTGCGAACCTCGGCTTCGGTGTATTAAGAACTGTGCTTTGTCTGGCATGCGCGTTTTTGAGCGCAAAAATGTCGTTAGCGCAAACAAGCTCGCCGAGCTTGGTCCTTTCTAGCGCGAATCTGTTGCTCAACGGCGACTTGCGTAGCGGTTCGAGCCTGTTTCCAGATTACTGGCGCACCGAGGCGTGGAACCAAGAGCCGGGCGTTACCAGTTTCGACTGGCTCAGCCATCCAGATCGGCCTGGCGAGCTAAGACTTGTAAACCACAAGCCGAATGATGCTCGCTGGGTGCAAAATCTGACGTTGAAACCGGGATGGTACTACTTAAGCGCGAACATCAGGACCAAAAACGTTCCGCCCACGAACCAGGGCGCTTCGCTGAGCATTCTTGAAGACAGCGTGGGCTCGCAAGACCTGCGCGGCGATAACGAGTGGCGGCGCGTTGGCTTCTACTTAAAGGTAGGTCCCCGAGGCGCCGACATCGAAGTGGCCTGTCGCCTAGGAGGGTTTTCGAGCCTCAATACGGGAACGGCATGGTTCAGCGATATCCGCGTAGTGCCGGTAAAGGAGGTTTCGCCCAAAAACGGTCCCGCCTTCGACCTCGACGAAATTCGCCGTCAAAACGCGACACCGCCTGTCGGCCGGCCTTGGACGATGTTTTTGGTTTTCGCGATGACAATCGGGCTTGCGGCTGTGGGTTGGGCAACATTCGCTCGATCGGCCAGCGCAAAGCAGATAGACGAGATGTAGATTCTTCGCTTTCGGGAAGCACAGCCGCCAAAGCCCCAGCGGCGTCACAGCCTCGCATACTGTGGGACCCGAAAGTTTGCAGTCGCGACCGACCGCGACTATAATTTGTCTCGATGAGGAGATGTTTTCGATGGCTAGCGCTAACGTAATTCATGTCACCGACGCCAATTTTGACCAAGAAGTGATGCAATCGAGTAAGCCCGTCTTGGTCGATTTTTGGGCCCCTTGGTGCGCCCCGTGCAGGGCTATCGCCCCAGTCATAGACGAGCTCGCTGACCAATACGCCGGTCGACTCAAGGTAGTAAAGGTGAACGTCGACGATAATCCGCAAGCGCCAACCCGGTTTGGCGTGCGCGGAATTCCCACGCTGCTTATCGTTCGAGACGGCCAGGTCAAAGAGCAAATCGTCGGCGCCGTGCCGAAACGCCATATCGAACAAGCCCTTGAACAAGTACTTGCGTGAGGTTTTCGTCGAATTAGGCAGCTTGTTTTCTGAGGTCGATCAGGCCCGCCAGGGCTCGCTTATCTTCATACGCGCTGAAACTAGTTCGTGTGGTAGTGGTATACGGACGGTCCTTACGCTCGCAGCGTCGGTGAAAAATCTGAAAGCGACTTGTCCATAGCCTTCTGCAGCACTGACTCGGGCCAGCTCATGGCTTGTCGTGTTTCCCCTTAGCCAAAGGGTAATGAGTAGCTGGCTGCACACCGCCGCTTAGGAGCAAAGTCGCGTTTGGTCGTCGTTAGCCAGCACGTTTGCACCTCCAAGAGAACAAGCTTTCGTCGGCGAGTATCGTTTCCATTGATTGAGCTCAACCCTCCGGCCGCTAGAAATTTGCTCACATTGCCGCTAAAACCTAACTAGGTTCGAATCTCGCTATTTCGCAGAGGGGGGAGAACGTTGGTGAATAAGCGCCCTTTCTTCGTAAGGATAGGTCTTGTCGTCCTTGGGAGCTTGGCCGTATTGGCGCTGAGGCATCCGAGCCTAGCTGCGGAGACCGTAACAATTGGTATCTCGACCACGCTCAGTGGCTCGATCGCTGAGCTAGGACAGACGGGCTTGCGTTCGATTCAGCTTGCGGTCGAAAAGCTCAACGCTGAGGGTGGCTTGCTCGGAAAACAAATCAAAGTCGTAAGCGCAGACGACGGGGCATCGCCCGCTAACGGTGCATCGAACGTGCGCCACATGATTCTGGTCGACAAAGCCGTCGCCATATTTGGACCGGTCAGTAGTGCTGTGGGCACGGCAGAAGAGACCGTTACCGGGCAGTACAAGACGCTGTTTTTCGCTTTTACGTCGAACGATATCAAGATCACTACGACGAACTTCAACAAATACGCGTTCCAGGTTGTCCCGAACACGGTGATGGAGCCGCGGGCGATAGCGTACTATTTTGCCGAGCGGGTGGCACCCAAGTGGAACGGCAAAAAGATAAGGCTTGCCACCATCACCCCCAA
>JAJPIL010000027.1 GCA_021324755.1 Pseudomonadota bacterium
GCTGGTCTTCGACGAAATCGAGGTCGGAAAACATCGTCATCTCACTGTCAAGGCCGTCGAATACGGATTCGCGGGAAGACCATGGTTCTGCAAGCTCCCTAAACCCAGTATTGGCGACCATTAGCTCCATACCATCACCTCCTTTTCAGGGGTGTGCAACGCTCAAGGGACTGCGACTAATGCCCGGTCCACCGGGCATTGTCGCGCCCTTGAATCTCTTCCGAACTTAAAACTAAGCACTGATAGTGCGCTCTCAAGGACGTGGCATCCGGTGAGGGGATTAGGTTTTTGAGGTGCGGATAGTGGAGCAAAAACCTTAAGGAAGTTTTGGCTTGGGGTTTCTGATTTTCTCAACTTCTTGGGCAAAACGGCGCGCCATCCCGTGGTCTCCGAGTCGGCTCGCCAAAGCCTCGCCCTCCTTCAGAGTTTCCACGGCCCGTTCGACTTCTCCTTTGCCCAAGAAAGTGCCGGCTTTACGAAACAGCCGGGCGTAAAGTTTACCTTTTTCCGCCGGGTCCATCGCTTGGCATGAAAGACTCAGCCGAGACTAACGACAAAATTCTAGGCGGGCGCCTGCAAATAAGCCAGCCGCGTCAGGGATATCGCTTTTCGGTTGACGCGCTTTTGCTGGCCGATTTTGCGCGCCCCAAAGCTAACGAGCGGGTTTTGGAACTTGGCGCTGGATGCGGCGTGGTGTCGCTAGTCATCGCCGTCAAATCCTGTCCGAAAGAAATCGTTGCCCTAGAGGTCGACCCCGCGATGGCGCGTTTTGCCGAGCGAAATTGCGAGTCGAACCGAATTGCGAACGTCCGCGTGCTGGTTGGGGATTTGCGAGATCAGCACATTTTAGGGATCGAGCCACAGAGCTTCGACTGGGTCGTTGCAAATCCGCCCTACTACGCTGTCGGAGCGGGAAGACAAAGCCCATACCCGGCCCGTAGATTCGCGCGCAGTGAAACCGGCGCAACGGCGGGCGACTTCGTCAAAGCGGCTGCTCGGTACCTGCGCTTTGGCGGCAAAGCTGCGTTTGTCTTTGTGGCCAGCCGTGCGATCGATCTGATCGCTGAACTTCGAGCCTCGCGGCTCGAACCCAAGCGGCTTCGCTTTGTTCATCCACGAGCCGATCGAAAAGCCTCGAACGTCTTGATCCAAGCGCAAAAAGGCGCGGGCACTGAACTTGCCGTGGAGCCTCCGTTAATACTTTACGAGGCTTCCGGTGCTTATACTGCGGAAGCCAGGAAAATATTGGGCCTGGACGAGTAAAAAATCCTGTAACTCGTTCGGTAGTCAAACCCGCGACCTTGGCCAAGCAATAACGTTCAACGCCGGAGCAAATGGTAATCTCAGGTGGGCCAAGTAGGAGCCTTTTGCTCTAAAGCAACGCTTTTGTGAAATGAAGCGCCTAGTCCCGGGTCAAGAATTGCAATGCTATGTGCGCCACCTCTTGCGGTTTCTCCATCGGCATCAGATGGTTCTCTTCGCTCAGGTCGAGAATCTCGGCGCTGCGCGCCTCGCTTTTGAGGCGTTTCACTGCAGCGGCGCGAAGTTCGTGAGCCTGACGGGTTAAAACGATTAAAAGCGGTCTTTTCGCCTTGAGTATCAGACTTAGGCCGTCGAAATCCGGCGCGCCGTCATAGAGTTTGGCCTCAACTTCTGGGGCGCATTTGAGCTCGCGCTTGCCATCGGCCGTTTCTCGCATGCCATAAAGGCAATATAACCTGAGCACGTTTCTGTCCCAGGTATCGAATGGCGGCTTGCTACCTAGATGCTCCATGGCATGGTCGATACTGTCGAAGATGCGCCGTCTTTTGAGCGTGGTTTCGACCAGCCATTGTCGGCGCTGATTAAGAAGCTCTCGGTCAGCTGTATCGTGCACCACCGGGTCGATCAGGACGGCGCGAGAAAGTCGCTCCGGCTCGACCGCTGCCAAGCCCCCGAGCGCCGTGGCGCCAGCCGAATGGCCGAAGCCCCGAATTTTTTGAAAGCCCATAGCATTTATGAACCCTCGCAGGTCGGCAAGCGTTGCGGGCCAGTTGTACACGCCGTCGGGCGCAGCGCCACTGTCGCCATGGCCCCTTTGGTCGTACGCAAAGACGTGGCCTATCCGCGTAAGTTCACGCGCTATGGGCTCGTACACGCGGCCAAGGAAGCCCGTCGCATGGACGATCACGATCGGTTCACCGGCTCCTCCCCAGTCGAGATAGTGGAGCCGTATTCCGTTTACGGTGACGTAGTCCTCTCGAGGCTCAATTCCGCTCAATTTTAAGACCTCACGTATTTCTGGGCGAAATTCCTATCGTTTTATAGTAAAGCACGGTTAGCGTCGCGCTGCATGGCTTTCAAGGCCAAGTTTTGGGGCGCCCAAAGCGCTTGCTCGCATAAACCGCTTTATAGGTTATAGGCAATCTAGGACAGGGTTTAAACTTTTTCTAGCTTTGCACCGAGGAATTGGATCAGAAACGGTTTTGAAAGAAACTCGCCGCCTTAAAAAGCCTCGTGCAATTAAGCGGACTTCAAGCGGGGCTTGGCAAAAGGTTTTGCCTTCATCAAGCTTTTTGGAGCTAAGTATAGTCGAGAGTTCGGGGCAAGCGGCAGGGATAGCGCCGGTACGGTAATTTGTTAGCATAAACGTGACCCCGTAGAAGGTGTTCGTATGACATTTCCAAGAGTCAGTCACTTCTAGCTCATGATTACGTTTTCAAAGAAGGGTTGCCGGTTGGATGCTGAGAAGATGCCGATGCGCAACCCAGTATCGGCTCCGCGCAATTCTTTGCTGAGCACAACGAGGGAATGATTACTATAGGCCTTACGGGTGGAATCGGCGCCGGCAAAAGCTCGGTTGCGAAAATTTTAGCGGAGCTGGGGGCGCCAGTAATTAACGCTGACGAAATAGGACATTCCGTATACTTGCCGGGCGAGCCTGCCTACAGGGAATTAATCGACGCCTTTGGGCAGGAAATTGTAGCTTCTGATGGAACGATCGACCGCAAGCGGCTAGGCGCGATCGTATTTTCCGACGCTGAAGCTTTACGCCGATTGAATTCGATCGTTCATCCGCGAATTCATCAACGGCTGCGAGAGATGATCGCGGCGATGCGCAAGCAGGGAGAAGCGCGCCCTATCGTAATCGAGGCGGCCGTTCTGATAGAAGCGGGATGGCACGACCTGTGCCAGCAGATATGGGTAATTACCGCGCCCAGGGAAGAGATAATTCGCCGACTAGAGAGCCAGCGCGGGTTGAGACCGGAGGAGATTAGGGCGCGAATCGAAGCTCAACTCAGCGACGATGAGCGCCGAAAGCTTGCGGTCGCGGTGATCGAAAACAATCAAGGCTTCGAAGAGCTAAGGGAAAAGGTTCGCGCCTTGTGGGAGAAAACCCTTGATGAGTCGACTCGGTCATGCAACTAGTGGTTCTTGCCCGCGCACCGAAAGAATTGCATCGCTAAATGGCTGGAGCGGCGGGTTAATCCAAGATAAGGATCGGTCCTGCCTGGGAAGTAGGGACGTCATCGATGCTTATTCGGAGAGTCGTTAAGAACTCGGCGCGATGGCTCAAGACGGGCATACCTAAACGGAAATACGGTTTTTTGTTTCTGCCAGAGGGTTGAAATGAAGATTTTAGTGATGGGTGCCGGAGCAGTGGGGGCTTATTTTGGTGCCAGGCTTCAAGCCGCGGGCGAAGAGGTCGTGTTCTGCGCTCGGGGAGAAAACCTAAAGGCTCTTAAAGAGCGCGGTCTGGAAGTCAAAAGTTATCTCGGAGACCTCGAACTTAGGGTTGTCGCGACCGAGGAACCGAGGGAGTATGCCCCATACGACCTGGTGCTTTTCTGTGTAAAGTTGTACGACACCGAGCAGGCTGCCGACAAACTCAAGGGCACACTTGCGCCAGGCGGCGTAATTATGACTTTGCAGAACGGAATAGAGGGCGAAGCTCGGCTGGCGGAAATTTTTGGAAAAGAGTGCATGATGGCGGGCAATGCCCGCGTGGGTGTGGAATTGGTCGCGCCTGGCAAAGTGGTCCACTCGACCACGGGCACGATAGAGTTTGGCGAGTTAGACGGGCGGATAACGCAGCGCGCACAGGCTATTGCCGAGGTGTTCGAGCGCGCTGGCATCCTCGGCGAACTCACCACAGATTTGCGCGCCAAGCGCTGGGAGAAACTGATGTGGAACGCCACTTTCAACACCTTGACCACGCTGACTCGCCGGCGCGTCGGCGAGGTGCTGGCCGACTCCCAGGGACGCGAGCTCGCGCGCGCCTTGATGTACGAGGTTCAGGCCGTCGCTCGCGCCGACGGTGTCGAGCTTTCGAACGAAAGGGTCGAGGCACTGTTCACGCACTCGATCGCAAAACTGTCACCACTTAAAACCTCTACTTTTCAAGACCTCGAGCGGGGAAAGCGCCTAGAATATGATGCACTGACCGGTGCTGTCCTTCGGGTGGCCAAGCGTCATGGTGTAAGGGTGCCTATAACGGAGACCGTACACACTCTTATTAAACTGCTGGACGACGGCCTTCGAGCAGCATCTAAGCCGTCCTAACCAAGCTCGGCGCCGTCCGAATTGGTTTGCGCTTGGCAAACGGCGCTCGATAGCCTCCTAGGCTCTGGCGCGCTGCAAAAAGTTCTTACTCGTGGGGAATCCTGATGGGCCGATTGTTTGCGCGGCCGTCGCTCGCCTTTTATCAACGCGCTTGCGGGTGTTTTAAGTGGTATCGCTGGGCCTCCAGCTGGATCGATATTGAACCGACTTTGGCGGCCCAAATTTTCTCGCTCGCAGCTTGCGTATTGTTACGTGGCGTGAGCACACCTGGTCCTGTTCATCCGGTCCTGGGAACGCATTGACCGCATTGGACGATAGGAGTGAGATTCAGTCGACCTTTGTGGTTCGATTGCTTCGACCGGCTCGAGGCTTTGAGTTTTGGCGTCAGTACTCATTCGCTGGCCGCAAGCCCGGGTTTTTGCTAGGCAATAATAGTTAGCTAGTGTGGTGGCACCGCTAGGTTACGTGATACCGCGGCGGCGTTGGGCTCAGGGTTAATTTCATACGCTTCAAGGGGGATAGGATAAAGCAATGAAAGCAGCTGTCTTTCGGGAACCAGGAAAGCCTTTGACGATCGAAGACCTCCATGTAGATAAACCTCGGGGCAGAGAAGTACTAGTTAGGACCGTAGCAGCGGGCGTTTGCCACAGCGATTTGCACTTTGTTGAGGGATTGTATCCTTATCCCGCACCAGCCGTGCTTGGCCATGAGTCAGCAGGAATAGTCGAACAAGTTGGCGAACAAGTAACTTACGTCAGCCCTGGAGACCATGTAATCGCGTGTTTGACTGTCTTTTGCGGGTCGTGCGAGCAGTGCTTGTCCGGGCGCCCCAATTTGTGCTCTAACCGCGCTGCGACCCAACGCGATCCCTCCGGCGAGCCGCGCTTGAAGCTCGGCAACGAAATGGTTCATCAGTTCATGGATATCGGCGGCTACGCCGAAAAGATGCTGCTGCACGAGAACGCCGTGGTCAAAGTTACCAAGGAGATACCGCTCGATCGCGCCGCGCTTATAGGATGTGCCGTAACAACCGGACTGGGTGCGGTGTTCAACACCGCCAAGGTTCAACCAGGCTCCTCGGTTGCGGTCTTCGGATGTGGGGGCGTGGGGCTAGCTGTGGTGCAAGGCGCAAAACTTGCCGGCGCTCGGCAAATAATTGCGGTAGACGTCTTTGAGCACAAACTTGAAACCGCGAAGAAATTTGGCGCTACCCACACGGTCGTAGCCGCTGGAGATAATCCAGTGCGTAAAATCCGCGAATTGAGCGGCGGGGGTGTGGATTACTCGTTCGAGGCGATAGGCAAGAAAGAGACGGCCGAGCAAGCGTTCTACTGTCTTGCTCCAGGCGGGACTGCTACCGTTATCGGGATGGTGCCCGGCAAGGACAAGATCGAAATTGACGGCCGCCACTTCCTGGTGGAGAAAAGAATTCAAGGCACGTTCATGGGTTCAGCCCGCCATCGGATCGATATCCCCCGCTACGTGGACTTTTATCTCCAGGGACGGCTTAACCTGGACGATATGGTGACGCGCCGGCGGCGCCTCGACGAGATAAATCAGGCTTTCGAGGCGATGAAAGCCGGCGAAGTAGTGCGCACGGTACTGACTTTTAATTAGGTAATCATGTAAACGCGGCCTGTTGGCTTTAGCCTGGGACGGCCTGGGGATAAGTTTAGGTTTGCCCAGATGACGTTATGGTAGTTTTGAAGCGATGGTCTTGCCGATTCGTGTTCGGATGGTAAAGCCGGTAGTATGTGGCGATAGGATCGCCAGTTTTTAGGCAGGGGCAAGCTGTCGCCGCGAGCATATCCAATTGCCGTTGTTGGTTCAGTAAGAGGAAGAACTGAGTGCCATTAGATTGGCAGATTCGCGCGTTTCTTGAGCTTTTCGAGAGGGGCGAGGCGCTCGCTTTCCATGCGCTTGGGGTCGAGAAGGCTCGCCGCGCCATAGCCGAGCAAAGCATACCGCTTGGCCCGCCTCAGCCGGTTGCTGCGGTGGAGGACCGTAGTATCCCGGGGCCGGACGGAGAGGTCACCGTGCGTATTTATCGGCCTTATGACCCGGTTCCTGCTGGCGCCCTCGTGTACTTCCATGGCGGCGGATGGGTTCTGGGAAGCATCGCAACGCACGACGCAGTGTGCCGGGCCCTGACCAACGCCGCGGGATGCGTTACGGTGTCAGTGGAGTATCGCCTTGCGCCCGAGCACAAGTTTCCCGCCGGGCTCGAAGATTGTTTCGCCGCCACAGGATGGGTGGTCGAGAACGCCGAGAATCTGGGTCTTCGCGCGCCCAAAGTCGCCGTTGGCGGAGACAGCGCGGGCGGAAACCTCGCAGCTTGCGTGGCGCTTAAAGCTCGCGAGCTTGGCGGGCCCCAAATTGCTGCTCAGCTACTAATCTATCCCGTTATCGACGACTCGCTCGACACCCCCTCCTACGAGGCTTTTGGCCAAGGCTACTTTCTTACGCGAGCGGACATGGAATGGTTCTGGAATCTTTACGTCAAGGATCCCTCGGATCGGGACAATCCGCTGTGCTGTCCTTCCAAGGCTAAAAGCGTAGACGGGTTACCGCCGGCGCTGATAGTTACGGCCGAGTTCGACCCGCTGCGGGACGAGGCCGAGCAATATGCGCAGCGTTTGAAAGCGGCGGGTGTGCCCGTAACTTTGAAACGCTATGACGGCATGATTCACGGTTTCTTTCGCTTGGGCCACTTGGTGGAGCGAGCTCGATGTGCCGTCAAAGAAGTCGGCGAGTTGTTGCGGCTTGCGCTGACATAAGAGGAGCGCGCCGCTTCGACGCCCTCATGCGGATCTTACACCTGCGAGATTCGCTACGATGAAGTTGCGCGCAAAAGGCAGCCGCGGCGTCCCGTTTTTACCAGCGTTCGTACTCGACCCAACGGCGTGGATAGCCGGCGCCGCGCAGCAGGTCTCTGAGCTTTAGCACGTCGTTGCCGACTCCGCAAATGTAGAAATGACGCTCCCGTAGCGCGTCGCCTTTTACATAGCGGCGCTCGAGATCGTCCAGTAGCGCCGACAAACGGCCAGTGGCAGTGATTATAGGCTCAAAGCGAAAGCGTGGATCGCGCTGCGCCAGGGCTTCGAATTCGCTTCGATAAAGCAGGTGTTCGCCGTCGGGGGCAGTGTAAATCAAGCTAAGCGGGGGATGGTCTGGGGTGCTAATTGCTCGCCGAAGCATCGGTCGAATCGGGGCGATAGCTGTACCTTCCGCGATGAAAACCGTTTCGACCTGCGGCGGCTCGTTTAAAGTAAAAACTCCAAAGGGCCCGGTGAAACTTAGAGTCGAACCCTCTTTTAGGCTAAACAGATAATTAGAGCCGACTCCTCCGTCGATTAGATTGAGGCAAATCTCGAACGGTTGGCCATCCTCGGGGCTGGATGCGAGCGAGTAAGACCGCGTAATCGGCTTATCGCCGGCGGGAATTATCACGGAAATGAATTGGCCAGGAGCGAACGAAAACTCGCTTGCGCCTGGAATTCGAATGAGCAGCGAGCGGGTATCGCTGTTATGAATCACGACCCTTTCGATCACGCCCTCGTACGGAACGCGCCGCTTTATGCCGATAAACTCTTGAGCCAAGGCTGACGACTTCCCTTTGTCTGGAAAAGTTTCTTTCAAGATTGACTATATCACCATCGTCGATATTTTTCTTACGCGTATCTCTTGCCCTGAAGCCCTTTGGCACCGTGTTCGAAAGGCCATTTTGTCCGATGCTTCAGCGAAACAATCGCTTGTGCATCCAGCGTTCGGTCGCCAAACACAGTGCGCAGCGTCGTTCAAGCCGTCCGTTTTTTGACATTAGCGCGGTCGCCCGCGGTCTCTATCTGTTCGGACTTGGGACGGCCGAGGTACGGAAGGTCGCTAGCTTAAACGGGAATTCGTGCTGTTGCGCTAAAGCCGGCGCGCCCGCTCGATTTTATTTCAACCTGACCGTTTAAGGCGGCTAGATGGTAGCACGCCAAAAGAGATGAAAGTTGGGAGGGACGAACCTTGTCCGGCTTTGGGTGGGTTAAAAAACCGTATGGGGAACTTAAGTTGCGTCCAGGTCGCATTGGCGAAGCTTTGTGCACTCGAAATGTCAATGCCAGGCGTTTCCCAGAACTTAACTTTCGACTGTACACGAGCTCGATTGTCAGTCGGTTAGGAGCCGCTCGCTCGGTCAGCGACGCTACAAGATTGAGCACAAAAGAGCGTACATGACGCCAGTCGGCGTGTAGCGTGGTATGGGGCGACTTGTTTTTAATCAAAAGCTTGCTGTTTTTACGTCGACACAAATGTTCCAGTACTGGGGCAAGCTCTCTTATAAGCTCGTCGGTTTGGAACGTCTCGGCGCAGGTGTAGTCGGCGCTAGCACTTGCAAGAGCGGCATCCGCGATGTTTCCCACAGCGTAGTCCAATCCATACAGCGCAGAGCGAAGCCGTTCGAGAAGGATTCGCTCCGTGCGGTAGTTTTTCGATACGCGCGCTCGCTCGGTCAGTATTTCGACGAAACCCAGTGCGGGCTGAAGCCTTTCTCTCAGTTCACCGATAAGCTCGCCTAGCGAGGGTGGGGTTAGAGTTTGTCGTAGCTGATAGGCGAAATTGATTTTCCCATTAGCAGTCGACAAAGCTTTTAGTTCGTTCGTCTGTGATGGCACCATAATCCCCGTCTCCGTTTTTCTCGCTCTCGCCTCGCGCTTCTTGACGTTTCGTTGTGGGAATCTACGAGATGGGGAAAATGTCGCCAATTGGGCAGTTTACCTATTTCGGCAAGAAAAATTACCTAGAAAGTCTACGAGTCCCGCTGATTAGGAGTTGTAAGGGCGAGGGAGATCGCGCAGCAAGCTGCTGGCGTGGGGGCTGACATCGCAAGACAAAAAACTTCATTCACGAGGGCTTGACGATTGATTGCCTTTAGGCTATTTTAAATGCACCTTCGCGATTTTAGTTGACGATTGGGCGAAGGAACGTTTTGCGGCATTTTATCAGCACCCGCGAGTGTTTGCCCTGAGAGCAAAACAGCTAGCACGCTTCAAAGATCACGCCGCCTTGTGGGTTGCTTGCTCAGCTTGTAACGGCACCGGTATTTGCGCGGCGGTCAAAGTTCCTGTTCAGACTGGTTGACTTCGCAATTCTGCGACGAATCGCGCGGTATACGATATGGTGTGCGGGAGGCTGCCGCTTGGAGGCGCGGTGGCGGGACGGCACGGCGTTAAAACCGTCTTTAAAACTCGGGTTCGTGATGCATTAGATCGGTAGCGCCGTGCAGCTGAGCCTCTAGCGCGATTTGCGCTCGCGCTCGCACGAGACGATGGCGGCGTTTTTTTCGCGCAGGCGGACGGTTTGGCGGCTTTGGGATGCGTTTTTGGATAGAAGCACGGAACCTTCATGACTGTCCGCGGTTTTTCAAGCGTTTATTTTCAGACGATTTGATTTTGAAGCAGGTTGCAACGCAGATTGGCGCGACCAAATTCGATTACACTGCGCGGCATCGGCCTTTTTGAATTCGGCGGAACGCACAAAGCTTAGACTTTACTCTGATTACACAAGGAGGCGGCATGGTTAATAATCGCCCAGGGGCAGAGGAACTGGCTCAGGAATGGCAGACGAATCCGCGTTGGAAGGGGATAAAGCGAGGTTACACGGCGCACGACGTGGTACGCCTGCGAGGCACGATCCATGTAGAGTATTCGCTTGCCAAGTATGGAGCAACAAAGCTTTGGCGATTGCTCGAGACGGAGCCTTTTGTTGCTGCGTTAGGCGCGATGACGGGCAATCAGGCGATGCAGCAAGTAAAGGCCGGCCTCAAGGCGATATATGTGTCAGGATGGCAGGTGGCAGCGGACGCCAACGAGGCGCTTACGATGTACCCTGACCTGTCTCTTTATCCGTCCGATAGCGTGCCGAAGGTCGTCGAACGGATTAACAACGCCCTTTTGCGGGCGGACGAGCTGAGCCACGCCGAAGGCGACGACTCGATCGATTGGCTAGTTCCGATCGTGGCTGACGCCGAGGCGGGCTTTGGAGGAGTCCTCAACGCCTTCGAACTTACCAAGGCGATGATTCGCGCGGGCGCGGCAGCCGTGCACTTCGAGGACCAGCTCGCAGCGGCCAAAAAGTGCGGCCACATGGGTGGCAAAGTGTTGGTCTCCACACAGGAAGCGATCGCCAGGTTAATTGCCGCGCGCTTGGCAGCAGACATCATGGGAGTTCCGACTATTTTGATAGCCCGCACCGATGCCGAAGGCGCAAGCTTAGTGACGACTGATATCGACCCGAGAGACCGCCAGTTCATGACCGGCGAACGCACCACCGAGGGCTTTTTCCGCACGCGAGCGGGGCTGGAGCAAGCGGTTGCGCGCGCGCTGGCGTATGCACCGTACGCCGACATGATCTGGTGCGAAACCTCCACGCCCGACCTGCATTTTGCCGAACAGTTTGCGCAAGCCGTGCACAAAGAGTATCCGGGCAAGCTGCTCGCCTACAATCTGTCGCCTTCGTTCAACTGGTCGGCGCATCTATCCGAAACGCAAATCGCAAAGTTCCAAAGCCAGCTCGCCCGCTTCGGTTACAAGTTTCAGTTCATCACCTTGGCGGGCTTTCATACTTTGAACTACTCGATGTTCACGCTTGCCCACGGATACAAAGAGCGACACATGTCGGCCTACGCCGAATTGCAAAACGCCGAGTTTGCGGCCGAAAAACTCGGTTACACCGCAACTCGGCATCAGCGCGAGGTCGGTGCTGCATACTTCGACCTGATTGCGGAAACCGTATGGGGAGGTGAAACTTCGATCAAAGCACTTTCAGGCTCAACCGAAGAGGCTCAGTTCACCTCCAAGGTGGCGGTTGGCGAAAATTGATGAAAAATTAGGTTTTGCGGTTCGGACGTCCTAGGAGTTACCAGCTCACCAGAAGACAAGCTGGAACCGTCGTCCGAATCAGTAAGGAGAAGAGCGAGAGGGCTGTCCGCTAGCGTGCGGAAGCCCTCTCGCTTTTTTTTAAATTCATGCTTGGGCCCACGATGGGATAAGGTCCAAGAAAAGCGTAGCGGAGGCGATCTAGAGAGCATACGGGGCACGGTTTTGGCCGGTGTTACCTGTCGGGTCGTCATTTTCCAGCTGATTGGCGGCAGCGTTTCCTCCTTCATCTTCACGAGAAAATCGCAAAGCTGAGCCCTGACCCGCCGATCTTCCGTGTGGCAGGGTAGGTAGGGCGAGGCCAGGGTTTCAATCGTTTTTTCGAAGACGCGTTGCGCAAAATATTGAAAAGCGTCGAGCCACCGATAGCCTCTGGCCAGCTTCGATTTGCTCAAGGCCTTCGGCAAGCGCCGCCGACAAAAGAGATTCGTTGCCAGCTCTTGAGAGTTGCAATTTTATTAGGCGGGTTTGCGCTTCTTGTAGGCTCAGATGAGCATGACCTTAGGCAACAACCTCGCCCGTGGCGGGATAATCTTTAAGGCAAAGCTCGTCTTTGGGTAGAAGCGGAACGGCGGCTAGAGAAAGAACAGTCAGACCGGCCGTGAGCCAAAGTGCAAAATGGACTCCCCATCGCGCAGCCACTGGGCCCAGACCAGCAACCGCAAGTGCGCCGAGCGCGTTGGCAAAACCGAGCGCAAGTCCCGAGCCGAGTGATTGATGCTCCGGTAAAATATCCTGTGCGAGCAATATTCTAACCGGCATCGTCGAGAACGTGGCGAGGCCAAGCGCGGCAAGAAAAAACCAGCGAACTGCCGTATGGCTTACGAGGAAAGCGCCGAGCAGTAGCGCACACAAAGCTCCCGCAGCGCCGATTAGTCGACGTCGCCCGAAACGGTCAGCCAAATAGCCACCCATTAAATTACCCAGGTTGCCCACCATCAGCAAAATCGTCACCGTGCTTGCGCCCCCGACTAGCGTGCCCCCATGTGAACGCCACAAGATAGGTAAAAACGTGCTCAAACTGTAGACAAGCATCGCATGAAGAGCGCAGTAGAACACCAAAGCGGTCATCGCTGTGATGCTGCCCCAACTGACTGGATTTTTGGCCGACCGCTGGCTAATCGGTACGCGACGGGCCCGTGGGCATTGTCGGATCATCATGGGTAACGTGACAAACGTAGGCAAAGCCAATAACCAAAGCGCCCTTAAACCATAATTCGCTGCTACAAGACTTGCTATGAGAGGCCAGACTGCGCGACCAAGTTCGCCGCCTACTAGGAAAATCGACATGGCGAGGGCAAAATGGTGCGCCGTTGTATGACGGACGCACGACAAGGCCTGGGGATGGAACGCAGCATTAGCCATCCCGACCACCAGCAGGGTCATGATAAGGGCCCAATAATTTGGAACAAAACCAACAAAGGCACCAGCCAGAGAGCCAAAGCCTAGAGCGCCGATCACAAACATCCGGCCACCAAGCCTATCGGCAGCCCATCCAAAGAGCGGCTGCATCCCCTGGCATACCAATATCGCCGCCATCAGTGAGCCTACAAGCGTTAGCCTTATATGCAACGAATGAAGCACCGCCGGCAGTACGCCAGGCAAAAAATTTGCCATGCCATCGTTTAAGAAGTGCGCCCACGAAAGCATAAGCAGGCGTGCGTTGATGACCCCCGTATGCGAGGGCTCGAACCCCTCTGATTGCGCCGAAGAGGCTTTTGGCTGAACGAAAACCACGCTCGCTTTTGCCCCAGTCGACTTTCCTAAATAGCCGTTTATTTTGACGTAACGAGCGTCGAATATTATGGCGCGAGTATTGTCGGTAGCGCTAGGCGAATGTGTGACAAAAACCGCCCGAACAAAGTAGCGAGACGGCGCTTTGGGCGTTTACGCGTTTAGCGCGTAACTTAAAGCTAAAACCAAATTTAGAGTAACCGGCGCTTCGGTGCCCCAAGCGAATTAGAGCGAAGCTTTTGCGCTCGAATTATAGTCGGCAGTTGGGTTTACCCGCGTCTTAACCTATTCTGGTAACAGGAGCATCGGCTTTCTGCTAACAGGAGCGTCGCCAAACAAAGTCGTTGTTTGAGCCTTGTCATGGACGGTAAACCGTTGCCTAATCTTTCGTCTGTAGCGCTCGTAGAGCGCGAGGAAGCACCGTGCGCGGTGGAGGCGCGCGACCTGCGCTTTAGTTACGGGCGCAAGGAAGTGTTGCGCGGAATAAGTTTCACTATAGGCGCTGGAGAAGTCTTTGCGTTTCTGGGTCCGAACGCCAGCGGTAAGACCACGCTCTTCAAGATTCTTTCGACCTTGTTACCCGCTCCGCAGGGAAGCCTTACGATCCTCGGTTACGATGTCGCTCGAAGCTCAGCTACATTGCGCCGCTCGTTGGGGGTTGTGTTCCAGAATTCTGCCGTCGACACGAAGCTTAGCGTGGTGGAAAACCTCCGTTACCACGGAAACTTATATGGTTTGTGGGGCGTCGAGCTTAGAGAACGAATCAAGGTGATGCTCGATCTACTTGGGCTTTCGGAGTCGGCCGATGCTCGGGTCGAAACGCTCTCCGGCGGCTATCGCAGACGGGTGGAACTAGCAAAAGCGCTTTTGCACGAACCGGCGATCTTGATCCTGGATGAGCCGAGTAGTGGCCTCGATCCGGAAGCGCGGCGAGATTTTTTCAACTATCTCCTGAGACTTCGCGCAAGCAAGAGCGTGACCGTCGTCTTGACCACTCACGATATGGAAGAGGCGGAGCGCTGCGATCGGGTTGGAGTCCTCCATCAGGGTCAACTGGTGGCCGTAGGCACCGCGGGCGATCTGAAGCGCAGCGTAGGTGGCGATGTCGTCGTTATCAAGGCGCAGCGCCCCGAAATGCTGCAAATGAAGCTTCAGCAGCGCTTTGGCCTCCATGTAGCAATAGTTGACGGAAGGCTCAGAATCGAGGCACCTAAAGGCCACTTGTTGGTTGCCGAGATCGTCGAAGCGTTCGGCTCGGAAGTCGAGTCGATAAGTTTCGGCCGTCCCACGCTGGAAGACGTGTTCACTCATCTTACGGGCCAGCGTTTTTCCGCAAGCAGCGATGATGACTGGAGTCTATGATTAGGACCGTAGTTCTGCAGGTTTGGAGCCTTTGGTGGCGCGAGATGAAGCGCTTTTGGCGCCAACCTAGTCGAGTAGTAGGCGCCGTGTTGCAACCGATCGTTTTTTGGTTGCTGTTGGGTATGGGTCTTAACGGCTCGTTTCGTCCGCCTGGAGCGTTTCCGACGATGACGTACATGGAGTACTTTTATCCAGGCGTTGTTCTGCTGGTGCTTTTATTTACAGCAATCTTTTCGACCATTTCTACCATCGAAGACCGCAGGCAGGGCTTCCTTCAAGGCGTGCTCGTTGCGCCGATTTCGCCGTTGGTGATCGTACTTGGACAATGTCTCGGCAGCACTACGCTGGCTCTACTGGAGGGAGCGGTCTTTCTGTTGCTCGCGGGAACGGCTGGAATAAAGCTGAATCTCGTTGCAGCTTTGTCGACGCTCGGGGTAATGGCGATAATAGGGATGGGTTTGTCGGGACTCGGGCTGACTATCGCCTGGCGCATGGAATCGACTCAGGGTTTTCACGCAATCATGAATCTCATTTTGATCCCGAGCTGGCTGCTTTCGGGCGCGTTTTTTCCAGTGGCCGGCGTACCCTCCTGGTTTCGGTGGATTATGCAGGGCAATCCTCTAACCTACGACATGGGACTTTTGCGCTCGGCTCTTTATATGGGTAGTTCGAAGATGGTATCGGCGTCGAGCGGGCCAGAAAATATCACCGTTTCGATCATTGTAGCGGCGATTTTTACGCTTTTCGCGTTTGCTTGTGCGGTGACTATGGCGCGCCGTGAAGCCTCAGGCGTGCGCGCCTGAAGCGGTATAAACTCCCACAACTTACGCCTTGGCGTTTTACACTAGCCGAGACGCGTATCCGAGCATCCCACCGTTCGTTTTCGGAAATTGCCTGGGTAATTGTGTCGGAAGCGTGACCGAGCGCGATCGAAGACGGTCAACTTCCGGCGAGGTCTGGCGGTTGCAGGTCGCTCTGCTAGCTGAATCTAGCTTGGGGTTGAGCGCGCCATCGGCGAGTACTCTCTACGACGAGATTCAATACGGCTACGGTCGCAATAGCAAGTAGTACAAAAAGCGCAAGTAAGATCAAAGTCCAGAGCAAAGCGAAAAATAATCCAACTAGTGCAAATCCGATGTCTACTAGAGCCTTCATATAGCTTGTATAGCTTGAAAATACACTTTATACCTCTTGTAATTGTTTAAGCCCTATTGTTGGGTCGAGCCTGGAAGAGGAGGTGGCGGTGGTTGGGCAAAAAGGCGTGGATTGTAAATGGCGAAGGGGTTGTTCGGGATTGGGCTGCTTCCTACCGAGCCGATACCACCTAAAGTGAGCATAATTTGAAAACGATACTCCAAGGGGTTGACCGACTGCACGACTCCAAAATCGAGAATCCAACAGTTACACGTTGATTTGATCCGCCCGCCATATTCGGCCGATAAAAGATTGCTGGTTGCAAGGTCGTAACCCGGCCCAATGTAGAAGCCCCATCGGCTGGTCTCGTAGTAAATGTTAGCCGTTATCTGGTTAGTTTCGTTCTCAAGAGTGAGAGCCTTGTTTGTGGAGGCCGAAGTCGTAGGCGCAACATAGTTGTAGCCCAGCTGTAAAAAGGTGCCACCGATGGCGGCCTTGCCGAGACGCGATTGATATTGGTACCACGTCTCGGGCGGTCGCAACGTAAGATAGTCGAAGGAGTAATCGATGCGGCCAGTGCCGGGATCGATACCCGTCTCGGAACTGGCGATTACGATGTTAGTCGGTAAGAGGTTAAGCGTTATATCGGTGTCCGAGTAGTGACGACCTACGCCCTCGAGCGGATAGAGAGTGTCATAGATTTGGGTGATGTTGAATTCGAGAAGCTCTTGAACTCTAGTGGCAGGGGGCGCAGCAGTTGTCTGTCCTTCCGACACTTCCTGCGAAGCGCTCGAACTGCTCGAAGGCGGAGGAGCCTTATACTTGGCAAATACCCTCGAGGCAAGTCCCACGCTAAACATGCTGCGCGGATCAATTCGGTCTATTGCGTCCCACAGGGGTAGATTACTTTGGTTGACGTTAGGGACGTAGTAATACGTCACGATCGGCTCAATTGTATGTTTGATCTTCTCGATCCCGGCGAAATCAACCGTGTATATTCGTTCAAGCACGGTTGAGGTCCCCACTTCACCATAGGGAAGTTCGCGGAAGTAATCGCCGCCAGGCGCTGGCTGTCCTAGGACCAGGCCATTATTATACTGCCTTCCGTCGGTGCCGACAGGTATGACGTCTACGTTATCGCCGCCGTAATTGTAGGCGGTCGAACGCAGGGTCACCGAAGCGTGAGCGTTGAGATAGTCTTTCCAGAGCAACGGCAAAGTGAAGGTGGGCTTGAAGTCGAGGCGCTGCCCGTTAGTTCCCTGTTCGCGCCAGTATTCAACTGCTGACGTCGTGTAATCGACGTAGCCGAGGCCATTCAGAACGTCGCTGCGGCCCTCGTATAGAAGTTGCGGTAGTTGCTGGAGCGCGAACTGCTGAGGCTGGATAAGATCTTGCTCCCATGTTCCCTGGAATCGTAAAAACGAGTTGTCCCAGTTGTTCAGCAAGCCGAAATGAGAAATCGCCTGGCGATTGTACATGAAGTTGAAGCCGTAACCGGGAGACAGAACCGGAACGTTTATATCGCGCAAAAAGTAGTCGTCGCTGACCAACTGTGTGTCGCCGTAAACCTGCAGGTTGGGCGTAAGATGCTGGCGGCCTAGGCCTATCAAACCGTATCGTTGTGTGGGAATATACGGATTGGCGACTTGGAGATCGGCTTCCGGCGCCAGGCGTTCAGCTTCAGGTATAATCTCCTGATAAATGCTGCCAGTGACTTGGATGTAATCGTCGGCCGAACTTTGCCGACGAAATTCGGCCAGAAGGCCCAGCCGCTGCGACGTTTCGACATCGGACGCTATCGTTACGTCCTCGCTTTTGCCCAGGTCGATAAAATAAGGCTGAAGCCACTGAAAGCCTCGTAATGTCGACTCGCCTGTGTAAGGGCTGATGAAGCCGCTTTGACGTTGAGAATTGGCGGGGAAAGTCGCGTATGGCAACGTTAGCAAAGGATATCCGAGGACGTGGAAGGTTGCGTCTTTGACTTCCGCTTGCCCTCCGATATGACAGTTGATCTCTTTACCGCTTATGCTCCATGACGGAGTGCCCTTTTCACAGCCGCACGTGGTAAAAAAACCGTCCTCGATGTGAAAACGGGCGCCGCTCAGTTTATCGATGATGCGTCCCGCGATCGTGTAGCTTCCCGTTCGCGGCGCGATGACAGCGTTTTTCAGCTCTCCGGTTTCGGAGTCAAGGTCGAGCGAGGCGCTGGAGGCGCGAATCTTGAGTTCAGGATTTACCAGGCGAACGTCGCCGAAAGCACTAGCTTTCTGACTTTTTCGCTCGTAGCGAAGCTCTTTTCCGGTCAGCAGGGTTGGGCCTCTTCGAAGTCGCGCGTTCTCGCGCACTACGAAGGTGTCAGTCTTGGGGTCGTAGATGAAAGAGGTTCCTGAAATGTTGGTTGGAGTCGGGCTGCCAAAGGTGCTTTCGAGTTCGGCTCGCAATTGGGCGCAGGTCTGAGCTGGACTTAAAAGTTCAGCGCAGAGCATAGCTGAGAGGAGAATTGTCCAAACTATGTTAGGCCGCCGCGTCGGGAAACAACCCGCTACGGCCTTGCCGAGCCAGGAAATATGAGTAGACCTCCCCAACCAGGTAGATGGAACCGGTAACCAGAATAATTTCATCCTTGGCGCTGTTTTTTAGCGCTAATTCTATAGCTTGTCGTGGATCGCGGATTACCTTGGTAGGGGTTAGCGGCGAGAAAGCTTCGGCTAACCGTTGCGGGTCAACTGGTTGCTTCGGCGCGGCACGTGTAAGAATCGCGTCACTAACGCGAGGTGCTAACAGCTCCGCCATTTTTTTCCAGTCCTTGTCAACCTGGCAACCAAATATCAGGTGCGGTTTGACGTCGCAGCCCAACTCTACCTCGAGTGCCTCTACTAGAGCGCGAACGCTCATCTCGTTGTGGGCACAATCCAAGATTACTCGGGGTCGTTCGTGGACCGTGTCCAGTCGCCCAGGCCAAACCACTTGAGCGAGGCCACAGCGAATTGCACGTTCACTGACCGTATATCCCATAGCCGAAATCATCTCCGACGCGGCCAACGCGATCGCGGCGTTCTCGTGCTGAAACCGCCCTGGCAGCCTAACTTCCACCTCATCCAGGGAAAGATTTACGCCCCTGTACTTTAGACATCGTGGGTTTGAAGCCCCTTCAAAAAAGAAATCGCGATCCAACATAACAGTCGGGCTCCGACGTTCTTGCGCGATGGTTTCGAGAAGCTGGCGCGCTTCGGGTTGATGGACACCGATGACGGCCGGAGTGTACGGTTTGATGATACCGCCTTTTTCGCGCGCGATACTTTCGATTGTCGAACCCAGATATTCCGTATGATCGAAGCCCAAGGGAGTTATCACGCTTAGAATAGGTCTGACAACATTGGTCGAGTCGAGCCTCCCTCCCATCCCGGTCTCGATTATGGCTATATCGACGTCTTGCTCAGCGAAATAAAGAAACATCATCGCCACGGTAAATTCAAAAAACGTAAGCTCAACGTTCGAGCTCTCGAAAGTATCGCGCAAGCGCCCGATATATTGCGTCAAGACTGGCATAGGTATCTGCGAGCCGTCGATCCTAAAGCGCTCGCACAAACTGACTAGATGGGGTTTCGTATAAAGGCCGCAACGATAGCCGGCAGCCCGCAGAATACTGTCGAGCATCGCGGCCACCGAACCCTTGCCTTTTGTGCCCGCGATGTGAACGGCGGTAAGCGCCAGATGCGGATCTCCAAGCAGAGCCAAAGCGCGCTCCATACGCTCAAGCTTGTAAACGATGCCGCGACGTTCGAGCGAGTACAGCCAATCGATCGCTTGTTGGGTGGTGTGCATAGGCTTGAACCCGTTCAGCTAATTGGTCTTCGGTTTTTAAAGTCCGGGCTTGCCAGCCCAACGGCACGCCTTAAATCGAACCACTCTTGTTTGGCAACTTGCGTGCGCGCTGCCGACCGGTGGTTGGACTTGGCTAAGTCCCCTTGGTGACTATCGGGACTTACGCAGAAGCCTTGGTCGCGTTTTCAAAGGCCTTTAGCTGCAGTCGTCGCGTAGCCAAGTCCGCTTTTGCAAAGCTTCGCTTCATACGCGCCTCAACACCGGCCGGCGACAGTTCAAGACTCCTGCGCTGTGGCAAACGTTGGCGCAAACGCAGCTACTAAAAGCGCGTTGAGAATTGGATCGAAACTCAAGAATCATGCCTAGGCGAGTTTTTCAGCAGACGTAGGACGTTTGCCAGAGTAGAGCGAAGCTTGCGGCGCGGAACTATAGCGTCGACCATTCCGTGCTCGAGCAGAAATTCTGCCCGCTGAAAGCGAGGAGGTAGACGTTCCCCGGTGGTTTGCTCGATCACGCGGCGCCCAGCGAACCCGATCAATGCTCCGGGCTCGGCCAGATTTAGGTCACCGAGCATCGCGAAGGAAGCTGCCACACCGCCCGTGGTTGGGTAACACAGAACGGCGACATAGGGCAGGCGTAGGTCGCGATAACGCGCAACGGCCGTACAGGTCTTAGCCATCTGCATGAGCGATAAAATTCCTTCTTGCATGCGCGCGCCACCCGAAGCGCAGAACAGTACTACGGGTAGACGATTACGGCGTGCGTGCGCGAACAGTCGAGCAACTTTTTCGCCCACCACAACACCCATGCTGCCGCCCATAAATCTGAAATCCATCACGCCAAGCGCAATTGGCTCGTGTTCGATCTCGCACGTTCCGGTGACGATAGCGTCGTTGCGCCCGGTCTGAGCGCGCGCCTCTTCAAGCCGTTTCCAGTACGGCTTGGAGTCGACGAATCCCAGGGGGTCGCTCGCTTTTAACTCGCTGTCGATCTGCCGCCATGTGCCGCGGTCGGCTACAATAGCCAATCGCTGTTCGACTGTCAGCGGGAAATGGTACCCGCATTTCAAGCAAACATTGAGATTCCGTTCGACTTCCTTGCGAAACGCTAGTGTGGCGCACTCCGGGCACTTAACCCACATCTCGGCCGCCTGAGTAGTTGCCGCCCGCTCAACCACTTCCGCCATCGCTATTGCTTTTCGTTCAGAGCTGACGTTTGCAGGGCGCACCGAGCTGACACCATCGCGCGCTTCATCTGACTGGCTAGCTCTACGACTTTACCGATACCGTCGGGCGCACGGCCGAAATTTTCCAGAATCAGCGAAAAAGCACTGCCTACGACTACCGCGTCGGCAAACGATGCGACCTCGGCTGCTTGCTCGGGCGTAGAAATGCCGAACCCTACGCCGACCGGAAGCGGCGTAATCTTTCGCACTTCCTCGACTCGCGGCTTTAGATCGGTAGGCAAAACTTCGCGTGTGCCGGTAACACCGGTTACCGAGACGTAGTACAAAAACCCACTCGCAGCCCGCGCTATCTCTTGGCAACGCTTAAGTGGCGTGGTCGGCGCCAGAAGGCGAATGACATCGAGGCCGAAATGGCGTGCGGGTTCGTCTAGTTCAGCGCTCTCCTCCGGTGGTAGGTCAACCACTAGAATGCCGTCGACTCCTGCTCGAGCGCTGTCCTGGCATAAACGCTGGCAGCCGTATCGGTAGAAGGGGTTATAGTATCCGAACAGAATAATCGGTATCTCGCTCACTCGGCGAAGCTCGCGCACGAGCTCGAGAATTGCAGGCAATGAAGCCCCGGCAGCCAAACCACGGGCAAGCGCTCTTTGGTTGGCGGGACCGTCAGCCATCGGATCCGAGAAAGGGACGCCCAGCTCAATAAGGTCGGCTCCGTTCGCTTCGAGCTCGACGACCAATCGCTTGGTAGACTCGAGGTCAGGGTCGCCGGCCACGATAAACGGAATCAACGCAGCCTCCCCTCGGGCGCGCAACTCGTCGAATTTGCGCTCGATTCTGTTGCCTTTGACCATCACCGCAAACTCACGCCGCGCTCGCGAGCTACCGTTTCCATGTCCTTGTCGCCCCGTCCCGACAGGTTTACGACTATTATGCGCGAGCGGTCCATTGTGGGCGCAATCGATATGGTATAGGCGAGCGCATGGGCGCTCTCCAGCGCTGGAATAATCCCTTCGGTGCGGGCTAGAAGCTCGAGCGCCTCGAGTGCCTGTTCATCGGTAACTGTCGTGTACGTCGCTCGGCCGATATCCTTAAGGTAGCTGTGTTCCGGCCCTACGCCTGGGTAGTCGAGCCCTGCGGCGATCGAATGGGTTTCGCGGATCTGACCCATCTCGTCCTGAAGAAGATACGTTCGATTGCCGTGGAGCACGCCGATCTGCCCGGCAGTGAGCGAAGCCGAATGCTTTCCGCTTGCCAGGCCAAGGCCAGCTGCCTCAACTCCTACCAGCCGTACGTTGCGGTCTTTGATAAAAGGGTAAAACAGTCCGATAGCGTTGGAGCCGCCGTTGACGCACGCCACTAGAACGTCGGGCAAGCGCCCCTCACGGGCTAGAATCTGCCGGCGCGTTTCACGACCTATCACGGACTGGAAGTCGCGCACGATTACGGGGTAGGGATGCGGGCCGGCGGCAGTGCCGATCAGATAGTACGTCGTGCGCACGTTGGCTATCCAGTCGCGCAAAGCCTCGTTTAGTGCGTCTTTGAGGCTCTTGCTGCCCGAGTCGACGGGAGTAACTTTTGCCCCGAGAAGCTTCATCCTAAAGACGTTAAGCGCCTGGCGCTGCACGTCCAGCGCGCCCATGAAAATTTCACACTCCCGTCCGAAGCGTGCAGCCATTGTCGCGGTCGCCACGCCATGCTGCCCGGCACCCGTCTCGGCGGTGATCCGGCTTTTGTTCATGCGCAGCGCGAGCAGAGCCTGACCAAGCGTATTGTTTACTTTATGGGCGCCCGTGTGGCACAGGTCTTCGCGCTTTAGGTAGATCTTCGCGCCTCCGAGACGAGCCGAAAGGTTTTCTGCGAAGTAAAGCGGGGTCGGTCGGCCAACGAACTCGCGCGCGTAGGCGTTCAACTGGGCTTTGAAAGCCGGGTCGCGTCGGGCCTCACGGTACGCCTGCTCGAGTTCGAGTAGCGCAGGCATCAGCGTCTCGGCCACGTAACGGCCGCCATAAACCCCGAAATGACCTTGACTGTCAGGCGCTCTTTGCATTGAGTATAAAATCCCTGATCTTGGCGTAGTCCTTAATTCCTGGAGCCCTCTCGACCCCACTTGCGACGTCGACCGCCCAGGGCCCGAGCGCAGCCGCGCTGGCTACCGTCTCGACTCGCAGACCGCCAGAGATAATCGTTCGGTCGAGCTCGAAGCCACGCAAGTCAAGCTTGGGCAGAGCGCGACCTGTTCCTCCGAAAAGGCGCTCGTCGTAACTATCTAACAGCACGTAGTCTGCCTTGGGTCTGCTCTCCCAGGCAACACGCATGCCCGGGCGGATGCGCCAGGCTCTAATCACCGGCACGGGCCACCCCGCAAGCGCGCTTTCACCCTCATCACCGTGAAACTGCAGCATGTCGAGCCCAAGCTCGTGCTGGAGCTTTTCGACCTCCTCCCTGGGCGCGTTCACAAAGACGCCGACCAGTATCACTCGCCCGCGCACGGCGGTGCCGATCGCGCGTGCCGTCTCAAGCTCGACGAAACGCGGACTTCGGCGATAAAAGTTGAGGCCGATAAGGTCCGCTCCCAGTTCAGCTGCCGCAATGGCGTCATCGACGCGCGTAATTCCACAGATTTTTACCTTAACTGCCACTGGCTGTCGGTCTCAGAACCTCTCTAAACCCCGCAATTAGTGTGCGCAGCTCGCGACCTGGATGGTGATTCCTCAGCAGCCCCTCGCCCACGAGCACTGCGCACGCACCCGCCTCAACGACTCGTTGAATATCCCGCGCATTATTGATACCGCTTTCTGACACAACTGGCTGGCTGGGACGATAATCTCTCAAAAGCCTTTCGGTCACCGAAAGATTCGTCTCGAAGGTATGCAGATTGCGGTTATTTATACCGATCAGGCGTGCTCCGATTCGCTGCGCGACTTGCAGCTCTTCAGCCGTGTGAACCTCGACAAGAGCAGTCATTCCAAGCTCGTGCGTCTGCTCGACCAGCGACTTGAGTTTTGCTTCGTCCAACATCGCGACGATCAGTAGCACACAATCCGCGCCCGCGGCCCGCGCTTCGAGCAGCTGGTAGTAATCGAAGATGAAGTCTTTACGCAAAATCGGCAGCTCCGTTGTTTCGCGTACCCGACGCAAGTCGTCGAGCGAACCCTTGAAGTGGCGATCGGTCAGAACAGAGATCGCCGCGGCTCCAGCCTCAGCGTACTCGCGCGCCACGGCAGCAGGGTCGAGCGTTGCGAAGATATCGCCTTTGCTCGGCGAAGCGCGCTTTATTTCCGCGATAATCGCGGGCTTGTGCGCCTTCAACGAAGCGATAAAGTCGCGCGGCGAGGAAGCTTTGAGCACTTGAGACTCGAGTGCACGAAGCGGAACTTCGCGTTGACGCTCCTGTAGCTCGATTTTCTTGGCGGCGAAAATTCTCTCAAGAACCGAGTTCATGTCCCCCTCGAAGCTGGCCGCTCACTTGTTTAAGGCTCTGTAGGACGTAAAGCGCGCGTCCCGACTTGAGTATCTCCATCGCTTGTTCGACCCCGTCTTCCAACGAGACGCTTTTTCCGCTGACGTAAATGGCCGCGCCTGCGTTAAGCGCCACCACCTCGATTGGCGCGTCGGGTTGGCCGCTCAATGTTCGCACAAGAAGCTCGGCGGCATGATCGGCGTCCGAAACGCGCATCGGTACGTTGTGCCTCGGCGTATCGCCTAAAAGCCTGGTTGGCTCGATTCTGATTTCCCTTACCACCTCTCCATGACGGACTTCAATTGCGCTGGTTGGGCTGTGAGGCGATATTTCGTCCAGACCGTCGTCGCTGTGAACCACAAGCGCGTGCTCTCTGCCGAGAGCAGCCAAGGCCTGCGCCATCGGAAGCATCCGCTCTCTTTCTGACACGCCGGTAAGCTGTCGGCTAGGCATCGCTGGATTCGTCAACGGACCGAGCAGGTTGAACAGCGTGCGAATACCTAGCTCGCGCCGCACGTGAGCAAAGCGCGCCATCAGCGGATGGTAGGCAGGCGCAAAGACGAAGCAAAAATTGCACCGGGTCAGATACTCCCGCAGCGCGGCCGGCCCAGGATCGAGCATCACGCCGAGTCGTTCCAAAACGTCCGCCCCTCCGCATTTTCCGCTAACCGCGCGGTTGCCGTGTTTAGCCACGCGCGCGCCCGCAGCGGCGGCCACCAAGGCTGCAGCCGTAGATATGTTCAGTGTTGCTGCTCCGTCCCCACCCGTGCCAGCGGTATCCAGAAGGGGCTGTTCTCCCAGGTCGAGTTTTCGCGCAACAGCCAGCATCGCTCGGGCGGCGCCCGTAAGCTCGGGCCCCGACTCGCCTTTTAATCTCAAGGCCACCAAAAAACCAGCCAAGAGAGCCTCGGACGGTGACTCGTCAAAAAGCTCGCGCCACGTGGCGAGCATGCGCACTTCATCAAGGTCGCGCCCGGATAGCACGTCTTGAAAAGCTGCTCTTAAAGCCTCCCCCACTCGGCCACCTCTTTGAGAAAGTTCGCTAGCAGTTCTTTGCCATGCTCTGTAAGGATTGATTCGGGATGAAATTGCGTACCCTCTACGAGGTACTGGCGATGGCGTAGACCCATCACCTCGCCCTCTTTGGTCCAGGCGCTAATTTCGAGGCATTCGGGAACTGTTCCTTTTTGCACGACTAGCGAATGATAACGTGTCGCGTCAAAGGGATTCGGTATGCCCTGGAAGATTCCACGGCCGTCGTGCAGAATCGGCGAGGTCTTGCCGTGCATCAAACGGTCTGCCCGCACTATTTGAGCACCGAAGGCTTCCCCGATGCACTGATGGCCCAGGCATACGCCGAGAATCGGTATCTGGCCGCTGAACTCGCGGACGACGGCTACGGAAATTCCGGCTTGCCGGGGCGTGCACGGACCGGGCGAAATCACGATAGCCTGCGGACTTAACGAGCGGATAGCCTCCAGCGTGATAGCATCGTTGCGTTTGACGATAACCTGCGCCCCAAGTTCGCCGAGATACTGTACAAGGTTGTAGGTGAACGAGTCATAATTGTCGATCATCAAAATAGTAGTCATGCCTTGTAACCTTGAGCTCCGCTCTCGAAGTCCTTTGCCATTGCCAACGCGCGCAGCATCGCCTTGGCTTTGTTGACCGTTTCTTCGTACTCGGCCTCGGGCTGGGAGTCGGCTACTACACCGCCTCCGGCCTGGATATATACCCGATCGTTTTTGACGAGCAATGTTCGAAGCGCGATAGCTGTGTCCATGTTGCCCGTAAAACTGAAGTAACCGACCGCCCCCGCGTAAACGCCGCGCCGAGTCGGCTCGAGCTCGTCAATAATTTCCATCGCCCTAATTTTTGGGGCTCCGGAAACTGTACCTTGGGGGAACGTGGCGCGAAACGCGTCGAATGCGTCACAATCGTCGCGCAGCTCTCCTTTGACGTTCGACACGATATGCATCACGTGGGAATAACGCTCGACGACCATGAACTCTGTTACCTTGACCGAGCCTATCTTGGCCACCCGCCCGACGTCGTTGCGTCCAAGGTCAACGAGCATTACGTGTTCAGCTCGCTCTTTAGGGTCGCTTAACAATTCGCGCTCAAGAGCCTGGTCCTCTTCTTCTGTAATCCCCCGCCGTCGGGTGCCGGCGATCGGTCGCACGGTTATGTCGCGTCCTTCCAGCCGCACCATCACCTCGGGTGATGCTCCGACCAACGTATGGTCATCCATGCGCAAGTAAAACATGTAGGGCGAAGGGTTGATGGTGCGCAGGCTGCGGTAAAGATTGAACGGATGGACGGTCAGGGGCGCCTCGAAGCGTTGAGATGGCACGACCTGGATGATGTCGCCAGCGGCGATATATTCTTTGGCCCGCAATACCATCGCGATATAGCTTTCGCGCGTGAAGTTGGAGACCACCTTGGGCTCGAGCGTCGCATTGGGATGGTCAGGCGCCAAGCGAGGAAGCTTGGGCGGCTGGGCTAGCTTGGCAATCAACCGATCGATCTTGGCCGCGGCGTTATGATAAGCGCGAGCAGGTGAGTCGAATTCGTCCAGCGCGGCGTTCGCGATTATTCGAAGCCGTTGGCGCAGATTGTCGAACACGAGCATAGTGTCAGTAAACATCATAAATAGGTCCGGAACCTGAAGCTCATCGGGCGGAGGCTTCGGTAGCCGCTCAAAGTGCCGAACGATGTCGTAGGCGAGAAAGCCGACCGCCCCGCCTGAAAAAGGCGGTAAGCCATTGAGCAGCGGGGCGCGATAGCGCCGTAGCTCGTCGCGCAGCGCCACCAGCGGATCTGTAACTTCGGATACCTCTAGCGAACGGCCGGGACGAATGAGTTCTTTGCGTAGGTCCTTGATGCGCACGACCAGCGCTGGGTCAGAGCCTAAAAAGGTGTAGCGAGCCCATTTTTCGCCCCCTTGTACGCTCTCCAAAAGAAAAGCGTAGCTGTCAGAGGCGATTTTCAAAAACGCTGAGACGGGTGTTTCGAGGTCAGCTGGTATTTCGCAAAAAACTGGGATTAAGTTAAAACCCGATGCGGCCAGCGCGCTAAATTCTTTTTCTGTCGGATAAAGCATCGCGTCGCCTCAACTCGACAACATTTTTACCCGCACAATCTTTGGGCGTTGAGCCTCTCGTTTTTGGTCTCGGAAAACTAAAAGGGCCGCCGGAAGTTTATTCCCGCGGCCCTTAAACGTTCCTGCTACGCAACTAACCTAGAAGAACAAGGCGCGGGCATGGCAACTCTTCGGCCAGCACCACCATCGAGTCTTGCTCTGGCCCCGGTTTTCCATGCTCGCTCACCTCGACATTAACTAGCTAATCGACAGTCGCTCGGCTGTCAACAGAGCCGGGATTACCGCGCTATCTCGTAACGCTCAGGCAGAACCTGCCGCCGTTGGTCCGCTCCTCGTGCGGATAAGCATGAGCGTTTCTCTATTTGTCGCTTGGCCCGGCGATTTCGACCGGAATCTTGCGTGCAGCCAAGCGCTGCGGCACAGGAATCGACAGCTCTAGTACGCCGTTCTGGAACGATGCTTTCACTTCCTCGGCTTTGACCCCCTCGGGCAACGTCAGCGAGCGCTCAAAGGTGCCATAGCTGACTTCACGATGTAGGTAGTCTCGGTTCTTTGTCTCCTTTTCGGATTTTCGACTGCCCCTGATCGTGAGAATGTTGCCTGTCACGGTAACTTCTACGTCTTTCGGATCTACCCCAGGCAGGTCAGCCCGCACAACAAGTCGATCATCCTCGACGTACGACTCGATTGCGGGTCGCGTCAACGCGGGCTGCGCAGAACCAAAGAAACGATCGAATAACTCGTCAAAGTCGCGTCGAAACCGTTCAAGCTCCCGAAACGGCGACCATGCCTGTAGCTCCCACGCCATAGTTGACTCACCTCCCATCCCGATTTTGCTTGGGCCCCCTGTCCGGCCTAACCTTAAGTTAAGCACTGAAAAGCAGACGACAAGGCGCCATGAAAAGCGCTCACGCCCTCAGCGCACCGCGAACAGGAGGTTTTTAGTTAGGGCAAGTTGCTAGGCGCCTGCAGAAGCACGGTAAGCGACAGAGCAGACGCTTCGACTACGGGAATCAATCACTCGGTGTCGTTATCTTCTTGTTCTTCGTTCGTATTTTCTTCTGACGCTGAAGGCTTGGCGCGGTGCGAGCGTGCGGCTTGCGTTGCTTTAGCATGGGGCAGCTTTTGTTCGGCGCTCGTTGAAGCCGACACCGAAGGTGCGGAGCTGGGCTGACTTGCTACGGGTTGGGCTTCTTCGACGGGTGTAGCGACAGCGCTCTGGCCAAAAACCGGCGGTGAAGATTGCGCGGCGGGCGAAGGGGCCGAGGGCACAACTACTTCGGTAGCCGTACCCACCGAGGGTACTGTTTGCGGGGTGGTTACGCTTTTACTTGGATTCGGTATAGACTGCTCGCGATAGTAACTTCGCCCCAGCCTTCCGAGCGCTATGGCGACTAAGGCTACCAGGGCTGCTGCAATCCAAGCAGCTCGGCCGTTGCGGCGTTTTTGGCCGAGCGTAAAACCTTCGGGTGCTCTTGCGGCTTCGCTTTCCAGACGCTGAAGCTCGCGCACAAAACGCATCGCGAGGTCCTCACCGTCGAGACCCAGCGTAGCCGCATAACGACGCAAAAACGGTACTAAGTAGATCTGGTCAGAAATTTTGCCGGAGCTCTCGCCTTCGAGCATTTCAACGTAGCTCAAAGGTATATGAGCCCGTCTTGCCGCTTCTTCTCGGTCGAGGCCGAGTTTTTCGCGTGTGGCGATTAAGATTTGTGCCAATTTACGCGCCTCGCCGTGCTCTTCGGTTACCCACGGCTGGGCGGAAGGGGCAACTTCGTTATCCACAGCTATCAAGTTTTCCTAAGCTATTTGACTACGATGCTCAATAATAAGTCGCAAATTTCACTTGAGCGGGAGCTTTCAATCTTCGACTAGTGCGTTGTCGGGCTCTCGACAGTTTTGCTTGAAGCGTTTTGGCGGTCTGGACGAAGTGAAGCTCCACCGTTTTTAATCTTATCTAATTCCTGTCGCGCCTGCTCAACCCAAGGCGGATCAGGCCTGCCTTCGAGCATCGAGGCATGAGTGCCCAAGTCGACCGCATTTTGCCAATCGTGCTTCCAAAAAGCGATCATCCCGAGGTAATCATACGCCGGGCCGTACATCGGGTCGTACTGCGTAGCTGTTTGAAAGTCGTTTGCAGCTGCTAACATCTCATGGTTGTTGTAGTGCTGGATACCTCGGCGAGTGAAAACCTCTGCGGCAAAATGGCGCAACTGCAAATTGCCTGGGTCGGCGTTGACCGCAGCGGTAACCTGCCGCACGGCATCGTCCAGGCGCCCCTGAGCCAAAGCTGTCTGGCCCTCGTCTGAAAACGTTTGTGAACACGCATAAAAGCTCACAAACGCAATCATCAAAGCTAAAGGCAGCGCCACGCGCTCCATCGCTTCCAAATCTTAGCCATGCGCACAAGCGAAGCCAACTAGCAAGCTATTTCGAAGCCGTGCCGAGCAGCAGAAAATTAAAGTTACAGCGTCAAAGTAAGTGCCCGCTTTGCTACCATAGTCGCGCCGAGCTCTTCTGGCGGCGGCGAACTCGCTATTCGGCATACCTGCGAGTCGGCAAGTCTCGGCGTCTTCGGCCATCTGTTTTTACTCAACGGCCTAAGTTTGTCGGCTTCGGTCGGATCGCTTTGCAAAGGTCAAGCTACAAGGCTGTTCGAGCGGGCAGCCGGAAGTTTCAATGAGCCTTTGTCAAACGTGCTGACCCGAAACTTGTTGCAGAGGGGTGGGCGGTGCGTGATTCGAGGAAGGCGACGATATCGTCGAGCTCTTCTGGCTTGAGAATTCCTGCAAAACTCGGCATGTTGTAGCCGCCGTTGAGGATACGGATTGTGATTTCGTTTGGGGTAAGTCGGTCACCGACAGTGGTCAGGTCGGGGCCTCGCTGACCGCCGTAGCCCGAGATTTCGTGGCAGAATTCGCATCCCTTGTCGTGGAACAAAGCAGCCCCTCGGAAAATCGGTCCGTTGCTCGCTCCGACCACGCTTGATGGAAGCGGCTTTGCCTCGAAGCGCGGCGACCAGGGAGCTCTGATGCCTTCGATCCAGAGCGCGCCGACCGTAAGCCACACCATGATTGTCGCGGCGACGGCCCAAGGCCGGTTGCGCGGGTGGCGCTCGCCAGTATTCCAGATTGGCGGCACCAGCAGAACAATTAGAATACCCAACAACGGCGCCAGCACGATAAACGCGCTAGACAACTCGTTCGGAACAAGAGCGAGCGCTGCGTAGTACCACAACAGGTACCAATCGGGAGCCGGGTCCTTGGCAAGAAGACTGGGGTTTGGGGGCGCGCCAAGTCGCGGAGGGCCAACTATCAGTGCCAAGGCCGCGATCGCTACTACGACGGCGAATCCGAACACTACGTCACGCCAAGCCGCGTCGGGCCAGAAAGGGACACCTCTTTCTTCAAGAAGCTTGCGATATCGTTCGCGGTAAGTTTTGGGATCGACTCGCTCGCCGGGCACCGGCGGCTCGGAAATGCCGTCGTGAAGTACCAGCAATAGATGGAGACCCACAAAGGCAAAGAGCAGGGCAGGAATGAAGAATACGTGGAAGGCGAAGAAACGACTGAGAGTCTGCGCACCCAAAGTTTTGCCACCAAGAATGAAGCGCGCTAGTGCGGATCCGATCAAGGGTATTCTCCCGGCCTGCTGCGCGGCTACCACGACAGCCCATACCGCCGTCTGATCCCAGCGCAAAAGTTGGCCAGTAAAGCCAAGCGCCACAACGAGAACCAGAAGAATTACGCCAGTGATCCAGTTGAGTTCGCGCGGGTACTTGTAGCATCCCATCAAAAACACCTGAGTCATGTGCGCTCCAACGAGCAGCACCATCGCCGAGGCGCCAAAGAAATGAAGCCCGCGCAAAAAGCTCCCCATAAAGGCGTCGTTCGTAATAAACTGCAACGCCTGGTACGCGTCTCCCGCGGCCGAGACGTAGCCCATGGCTAACGCTGTGCCGGTTACGACCTGGATGATTAGCGCGAGTAGCGCCGCACTGCCGAAAACGTAAGACCAGCCCGTATCTGGGGGGACTGGATGAAGTGCCACGTTCTTCAAGGCACTGATAAGGCCAGTGCGTTCTTCGAATGCCGCTATTAGGCGCTTGACAAGCTTCATCGACCGCGCGTCAGAAATTCGCTTTAATTAACGAGCGTAGCCAGCGATGGGGATCGCGCTGGCTAAGACCTCTACCTGACCGTCCTTCACCCTTACAGGCAGCCGCACCAGTGGACGTTGCGGTGGGCCGGCCGCTACCGTTCCGTCGGCGTAAAAGACGCCACCGTGGCAGGGACAGAGAAACATCTGGGCGCTCGCGATCCAGTGCACCGGACAGCCCAGATGGGTACAGTTCAGAGCAAACGCGATAAAATTGTTCACGTCGACTCGCCTTAGCCATGCCGCAGTCTGCGCCGTCACGCCGGCCCAGGCCAGCGGTGAAGGGTCGAGAAAGTCGACTTTGACGGTCTCTCCCACTTTGAAATCATCGACGCGACCGACCTTTCTCCATACTCGGGGAAACTTCTGAATAAGTGGGCCGAGCACAAAACCGACCACCGGAATCGCGATGATCGCCGCGCTCAGCCCAGCTAGCGCGAGGCTCAGGCGCGCCAGGAAAATCCGCCGCCCGCAGTCCGCCTCGCGCGACCGATTCGGAACGCTTTGAGGATGGCTGTCATCGGTCATGGACCATCTCTCCAATCCAGTTTTTCAGTGCCACCACTGAGATTACAAAACCCGCCGCCGAGAAAACCCAAGAAGCAACGACACCCCACATCAACAGCGTCACGCCCATCGCGAGCATTGCCGGCGCGTAGGTGGGCTTGGGTATTGCCTGCTCCGGTGGCAAACTCCATTCCCCGAGTGTTTTGCTTGCGTTGTGGAGCGTCTGCTCCGCCGCCATCTCACTACCTCCTGCCGAACTACTTGTTCGCGCTGGCCGAAGCTTGAAACTGATACTCGCTATACCATCGGTGAAGAACTACGAGTATCGCGCCAAGAAAGACGAAGCCGCCAGCGACCCACATGATTAGGCCCCCGAGTTGCTGATCGGTGGCGGGATCGAGCTCCCAGGAGTTCCGTATTAGCGCCAAGATTCCAAAACTGTCGGTCGGGTTTGAGTACGCCGAGTAGAGCCCGGGCCGAGCAAAGGTAATTAGGATACCGAGCAAACTGCTCGAAAGAGCAGCCGTAAACAAATAAACGACCGACGGTGCTGTATTCAAACGAGAAGGCTCATGGGGCGTTACGAGCGGCCACCAAAATATAGTTGCAGTGGTAAGGAAAACCAGGTGCTCCAAAATGTGTATCCACTCGGCGGTCAGAGTAGCGTCGTAAAGCGCTGGGAGGTGCCAAACCCATAACGCCAGATTAAAACCGGTCCACGCCACTGGGGCCGAGCTCAAAAATTTCTCGAGCTGCGCGATTGGGCGCGCGCGAAGCAACGTGTTGACAAAGCTTTCGGAAACTCCCATGAGCAAAAGCGGCGGAACAACCAGTACCAGCAGAAGGTGCTGGACCATGTGCGCCGAAAAGAGATAATGGTCGGCCAGCACATCTATTGGTGAGACCAGCGCCAACAGCAGGAAAGCGTCACCGGCCAGGAAAAACGCGGCGCGCGTGGAATTCCATCCGTTGGTTGCTACGTATGCCGCAAACAGGAGCGTGCAACCGACTATCACCGAGGGCTCGAAGTCCCACTGAACGATAACCTTTTCCATCGACTAGACAAGCGAACCTAGGTATACAATCCCGAAAATCACAACCCACACTGCGTCGACGAAATGCCAATACATGCCGACCGCTTCGACCGCCTCCGCCTGTCGTTCTCGAACTAGGCCGCGCAGCACGAGTCCCGCCACTACCGCAAGCGCGCACAGTCCGACAAGAACGTGCAAGCCGTGAAAACCGGTCAACGTGAAGAACGTGGTGCCGAAAAGATTTCGGCTGATCGTCACGTCGTTGTGAAAAAGCCTTAGGTACTCTCGTCCCTGACCGTATAAGAAAATCGCGCCGAGACCGATCGTTGCCACTAGCCAGGCAATTACTCGGTCGTATTGGCCGCGGCGCAGGTTCCGCTCGCTAAGCCAGAGAGTCGCGCTGCTGCTGAACAGACACAGCGAGTAGAAGGTCGTGGTAGGAATATCAAGACTGTCAGCAGCGTTAGGGCCGTTTTGGGGCTGCCCGTGATAGAACACGTAGGCGACGATCAGCAGCGCGAAAAAACTCGCCTCAGAAGCTATAAACAAGGCCATCGCGAGCTTTGCCTTGGAATACATCGCAGCTCTTCCTACGCGTCTACTTTGCCAAGTTCATCGGCGAGCTCGGGATGCGCCAGATCCCATAACGGTCGGCGACCATGAATCGGCGGTATTCGCACGAAATTCTCGACGGGCGGTGGCGACGTAGTGGCCCATTCCAAGGTCCACGCATCCCACGGATTATCGCCAGCTGTTTCGCCGTAGCGAAGACTCATAACGACGTTGTAGAGAAAAACCAGCATCGCAATTAAGAGCACGAATGCTCCTATGGTCGAAAGCATGTTGAAAGCGGCCCAGTACGGAAGGGCTGGATAAGTAAACACCCGCCGCGGCATCCCCATCATTCCCAGAATGTGCTGGATGAAGAAGGTAAGATTGAGACCGACGAAGGTCAGCCAAAAATGCCACGAACCAAGCCTTTCGGATAACAGTCGGCCAGAAAACTTGGGGAACCAGTAGTAAATTCCCGCAAACGAGGCGAGAACGGTGCCACCAAAAAGAACGTAATGCATGTGTGCGACGAGGTAATAGGTGTCGGTCAGTTGCCAGTCGATAGGCACCACCGCGAAGCTCACGCCGGAGAGGCCACCGATCGTGAACATCACGATGAAAGCTACGGCAAACTTCATCGCGGTGGTGAACCTCAGCTGTCCACCGTACATCGTGGCGGTCCAGTTGAAGATTTTTACGCCTGTCGGGACCGCGATCGACATGCTGGCGACCGCGAAAAACAGGTTTGCTATATGTCCGAGCCCCACGGCGAACATGTGATGCGCCCATACGGTAAAGCTCAGAAACGCGATTGCCACGGTCGAGGCCGCGACGAATTCGTAGCCGAAAATAGGTTTGCGCGAAAAGACTGGAATTATTTCCGAGATCATGCCGAACGCGGGCAGGATTACGATGTAAACTTCCGGATGGCCGAAGGCCCAGAAGTAATGCTGCCAAAGCAGTGCTGAACCGCCGCTTGCAGGCGTGAAGAAGTGAGCATGAAGTTGCCGGTCGATAAGCAGCATCACTAGCGCCGCGTTCAGGACAGGCAGGGCAAACAGCATGAGAAAAGCGTTAACGAAATTCATCCAGACAAATAGCGGCAGACGCTTCATCGTCATACCTTCGGCCCGGAGCGTGACGACGGTGACGATAATGTTGATCGCTCCCGCTACTGTGCCGATTCCAGCCACGATGAGGCTCAGGATCCAGTAGTCCTGGCCGCTTCGCAGCGAAAAGGCCGCCTCGCTAAGTGGCGTGTAGCTGAACCATCCCGCGCTGGGTGCTCCACCCGCGAAAAAGCTAAAGTAAAGCATAAGCCCGGCGAACAGGGTCAGCCAGAAGCTCATCGCATTGAGGCGCGGAAAGGCTACGTCGCGGGCCCCGATCATCAGCGGCACCAGATACACGGTGAATCCCGTCAGTAGCGGCATCGCCACGAAAAAAATCATCGTCGTCCCATGCATCGTAAACAGAGCATTGAACGTTTCGGGCGACAGAAAGTGGTTGTTCGGTACCGCCAACTGAATTCTCATTAGCAAAGCCTCGATCCCGCCCAGGCCAAAAAAGACAAACGCGGCCACGATGTACATCAACCCCACCTGCTTGTGATCGACCGAGGCGACCCATCCAAGCAAACCTTCGTGCGAAAACCACCCCACGCGCTCGCGTTCACCTACCAGGCCGGCTATGCCTTCGGTAAACTCATGTCCTTTCATTTCGTGGTCTCCAGATATGCCACCAACGCGCGTACCTGCGCGTCGCTAAGATGAAAGTTGGGCATGTTGCTGCCCGGCTTGATTCGATCTGGGTCCTTAAGCCACTCGGCCAGTGTTTGGGGATTATTGACCGCTGCGCCACCGGCAAGCATCCGTCGTTGCGCCAGATGGGTCAGATCGGGTCCCGCGGTTTGATTCGCTCGCGTTCCGGCTAGGCGATGGCAGTTGACGCACGTGAGCTCATTGAAAAGCTTCATACCGGCGAGCGCTTCCGGCTCGCTCGGAGGCTGGGGAATTTTGAGCTGAGCTTGTTCCCAAGCCGTGAACTCTTCGGGAGACTGAACCACTACTTCAAAACGCATCCAAGCATGTTCTGTGCCGCAGAACTCGGCGCATATGCCGGAATAAACTCCGGGCCGGTCAGCTCTGAGCCACAAGTAGTTGGTGTGCCCAGGGATGGCGTCGATTTTGCGCCCTAATTGAGGCACCCAGAAGTCATGTATCACGTCTGCGGCCTCGAGCTGGATGAGCACAGCCTTACCCACTGGCAGATGAATCTCGTTCGCCGTGATTACGCCAGATTTGAGGTACTTTACTTCCCACCACCATTGATGGCCGACTACGAGAAGATCGGCAGGACGCGTTCCTTTCTTTGGATTGGCCGCGCGCATAGTTTTGGCGGTGAAGACGAAAACCGTTGCCAGCAGACCGATCGGAACTGCGGTCCACAAAAACTCGAGCTTACGCGAACCCGCCAACTGGCGCGGCATGGAACTTCCGGGGCGCTCGCGATAGCGGACAATAGCGTAAACCACAAGACCGCTAACGAGCACAAAGATGACGGCAAGAATCACTAGGACTCCCAAAAAGAGCCTTGTGATCGCCGCGGCCTGGGGTGATACCGGATTTAGGGTATCTATGGAACTCAAATTGAAAACTTCAATCGCGCCGACGAAATCGAACAGCAGACGCAGTGCTGTTCGAGTCGGATGAGTTGTCAATATGCAAGTTCGCGAACAACCTTCGCTCAATCATCTTATTTCACGGGCGCAGCGTCAAGCCTTACGACCATACCACGCAGTCGCTCTTCTGCCGGCGGATATAATTCCATCACGAGCGGGTCGTGTCCTGGGATGATATGATCAACGGAGTCGGCTAGCTGTTCTAGCTTTTGGTAGCCTTCGAGCATTTTCCCCACGTCGAGCACGATCGGGAACGGCCGTCTTTGTTGCAAGTTGGCGAAGAAATGGGTTGCGTCGGACGCCACCACGACCCATCCGCGCCGCGTCCTGACGCGCACGGCCTGCAGCCCCATCGTATGCCCTCCTATCAGGTGGACGCTTATCCCTGGGGCAATTTCCGCGTCGCCCGAATAAAACTCCACGCGTCGCGCAAAGACCGCTCTGACAACTCCTACGACGTCGTCTACTTCGTAAGCAGCGGAGGTAAAATCGTACTTCATGTACCGGCCGGTCGCAAAGGCAATCTCGTGCTCTTGCAGATGGAAACGGGCGTTCGGAAAAAGATCACAATTGCCTGCGTGATCGTAGTGTAGATGAGTCAGGATTACGTCTACTTGGCGCGTTGCGTCGACCCCCAGTTCGCTAAGAGTCCGCACGGGGCAGCGCAGAAACTCTCTGCCGCGTTTAGCAGCCCTCGCTACGTTAAAACCGGTGTCGATTACAAAAGTACGCTCGTTATTTGTGGCGACCCAAACAAAGTAATCCATCGGCATCGGATAGTCGTGAGGATCGCCTCCGATGAAGTTCTCTGAGGCTTTGCGCTTATGGGTTGCGTATCGAACGGCGAATAACTCATACACATCTGTTTGCGTCATGTTTGCTCAATCCTCCCCACGCCGATTCCCGTTAAATCGCGCAAAACGGTGTAGGCTAAGTGGTTTGGCACGGACGACCTTCGGGAAAGCAGGATTGTTACGACTTGCCTAGCTGGTGCAACCGCAGCATTTTTGACCGGGACCTCATTTAGACTGTCCGGATGAAAAGGATCGCTAAATTTGGGTTGTAATCATGGCCGCGCTATGCGACTAGCTCGCTCGATAAAGGTGTTAAAGCCCTTGGGTTTCGTAGGCGCCTGGGAGCAGACCGGCGAATTGGCCGATTCGCTGCTGGCAGAACCTCTCAGCTAATAGAGCGCGCCGTTGCGGCTTGAACCGAGGAAGAAAGGCGTGGCAAAAACGCGCTGCTGAAGCTGGCACAAAAGCGCTCTTGAGCCACCCGCCACCGGTAAATCGCCTATCCGCCACCGCTTTGCTTTCGAGCTTCTTCCGCAAATACTTCGCGCGCGATTCGAAAACTATCGACCGCAGCCGGCACACCGCAATAAATCGCGGCCTGAAGAAAAATTTCCCTAATTTCCTCTTTGGTAACGCCGTTGTTGAGCGCGCCTCGCACGTGAATCTTAATCTCGTGCGGGCGATTCAAAGCGGTGAGCATCGCAAGATTAAGCATACTTCGCACTTTGCGCGAAAGCCCCGGTCGATTCCAAATCTTGCCCCAGCAATATTCGGTTACCAACTCTTGCAGCGGCTGTGAGAACTCGTCTGCTTCGGCTATCGCTCGATCCACGTATTCCGCGCCCAACACTTCTCTGCGAGTTGCAAGTCCTTGTCGGTATAGTTCCTGTTCCATATCGTACCCCCGAATCGTCGTCTAATGCGGCTAATTTAGGTTAGCTTAGCAAGTGATTCGCTGCCACACCTCGGATGGATGTTAGTTCTAGGATATCGTGATAAATGAGCGATGGAAGAGGTGACTGCGACCGCTCGGCAATGGCTTGGGCGCTGTCGCTTAAAAATGCGCGGGCTGAAAAGATAGGAAAAAAAACAGCTCCCAGCCCGCGCAATCAACCACAAGCTCTTTTAGCTAGACTACTTGCGCAGCGCAAAAACCCAAACCACTCCTCCTTGGGGCACGTCTTTACGGTACTGTGGGTAGTCTTTGTTAAAGATATCTTGCACCCTCTGAGGATCGACTCCCCATCCTGACTGAACCGCGATGTACTCGGTGCCGTCGACCTCGTAGGCGACTGGGGGAGCGATGATGCCAGAGTTGGTGGGATACTCCCACAACACGTCTCCGGTTTCGGCGTCAAACGCGCGGAACATTCGATCGTTGGTCCCGCCCATAAAGACCACGTTTCCCGCGGTCGCAAGGACGCCGCCAAAGTTATGTGAATTAGTGAATTTATGTACCCAAACTTTTTTATTGTTCTTGATATCCCAGGCTTGGAGCTCGCCGATGTGGTCCGCGCCTTCGCGCACGTACGCCAAGTTGCGATCGATATCGACTCCGATAAATAGTTGCCCTGGCTCGTACGGACTAAGCTTGCCCACTAAATGGCTGCATAGGTTTTCGTTGGCTGGCACGTACAGTAGCCCGGTCTTCGGGCTATAGGCTTCCAAAGCCCAGTCATCACCGCCCCATAGCGATGGGCAGAAGGAAGCCTCGCTCGTGCTTGACACGATATGCTTCGGGTCATACTGAGGTCGACCGGTTTCGGGATCAAGGCTTGTAAAGACGTTTTGATAAACGAAGGGCTGAGCCGAGATGTAATTGATCTTGTCTGGGGCGCGTTCAAATTGCCACAGATAGCCGTCTCGTCCCGCGTGGACAAGTTCCTTGATCGTGCGCCCGTTCTTCTCGATATCGATCAGCAGTGGCGGTCGAACCTCGTCCCAGTCCCATCCGTCGTTCCATTGATACTGATGGTAGGCTTTGATAGCGCCGGTATCCGGATCGATGGCGAGCAACGAAGTGGCATAGAGGTTGTCGCCTTTGCGCACGTCAGGCGGCCATGGTCCCGGATTGCCCGTTCCCCAGTACACCAGATTGAGTTCCGGGTCGTAGTTCCCGCTCATCCAAGCGGGTGCGCCGCCGTGTTGCCAAGAGTCGCCGGCCCATGACTCGTGGCCCGGCTCACCTGGTCCAGGGATCGTATATGTTTTCCACAAGGGTTTGCCGTCTTTGGCGTCGAAAGCAGCGATGAAGCCGCGGATGCCGTATTCACCACCCGAACTCCCCACTATTACCTTACCCTTGACGATAAGTGGCGCGCAGGTCATGTAGTAGCCTTTTTTGTAATCTTCAACCGCGCGGTCCCAAACCACCTTGCCCGTTTTGGCATCCAAAGCGATCAGGTGCGCGTCGGTAGTGGTGAAGTAAACCTTGTCGTCGTAAAGCGCGACGCCGCGATTGGTCGGATGCAGCTGAAACAGGTCTTCTGGCAGTTGCTTGCGATAGCGCCAGAGGGCGTTGCCCGTTTTAGCGTCAAGCGCGATCACTTGAGCCTGAGGAGTGGAGACGAACATTATGCCGTTGTTGACGATGGGTGGCGATTCGTGGCCCTCGGTGACGCCCGTGGAGAATAACCATACAGGCACCAAGTTCTTGACGTTGTCGCGGTTAATCTGGTCGAGCGGACTGTAGCCCCATCCGTTGTATGTGCGTCTTATAAGCAGCCAGTTCTCCGGTTCAGGATTCGAAAGGCGCGAATCGGTGACGGGAGTGTAATTCGAAAGATCGGCGGCCAATCCGGCAAGCGCAAAAGTACCGAGAATCCCGATCGTCGCGCAAATAGCTAAAAGTGCAAGCCGACCGCGTTTCATTGGTTCCATTCCTCCCCCTTTTTAGTCGTTTCGTTCGCCTAGAATAGGCGGTGGCGTAGCCTTGGATGGCTGTTGTTAGCCGAGTTTCGCGCGCTTGTGTTCAGCTTCCCTGCGCGCCCAGTCGACCAATGAATTTGCCTGCCACGACCAGCGTGCCATCGACTGACTTAAGCGGAAGAATTGCCAGTCTGAAATGAGTCGGACCTCTAAGCACTTCGGCCTGATTGGCCGCGTCGTACTGCGAGCCATGGCATGGGCATTGAAGAACATTGCGCTCCGGGAACCATTCCGTCACCGGACACCCTTCATGAGTACACACTGCCGAATACGCTACGACGCCCTGTGCAGAACACTCGCGAGTGGTCGGTGAAAGACGTTGCGGGTCGAGCTTCAGCAAAAGCAGCCGATTAAGCCGAGTTCCGTCGCGCACAAGCTTTGACTTGGGCTCCATCGGCCAAGCAAAGACAATAGGACCACCAAACGGCAGCGCTGAGACCTCAACCAGCTTGCCAGCGCGCGGCCCCGCCGCAAAAACAAGCAAGTCTCCAGGCTGAGGATGGAGACTTCGTGGGTCGCTTTCTCCCGCAAGCAGATTGTCGGTTACAGATACGCAGATCGCCCCAACTAGCAGTTTAAGGGCTGTGCGGCGAGCTAGCTTCGGGCTCCAGTCCCGACGCTGAAGATCCGAGTCGTCCGCTGGCGGCACGTTCAGCACCCCCCTTCGGTCGATAACTCGGAAAATAAGCCCCGTAACCCCCAAGAAGCGGGACGCTTTAATGCTATAGCCAAAAAGTGAGCAAATCAAGGCAGGGTCAAAATTGCCGCTCAAAGGCGCTTTCGTGCTATGTTTGTGGCAACGCTTGAGCGAGCTCGTGCGAAAACGTGGCTAACGAGCAGTAAACGTTCATGTTTTTCGGTGCTCAAAACTAGCGCGGTGCCCGTCGCTTGTTTCGTCGTTTGCGCAAGCTTGCTACGAAATAGATAAAATGCGAGTTTCTCCTGCAAAATTAGGGTTTCAGCTGCTCGGTCTGAGGGGCGTTTCCAGCAGCACTTTGCTCGGGAGGGATTCATATGCCAGGTCCGCTTAGTGGGATTCGCGTGGTCGAAGTCGCGATGTGGGTGGCTGGACCTTCGGCTGCGGTTGTGCTGGCTGACTGGGGCGCGGAGGTAATTAAGCTCGAGAATCCAAAGGGAGGTGACCCGTATCGCGGCTTGAGGATTCACTCCGTTGGCTCAAAGAACCAGGAGATCAGCGCGGGCTATGAACTTGACAACCGCAATAAGCGTTCTGTCGCAGTGGATCTAAAGCACCCGCAGGGATACGAATTTGCCCTGCGGCTGATTGAGCGGGCCGACGTTTTTATAACCAATTTAAGGCTTGACGCGCTCGAACAGATGAAGCTTACCTACGCGGCTTTGTCGCAGCGCAACCCACGACTGGTTTACGCCAGTTTGAATGCTTACGGACACTTCGGCCCCGACCGACTGCGGCCCGGTTTCGACTACGCGGCTGGCTGGGCGCGGTCAGGCTTGATGGCGTCGGTCGCCGAGCCAGGCTTTCCGCCTCCAGCGCAACGTCCAGGGATGATCGATCATGCCGCGGGTCTGGGTCTGGCGGGAGCGATTTGCGCTGCGTTGCTCGGCCGTGAACGTTCAGGTAAAGGATGCGAAGTAAATCTGTCGCTGTTCTCCATGGCGCTGTGGATGAATGCCACCGACCTCACGATAGGTTTGATCAGCGGCGAGGCTCCGGGGCCCGAAAGCAGAAGCGACCGACCGAATCCTTTGTGGAATTCCTACCAGTGCAAAGACGGCCGTTGGATATATTTCGTGATGATCCAGGATAGCCGCCATTGGCAAGATTTCTGCGCCGCACTGGGCCAGCCTCAATGGGTCGAAGATCCTCGCTTTCGCGACTCGCGGGCGCGCCACAACCATAGACGAGAGCTCATCAGGGCAATCGAGGAGGTCATCGCTACGCGCACAAGAGATGAGTGGGCGCCAATCTTTGACCGGCACGGGCTTTTTTGGGCACCGGTGCAAAGCAATGCAGAGGTTTTGGCTGATCCGCAAGCCAATGCGATCGGCACGTTTGTTCCCGTAATCGAAGATAACGCCACCCGTTGCCGCGTAGTTAATAGCCCTGTGCGATTCAGTTCAGGCAGTAATGAGCCTTATCGAGCTGCTCCCCACTTGGGACAGCATACGGAAGAGGTGGCCCTCGAACTCGGGCTTACGTGGAAGGACATAGCGCGCCTAAAGGAAGAGGGCGTATTTGGCTAGAAGCCTGACGGCTAAAAAGCAAGAATTGCTTCTGTTTCCGCTCGTCAGGTCCAGAGCTCGCGGAAAAGTTTCCATCACGCACAATAAGCCTTTCTGCACAGCGCTGTCAGAAGCAGCCGGTTGGCCTCGCAAGGTTTTAACGGCCACAGAGTCGGTCAAGCAGTCGCTATGTTGAGCTTTATGTTATCCCATCGCCCTAGTCCCACACTGACTTTGTTCGTGTGCTACTTTTGAGTAGCTAATTGGTTCTGTCAGCTTCCAGGTTTTTTGATTGGAGAGCGAAATCTGCTTTACTTGCATCCTCGGTCGAAGCTGGCGTGGGAGCATTCGTCTAACACAAAGGCTCTGAGTTCCAGATCCCCGGTGCCGGCACTGAGAAGCCCAATTCGATCGCAAGTTTATAAACTTTTTAAGCTTTACGAGCTTGGTATCGTGCGCTTTCAAATAAGGAAAGATTAAGCCTCAGTGGTGTTGTGGCTGAGACTATGCCTTGCCTAATTGCCAAAGGAAGTCGCTACGCTTCGATTAATGCTTGGTTCGATTTCGGGAAGTGAATTTTGCTTTGTGAGATTGCCGCCCTTTAATAGGGCGGGATAAGACGATTGCACAGAGACCAAAGAACGAAACGGGCGGGAACGCTCAGGCGTGGCTAAAAGACCGGTAGAGAAACGCACGTTTTGATGAGCAACGTTATATCTGCGGGCGGAACTGTAATTGGAAGAAGTGCGCTCAACTTCACGGAGCGCTTGCGAAATTAGTAAGATTGATAGCGCTATGCTGGGCAAATTTATGTAGTGAAAAAGAAAAAGTAAAATTGGCAATTGACTCCGGTAGGGTGTGGGAACACTGGAAGTTGAACACGATGGGGAGTCCGCAACGCCGAGCGATGGATAACAAGCAAAGCATCTTCAAGACCTTAGTGAGCGTCGCCGCGTTGGCCGCTTTTTGCATAATCGGCGCGCCCGGTGCCTCAACGCAAACGAGCTGGAAGGTTTTGGCTTACTACGGCGGAAAAGACGATTCTTCCGCGTACGCCGACGCGGAGAATCCGGCAGTCAGGGAAGAGACGTGGGTTTCGCCCGCACCAGTTGGGGATTACGCTATCGGGGCGATAATGCCTCAACTTTTCAATGATCCTTACTGGCTGGCGGTCACGTACGGAATCGTCGAAGAAGGGCGACGGCTTGGCCTTGACGTCAGCCTGTCGGCCGAGGGAGAGATCGGGAAGATCTCGCTGCAAATCAGAAGGGTAGAAGAGCGAATGAATCGACTACTGGACGGGGCAATTCTCGCTGCGGCCAATTACCCAGCCACTAATGAGGTGGTGGCTAAAGTGACCGCTCAAGGAATCCCAGTCCTTGCTTTAGTAAAGGGGCGTAATCCCTCGAAAATTTTAGCCAAGGTTGAGGTCTCTCCCCGTCGCAGAGGTTATCTGGCGGGAACTTTCGTCGCGCATCAAGCGACCAGTAGGACTGCGCCTGTCGATGTAGTTATTTTGGCGGGGCCAGCCGGCTCCGATTGGGCCCCATCTATAGCGGAAGGTTTTAGACGAGCTGTAAATAAATTGGCTCCCGGCAAGATTCGCATATTGGACGAAAGATGGGGCGACATGGACAAATACATACAGCTCGAACTGGTAGAGAGCGCGCTGGCTGCTTTTAAGCACATCGACTACCTTATCTGCAATGCTGTTGCCGCCGAGGTCGCTCCCGCAGCGATAGAAGCCGCAGGTAGAACTAAAGAAGTGAAAGTGATTTCCGCGTACATTACACCGACAGTCTGGAAACAGGTGGCGTTCGGCAAGATAGCGGCCGCGATAGTCGGTTTTCCGGTACTTCAGGGCAAGATGGCGGTGGACATGCTCGCGATGTTGCTCCAGGGCAAACAGGTCGGCAAGCAGGTTCCCCTGTGCGCGGGTCCGAAGCTTGCCCTGTTAACGCCCGATAATTATATGGTTTTTCCGACCGATGGACTTTTTGCGCCGCAGCACTGGCGGCCAGTGTTCGCTTTGAATGCGGGCACGGAAAGTACAGAGCCAACCATTCCGTAAAGCGCAAGGGTCATCTCACCCCCGAAGCAGATCGGCTAAATCGACGAATTTGTGAACCACGAAAGCGCCCGACATTGCCGCGTAATTAAACGCGAAAATTCGCTCCACGAAACTCGGGCGGCGCAAGTTCGGGGTGTACCTCGCGCACCGGTTAAAGCGGCTCGTTCGACTTAACGCCTCTCCAAGTGCTTGAGAAGTCTAAGCTGACCGCTATCGCCCGGAAGCAGGTGGGCTTTGCGCAGCGATTCGCCCGTGGCCTCCTCGTATGCGGCCCTGGCTACCTCGTAAGCGTACAGTGAATTGATATACCGCACGGAGTCTGCCACAAAACGCTGCTCGGCCACCTGTACGTCCACGGTATTACCGAGCTGGCGCCGGTAACGTACTTGAGCGAGCTCGTACTCGAGTTGGGAGGCGTCACGAGCTGCCTTCGCGGCGCGAATCTCGTCCAGCGAAGCCTGCCAGTTGAGCAAGGCCGTCTGAGTCTCTAGGATGATTCGCTGCTCGGTGTCTTCGAGGGCGTGACGAAAAGCCTCCTTGCGATATTTTGCTTCTGCCACCTGGCTTACCGTTTCGAAGCCGTTGAAAATCGGCCAGTTAGCGACCAGACCGACCGCATAATTAGGCACCGAACTCATCCCTGGACCAGGCTGGCCACCATAGCCGACCTGCATGTAGTTGCCATAAGCGTAAAGCGTGGGGAAGAAATCGCTACGCGCTTGCACTATCTGCCGGTCAGCAGCCTGGATAAGATCCTCCAACATAGTGATATCAGGTCTAAGTTTAAAGGCGAGCTTTACCGCATCCTCCACCTTTTGCGTTATAGGGCGGTCGCTCCATACGGCCCGAAGCCGATAGGGCGGCGCCGCGCCGCTGAGCCCCATCGCGTTATCCAGCGCGACTTTGGCGTCAGCCTCGGCGTTAAGCGCCTCCACCAGATGAAATCGCGCGCGCTCGAGGTCCGACTTGAAAACGTAGACGTCAAGCTTGGGTCGAAGGTCAGTTCGTGCGAGGATCTCGGCCAAGCGCATCTCTTCGTTACGCGCGTTGACCGCCTCCTGGTAGACGCGCACGATCTCGTGGGTTGCCAAAAGCCACCAGTATCGCTTTTCGACCTCGAAGATTATCTCGAGCTCAGTAAAAGCGAGCTTGGCCACGGCTGCGTCATGCTCGTACTTGCGCTGGTCGATAAAGCCGCGTACTCGGCCGAAGTCGTAAAGCCATTGAGAAAAGTTAATCCCCGAGAAATATGTCGACTGGATCCGGGAAAGGCTCCACGATGGACTGGTAGGTTGGTTGATTTCGCCGGTCCCCCGAGGATTAAACCCAAAGGGCACTGTGCTGAGCAAAACATTAGCCGCGCCGACGCTGTTTGCAGTGCCATTCAAGTTTTGCAGCGTGCCGTACACTTGGGTGAGCGCCGCTGATCTCGCCTCTCCTACCTTTGCTGTTGCCACTCCCACTTCCGAGCGTCTTTGAAGTATTCGCGGGTGGTAATGCAGCGCAATCTGGATAGCGCGCTCGAGCGTAAGTTCGGAATTCGGCTTTATCGGCATCTCAGCCGGTTGCATCGGCACTTTGTCGGACTTTATCGCAAGCTGGTTAGGTGTAACGGGCAAACGGCGCGGTTCGATCGGAACTTCCTGGGCGGTGGCCACCCCAGCAGAAAGGGCGACCAGCGTGATTATTATAAGTATCAGCATGGCTGATAGCGCTCTACTTTCGTGTTTTTTGCGTCGTGTCTACCTAGTTGGCGCGGTCGTCGTTGGCCGTGAAGACCCACCATCCTCGATACCCCATACGCGCACCTTGATCGGTACAGGCTTGACGACAGTGCCGTCAGCAAGGGATTCGTCAAGAGGGTAGGCGACCATTTGGTCGTCCCTAAGACCGGACGTAATCTCGATCATCCGTCCGTCGCTATATCCGGTTTTCACTGGCACTCTACGGATACGGTTGTTCTCCACGACCTGAACGTAGGCGTTCGTGACCGTGACGCCAAGGGTGCCAGCAAGTCCGCCCACAGACTTTATTGGGAGTTGGATGGCGTGCGGATGGCGGTCGAGCTCGAGCGTTACATCAGCGTACATACGCGGATAGTATTTGTGTTCGGGGTTTTTGATATCGATTTCGGTTAACATCGTGCGCGTGGCTAGGTCTAAAGCTGTTTGGATTCGGGTGACATTTGCGTAAATCGGTTGTTGCGGCATGGCACGCAACACAATACGGGCGGGAGTTCCCGGATGCACGAAATAACTTTCTTGCTCTGGCGTGTATACGTATACGCGCATTGTGTCGATGATCGCCTCCGACAGTATCACTCGGGCTCCACCTAGATGACCTCCCGCTCCTTCGAGAGCTCCGGTGCTAACTTCAGCGCCCGTGTGCGCGATGCCGAAGTCTCCGCCGCCAGCCCTGATGAGCGTCCCTGGGTCGACGTACCGACCGGTGATTACCCCGTCGAAGGGCGCGTAAATTTTAGTGTAGCCAACCATCGCTTCGAGCTCGTGCACATTGGCTTTGGAAATCTCTTCTTTCGCGTAGGCGATGTCAACGGTCTCTTTGGCAATTAGACGGTCGTCAAAGTCACGCGCCTCCTTGAGCCGGATCCAGGTGAGCCAGTCGATCTGGTGTCTTGCTCGCGCGCGCTGGAGGTTAGCTTCCAGCTCTGGTACCCAGATTTTAGCCAACAGTTGGCCTTTCTTGACCCAGTCGCCTTTGTCGACACGCAGGTCCTCCAGATAGCCTGTGACCTTGGCATAAATTGGGGCTTCGTAGTATCCGACGAGGTCACCTGGCAGCGTAATCGTGCGGACCGCGTCACGACGAACCGGGTGAATGACCGCCACTTCGAACGTCTTCTTGCTGGTCGTTTCGGTCTTGGTGCATCCCGCAAGGATGAGCGTCACCAACAATCCTAGTGTGATTGCGAGTCTAGAGCGCCTCATTTTTTGCCCTCCCGACGCGCGTGAAAGAACTCATAAACCGCAGGCACTAAAAACAGCGTAAAGATCGTCGATACCAGAAGCCCGCCGGCTGCCGCTCGCGCCAGCGGCGCCGACGCCTCCGAGCCCCTCTCCAGCGCTAGAGCCATCGGGATGAGGCCCATGATGGTGGCCAAAGCGGTCATCAGTATCGGACGCATTCTGATACGCGCCGCTTCGACCACGGCCTGGCGCAACGGATGGCCGGCACGCAGACGGACGTTGGCAAAATCGACAAAAAGAATGGAGTTCGATACGACAATTCCTATCATGAAGATGATGCCCATGAACGACTCGATATTGAGCGTGGTATGGGTGAGAAAGAGCGTCCAGACAACGCCAACCAGACCCATCGGCACGGCGAACATGATAATGAACGGGTCGAGAAACGACCTAAACTGCGCCACCATAACTAAGTAAAGCAGCACAGTTGCCAGTATCATTCCGTAGCCGAAGCTGACAAGCGATTTCTGCATCGATTCTACCGAACCGCGGTACTCGATGCTGATGTCGCGAGGCAGCTTCAAGGGAGCGAGACGCTTTTTTACGGCACTTAGGGTGCCGCCCAGATCCTCCGTAGTAGGATCGACCAGAACATCTACCACCCGCTGAATATTGTAGTGATCAGCTTCGGCTGGCATGCTTGTAGACTCGACATCCGCCACCATTCGAAGCGTTATCGATTGTTCGTGACCACTGCCAGTGCCCCAGGGCCGGTTGAGCGTTCCATGTCCCACAGGGATGTCGAGCAGCGAATCGAGAGAGTTGATGTCCTGTTCCCGGTACTGCGACGAAAGAAAGTAGAGCTGGCCGAAGTCAGGGTTAATCCACACGTTGCGAGCGATCATCATGTTGTTGTTGATCGCGGTAATGAGGTTGTTGACCACGTCCAAGGCGCTGACACCAAGCCGCGCCGCCCGGACTCTGTCGATTTTGACGTGAAGCGTAGGATAGCCACCCACCTGTTGAAGAAACGCATCTTTGACTTCTGGTACCGTGCTAAGCAGATTGCGCACTTGCTGACCGATCTTGAATATGTAGTCCCAGCTGTAGTTCATGGGAGCTATGATCTGGGCGTCGATCGCGGCCAAGCTGCCGAAATTCAACACCGCGTCGACTATGCTGGCCGAGCTGAAGAAAATTTTTACTTCTGGCATCTCCTTACGGATCGCCTCGCGTACCTGGTCCATGTATTTGAAGGTCGAGCCTTTATGCTCATGTGTAAGCCCGACAAATATTTGTCCCGTGTCTTCGGTCGAGTTGACCATGTACATGGCGGTCATCGTGGGAGGTACGCCAAGGTTGGCGACGACCGTATCGAGGTCTTCTGGCGGAATAATCCGGCGGATTATTTTGTCGATATGTTGAGCAGCTTCCGTGGTGAGCTCGAGCCGCGTTCCAGTAGGCATCCTTAAGTTGATGATGAACTTCCCGGCGTCTACGCGCGGGAAATACTGCGTCCCTAGACGTGGCACAAGCATCATCGAGGCCACGAAAATCAAAGCGATAGTGCCGATAAGCAAAAGTTTGTGATCGAGCGCCTTGGTGAGTGCTCGCTCGTAGGCGTGAGCAAATCGCGCGTAATAACGGTTGAAGATAACAAAGACGTTTCGGCTCCCTTCTCCTGCTGCGCCGCCGTGAGCCATCGCTTCGAGCCTTTGCGCTTCTTCGGTTCGCAAAAAGCGGCGACTGTAGATAGGAACTAGCGTCATTGCTACTCCGTAGGAGGCGAACATCGCCAGCGTCAGCGCCAGCGCCAAAGCGCTGAACATGTACTTTGCAAGGCCATAAAGAAATATCACGGGGAAGAAAACTATTACGGTGGTGACGGTGGCGGCCAAAACGGCTAGCGACACTTCGTTTGCGCCCTCGAGCGCCGCTTTCTCGGGTGTTGCGCCCTCGGCAAGATGGCGGTTGATGTTTTCGATGACCACGACCGAGTTATCGATTAGGCGGCCGACCGCCAAGGTGAAGCCACCCAGGGTCATGATATTGAGCGTTGCCCCTAGCATGTAGATTATGAACCCGGCGGCGAGAATCGAGATGGGGATCGAGAGCGTCATCACAAAGGTCGACCTGAAGCTGCCGAGAAAAAGCAAAATCATGAGGGCGGCGAGAATCGTTCCCGAGCCCGCCTCGCGCTCGAGCGAATTGAGCGCGTCGAGGATTACGTCGATCTGGCTAAAAATCGCCTTGAGTTTCATTCCTGCGGGCATCCCCGTGATATGGGGTAACAACTCTTCGACGCCTCTTACCACTGCCACGGTATTGGCTCCAGGCTGCTTGAGTACGCCTACGTATACGCCGGGCTGGCCGTCGATCAGCACCTTGTTGTATTGAAGCTCTGCGTCCAGCTCGCCACTGCCCACATCACCGTAATACAGCGGCGCCTGATTGGCTCCGATCTTTACCGGCACAGGGTTGAGTTGACGAGGATGAGGAATCTTGAGGTCGGTGGTCACAAAATAGTCGAGATTGCCAATTTTGGCGTCGCCGGATGGATAGACCTGACTTTGCCCGTTGAGCGCATTGACCACGTCCCAAGGTGTTATTCCCCGGGCCTGGAGATCTGGACGTGTGATATAGGTCATGACCTGGGGGATCTTGCCGCCGAACGGATAGGGCGCCTCGGCCCCCTCGACAGTGCCTAAAAAGTTGCGGACGTTAAAGCGCGCCTGGTCCATGAGCTGTGTTTCATTGAACGGTCCAGAGACGGCGACCAGCAGAACCGGAATAGCGGTCTCCGGTCCATACTCAAGCACTATCGGTGGTTGGGCATGTGGGGGCAGAAAAAATAGGTCAGACATCGCCAGGACCGCGATGTCCGCGGTCGCACCGTCGAGCTGAACGTCGTCGTGGAAGTAAACGTTTATGATGCTGTTGCCGTAAAGGGAGCGCGAAGTAATGTACTTTATGCCGGTGCCGAGCGTAAAAAAGCGCTCATCTACCGAGGTAATCGCATATTCGATGTCGACCGGAGAGTAGCCAGGGAAGATGGTGTCTACTGCGCATGCCTTGATGTTGAGGTTCGGAAAGATGTCAATCGGGATGCGAGCAAAAGCGGTGGCGCCAAGAATACTGGCGATCAACAAGACCACAATAATAAAGTGCGGATTGCGAAGGGCAAAACCAGGCATGACTAGTGATCCTCCCTTGTCGACGCAAGCGACTTCTTTCGGCTGGCGCTGAAGACGGTGTTGCTTCTAGGTTGATCTTCCACTTTCGCGCGATTGTGCCCCTAATATGAGGCACACAATCTAGTTAACATGAGCGGACACCGCCGAGCTTCATCGCTAAGCCCTAAAGCGAAAGCTTCAAAGTCGCTCAAAAATGCACACGTGCGTTGGTTGTTGCCGGAGTCCACTCTTGTGCCTGCAGTCTTTGATGCGCCGGCAAATCGAAAGCTTTTTGAGCATCAGGGTTCGCGATTGCCGCTGCGTACGTAATCTACGTACGTAATCAATCTACCGCAGACTCATCCTACGTTAAAAACTTGTTCCTATTTTGCCATTCAGCGTGCATGTTTTGCAGCTCGTAGAGCGAACTCGTGAACGTGCGACGAGCTTGAGATTTCAACTATTCATGCTCGTGTGATGGCGCTCGGATTTAGCGTAATCCGGACTATGCTTAAGCAAAAGTTTGAACTTCGTCGCCTGCGATTTGTGGAGCTTTCGATCTTCAAACAAAGGCTTCCCCAATCCCATTGAGGCCAGTTGTTCGAGAACTAGCTTTTCGGATAGGAGTCCACACCAAGACGATAGACGCACACCACACGCCGTGAGCCTGCAACCGAGAAAAGCGTTGTGCGCCAGATCGACAGCGGCGACTGAGTCTTTAACGAAAGCTTTACGTGCGAGGTCAGCTACCGCAAGGCCAGATACCAAAGTAACGCCCCGGACTACGTTTCGAAGGGTTGCTCTTGGAGGTGGCTCATTAAACATGGCTTGGTATGACCCATAAGCCCGCGTTTTTTAAGTTGCATTCCTCGACATTTGCGGCCGTGTACCTATTCTTCCAGCGACAAGGTTGGGGCTTGGCTCTGCGCTCAGAGCGCGCAATTGGCGCTTGCAAAATGCCTCTTTGGTTGGCTTCAGCCCTTGATTATCTTTTTGGCCCGTTTTTTACATTTTTTGTAGCTCGCGCACTTAGCTACGATTGTTCGTAGTTTTTTCGGAGAAAGGCGTTCAGTGAATCACCTAGCGTGAGCAGTGTCAGGCACAATCTAACCGCGACAATGCCGTGGCTTTGCGACAGACGCTTGGCTTCTGCTGTGGCCGAATACGCACACAGTTTATGAAACCGGTACCAAAGCTTTCAGCGCCCTTGGAGCTCAGCTCAAAGCTTGTCGCGCGCTGTAAGCTGAGGCCCTTTGAAAAGGTCGCCCAAGCACGTGAAAGGCAAGCTTCTGTTAATACTGCGGACTTGAGCTGGGCGCAAGTCTTTATGCGGCTTTAAGCGCCGTGCAATTCACGAAACTGCTGGGAGTAGAAATCGCTACGCCCGGCACCGTGCAGCTAGTCGATGCAACATTCGGTGGAAACGGGAAGACAATTTGGGGCACAGTTATCGGAGGCAACGGTCGAACGCCGTTTTGCCGTTCCCGAAAAAGCCCTGCATTGGCGAGGTTTTTCGGTGGCGCGCCAGGCGGGATTCGAACCCACGACCCGCGGCTTAGAAGGCCGCTGCTCTATCCTGCTGAGCTACTGGCGCGAATCGGGGCGAGCCGATTTGAACGGCCGACCCCCTGCTCCCAAGGCAGGTGCGCTACCAGGCTGCGCTACGCCCCGGCTAGTTGCAAACTGAAACTACGTGAACTTACGATAACCGCTCCCGGCGCAAAAGCGCAAGCCGAAAACAAACCTCGTCGCTCCGAGTCTCCATCGGCCGGACTAACGCTGACCTTTGCCCGTGCCTTACGTCAAAAGGCATCGCGCAGGCAAACCAAAAATAAGCTTTTACGGCGACGACGGTGTCTTGAGCGCTTTCACCAGTGGCCGAACGCACTCATTCTTCGATTTTCAAGGCACCCGATGGGCACGCTGCGACCGTAGCTCTAACCTCGTCGTCGGGCGCGGCGCTCGGTTCGATGACGAATTTACCATTTTCAATGCGAAAGACACGCGGCAGCGTTTTAACGCAGTTAGCCGAATGGATACACACTTTTGAGTCCCAACTGACTTTTAAAGCCATGACGATACTTTCTCCCAATCGAAGACTTACGCCCGCGACACTTTCGGTTAAGACGCAACTTCGTTGCTTGCCTCAAGCGAACGTGACAAGGTCGCTATTAGCTAGTTATTCTGGCGCTTTTGGCAAACTTACTTCAACCAAAGTCGAAGCACTTGTGCGTTGCGTCAGCGTCACGGAAAGTAAAAGCGTTAGCAGAGCTATCGTGCAAGCGATGGTAACCAATGCCACGGCGCAACCGTTCTGCGCCACGAGCCGGTGCGTATTGCGTAACACGTTCTAGAACGCCTGAATTAGAGACGCCATGAAAAGCGGAGGCTGGCGTCGATTGTCTTGGGCGAATGGCGCTAGTGTCGAGCCAGGGGCTTTGGTGTGCCGCCATGATGCACCATCGTAGACTCGTACTCGTCGGATTGGTCGTTTTGCTTCTTCAGGCTGGCCTTATCTGGTATGGGCGCACACGCAATTTAATTTCGGCTCATACGAACATCGCTTTTCCGTCGAACGACAGTCTCGAAGCCAGTGCGATCGAGCTTGAAACAAGGGCAAAGGAAGAGGCTCGGCAATTATTTGCCTCGGAATGTGAAACGGTGCCGCAAAACGGCTTGCACTTCGATTGCCATCTCAGTTATCGGCCCGCTTATGGGCCTGGGGGGAAAGTGGCGGTTCAGATCATTGTGGAGCAAAGGCTAAAGCGCGACGACGGTAAGCACGAAAGAAAGGTGCGCGCCTTGCCACAGGAATTAAGACGCTTGGTGCTGACTTACGCAGCGGTAGATGGTCGGTGGGTCGAGGTGGAAAAACCCCGATGGGAGGTGCGAGATAAATCACCAACGACGCAAACACAAGTTAGCGCTCGTCGTTAGACCTCGGGTCGGGAAAATGAGACGTTAGCGTTTTTCCGTCTGATACGCGCCCACGCTTTGCTCCTAAGAGCTTGGTTCGGGGCAAGTTTTGGCCTATCTCAGGACGCGATCCTGGCCCGAAGCCAGACCATCGCCAGCAATTAAAAACGTCTTTTAACTAATCTTTTTGAAGAACGGAGAGGCCGTAGCAATAACTTGACGTGGGTTATTCGGCTGCCTTAAGTTGGTTTTGCGCATTCAGCTTGCTGTGCTTGCGCCCGTAGAGGAAGTAGACGATCAATCCGACAAAAAGCCAAATGAGAAAGCGCACCCATGTGAGTGGCTTTAGGCTGACCATCAAGATACCGCAGAACACGACGCCCAAAAGGGGAACCCACGGTACAAATGGGACGGTAAAGGGGCGCGGCGCTGTCGGCTCGAGTACACGCAGCACCCAAACGCCAAGGCATACCAGCACGAAAGCGAAAAGAGTTCCGATATTGGTAAGCTCAGCCACGAGATCGATCGGCAGGAGCCCTGCCATAGCAGCCACAGCGATTCCCGTCAGTATCGTCGGAATAGTCGGCGTGCGAAAGCGGGGATGGACCCGCGAAAAGGCCTTCGGAAGTAATCCGTCGCGCGACATCGCGAAAAAAATCCTACTCTGTCCCAACATCAAAACGAGTTGAACCGACGTCAGACCAGCGACCGCGCCAATTGAGATTATGCCGGAGATAAAAGAAAGGCCGCGTTCGAAAAAGGCCGACGCCAACGGGGCGTTTAGGTCCAGCGTACGATAGGACTGCATCCCCGTGACCACGCACGCAACCAACATGTAGAGAACCGTACAAATCGACAGCGAACCGAGGATGCCTATCGGAAGGTCTCGGTTGGGATTTTTCGCTTCCTCGGCGACGGTCGACAAAGCGTCAAAGCCGATAAAGGCAAAAAACATGTATCCCGCACCGCGCGTGATTCCGAGCAATCCGTAAGGAGCAAAGGGACTCCAATTGCGTTTTTCGACAAAAAAAGCCCCCACCACTATGACTATCGCGATTGAAAGGAGTTTGATTCCTACGATGAAGGAATTTACGCGTGCGCTTTCGGATATCCCAACGTAGAGAATCGCCGACATCACGAGAACTACCAGGACCGCTGGAAGGTTGATTATCGCCCCGGGCCTGGTGAATGGAGCGTGAGTCAAGGCGTCCGGCAGGCGCAAACCCAGGCCTTTAAGAATCAGCGTAAAGTAGCCCGACCAGCCGACCGCAACCGTGGCAGCCCCGACCGCGTATTCCAGTACCAAGTCCCATCCGATTATCCACGCAACCAGCTCGCCCATCGTGGCGTAACAGTAGGTGTAGGCGCTGCCCGCCAAGGGCACCATCGTAGCAAGTTCGGCATAGCATAGGGCGGCCATGCTGCAAGCTATCCCATCGAGGACTAGCGACAGGATTATCGCCGGGCCAGCGATCTGGGAGGCGGCTACTCCGGTTAGAACGAAGATGCCAGCCCCGATAATCGCGCCTATGCCAAGCGCGGTTAAGTCCAATGGGCCCAGCGCCCGCTTAAGCCCGGTGTGCACCTGATACAGGTCAGCCATAACGGCGGCGGGCGGCTTGCGCCGCAGTATCTGGGCATAAATGTTCATTTGGGAGTCGGCACCTCGCATATTGAAGCAATATATAGTGAGGCGCGAATCACTTAGCAACGACGCCGGCGCGGCGCAAGCCTGGGTTATTTCAATCCGCCTTCAAACCAGGTCGATGCAGACAGACGATCTTATGCCGATTGTCCGCTAGGCTTGCGCTCTTAAGTAGAAACTTGACTTCTTGCTGGCCCGCTCAGATAGCGTCGATCTGCGATAACCAACTGCGTTCGGCTACGTCATTTTGGCAACAGCAGTGTTCACTCCGCAGCTACGCTTTTGCGTTCTCTTGATCTGCTGCACCGCTGTCCAAGCTGAGTCCAAACTGCCCGGAGCGCTAGCGGACCTATCCGCTACCAAGCAAGATATCCGCCGTCGACGTGGATTACCGTTCCGGTGACGTAGCTTGCCGCGTCGCTGGCCAAATAAATCACAGCCGCGCGGAGCTCTTCTGGTCTTCCCAGTCGACCCATCGGGATGAAACTCTCGATGCGCGCGCGGTTGTCGCCTTTTTCGAGCCCTTCGATGTTCATCTCGGTCGGCACCCATCCAGGCGCGATAGCGTTCACGGTTATCCCGTAACGGCACCATTCTATAGCCAGTTGGCGCGTCAGATTTGCCAGGGCCGCCTTGCTTGCGACGTAACACGCCATTCGATAAATGCCGGTGCCGACGTAACCGTAGACAGAGGTGATATTGATGATACGTCCCGGACGCTTGTGTTCGATCAACGCGCGCGCCACCCGCTGCGAGAGCATCAGCGGCGCCGTTACGTTGATCGCAAACGTGCTGTCCCAAACTTCTCGCTTGATATTCTCGGCGCGTCCGGTGGGAGCAACGCCCGCGTTATTGACGAGGATGTCGATTATTCCCAACTGGGCGTTAGCCTCGGCCACAGCGCGATCAACTTCCGCCTCGACCGTGACGTCGGCAGGGATAGCCGCGGCGTTTACTTTGTAACGCTCTTTGAGCTCCGCGGCAAGCCGTTCCAGACGGTCGGCCCGTCTGGCGACCAGCGCGACGTCCGCGCCAGCCAAAGCCAGCGCGCGGGCAAACTCAACGCCCAAGCCCGACGAAGCGCCCGTTACCAAGGCCACGTGACCTTTGAGCGAAAAAAGCGAACTAAGCGATTCCATCCCGGATACTTCCTACAGTTCAACCCTCAAAAGACTGGCGCACGTTTTACAGAAGGCATAGTATAACGCCGCTTTCGGGCGCCCCGAAAGCCCTAGAGGGACTTTACGAAACTTAGCCGGTCAGCTTTTGCTTCGATGTCTTTCGCACAAGTGCATGCGGCGGAACGGAACGCTGCGGTGGTCGAGCGCGCCGACTAAGATGCGCTCGTCGCAACACGCATCGCGAGCGCGGCCGCATCGAGCGCTCGTTCGATATGTTCGGCCGTGATTCCGTAGTGGGTAACCGCCCGAAAGCGTGTCGAGTCGCGCGGGATAATCAGTACACCGCGGTTCTTTAGCTCCGAGTAGAACCGGCTTGCAGTCTCGGGGCCGCGCGTCACCCGGAAAAAGACCATGTTGGTGCGTCGTTGCTGAGGCTCGACGAAAAGACCCTCTATGTTGCTCAATCCTTCGGCAAGGCGGCGGGCATTTTCATGGTCTTCCGCGAGTCGGTCGATCATCGTCCGCAGAGCGACAAGTCCCGCGGCGGCGATAATTCCTGCCTGGCGCATCCCGCCACCGAGTACCTTGCGCACTCGCCTGGCTTCTTCGATGAACGCGCGCGGTCCGCAAATTAGCGAGCCTACTGGGCATGCCAAACCTTTCGACAAGCAGAACGAAGCGGTGTCGGCAAGCTGAGCAATTTTGTCGGCAGTGGTTTCTAGAGCAATGGCGGCATTGAAAATTCGCGCGCCGTCAAGATGGACCGGCAAACCGTGCGCATGGGCGAGATGTCTTACTTCGGCCATGTGGTTAAGGCTTACTGCCGCGCCTCCGCACAAATTGTGCGTGTTCTCGATAACGACTAGAGCTGGCCTTGCGAAATGGGGATTTGACGAGGGCATGCTTAGCTCGTTTCGCAGCTCGTCTAAATCGAGCTCGCCGTTGTCAAGGTTGCGCACCGGCGAAATAATTACGCCGCCAACTGCCGAGGCTCCGCCAGCTTCATAAAGATTACTGTGCGCCTTGGCGCCCATAATCGCCTTTGAGCCCCTTGGACAGTGGACAAGAATCGAAACCAGGTTAGCCATCGTTCCGCTTGGCACAAGCAGGGCGGCTTCCTTGCCCAGCATCTGCGCAGCAACTTCCTGAAGCTTATTTACGGTCGGGTCTTCGCCGTACACGTCGTCGCCAAGCTCGGCCTCGGCGATGGCCTTTCGCATCTCCGGCGTCGGCAAGGTTACCGTGTCGCTGCGCAAATCTATCACGTCCATCGCACCATACCTCATAAGACCACTATGGGCTCATCCCCGCCGCCCAGTGCAACAGCTCGCTCGCAACAAAGCGCTGGCTGTACCAATGAAGCTATTCTAGCCCCGCTCGGGCTACCGCCGGAGAGCGCTTATTGTGTGTTCCTCGGTCTTGACCCAACGCTACGGAAAGATAGCTTTGACGACCTCGTCTATGGCCGCCTTGGCTTCGGGTTCGTCCGTAAGGGACCAGGTGACGGCGACTGTGGCGGCGCGGCGCGGCGCGATGCCGTTTCTTATGAGCTCGCCGGCATAAATAAGCAGTCTCGTCGAAACGCCTTCCTCCAAGCCTGCGCCCTTAAGATTACGAACTTTTGCACCGAGCAGCGCTAGTTGCTCGGCGATCTCATAACTAACCTTTGCTTCGTGCGCGATAATCTCAGCTTCCTTCTCCGGCGGCGGATAGTTGAACTCGATCGTGATGAAGCGCTGGCGTGTGGAGTGTTTGAGGTTTTTCTGAATACTCTGGTAGCCGGGGTTATAGGAGATGACGAGAAGAAAAGACGGATGGGCTTGCAGGAGTTCGGCCCGCTTTTCAATCGGCAGAAGCCGCCGATGGTCGGATAGCGGATGGATCAGCACCGTGGTATCCTTGCGCGCCTCGACGATTTCGTCCAGATAACACAGCGCGCCGTTTCGGACCGCCTGCGTCAAAGGTCCGTCGATCCACACCGTTTCGTCAGCCTGGATCAAGTAGCGTCCGACTAGGTCGCTTCCGGTCAGGTCTTCGTGGCAGGCGACAGTTATTAGCCCTGTGGGACCGTCTTCGGCAACGGCTAGGCGATGTGCCATGTGTTCCACGAACCGTGTCTTTCCGCATCCAGTCGGTCCTTTCAGTAGGACCGGCAGACGTGCGCGATAGGCAGCCTCGAAGATTTCTATTTCGTCCGCGATCGGCAAGTAGTAGGGCGTGCGCGTTGGGTCCAAGCGCTTTATTTCGGACGTATACGCTTTAACCCTGGCGCTGGTAATGCTTGGAGCGCTTCTATCCATCGGCTCGTCCATGGCTCGTAACCGGCTCAACAAATTCTATGGGAGAGTTGTCTAGCACTTCAACTTGCGCCCCATCGACGCTTGATGCGGTAACCCTCAGGCGTGTCTTCCACCGCGTAACCCATACTTAGCAGTTTTGCTCTAAGCGCGTCGCTGAGCGCGTAATTTTTCGCACGCCTGGCTTCAAGGCGCTGCTCGGCAAGCTGCGTGACTTCTTCGGGCAGCGGCGCGCGCGACTCGGCGCGTATCTGCTCCAAACCGATTCCGAAAACGCTGTCAAAACGCGTCAGGGTTCGCCAAATGCGCCGGTCGTTTCGGCGGTAAGCCTCCGCTACCATCTCGAGCGCCACTGCCAAAGCCTGGGGCGTGTTAAGGTCGTTGTTTATCGCCTCGTGAAAGCGCTGCTCGAACGGCTCCACCCATTCGGCATCACTCTCGGTCTCTTCGTCCGAGACGGTCGAGGCAAAATTGTAGAGGTAGACCAAATTGCGCTCGGCTCCTCTGATGGCATCGAGACTGAACGCAAGTTCAGAGCGGTACTTCGCTCCCAAACAGAACAGACGAAATGCCAAAGGATGGAGCCCTAGCGCCTGAAGGTCGCTCAGCACGGGAAACTGGCCGGCGCTTTTGCTGATCTTTGCTCCCTCGGCTCCGACTAGGAAAGCGTGATGCACAAAATAGCGTACAAACGGCTTTCCTGTAGCGCTTTCGGATTGAGCGATTTCGTTCTCGTGGTGAATTGGTATGTGGTCGATGCCCCCGGAGTGTATATCGATCGTCTCGCCCAAGTACTTCATAGCCATCGCCGAGCACTCGATATGCCACCCAGGGTACCCGCGCCCCCACGGACTGTCCCATTGCATAATATGGTTTGGCTGATTGAGCACCCAGAGTGCAAAGTCGTGGGGGCTTTTCTTGTCCGGCGCGTGCTCGATCCTTTGTCCCGCGTACTGTTCGTCTAAGCTTTGACGCGACAAGCGACCTACACGATTGGTGCCCCGGTACTTTTCGACGTCGAAGTAGACGCCGCTTTGGGCAACGTAGGCGTATCCGCGCGCCAAGATCTTCTCGATCAGAGCGATCATGTCTGCGATGTGGTCGGTTGCGCGGCACAAAACGTCGGGCATCTGAACGTTCAGCTTCCTTAAATCTTCGAGAAACAAATTGGTATAAAAATCGGCCACCTCGCGTGGACTTCGCCCCTCGGCGCGCGCGGTTTTTTCGACCTTGTCCTCGCCGCCATCGGCGTCGGACGTCATGTGCCCTACGTCGGTGATGTTCATCACGTGACGGACCTTGTAACCGTTATAGGTCAGCGCCCGCTTGAGCGTATCCGCGAAGATGTAGCTTCGCATATTACCTAGATGCTGGCGCAAATAAACGGTCGGCCCACACGAATAGTACGTTACGACAGGCGGGTTGAGAGGGCTGAACTCTTCAACCGCTCGGGACAGGGTGTTGTATATGAAAAAAGGAGTCTTCAGACCGATTCTTTCCTAGGCGGAAATTGTGGTTTCCGGATGAGTTGCGGCTTGCCCAAACGCGGGCTCAACTGCCGCTGCCGGCAAAACCGGCAATTTAAGCCTTTGTACCAAGCTTCTAACTACTTCAGAACGAAGCCTCGCCATAGCTTGAGTCGCTACTCACCTCTCTATTTTATCCGGCACAACGGTAAAATCGAAGTAAGGCGAGATGCAAGATTGGCGGCCTGTATTTGGACAGGAGTTTACTTCGCCATTTGAAAGCTAGCGCAAGCGCCGCTTGGTCAGGCAACGATGGAGGCCAAAGTTAGACATTCAATCATCGGCACGGCCGGGCATATCGACCACGGCAAGACCGCACTGGTCAAAGCACTAACGGGGCAGGATACCGACCGGCTGAAAGAAGAGAAAGAGCGAGGTATATCTATCGAGCTCGGCTTTGCCTACTTGACTCTGCCTACCGGCGAACGGGTAGGGCTGGTGGACGTCCCGGGCCATGAGCGATTTATCCGCAATATGCTCGCAGGCGCCCATGGGATAGATCTTGCGCTGATTGTGGTGGCCGCCGACGATGGCGTGATGCCGCAAAGCGAGGAGCATCTCGACATTCTGCATCTTCTCGGCGTCGAGCGCGGCATATTCGTTATCACCAAGGCCGACTTGGTCGACCAAAAGCGAGTTGCGGAAGTCAGGGAAGAAATCGAGTTGCTAGCCGAGGGTACCCGGTTTCAGGGGGCGCCGGTCGTTGTGGTCTCGAGCCTTACGGGTTACGGTGTCGAGGAACTCAAGGCCGAAATCGTGCGCCAGCTCGAGGGCCTCGAGCGCAGGCGTGGTGCGGAGCTTTTTCGTCTGCCCGTGGACCGGGCTTTTGTAATCAAGGGACATGGCACGGTCGTGACGGGCACCGCGTTAGGAGGTGAGGTGCGTGTAGGACAAAAGCTTAAAGTTTTGCCTGCCGACGAAGCGGTGCGCGTGCGGTCGATCCAAGTGCATTCGGCTTCGGTGGAGGTAGCGGGTTTCGGTCAGCGAGTTGCGTTAAACCTGGTGGGAGCTGAGCGGGTCGGAATAAAACGCGGGGACGTCGTCGCCGACGAGCGGCTGGAAATAACCTCCTCACGGTTAGACGCTCTCTTCGAAGTGCGCTCGATGACCAAGCGGCCGCTCAAAACCAATGACCGTATTCGACTCTTTATCGGCACCGCCGAGTCGCTCGGCCGCGCAATCGTACTAGAGGAAGGCGGCGAGATTCAACCTAAGCGCTCGGGCCTGGTGCAGCTGGTGCTTCGCGACCCGGTCGTGGCGCTCAGGGGCGACAGGTTTATCGTAAGAGATGCTTCGAACCAACGCACATTGGGCGGCGGCGTGGTCGTCAACCCAGTTGCCCATCGCCCGGGAAGCCGGTTGCAGCGCTATCGGGAGCTGTTGGCCGCTTTGAACGGAAGCGCAGGAGAGGCGGCTGTGGCGGCGATGCTCGAGTTGCAAGACACGCTCCTGCTCGATGCTCAGCGTATCTCCCAGTTGCTCAACGTCCCTCTGACGGAGGTCGAGGCGGCACTCAAGACGCCGACTTTCACGAAAGTTAGCGCGGGTGACGAAACTGGCTTCATGCCCGTGAGCAGATGGAACGAGTTTAAGCGCTTCGTGCTCGAGGCCGTCCAAGCGCATCACAAGGCTGACCCGCTGGCTGTCGGTCTTGAGATGGAGGCGCTCAGGTCGCGCATGCCGGGCGAAATTTCGCCGCGCTTGTTCCGAGCGTTGGTCGAAAGACTGGTTGATGAAACGGAGCTCGAGCGCGAGGAAAGCGTTTTGCGTCTGCGCTCGCATCGAATCGAACTGTCGTCGGAGGATAAAGCGCTGGTGGCTCAAATCGAACGTATCCTTGACCAAGCTGGATTTCAGCCGCCCGATGTGCGTCAGCTGGGAGCGACGACGGGTCTAGCTGCGCAAGCAGAGGCACGGTTGATACGCCTCCTCAATATTTTGGAGCGAGAGGGAAAGGCAGTAAAAGTTACCAAGGACCTCTATTTCTCTGCGGCACGGGTCGCGCAGGCGCAAGCGGTTTTGGCCGACTATCTTAAAGCACACAGCGAAATAAGCGCCGCGACTTTTCGCGATTTGCTTCAAACCTCGCGCAAGTTTGCAATAGCCCTCTTGGACTATTTCGACCGAAGCGGCGTGACTTTGCGCGTCGGTGACTTGAGGAGACTTAGACAAGCTGTCTCGTAACGGCGCGCGTAAAAAAGGGAACAAAACGTAGAGGCGGCGCGCGGGATACTTTGCAAGCGCACGCGGGTGCGATAAGAACTTGGACATAGGCTCCATATGGCGGAAAGCGATCGGATTCGCAATGAGCTGATAAGGCTTACTGCCCGATGCAAGGCGGCGGGTTGAGCCGGAAAATTGGGTCCGGCGGACCTTAAATCAGCCTTATCGAAGCTCGACTTGGACCATGATCCGAATTTGTTGGTCGGCGCCGCAACTGCCGACGACGCCGGAGTGTATCTGTTGCGCGATGACCTGGCGCTGGTGAGCACGGTCGACTTTTTTACGCCGATCGTGGACGACCCTTTCATGTTCGGACAGATCGCAGCGGCTAATGCGTTGTCGGACGTTTATGCGATGGGTGGTACGCCAAAAGTCGCCCTTAACATCGTATGTTGGCCGCAGTCGGGGTTGCCGCTCGAAATGCTCGTCGAGATCATGCGCGGCGGTCTGGAAAAGGCACGTGAAGCCGGCGTAGCAGTTGTCGGAGGCCATTCAGTGGCCGACGAAGAGGTCAAATTTGGGATGGCGGTCACGGGAATTATCGATCCGCGCCGGATCGTGCAAAACTCCGGTGCCCGGCCTGGGGACCGCTTGGTGCTGACCAAGCCCCTGGGCACGGGAATTTTGATGACCGCTTTTAAACGAGGGCAGCTGCCTCAAGACCAGTACAGTGCTGCGGTGACAACGATGGCGACGCTTAACGCCGCCTCGTCCAGGGCGATGCTCGAGCATAACGCCCACGCGGCTACGGATATAACAGGCTTTGGACTTTTGGGACACGCCTGCCAAATGGCGGAGGCAAGCGGCGTCTGCCTGGTGATAGAGGAATGGTATCTGCCACTGCTTGCGGGCGCGGTGGAATGGTGCAGAGCTGGGATGCTGCCCGGCGGGGGGCGGCGTAACCGCGAGTTCTTCGGCCCAAAAGTGGCAATAGGCGAAGAAGTGGGGGAGGAGATGATAGAAATCGGCTTTGACCCTCAGACTTCCGGCGGACTGCTAATCGCGCTTGCCGAAAATGACGCTCAGGCGCTCGTGGAGGAACTGCACAGGCAAGGCAATACCGATGCCGTGATCGTGGGTCGAGTCGAAGAGGCCGGCCAGTTCCCAGTAAGATATATCTAGTCGGATATGTCTAGGTCGCGAGCTTGAGGTCGCGAGCTCGACCGTGCGCTCAAACGCTTGCTTGCGTGTGGCTACACGATGCCCGCGACCACGCAAGTTAGCTTAGGCCTAATGGCTTGAAGAAGAAGACCCGCTTGACGAGCTCGCCCCCGTGGAAGAGGAGGGTGATGTTTCAGACTTTTTTGCCTGCGCGCGAGCACGCTTTCGACAACGATAGACCGAGGCGCGCGATATGTGCAGGTCGCTTGCAACCTCGCGAGGTTTTTTGCCCGCGTTTAGTTCCTCCATCACCTTATCACAATCCACCTTGCTTCTACCTGCCGCGCTGGCCTTGATCGGCGTGGCGGCAAGAAAGCTCATCATCGTAACCGACGCTACTACCACGGCGAGGCTTTTCGACATCATGTTCACGGCTCCAGAACCTCCGTCTACCTTCAGGCTTATGCACTCCAACGAAATAACATAAACCGTAGTGATACCGAAAAACAATTGCTTACGCGACCTTTGTCCGGCCCATTCAGGCTTTCGACAAAGCTTATCGCTTTAAACGAACTAATTGCGCTTGTCCTTACCGCTCGAAGACCTACGCGCGCTCGGAAAACTGGGCTCGCGCCGCTCTCGAATCGCGCTGATTCCTTCAGAGATGTCCTCGCCGAAAAAGTTGAGCATTTCATAGGCCAGTGAGGCATCGAAGGCAGGGCCGGCGACGCGAAGCCAATTGTTAAGCGCGCGCTTGGTGAAGCGCAAAGCCGACTGCGGGCCGCGTGCAAGCTTGCGGGCTATCTCCAAAGCTCGGTCCATGAGTTGCTCATGCGGCACACATAAGCTCACCAGCCCGATTCGTTCGGCTTCTTTTCCATCGATAAAGTCTGCGGTCAAAAGGTAGTATTTGGCTTTGGCCATTCCACACAAAAGCGGCCAGATTATCACCGCGTGGTCGCCCGCAGCCACGCCCAAGCGGATATGACCGTCGGTAATTCTCATTCGGTCGGAGGCGATACTGATGTCGGCCATCAGAGCGACTGCGAGCCCCGCACCCACGGCGACGCCATTGATGGCCGAGATGATTGGCTTGTCAAGGTTGATCATGTTGTAGACGATATCGGCTGCCTCGCGCAAAGAGCCTGCCACTCGCGCTGGGTTGCCTTTGGTGGCGGCGATCATGTCTAGGTCGCCGCCGGCAGAGAAAGCCTTGCCTGCGCCGGTCACGACCACGACTCGGGTTTCCTCGTCCTCGTCGATGTCTTTCCAGACGCGACTGAGTTCCCAGTGTAGCCGCTCGTCGGTTGCGTTAAGCACGTCCGGCCGATTGATCGTGATAAGTAGAATTCCGTCGTCGGGACGGTCAAAAAGTAGCCCTTTGTAGTCGCTGTAGTTCATTTTCCCTCCTCGAGCAGGTTTAAGCCTTTGGCGTGTCTAATCAAAGCGAGTATCTTGCATAGATATCCGCAATTTTAGCTAGCAGCTCCAGAGCCTTGCCGCGAGGCCGTTGGAAGGAGTTGCGTCCTATTATGGAGCCGAAGCCGCCGCCTTCTGCGATCGCGCGCACCTCTTCGAGAAGCGAGGCGTCGTCATGCTTGGGCCCGCCTGAAAAAATCACTATTCTTCGCCCGTCGAAAGCGCTTTGCACGACATGACGCACGCGCGCCGATAAAGGCTCGAGCGGGATCTTTTCAGCCTCGTAGACCTTGCGCGCTTCGGGCTGTTCGATATAGGCAGTGGGCAGCTTGACTTTGATTATATGCGCGCCTAGTTGAGCCGCGATCTGTGCTGCATATGCTACAACGTCCAGCGCCGTTTCACCTTGCTTGCTAAGGCCCGACCCTCGTGGGTATGACCACACCACCACCGCAAGTCCGTGCGCCTTTGCCTCTTCAGCGATCTGGTGCAGCTGCTCGTACATCTCGCGTCGCATCGCAGAGCCCGGGTATATAGTAAAGCCCACGGCTACGCATCCGAGCCTCAGCGCATCTTTGACGCTCGCCGTCACCGCCGGAATCGGATCGCGCTCATCCAGCAAAAGGTCATGGTTATTGAGTTTTAGTATCAGGGGAACTTCGCCGGCAAACTCGGCAGCTCCGGCCTCAAGAAAGCCCAGTGGTGCCGCATACGCGTTGCACCCCGCCTCGATCGCCAGTTGAAAGTGATAGCGCGGGTCATAGGCCGGCGGATTAGGCGCAAAACTGCGTGCCGGGCCGTGTTCGAAACCTTGGTCGACCGGCAAAATCAAAAGCTTTCCCGTGCCGCCGAGACGGCCGTGATTAAGAATGCGAGCCAGATTGGTTAGCACGCCCGGATTTTGCCCGGCGTACCAGCTAAGAATTTCCTTAATCCGCTCGTTCATGGTCCTTATTCTCCTTAAAACCTTAGTGATCTTCCCAGCGGCGCGAAACGCTCCTTGAAGAACGCACGTAGAACCCTTTATTGCGTCAGACCTTGGTCGTTTTCAATCAGGTTTCGAAGATCGTATCGATTAAAAACACCCGCAACCGCTCGTGTGAACGCCACAGACAGTACTTGTGCGGGATCGTCGTAGAGTGCTGCAACGCTGGCCAACCCAGGATCGATCGCATCAGGCGGGGGATCGTAAAACACCGAAACGCTTTTGGACTGCCAGAAGGGAACATGGAAGGGTGCCTTGTAGACCGTCACGTCGAGGTCGAATTCCGCCCAGGTTCGAAAACTCGCGATACCATTCGGGCTCATATCGATCTTGCGTTCTACCCAGCATCGGGTTATGCGGCTTGCCAAAACGTAAGCTCCAGGATTTAAATTCGCGACCGCCGCGTAGTCGGATTGGTTGGTCGTGCTCGATACGAGGCCAGCTTCAGAGGCGGCCTGTGCCAATGCTTTTTGTACGAGTTCAATAAACGGTGGACTGTACAGACGCTCGACGACCCGGTTTTGGGAGTCTTCGACCACACCAACTGGGGTGTTGCCGTTAAAGTCGGCAAGGTCGCTACGCCACTTGGCAGGATATTCTCTCGAGTCAATTGGCTTGAGCACGATCATTCGGCTTGGTGGGTAAGTGCCTTGATAGCCTTTTACGAAGCGAGGATAGTATTCGATCGTTTCGACTACTTTAGTTGCTAGGCCCGACCGGCCCGACGACTTTTTGGACGCAAAACAACCACTGGCAATCAGAACGGCCAAGATAGCTGGGATAATGCTTCTGCCACGACCGGCAACCACCGGGTAAAATCATCGCTCAGCCGGTTGGAGTTTTTCGCGGAAGAGGAAAAGCGTGCCTCCCACTTCGATCCTATCACCGCTGCGCAGCGTATGGCGACCGTTTAGAAGTTGATGGTTGACGAAGACCTGTGCGCCCGAGGTCGAGGTCAGATAGAAGTTCTTGCCCTCTTTTCTGATAATCGCGTGACGAGGAGCAACGCTTTGGTCACCGAACAGCCCAATATCGCATTCCTCAGCCCGACCGATAGTCGTGACTTGCTTGAGCAGCGAGTATTCGCGCCCTTCGCGCACGTTGCGGCTTTTACTGCGAATGACCATCAGCCAGCCCTGTTTGAACAGCTCCGTCACCAGGCCGATGAAGAAGCCGATAAGCGCTCCTAGCACGATGATCGCGAGCGCCCGACCGAGCATCTGCGCCGTGTTCATCACCGCGCTCGATCCGTAGCCTCCCGCCGCAGCCGCACCGCCGGCACCCTGACCGGCTGCAAGAACGAAGGCAAGCGGACGCGCCACGATTGAGGGCAAGACCGTGGTAAGCGCCTGATAGAGAAATCCGCCGAGCGAACCGCCTACGATTCCACCTATGGCTCCGTTGCGGATACGAGCCGTTGAACGCGACGCCCACCCGGTACCGAACCCTACAACCATTCCCAACACGGCCCAGCCGACGATTCGGCCTACCAGTCCCCCCAGCACATCGAATCCCAACTCGCCGACCAATAAGCCGAGCGCTCCGCCCGCTGCGCCGATCAAGGCTCCAACACGCATCCCGCGCAGTGCCGCGCGGTTTTGCCCTAGGCTTAGGGCTTCGATTGACGCAAGAAAGGCCCCAATAAACGCTCCGATTAACGCTCCTAAAACCAGATCGCGTGCGTACACGTTGTGGATACCAAGGAAAGCCTCGGCCGAACC